>NZ_SSXC01000225.1 GCF_021699055.1 Blastococcus sp. MG754426 | reverse complement strand
CGGGGTGGACGAGGCGCTCGCGCAGGTGGCCGCGACCCGGCCGCACGCCGAACTGCGCCAGGTCGTGCGCCACCACCTGGCCCGGCTGGACCCCGACGGACCCGAGCCCGACCCCACCGAGGGCCGGTCGTTCACCCTGGTCAAGCACGCCGACGGCAGCGTCAGCGGCCGGTTCGAGCTCGACGCCGTGGGCGGGGAGA
>NZ_SSXC01000224.1 GCF_021699055.1 Blastococcus sp. MG754426 | reverse complement strand
ATCGCCTCGGCGGTGGAGGAGCAGACGGCCACGACCAACGAGATGGCCCGGTCGGTGCAGGAGGCCGCCGGTGGGACCACGCAGATCGCGGAGAACATCGTCGGTGTCTCCACGGCGGCGGACTCGACCACGCAGGCGCTGACCCAGACCCGCACGGCGGTCGACGAGCTGTCCCGGATGGCCGCCGACCTGCGCACCAC
>NZ_SSXC01000223.1 GCF_021699055.1 Blastococcus sp. MG754426 | reverse complement strand
CGCCATGCGGCGGCTCTCCGTTCTTCCGTCTGCCGCCTACCGGGTTAGCTGACGGATTCGGGCGGGAAGCGGCCCTACCCGCGACGGGACGTACCCGGCGCGCGATTCACCCCAGTGCTGCGGTGGGTCCCCGGCCCACCCCGGAGGGCGGCTCGGCGGCGCCCGGCGGCCCTCCCCGGTGGGGAGCGGACGACCGTCCGGGCGCAGCCAC
>NZ_SSXC01000222.1 GCF_021699055.1 Blastococcus sp. MG754426 | reverse complement strand
AGCAGCTGGGCGTACTGGTCGATGGCGTCGGCGCAGGCCGCGGCCAGGTGCACGGGCAGGTCGGCGACGAGCTGGCTCATCCCGTCACCGGTGCGCCGGACCGTGACGTCGGCCCGCGTGGCCGCTTCCTCGCGGCGCTTGTCCAGGGCGTCGGCGTCCAGCCGGGCCAGGGCGCGGCGCACCCGGGCGCGCAGCTGGGGCACGGTCAGCCGCCCGGCGTGG
>NZ_SSXC01000221.1 GCF_021699055.1 Blastococcus sp. MG754426 | reverse complement strand
CCACGCCGGGCGGCTGACCGTGCCCCAGCTGCGCGCCCGGGTGCGCCGCGCCCTGGCCCGGCTGGACGCCGACGCCCTGGACAAGCGCCGCGAGGAAGCAGGCCACCGGGCCGACGTCACCACCCGGCGCACCGGTGACGGGATGAGCCAGCTCGTCGCCGACCTGCCCGTGCACCTGGCCGCGGCCTGCGCCGACGCCATCGACCAGTACGCCCAGCTGCT
>NZ_SSXC01000023.1 GCF_021699055.1 Blastococcus sp. MG754426 | reverse complement strand
CCCCCGGCCCCGTGTCGCGGGTGCGGGCCGGGGGCGCGCCGTGGGGCGCGGGCGGTCTGCCGGTACCTGGCTCATCGGTGCCTCACCCTCCCCGGATGGCCGACAGCAGCCAGCGGCCGTCGACCTCGGTCAGCTCGACCTCGATCCGGTAGCGCAGCAGCTGGGCCTGCTCGTCGGCGTTGCTCTTCTGGGTCGACTCGATGACCAGGAGCGCCGTGGCCTCGCCGGCGTCGGCCCGGGTGATCCCCGCGCCGACGACCTCGGTGCTGACCACGGCCTCGGACTCGAGGATCTGCTGGCGGCGCTCCTCCAGCTGGGCGACCGTCTCCTCCCCCAGTTCGCCGGTCGCCACCTGCTCGATCTCGCGGATGTCGTCGTCGAGGGTGACGTGGTCGAACGAGGTCAGGTCCACGACGTGCGCCCGGGCCGCCTGCAGCGCGTCGACGTAGTCGCCGGTCCGGATCGTCGACGGCTCCGGGCGGGTGGACCAGAGGACGACGGTCGCGGCCACGAGCAGGGCCAGCAGGAGTGCGAGCAGCGGCACCACCGGGACCGCCGGCCCGGCGGCCCGCGCGCCGTCGCCCGCCGGGTCCGCGTCGGCCGTCCCGGCGGCGGGGACCGCGGGCTCCTCGTCGGCGGTGGCCGCGGGCGCACCGCCGCCCCCCGGTGTCCGGGGCCAGGCGTTCCTGATCACCGGCGCATCCTCCTCTGTCAGCTCGGGGCCCGGGCCCGCGGCGCGACCGCGACCGACCCGGACGGGTGGGGTCAGGCCGCGGTGCGGGCGAACGGGCTGGCGCCCAGCAGCTCGCCGAGCAGCTCGTCCAGGCCGGCCAGCACCGGTGGGCGGGTGCCACCGCCGCTCTGCGGCCCGGTGCCGGCGACGCCGCCGGAGCGCCCGATGTTCTGCTCGCCGCGGATGCTGGCGCCGGTCTCGTCGACGCCGTCCCCCGGGTTCGGGTCGGCTCCGTCGACGACCGCGCAGCGCACCGCGTCGGTGTCCAGCGCCTGCACCGCGCCGGGCCCCGGCAGGGCGCCGGTGGGGACGTAGCCGCTGGTGCAGGCGTGCGGGTCGCCGGCGTTCAGGACGAACCCGAAGTGCGCCCGCATCGTGCCGCCGTCGTCGCGCACGACGGTGAACCCGCCCGAGACCACGTCCGGGTAGGTCACCAGGAGCTGCTCGACGCCGTCCAGCCGCGGGATCGTGACCCGGTTGAGGACGTCGAGGTTGCGGATCAGCGGGCCGAGCCCGGGGCCGGCCTCCTCGACCAGGCGCTGCAGGGCGTCGCCGGCGGCGGGGGCGGTCACCAGCAGGCCGCGCAGGTCGGCGTCGCTGGCCACCAGCGTGTCGCTCACCAGCCGCAGGTCGGCCGCCCACTGCTGGATCGCCGAGCGACCGGCCACCTGGGTGTCCAGCACCGTCCGGCTGTCACGGATCAGCCGCAGCGTCTCGGGCAGCGACTCCTGGGCCCGGGCGAGCAGGAGGTCGCCGTTGTCGATGAGCCGGCCGAGGTCGTCCCCGGCCCCGGCGAAGGCCCGGCCCAGCTCGTCGACGACGATCCGCAGGTTCTCCTGGTCCAGCGAGCCGACCAGCTCGTCGACGTCGAGCAGCAGCTGCTCGACCGGCACCGGGATCGCGGTGCGCTCCTGCGGGATGACCGCGCCGTCCTCCAGGAAGGGGCCCTCCCCGTCGTCCGGCACGAGGTCCACGTACTGCTCGCCGACCGCGCTCCGGGTGGAGACCACGGCCCTGGTGTCGGCGGGGACGGGCTCCGCGCCGGGGTCGATGGTGAGCGTCACGCGGACCCCGTCCTCGACCAGCTCCATGTCCGTCACCCGGCCCACGGAGACCCCCCGGTAGGTCACCTCGGCGTTCTCGAAGATCCCGCCGGAGTCCCGGAAGTCGGCGGCCACCTGGTAGCCCGTGCCGAGCAGCACCCGGTCCAGGCCGACGTAGGTGAAACCGAGGTAGGCCATCCCGAGGACGGCCACCAGGGCGAAGGCGGTCAGCTGCAGCTTCGTGGTGCGGGTGATCACGGCCGGCCTCCCAGCAGGTCGGGGAGGCCGACGAGGCCGCCCTCTCCGGGCACCCGGCCGACGATGCCCTCCGGCAGCAGCGCACCCGGCCCGGCCCCCCGACCGGGGTCGGCCGTGCCCGTGCCGCCTGCGGGCGCACCGGAGCCGTTGCCCGGCGGGGTGCCCGGGACGCCACACCGCTGGCCCGTGGGGTCCTCGGGCGCGAGCTCCTCCAGCGCCCCGGTGAGCGGGTCGACGGCGTAGCGGCAGAGCACCTCGGTGAGGTCGAGGTCCAGCGAGGCGGTCATGTTGGTGAACAGGCCGTAGCCCCCGGTGCGCAGGTCCTGACGGTAGTTCAGCGCCGACAGCGAGCTGGCGGGGAACGGGTAGGTGAGCAGCAGGTCCAGCGAGCCGGCCAGGTCCGGGCCCGCGGAGGCGAGCTGGGTGAGGATCGGCTGCAGCAGCCGGAGGTCCTCGACGGTGTTCGCGCCCGCCTGCTCGATGACGCGGGTGCCGACGTCGCCCAGCCGGGCCAGGCTGTCGAGCATCGAGACCAGCAGGTCGCGCTGCTGGTTCACCACGTCCAGGCCGGGGCCGATGGTGTCCAGGGCCGTCTCGATGGTCCCGGTGCGCTCGGCCAGGCTCGTGGCGAGCGCCTCCACGCTGTCCAGCGCCCGGCTGATCTCCGACCGCTGGGCGTCCAGCCCGCCGATGAACGTGTCGAGCTGCTCCAGCGTGCTGCGGATCGCCGTCTCGCGGCCCTCCAGCGCGGTCCCGAGCTCCCGGGTGATCGTCTGCAGCTGGGTGAGCCCCCCGCCGTTGAGGACGAGCGACAGCGCGCCGAGCAGCTCCTCGACCTCCACGTTGCGGTTGGTGCGGTCCAGCCCGATCCGCGCGCCGTCGGCCAGCACGCCGCGCGGCTCCTCCCCGCCGGGGGGTGCCAGCTCGACGAACTTCTCGCCCAGCAGCGAGGTCTGCTGGATCATCGCGACGGCGTTGGCCGGCAGCTCGACGTCGCCGTTGACCGACAGCGTCACCACGGCGGTCCAGTCCTCGCCCAGCTCGATCTCCTCGACCCGGCCGACCGGCACGTCGGCCACGCGCACGCCGGACTGCGGCACCAGGTCCAGCACGTCCAGGAACTCCACCTGCACGGTCCAGGGCTCGTCCCCGAGGTCTGCCCCGCCGGGCAGGTCCAGGGAGTAGGCACCGCGGAAGCCGCAACCGGCCAGCAGCAGGACGCTGCCGGCGAGGGCGGTGACCCGCACCAGGGGCCGGGTCACCGCGGCGCTCCCGCGATCTCGGGCAGCCCGATGAGCGAGCCACCGGTGCGACCGCCGGAGGAGCCGCCGCCGAAGAGCGCGGTGAGCAGCTCCTGCAGGTCGCTCACCCCGTTGCCGTCGACGTCGTCGAGGGCCCCGTCGGCGTCCGCGTCCCCGGAGAGCAGCCGCGTGCAGATCTGCTCGATCGGCGGCAGCTGGAGGCCCTGGGTCAGCGGGTCGGTGAGCACGTCGGGCACCAGGTCGAGGTCGAGCCGCAGCCGACCGGTGGCGCCCAGGATCTGGCAGACGATGACCTCGGGGCTGGTGGCCCCCATCGAGTTGTCCCGCGTGTCCAGCGTCCCGTAGTCGGGGTTGTAGGCGTGCGCCAGGTTGCCCAGCGCGGCGGGTGCGACGTCGAGCACCTCGGCGAGCGCGTCGCGCTGCCGCACCAGCGCCAGCGTGACGTCGGCCAGCCGGTCGACGTTGGTGCGCAGCAGGTCGGTGTTGTCCCGGACGAAGCCCGCGACCTCGCCGAGCGCCTGCGACAGCAGCTGGATCGCCGTGGCGAGGTCCTCGCGCTCCTCCTCGAGCAGGTCCGCGACGGCCGCCAGGTTCTCGTTGAACAGCCCGACCTGGTTGTCGATGCCGGCCAGCGCGCTGGTGAACCGCTGGAGGTTCTCCACCGAGTCGAACAGCCCGTCGCGGTTCTCGGCGAGCGTCTCCACCGCCTGCGAGAAGCCGGCCAGCGTGCGGTTGAGGGCGTCCCCGTTGCCCTGCAGGTTCGCCGCGCCGACGTCGACCAGGTCAGCCAGCGCGCCGTCCGCGTTCGCCCCCGTCGGCCCCAGCGCCACCGCCAGCTCGTCCAGCGCGCCGTAGACCGCGTCGAGCTCCACCGGGGTCGCCGTGCGCTCGACGGGCACCTCCGCGCCGTCCTGCATCGTCGGACCGCCGGAGTACACGGGGGCGAACTGCACGTACCGGTCGGAGACCAGCGAGGGTGCGAGCACCACCGCGTCGGCGTCGGCCGGGATGTCGTAGCCGTCGTCGATCAGCATCTCGACGCGCACGCGGTCACCCTCGGGCCGGACGTCGGTGATCTCCCCGACGTGGATGCCGAGGATGCGGACGTCGGAGCCGGCGTAGAGCCCGACGGCCTGCCCGAACCACGCGGTGACCCGGTACTGACCGGCGGGCCGGAGCACCGTCCAGCCCAGGGCGCCGACCAGCACCAGCGCCGCGGCGAGCGCGACGCCGCGCTGCAGGGAGCCGCTCATCAGTTCCCCTCCCGGCAGGAGACCGGCGCGCCCACGACGCCCGGCCCGCCGCACACGATGCTGCCGACCACGCCGGGCAGCAGGTTGTCCACGAAGCTGTCGAACCACCGGCCGTTGCCCAGGGTGTTGGTGAACACCCGGACGAACGGCGCCAGCCGGTCCACGGTCCGGGCGATGTCGTCCCGGTTGCGCGCCAGGATCTCGGTGACCCGGGAGAGCTGCGCCAGCGCGGGCGTCAGCGCCTCCCGGTTGTCGGCGACCAGCCCGGACAGCTGCGCCGACAGCTCCTGGGTGCTGGTCAGGATCGCGTCGATCAGCTGCCGCCGTTCCTGCACCTCGGTCAGCAGCGTGTTCGAGTCGACGATGAGCCGGGTGAACTCGCCGTTGCGGTCGGCGAGCACGTCGGTCACCGTCCGCGTCGCCGAGAGCAGCTGCCGCAGCTGGGCGTCGCGGGAGGCGATGGTGTCCGACAGCCGGGCCAGCCCCTCCAGCGAGCTGCGCACCTCGTCGGGGGTCTCGGCGAAGGTCTCGGCCAGCACCTCGAACGAGCCGGCCAGCTGGGCGGTGTCGAGGTCCTGCACCGTCGTCGAGAGGTCGGCGAACGCCTCGACGACGTCGTAGGGCGCGGCGGTGCGCGTCAGCGGGATGCGCTCGTCGGGGTCCAGCGGCGCGCTCCCCCGCGGCACGAGCGCCAGGTACTTGGCGCCCAGCACCGTCTCGATCTTGATGGCGGCCTCGGAGCGGTCGCCCACGAACGCGTCCCGGACGCGGAACTCGACCGTGACCGCGCCGTCCTCCAGCGCGAGGCTCTCCACGCTGCCCACCTTCACGCCGGCGACCCGGACCGGGTCGTCGGGCCGCAGGCCGGCAGCCTCGGAGAACTGCGCCCGGTAGACCGTGCCGCCACCGACGAGCGGCAGCGACTGCGCGTTGAACGCCAGCAGCACCAGCACGGCGATGACCGTCAGGCTGACCGCGCCGATCGGCACGGGGTTTCGGCTCCGGAAGGGCCGGGACGGGCGGGCCATCAGCCGCACCCCCGCTCGCCGTTGCGCAGGCCCCCGGTCGGGACCTCGACCGCGTTCTCGCTGCCGTCGGGGTTGCTCACCGGCAGCACGACGTTGCCCGAGGCCCCGCAGAGGAAGAAGTTGAACCAGCTGCCGTTGACCGCCGTGCGGGTGACCAGGTCGAGCTTGGTGGGCGCGAGCTGCAGGAAGTCCTCGAGCACCTCGCCGCTGTCGGCCAGGGTCGTCGAGAGCGCCTCCAGCCCCCGGATGTCGGCGGTCAGCGGTGCGCGCACGTCGACGAGCAGGTCGGTGGTGGCCCGCGCCAGCCCGTCGACGGTCTGCAGGGAGTCGAAGATGGCCTGGCTGTCGCCGGCCAGCCCGGTGACGAACTGCTGCAGGCTCACGATCAGGCCCGACAGCTGCTCGTCGCGGGCGGCGACGCTGCCGATGACGGTCGTGAGGTTGTCGATGACGCTGCCGATGACGGCGTCCTTGTCCGCCAGCGAGCCGCTCAGCGACGCGATGTGCCGCAGCAGGCTCTGCACCGTGCCGCCCTCGCCCTGGAAGACCTGGATGATCTCGAAGGAGAGCCGGTTGACGTCCGCCGGCGACAGCGCCTGCAGCAGCGGCTGGAACCCGCCGAACAGGGTGGTGAGGTCCAGCGCGGGGGTGGTCTGCGCGAGCGGGATCAACGCGTCCTCCTCCAGGACGCGACCGGCCGAGCCGTCCCCCTCCTGGAGCGCGACGTAGCGCTGCCCCACCAGGTTGCGGTAGCGGATGGTGGCCCGGACCCCGGCCGGCAGCGGGACGTCGGCGCTGACCTCAAGGGCCACCTCGGCGACGGGCCGCTCGGTCCCCTCGGCCAGCCCGATGGCGGTCACCTGGCCGACCCGGACGCCGGCGATCCGCACCTCGTCGCCCTCGACGAGGCCGGCGACGTCGGTGAAGTGCGCCCGGTACGCGCGCTGGTCCCCGTAGCCGGCGTTGGTGATCGTGCTGACCAGCACGTAGCTGGCCAGCACGGTGACGAGCGCGAACGCCACCAGCTTGGTCACCGGCGCGGCCATCCCGCGCAGCGCGCCCCTCACCGGAACGCCACCTGGGTGCCGCGCAGGACGGGCGCCAGCGAGGAGACCGCGAGGTCGGAGACCTGGTCGGGCCCGGTCCCGGTCTGGTGGGCGAGGATGCTGCGCACGAAGTCCAGCTCCGCCGTCGATCCGGCGAGGTCGTGGGGCAGGGAGTTGCCGGCCCGGGGGTTGGGGTCGCCGGCCCCCTCGGGCACGTCGTCGGGACCGCGCCCGCCGAGGCAGGTGGGGTTGCCCGACACCGGGTTGTCGGCCGAGTCGACGCCGTCCTCCGGCGGGGTCGGGCAGTAGTACTCGCCGCGCTCGGCGGCCCGGATCAGCCCGTCGATGTCGTCCAGACCCTGGCAGTCGGGGCCGCTGCGGTCGAGGTAGGCGGGCTGGTCGCCGGGCACGTAGGGGTTGCGCGGCGGAAGGGTCACGACGATGTTCAGGTTCAGCGACGGGTCGCCGTCTGCGCCGAACGCCTCGCTGATCATCGGGTTGAAACGGGTGAGGCCCTCCAGCAGGCAGGGGTACACCGGCGAGTACTCGGCGAGGACGCCCAGCACCGGCCGCGAGGTCTCGGCGAGCGAGATGATGGTCCGCTCGTTGGCCTCCAGGAAGCCCGCGGTGGCGTCGCCGGCCGCCCGCCCGACGGTGAAGGTCCGGCGCAGCTGCTCCTGCTGGTCGACCAGGGTCGTGCTGGTCACGGCGAGGTTGTCGAGCACCGCGAGCAGGTCGTCGGCGGCCGACTCGTAGGTGTCGGCGAAGTCGGCCAGCCCGGTGATGTCGGCCTGGAGGTCCGGGAGCACGGTGTTCAGCTCGCCGACGTACTGCCCCACGGCGGCGAGGTTGGCGCCCAGCCGGTCACCCCGCCCGCGCAGCGCGTCGGCGACGGCACCGAGCGTGGTGGCCAGGTCCTGCGGCTCGACCGCCTGCAGCAGCGGCAGCAGGCCGTCGATGACCCGCTGCAGCTCGATGGCGTTCTCGCTGCGGTCCTGGCCGATCACGTCGCCGTCGGCGAGCCGCTCGGCGCTGGGCCGGTCGGGCAGCTCGAGGGAGACGAAGCGCTCGCCGAACAGCGTCTTGGGCAGCAGGCGCGCGGTGACGTCGGCCGGGATCTGCTCCAGGAACTCGGGCCGGATCGCCAGCTCGATCTCGGCGCCGTCGGCGCTGGCCCGCACCTCCCGGACGTCGCCCACGATCACGCCCCGCACCTTGACGTCGGAAGCCTCCTGCAGCTGGTTGCCGACCGTGTCCGCCTGCAGCGTCACCCGGGCCACCTCGGTGAACGCCTTCTGGTAGGCGGCCACGGCCAGACCCAGCAGCAGCGCGAGCACGACCAGGAAGGCCAGCCCCTGCAGCCGCCGGCGGACCACCGCCCCGCGCGTGCTCATCTCCCGCTCACCCCGCGATCCGGACCGTCGTCGTGGAACCCCAGATCGCCAGCGACAGGAACAGGTCGATGACCATGACCGCGACGATCGAGAAGCGCACCGCCCGGCCGACCGCCAGCCCTACACCGGCGGGGCCGCCGCCGGCGCGGAAGCCGTAGTAGCAGTGGCTCAGGATGATGACCACCGCGAAGACCAGGACCTTCAGGAACGACCAGAACACGTCCTGCGGCGGCAGGAACAGGTTGAAGTAGTGGTCGTAGGTGCCGGTCGACTGCCCGTAGGCCTGGGTCGTGATGGTGCGCGTGGCGAAGTAGCTGCTGAGCAGGCCGAGCACGTACAGCGGGATGACGGCGACGAAGCCGGCGACGATGCGCGTGGTCACGAGGAAGGGCAGCGACGGCACGCCCATCACCTCGAGGGCGTCGATCTCCTCGTTGATCCGCATGGCGCCGATCTGGGCGGTGAACCCGCAGCCGACCGTGGCCGAGAGGGCCAGCCCGGCCACCAGCGGGGCGATCTCCCGGGTGTTGAAGTAGGCGGAGAGGAACCCGGTGAAGGCCGAGGTGCCCAGCTGGTCCAGCGCCGCATAGCCCTGGAGCCCGACCTCGGTGCCGGTGAAGAAGGACAGGAAGGCGATGACGCCGACCGTCCCGCCGATCACCGACAGCGCGCCCGAGCCGAACGTCACCTCGGCCAGCAGCCGGAGGACCTCCCGCTTGTAGCGCCGCAGGGTGCGCGGCACCCAGCCCAGGGCGCGCCCGTAGAACCCGAGCTGGTCGCCGAGGTCGTCGAGGGTGTCCAGCGGCCGCCGGTAGACGGTGGTGACCACGCGGCGCAGCCGGATCCGGACCCGGTCGGTGGGTGAGAGGAGCGCCATCACGCCCCCTTCGGGGGGACGAGCTGGAAGTAGAGCGCCGTCATCACGAAGTTCACCGCGAACAGCAGCAGGAAGGTGATGACGACCGCCTGGTTGACGGCGTCACCGACGCCCTTGGGGCCGCCGCCCGCGTTGAGCCCCTTGTAGGCGGCGACGATGCCGGCGATGAGCCCGAAGACCAGCGCCTTGATCTCCCCGGACCAGAAGTCCTCCACCTGGGCCAGGGCGCTGAAGGAGGCGAGGTAGGCCCCCGGCGTGCCGCCCTGCAGGACGACGTTGAAGAAGTAGCCGCCGGCCACCCCGACGACGCTGACCAGGCCGTTGAGCAACGTGGCCACCAGCATCGCGGCCAGCACGCGGGGGACGACGAGGCGCTGGATCGGGCTGATGCCCAGGACCTCCATGGCGTCGATCTCGTCGCGGATCTTGCGCGCGCCGAGGTCCGCGCAGATGGCCGACCCACCGGCGCCGGCGATCAGGAGGGCGGTGACGATCGGGCTGGCCTCGCGCAGGACCGCGAGCACGGAGGCGGACCCGGTGAACGACTGGGCGCCCAGCTGCCGGGTGAGCGACCCCAGCTGCAGGGCGATGACGGCGCCGAAGGGGATCGCCACCAGCGCCGTCGGCAGGATGGTCACGCTGGCGACGAACCAGGTCTGCTGGATGAACTCCCGCACCTGGAACGGCCGCTTCGGCATGGCCCGCAGCACGTCGAGGGCGAAGGCGAACAGCTTGCCGCTCGCCGCCAGCGGCCGGGTCGGCGAGTACCTGCCGTCGAGCAGCCCCGGCGCGGCCGGCTTCCCCGTGGCGGTCACCCGTCGCCCCCGGCCCGGGGCAGCACGACCGTGGGTGCCGTCGCGCCGGGCTCCGGCGCCCAGTGCCGGCCGCCCGGGACCGGCGTCGGCCCGAAGACCCCTGCGTCGGCCTGCGCGAGCAGGTCCGCGGGCAGGGAGGCGCGGATGGCCGCGGCGGTGGCCGGGTCGAACGTGTGCAGCATGCGGGCGACCCGCTCCTGCCTGCGGCGCACGGCCCTGCGCTCCGGCAGCCCCGGGGACGGGTCCAGCTGCGGCGGGACGGCGTCGCCACCCGTGGCGCCCTTGGGCCCGATGCCGTTGTGCTGGTCCCCGCCGCGCGCCTCCAGGGCCGCCATCTCCGCCTCGACCTGGGCGACGTCCTTCTCCTCGCTCATGCCGATCGGGCCCTCGCGGCGGCCGTTGAGGAACTGGCGGACCACCGGCTCCTGGGAGGTGAGCAGCTGCTCGCGGGGGCCGAACATCGCCAGGTGGCGGCGGAAGAGCAGGCCGAGGTTGTCGGGCACCGTGCGGGCGGTGCCGATGTCGTGGGTGACGATGAGGAACGTCGCGTCGATCTGGGCGTTGAGGTCGACGATCAGCTGGTTGAGGTAGGCCACGCGGACCGGGTCCAGCCCGGAGTCCGGCTCGTCGAACAGGATGATCTCCGGGTCCAGCACCAGCGCGCGGGCGAGCCCGGCGCGCTTGCGCATGCCTCCGGAGATCTCGCCCGGGAGCTTGCCCTCGGCACCCTGCAGCCCGACCATGTCCATCTTCTCGAGGACGATCCGCCGGATCTCGGACTCGCTCTTGCGCGTGTGCTCGCGCAGCGGGAACGCGATGTTGTCGAAGAGGTTCATCGAGCCGAAGAGCGCGCCGTCCTGGAACAGCACGCCGAAGAGCTTCCGCACCTCGTAGAGGCGGGCCTCGCTGGTGCGCACGATGTCGGTGTCGGAGATGACGATCGAGCCGCGCTCGGGCTTCAGCAGGCCGACCAGCGACTTGAGGAAGACCGACTTGCCGGTGCCCGAGGGCCCCAGCAGGACCGAGATCTCGCCGGGCGGCAGCGTGAGCGTGACGTCGCTCCAGATGTTCTGGCTGCCGAACGACTTGGTCAGCCCCGAGACCTCGACTGCGACGCCCACGTGTCCCCTGCCTCCCGTCCCGGCCCTGCCACCGGCTCCCCGCACCGCCGCACCGGCCCCGGCGGTCCCTGCGCCTCGATCCCCCCGCGTACGGCGGGATCCCAGCGCGTCACTACCGGTCAGTAACGATCACGCCCGGCGAAGGTTACGTGTGTCACGGGGTTTCGGTGACGCGGGTCTCCACGGACGGCGGCAAACCACCCGGACATGCGACAGGGGCCGTCCTCCCGAAGGAGGACGGCCCCTGCCGTGGTGGTGCGTTCCCCGGTCAGGCCGGGGAGGGGGTCACTTGACGGTGACGGTGGCGCCGGCGCCCTCGAGAGCGGCCTTGGCCTTCTCGGCGGCGTCCTTGGCGACCTTCTCCAGGACCGGCTTCGGGGCGTTGTCGACCAGGTCCTTGGCCTCCTTGAGGCCGAGCGAGGTCAGGCCGCGCACCTCCTTGATGACCTGGATCTTCTTGTCGCCGGCGCTCTCCAGGATGACGTCGAACTCGTCCTGCTCCTCGGCAGCGGCACCGGCGTCGCCGCCGCCACCACCGGCGGCGGGGGCGGCCGCGACGGCGACCGGGGCAGCAGCGGTGACCTCGAAGGTCTCCTCGAACTGCTTCACGAAGTCGGACAGCTCGAGGAGGGTCATCTCCTTGAACGCGTCGAGCAGCTCCGCGGTGGACAGCTTGGCCATGGTGTCTCCTTCTGGGGTCAGTCGGTGCTGGCCGCGGCGTCCGCGGCGTCAGCGTCGGGGGTGGTGTCAGCAGCAGCGGCTTCGGGAGCGCCGGCCTCGGCGGGCTTCTTCTCCTTGAGCGCCTCGGCGAGCCGGGCGACCTGCGACAGCGGGGCCTGGAACAGCCCGGCGGCCTTGGTCAGGTTGCCCTTCATGGCGCCGGCCAGCTTGGCCAGCAGCACCTCGCGCGGCTCGACGTCGGCCAGGGCGGTGACCTCGGCGGGGCCGACGGTGCGGCCCTCGACGACGCCGCCCTTGACGACGAGCAGCGGGTTGGCGCGCGCGAAGTCGCGGATGGCCTTGGCGGCCTCGACGACGTCGCCCTCGATGAAGGCGATCGCGGTCGGGCCGTTGAGCAGCGGGGCCAGGTCGGAGTGCCCGACCGAGTCCGCCGCCCGCTTCGTCAGGGTGTTCTTGACGACGGCGTAGCTGCTGCCCTCACCGAGGGAACGGCGCAGCTGGGTCAGCTGCGCCACGGTCAGCCCGCGGTACTCGGTGAGCACCGCCGCGCTGGACGACTGGAACCGCTCGGTGATCTCGTCGATCACCGCGGCCTTCGCCTGCGTGGGCATGGGCCTCCTCTCGTCTGTCGGGCGACTGCTGGACGCTGCACGACTGCGTGCGACGGAGGGCCCGGAGACGAGGAACGCCCCGGCGCAGGGCGCACGGGGCGAGGGGCGGGCGCGGACGCCTGCCGATCGAACCGTCCTCCTGCGCGGGTCGCCCGGAGCTCCGGGACCTTCGATCGCACGCGGACGTGCGACGACCAGCGGTCTTGGGGGGAACGGGAGCAAGAGTACGCGATGAGCGCGGGAAGGCGGTACCCGCCCGGGTGGAAGACGCCGAGATCACGTGGTCTCGGCGCGTCACGAGCCCGGAAGCCCCGAGATCGCGGGATCTCGGCAGGGTAGTGGAACGCGCGGGGCCCCGTTCCGCGGCGCGGAACGGGGCCCCGGTCGGGCGACGAGCTGCTTACGCGCTGGGCTCGTCCACCGTCAGGTTGCGGGTGCGGTTCGGGTCGACCGGGATGCCCGGGCCCATGGTGGTGGAGATGGTGACCTTCTTGAGGTACCGGCCCTTCGCCGAGGACGGCTTGGCGCGGAGCACCTCGTCGAGGGCGGCGGCGTAGTTCTCCACCAGCTTGGCCTCGTCGAAGGACGTCTTGCCGATCACCAGGTGCAGGTTGGCCTGCTTGTCGACGCGGAAGTTGATCTTCCCGCCCTTGATGTCGTTGACGGCCTTGGTGACGTCGGGGGTCACCGTGCCCGTCTTCGGGTTCGGCATCAGGCCGCGGGGCCCGAGGATGCGGGCGATGCGACCGACCTTGGCCATCTGGTCCGGCGTCGCGATCGCGGCGTCGAAGTCCAGGAAGCCGCCCTGGATGCGCTCGATCAGGTCGTCGGAGCCCACGACGTCGGCGCCGGCGGCCTCGGCCTCGGCGGCCTTGTCACCGGTCGCGAAGACGATGACGCGGGCGGTCTTGCCGGTGCCGTGCGGCAGGTTGACCGTGCCGCGGACCATCTGGTCGGCCTTGCGCGGGTCGACGCCCAGGCGCATGGCGACCTCGACGGTGGCGTCGTAGGCGGTCGTCGACGTCTCCTTGGCCAGCGAGGCGGCCTGGAGCGGGCTGTACAGGTTGTCGCGGTCGACCTTCTCGGCCGCTGCGCGGAACTTCTTGCCGTGCTTCGCCATGGTGGTTCCTCTCCCGGGGTCCGTGCCCCGGTCCTGTGGTGAACGGGCCGGCGAAGGCCCTCCCACGCGATCTGTGTGTGGTGGTGCGTCAGACGACCGTGATGCCCATCGACCGGGCGGTGCCGGCGATGATCTTCTCGGCCTGGTCGAGCGAGTTGGCGTTGAGGTCGGCCATCTTGGTGGTGGCGATCTCGCGGACCTGGTCACGGGTGACCGTGGCGACCTTGGTCTTGTGCGGCTCGCCCGAGCCCTTCTCGACACCAGCCGCCTTGAGCAGCATGCGCGCCGCCGGCGGGGTCTTGGTGACGAACGTGAAGGACCGGTCCTCGAAGACCGAGATCTCCACGGGGATGACGTTGCCGCGCTGCGACTCGGTCGCGGCGTTGTACGCCTTGCAGAACTCCATGATGTTGACGCCGTGCTGGCCCAGCGCCGGACCCACGGGCGGCGCGGGGGTGGCCGCACCGGCGTTGATCTGGAGCTTGATGACCGCGGTCAACCGCTTCCTGGGGGGCATGACTTCTTCCTTCGATCGGAACTACGTGATGTGTGCTGCAGGGCCTCGGTGCAGCGGGAGCACCGAGGTCCTACAACTTCTGGACCTGGCTGAACGAGAGCTCGACGGGCGTCTCGCGGCCGAAGATGGAGACGAGCACCTGCAGCTTCTGCTGCTCGGCGTTGATCTCGTTGATGGTGGCGGGCAGCGTGGCGAAGGGGCCGTCCATGACGGTGACCGACTCGCCCACCTCGAAGTCGACGACGGCGGCCGGCGCAGCGGCGGCGCCGCCCGTGCTCGCCGTCGCGGTCTCGGTGGCCCGCGGCGCCTGCGGCGTGGTGGCCGGGGCGAGGATCTTCACGACCTCGTCGATCGTCAGCGGCGAGGGCTTGGAGGTCGCGCCGACGAAGCCGGTGACGCCGGGGGTGTTGCGGACCGCGCCCCACGACTCGTCGTTGAGCTCCATCCGGACCAGCAGGTAGCCGGGCAGGACCTTGCGGTTGACCTGCGAGCGCTTGCCGTTCTTGATCTCGGTGACCTCCTCGGTGGGCACCTCGATCTGGTAGATGTAGTCCTCCACGTCGAGGGACTGGATGCGTGCCTCGAGGTTGGTCTTCACCTTGTTCTCGTAGCCCGCGTAGGAGTGGACGACGTACCAGTCGCCGGGGGCGATGCGCAGCGCCTTGCGCAGTGCCTCCACCGGGTCCTCGTCCTCCTCCGCCGCGACGTCGGAGTCCTCGGCGGGCGCGACCTGCGGGTCGGTGGCCAGGGTGGCGGGGTCACCGGTCTCGATCTCCGGCGCTGCGTCGGCGACCTCGCCGTCGGAGATCGCGGCACCCGCGGCCAGGTCGGCGGTGTCGCCGGACCCCTCGGCGGCACCGGCCTCGCCGGCGCCGGTCTCGACGTCGGCGGTGCCGCGCTCGTCGAATCGGGCGTCGTCCAGGTCTGTGCCCTCGACCGCGTTGTCGGTCTCGAAGGGCTCGCGGGGGTCGGTCACTACTTCTCCTCGGTGGCGCTCGTCGGCGTCGTGACCGACGGTGCTGCGCTCATCGGTGATCTCGCAAGCTCGATCACGGGGGTCTCTTCCTTGTCAGGGGCGTTCGGGCGCGGAGCGGGTCAACCGAAGACGGCGAGCACGCCCTGCGCGAAGAGCAGGTCGAGGCCCGCCACCAGCGCGACGATGAACGCGACGAACACGATCACCACGGTGGTGTAGGTGATCAGCTCGCGCCGGCCGGGCCAGATGACCTTGCGCAGCTCGGCGACCACCTCGCGCAGGAAGCGCATGATCGACCGGCGCGGCCGCATCTCCTCGGAGCGCGCCCGCTCCGCCGCGGCCCGGGACCGGGTCGGGGTGCCCTCGCGGTCCGGCGTCGCGGCCGACCGCGCGGCACGGCGGGAGGGCGTGGCGGGCTCGTCGTCCTCGTCGCCACCGGCCGTGATCCGGCCCCGCCGACGGGTGGCCCGGTCACCCCGCGGCGCGGCGACGACCTTGTCCTCGTCGGCCTCGGCCTCGCCGGCCACCTCGTCCTCGGCGGCCTCCAGGGCGGCGGCGTCGTCGACCCCCGGCGCCTCGCGGTCCAGCTGCTCGTCGGTGAGCTCGGCGTCGGAGGCGGCGCGCGCGTCGTCCTCGCGGCCCGGCTTCTCGTCGCTCACTGCGCCTCGCTCGCCTCGTCGGTGGTGGCCACTCCCGCGAGGGCCGTCGGTCGGTCGTGCCGTGTCGTGCTGGCAGGGGTGACAGGACTTGAACCTGCAGCCTGCGGTTTTGGAGACCGCTGCTCTGCCAATTGAGCTACACCCCTGTGCCCTCGGGAGGGCCCCGGGCGTCTCGCCGCCACGGTGGCGCCGGGCCCCGGGAGGGGATCCGGGGCACGCCGGTGGCGGGGTCAACAGGCCCCGGTGCAGCCAGTGTACGGGACCGCGGCGGCCGGGAGCCAACGTCCCGCCGGGCACACCCCCGGCGAGGGCACCGCCGCGTGCGGTTCCCCGTGCGGGACCGGGCGGGCGGCCCCCGGGGCGTGGTCTTTGACACGATGGGCCCATGACCGACGCCTCCGCCCCGGAGACCGCCCGCACCTCCGAGCTGCCGCCCGCCGCGCGCCGCATCTCCCGTCGCATCGGCGCCATCGCCGAGTCCGCGACGCTCGCCGTGGACGCGAAGGCGAAGGCGCTGAAGGCCGCCGGGAAGCCGGTGATCGGTTTCGGCGCGGGGGAGCCGGACTTCCCGACGCCGGACTACGTCGTCGAGGCCGCGATCACCGCCGCCCGGACGCCGTCGATGCACCGGTACACGCCCGCCGGCGGCCTGCCCGCGCTCAAGGAGGCGATCGTCGCGAAGACCGCGCGCGACTCCGGGCTGCAGCTCACCCCCGCCCAGGTCCTGGTGACCAACGGTGGCAAGCAGGCGGTGTACGAGGCGTTCGCGACGATGCTCGACCCCGGCGACGAGGTCCTGCTGCCGGCGCCGTACTGGACCACCTACCCGGAGGCCATCCGGCTGGCCGGCGGCGTCCCGGTGCCGGTGGTGGCCGACGAGCAGAGCGGCTACCTGGTCTCGGCGGCGCAGCTCGAGGCCGCCCGCACCCCGCGCACCAAGGCGCTGCTCTTCTGCTCCCCGTCCAACCCCACCGGCGCGGTCTACCCGGCCGAGCAGGTCGAGGAGATCGGTCGCTGGGCCCTCGACGCCGGCCTGTGGGTGCTCACCGACGAGATCTACGAGCACCTGACCTACGGCGGGCTCACCGCCCCGTCGATGCCGGTGCTGGTGCCCGAGCTCGCCGACCGCTGCGTCGTTGTGAACGGGGTCGCCAAGACCTACGCCATGACCGGCTGGCGGGTGGGGTGGATCGCGGGCCCGGCCGACGTCGTCAAGGCGGCGACCAACCTGCAGTCGCACGCGACCTCCAACGTCGCGAACGTCTCCCAGGCGGCCGCGATCGCCGCGCTGACCGGCGACCTCTCGGCCGTGGCCGAGATGCGGGCGGCGTTCGACCGGCGCCGGAAGACCATCGTGTCGATGCTGCGCGAGATCCCCGGCGTGGCCTGCCCCGAGCCGCACGGCGCGTTCTACGCCTATCCGTCGGTCAAGGGCCTGCTCGGCCGGCCGATCGGCGGGCGGACCGCGGAGACCAGCGCCGAGCTGGCCGAGCTGATCCTGGAGCAGGCCGAGGTGGCGGTGGTGCCGGGCGAGGCGTTCGGGACGCCGGGCTACGTCCGGATGTCGTACGCGCTGGGCGACGACGACCTCGTCGAAGGCGTCTCGCGGCTGCAGCGGCTGCTGTCCACGGCCGGCTGAGCGGCGGGGCCGGCGGGGACCCGGTTCAGCCCAGCCGGACGACGGCGCGGGCGAGGGAGAGGACCTTCTCCCCCTCGCTGGTGACGGTCAGGTCGACCCGCGCCCGCCCGTCCTCCAGCAGCGCGGCCACCGTGCCCCGCACGGTCAGCTCCGCACCGCGGTCGTCGTCGGGGACGACGACCGGGCGCCCGAAGCGAACCTGGTACTCCAGCAGCGCCGCCGGGTCACCGGTCCAGCCGGTGACCGCCCGGGCGGCCAGCGCCATGGTGAGCATGCCGTGGGCGATGACGCCGGGCAGGCCGACCTCGCGGGCGACCCGCTCGTTCCAGTGGATCGGGTTGAAGTCGCCCGAGGCACCGGCGTAGCGGACCAGGTCGGCGCGGGTGACCCGGACGACCAGCTCGGGGAGGGCGGTGCCGGCCTCGGGAGTCACGCCGGCCCCCGCGCGACGAGCATGGAGGTGGACGTGCAGACCGCCTCGCCCGCCTCCGTCGCCAGCTCCACCCGGGCGGTCAGCAGGTCGTTGCCGGCAACGGTGCGGGCCGCGTCGATCGTGGTGGTGGCGACCAGCCGGTCGCCGGCCCGGATCGGGCGGTGGTGCGTGAACTTCTGCTCACCGTGCACCACCCGGCTGTAGTCCAGGCCCACCTCGTCGTCGGCGAGCACCACGAACGCGGCCTCCAGGCTCACCACGATGGCGAAGGTGGGCGGTGCGATCACGTCCGCGTGGCCCGCGGCACGGGCGGCCTCGGCGTCGTGGTGCACCCGGTCGGTCGCGCCGACCGCCGCCGCGAACTCGGCGATCTTCGCCCGGCCCACCTCGTAGACGGCAGAGGGCGGGTAGCTGCGCCCGACCAGTGCCCGGTCCAGCGCCATGCTCCCGCCCTCGCTCAGCAGCCGCGGACCGTCAGCGGGTCTCGCGGTGCAGCGTGTGCTTGCGCTCGCGCGGGCAGTACTTCATCAGCTCGAGCCGGTCGGGGTCGTTCCGCCGGTTCTTGCGGGTGATGTAGTTGCGGTTCTTGCACTCCTGGCAGGCCAGGGTGATCTTCGGACGGACGTCGGTGGCTGCCACGGGAGCGCTCCTAGCCTTGTGGGACAGGACCCGGATCCGGGCCCTGCTGCCGCACCGGCGGGAGCCGACACGGCGACGGACCCGGCTTGCCGGGTCCGTCGGGAGTAGCGGTGACCGGACTTGAACCGGTGACACAGCGATTATGAGCCGCTTGCTCTACCAGGCTGAGCTACACCGCCGGGATGACCACGCGGGCCGGTCTCGCGACAGGACCGGTAGGTCGGGTACTACCAGAGCCCCTTTACGGAATCGAACCGTAGACCTTCTCCTTACCATGGAGACGCTCTGCCGACTGAGCTAAAGGGGCGTGCTCCGAGGAGCCGTCGAAGACTCTACCTGATGCCCCGGGCCGCCTCGCGGGGGGTCCCGGCGAGGTGCGTCACGTCCGGACGAACAGGCGCCGGTGGCTGGCCCCCGGAGCGGCGGAGCGGACGCCGGTGCGCGCGAGCAGCCACTTCTCCAGCCGGTCCTCCGGCAGCGGGCGGCTGATCAGGAAGCCCTGGAGCTTGTCGCAGCCCATCGCGATGAGCTGGTTGCGGGTCATCTCGTCCTCGACGCCCTCGGCCACCACGCACAGCCCGAGGTTGTGGGCCAGCTCGATGATCGACCGCGCGATGAACGACTCCCCCTGGCTGGTGGCCATGGACAGCACGAAGGACTTGTCGATCTTCACCTCGTCGATCGGCAGCTGCCGGAGCTGGGAGAGCGACGAGTAGCCGGTGCCGAAGTCGTCCATCGACAGCCGCAGCCCCAGGTCGTGCAGGTCCTCCAGCACGGAGCTCTCCCGGACCGAGTCGTCGACGACGCTGCTCTCGGTGAGCTCCAGCACGAGCAGCTCACCGGGGACGCCGTGCCGCTCCAGGGCACCGCGGATGCGGTCGACCAGGTCGGGTTCGCTGAGCGAGAACGCCGAGACGTTGACCGCGACCGACAGCGAGATCCCCTGGTCCAGCCAGCGCCGGCAGCGGGCCAGCGCGAGGTCCAGGACGTGGTCGGTCACCGCGCCGATCCGGCCGATCTGCTCGGCCAGCCCGATCACGTCCTCGGGCGGGATGCTGCCGAAGCGCGGGTGGGTCCAGCGGACGAGGGTCTCCACGGACACGATGTCGGAGGTCTGCGCGTCGATGACCGGCTGGAAGACCACGCCGATCTGCCCGTCGGCCATCGCCTGGGCGAGCTCGGTGCCCAGTTGCAGGCGGCGCAGGCTCTGCTGGTCGAGCACCGGGTGGTAGCTGGCCACGCCACCGGACCCCCCGGCGGCCAGCAGGGCGACGTCCGCGCGCTGCATCAGGGTCCCCGCATCGGTGCCGTGCTCGGGCGCCGCGGCGACGCCGATGGTGAGCGAGACCTCCAGGTCCAGCCCGGCCACGCGGACCCGTGTCGCCGCCGCCTCGCGCAGCCGCCGGGCGGCCTGCTCGGTGGCGGCGAGCGAGAGCCCGGGGAGGAGGACCGCGAACTGCTCGCGCTCCATGCGGGCGAGGAGGGCGCGCGGCGGTGCGTGCTCGCGGAGCAGGCCGGCGGTGACCAGGAGCAGCTCGTCGCTGGCGGCGTGCCCGAGGGTGTCGGTGATGTCGGCGTAGGTGCCGAGGGAGGCCAGGATGAGCCCGGCGCCGGCGGCCCCCTCGGCCAGGAGGGCGTCGACCTCCGCGGCGAGCCGCTGGCGGTTCGGCAGCCCGGTGAGCCGGTCGTGGTCGGCGTCGAACCGGATGCGGGTCAGCAGCTGCTGCTGCCGGATGGCCGCGTTGACGTGGGTGAGCATGGACTCCAGCGCGCCCCGCTCGCTGCGGCCGAAGGAGACGATGTCGCTGCGCCGGTCGCAGACCTCGAGATAGCCCGGTTCGCCGGCGGCCGTGGTCACCGGCGCGCCCAGCAGCTCGGACACGCCCCGGCGCGCCAGTGCGACCGTGTCGCGCTCGTCGGCGCGGCCCGCCGAGACGCGGATCGCGCCGCCCGTCGAACCGACCGCGCGGCGGCGCAGCGGGTCGTCGGAGTCGCCGGGCCCGTCGTACCAGTCCGCACCGTCCTCGGTGGCCACCACGAGACGCGGCCCCTCGTCGAGGTAGGGCGGCAGCCAGAGGGCCACCCGCTCGGCGTTGAGCAGCTCGCGCACGGCGTGGACGATCTGCCGGGTGCCGGCGTCGTCGGGCTCCACCTGCTCGACCCGGCGGGCGAACTCGTAGACCCGCTCGAGGGAGTGGCTCTGGCGGGTGACCGCGGCGAAGCGGCGGTAGACCAGCACGAGCGCGACGACCATCGGCACGACGAGCAGCAGCGACCACACGGTCGTGTGCAGCAGCAGGAGGATGGCCAGGCCGATCGTGACGGCGACCGGCTGCACGACGACGACCGGGACGAAGAGGCTCGTCCAGATCGCCCGACCGGGATACCCCTGGGTGAGGGTGATCGCCCCGGCCACGAGGCCCGCGCCGACCACGTTCGCGGCGAACACGGCGAGCAGGCTCGACAGCCAGGTCGACGGGGTGGCGAGACCACCGGACGGCAGGAGCGCCAGGATGGCGGTGGCCACCCCGGCCTCCAGCACGGCCACGGCGGTGTTGAAGACGACCTTGGCCGTGGGGAGCCGGTGGGCCAGCAGGACGACGGCGACCGCAGCGGCGCGCGTGGCGGCGGTCCACGCGCCACCGACCTCCAGGAGCGCGATGACGAAGGCCACCTCGCTCGCCGAGCTGTGGAAGCTCTGCCGGCGGAACTCGACGTGGACGTTGACCCCTTCCGCGGCCACCGCGGCGACGAGCACCAGCAGGAGGACGGCGGACGGGACGACCAGCGGCTGGCTGGTGAGCAGCAGCAGGGCCACCGGGCAGGCGAGCGACAACCCGAGCAGCGCCGGCATCCACGGGCTGCGCACCGCGGGCGGCCGGCGAGGCTCGCGAACGTCCTGCTCAGGCTCCTGCAACTGCGCTCTCTCCCGGGTCGTGGGGCGGGCGAAGGCTAGCAGCGACCGCGATCACCACCAGCCTCGTCCGCCCCGGAAGAGTCAGTCGACCCGGAAACCGGACAGCGCGTCCATGGGCAGTGACGCTCCGGGGTGCCGCTCGGTGGAGCGGCCACCCCGGAGGCGAGCGCGAACGGTCAGGACGACCGGCGGGTCCACTTCACGCCGCGGGTCCACTTCACGCCGCGGGCCTGGGTGTTGCGCTGCACGGTGCTGTTCATGACGTCTCCCTGTGGGCACGACTGATTGGCTGGTGCGGCAGCCATCCATACGCGCGGGGGCAGAGCGTCGTCGAATACGGACCGCGCGGGAGACACTCCTTCCCGTCACGGACGGCCACAAGCATCTCGATCACGACACGCCGCGGGAGACGCCATGTCGTGACCATCCGCCACGCTGTTCACACGAAGAGTGATCCACTTCACCGGTCGGCGGGCGTCCGGCAGCACGGCTGCGACCGGGGCGGCCGCACCGCGCCGGCCGTCCTCGACCGCGCCACCGGCATCCGCCCACCGCGCCGTCCACAGGCGGCGACCGGGGGACACGAGGACGGGTGAACCTCCGTCCACAGTGTCCACAGATCGTGTCCACAGGCGGTGGACGACGGCGGCCGGCTGCCTACGCTCCCGCACGTGCACCCCGACCGGGACGATCGCGAGCGCGGCTCGACGCTCCCGTTCGTCCTGGTCTGCTGGCTCGTCGCGGCCCTCATGGCCTTCGGTGCGATCGCCGCCTCCGACGCCTTCCTCGAGCAGCAGGAGGTGCAGTCGGTCTGCGACGGCGCTGCCCTGGCGGCGGCCAACCAGGCCGACGAGGCGGTCGTCTACCCGCACGGGGTGGGCACCGAGCTGCCGCTGACGCGCGCCGCCGCGCAGGCCGCGGTCGGCGACCAGCTCGCCGACGGCGGGACCGCGCTGGACAGCTGGGCGGCCGAGACCGACGGCGCCGAGGTGACCGTGCGCTGCACCCGCCACGTGGAGATCGCCTTCGGCTGGCTCTTCCTCGGCGGGGAGCGGCTCGAGCGCACCGCCGTCTCCAGCGCTCGGGCCCCGACGGCGCCCTGACCCGGACCGGGAACGGCGACGGCCCCCGACCTGGTGGTCGGGGGCCGTCGTACCGCGTGGCGGGTGAAGGATTCGAACCTTCGTAGGCTAAGCCGACGGATTTACAGTCCGCTCCCATTGGCCACTCGGGCAACCCGCCGCGATGGGTACGCGGGAGAGAGTAACAAGCCAGGGGCCCGGCACGTGACGGGTCCCCACCGACGGGCGCCCCGGCGCCCGTCCCGCACGGAGAGGAAACGACATGGCCGACTCATCCTTCGACGTCGTGAGCAAGGTCGACCGCCAGGAGGTCGACAACGCCCTGAACCAGGCGGGCAAGGAGCTCTCCCAGCGGTTCGACTTCCGCGGCACCAACGCGTCCATCGCGTGGGCCGGCGAGGACGGCGTGACGCTGCAGGCGGACACCGAGGAGCGCGTCTCGGCGGCCCTCGAGGTGTTCAAGGAGAAGCTGATCAAGCGGAACATCTCGCTCAAGGTGCTCGACGCCGGCGAACCCCAGGCCTCCGGGAAGTCCTACAAGATCGGCGCGAAGATCAAGCAGGGCATCGAGTCCGACACGGCCAAGAAGATCGCCAAGCTGATCCGCGACGAGGGCCCCAAGGGCGTCCAGGCGCAGATCCAGGGTGACCAGCTCCGCGTGAGCGGCAAGAAGCGGGACGACCTGCAGGCGGTGCAGCAGCTGCTCCGCGGCGCCGACCTCGACGTCGCCCTCCAGTTCGACAACTACCGCTGAACCGCCGGGACGGACGCCGGAGGCCGGACACCCGGCACCGGGCGGCGGGCGCGGCCCCGGCGCGTCGGGCCGTACCCTCGTGGACCGGCGTCCGTCCCGGCCGCCCGACGACCCGTGGAAGGCCGCAGTGACTGCCCGCAGGAAGATCGCCGCCCTCGGCGGCGCGGTGGCCATCGGCGGCTTCGCCGTCTTCGCGGCGAACTTCGTCCCGCTCAACGAGCGGGCGAGGGTCGACGAGGGGGCGGAGCTGCTCACCGGCTCCCTCGTCGGCGCCGGCTCCAGCGCCCAGCAGGCGGCCATGCAGGGCTGGTCGGCCGGGTTCACCGCCGTCCAGCCCCGGCTGGACGTCAGCTACGACCCGATCGGCTCCGGTGGCGGCCGCGAGCAGTTCCTCGCCGGTGGCACCGACTTCGCCGGGTCCGACGCCGCGCTGGACGCCGACGAGCTCGCCCAGGCCCAGGAGCGCTGCGGGCCGTCCGGCGTCTTCGAGCTGCCCAACTACATCTCCCCCATCGCCGTCGTCTACAACATCGAGGGCGTCGCGGAGCTCAACCTCTCCCCCGGGACCCTCGCCGGGATCTTCGACCAGCGGATCACCACCTGGGACGACCCGGCGATCGCCGCGGACAACCCCGGCACCGCCCTCCCCGCGTTGCCGATCGCCCCGGTGAACCGCGCGGACGAGTCCGGCACCACCGAGAACTTCACCGAGTACCTGGCCGAGGCCGCGGACGGCGCGTGGCCGCACGAGCCTGACGGCAGCTGGCCGGTGCCCGGCGGTGAGGCGGCCCAGGGGAACTCCGGCGTCGTGGCCGCCGTCCGCGGCGGGCAGGGCACCATCGGTTACGCCGACCTGAGCCAGGCGGGCGACCTCGGCATCGCGAACATCGGCGTGGGCGGGGAGTTCGTCGCCCCGTCACCGGAGGCCGCCGCGGCCGTCGTGGAGAACTCCCCGCGCCTGGAGGGCCGCGGTGCGCACGACGTCGTCATCGAGCTGAACCGGGACACCACCGGATCCGGCGAGTACCCGATCGTGCTGGTCAGCTACCACATCGGCTGCATGGAGTACGACGACCCGGCGGTCGCCGACCGGCTGCAGGCCTTCATGAGCTTCGTGGTCAGCCCCGAGGGCCAGCGGGCGGCCGCCGAGGTCGCCGGCTCGGCCCCCATCTCCGACGGCCTCCGGGAGCAGGCGCTGGACGCGATCGACGCGGTCCGCGCGACCTGACCCGGGGCCCGGGCCGATCAGCGCTGGCCGAGCTCGCGGGCCATCTGCTCCAGGCGGGCGATCCGCTGCGGCATGGGCGGGTGGCTCGCGAACAGCGAGGCCAGGCCCTGCCCGCGGAAGGGGTTGGCGATCATCAGGTGGCTCTGGGTGACCAGCCGGTCCTCCTGCGGCAGCGGGCGGGCGGCCGTCCCGCGCTCGATCACCCGCAGGGCGTCGGCGAGCGCCAGCGGGTCCTGCGACAGCTGGGCCCCGGAGGCGTCGGCCTGGTACTCCCGGCTGCGGCTCACCGCCATCTGCACCAGCCCGGCGGCCAGCGGCCCGAGCAGCATGAGCAGCAGGCCGCCGAGGGCGTTGCCGCCGCCCCGGTCCTCGTCCGGGCGGCCACCGAACAACGAGGCGAACATCGCCATGTGCGCGAGGTAGGTGATCACCGTGGCCATCGCGCCGGCGACCGAGCTGATCAGGATGTCGCGGTTGTAGACGTGCGAGAGCTCGTGCGCGAGCACGCCGCGCAGCTGCCGGCGGTCGAGCAGCTCGAGGATGCCCTGGGTGACGCAGACCGCCGCGTTGCGCGGGTTGCGCCCGGTGGCGAACGCGTTGGGCTGGTTGGTCGGGCTGACGTAGAGCCGCGGCATCGGCTGGCGCGCCTCGGTGGCGAGCTCGCGCACCATCGCGTACAGCTGCGGCGCCTGCGTCTCGGTGACCGGGAAGGCCCGCATCGCGCGCAGCGCGAGCTTGTCCGAGTTGAAGTAGGCGTAACCGTTGACCGCCAACGCGATGACCAGGGCGATGAACAGGCCCCCTCGGCCGCCGATCAGGGCGCCGGCCATGAGGATCAGCCCGCCCATCAGGCCCAGCAGGAGGGCGGTCTTCAGTCCGTTGGTCATGCGTTGCACGACCCGTACAACGCCGTCCTCGCACCCCCCGTTCCCGGACGGCGGGCGACCGCTCCCCCGGCAGGGGGTGCCCCGTGGAATGACGGGGCGCACGCAGCCGTTGCCCCGGCGGACGCGGTGGGATCCTCACCGCTGCGGCGTGTCCGGTTGCACATCCCGGGCGCGTGGACACGCACGTAACCTCGCCCGGTGGAGGTAGACCGCTGATGACTGGCACCAACCCGACCGTCGCGCCGTCGGGACCGAACGGCGCCCCGGCCAGCCCGGTGCCCACGTCCGCCCCCGGCGGGCTCGTGAAGAGCGTCGTCGAGCTCGACCGCGTGGTGATCCGGCTGGCCGGCGACTCCGGCGACGGCATGCAGCTGACCGGCAACCGGTTCACCAGCGAGACGGCGTCGTTCGGCAACGACCTCAAGACGCTGCCGAACTTCCCCGCCGAGATCCGCGCGCCGACGGGGACCCTGCCCGGCGTCAGCTCCTTCCAGCTGCAGTTCGCCGACCACGACGTCATGACGCCGGGTGACGCCCCGGACGTGCTCGTCGCCATGAACCCCGCCGCGCTCAAGGCCAACCTGGCCGAGCTGCCCGGCGGTGGCCTGCTCATCCTCGACTCCGACGAGTTCACCCCCCGCAACCTCGCGAAGGTCGGCTACGCGACCAACCCGCTCGAGGACGGTTCGCTCGAGGGGTGGCAGACCGTCAGCGTCCCGCTCACCTCGATGACCCTGGACGCGCTCGCGGACTCCGGCCTGGGCAAGAAGGAGGCCGAGCGCAGCAAGAACATGTTCACGCTCGGCCTGCTCAGCTGGATGTACCACCGGCCGACCGAGGGCACCGTCCGCTTCCTCGAGCGCCAGTTCCGCCGCAAGCCCGAGATCGCCGCGGCCAACATCGCCGCGTTCCGCGCCGGCTACAACTACGGCGAGACCACCGAGGCCTTCGCCGTCTCCTACGAGATCAAGCCGGCCCCGATGAAGCCGGGCCGCTACCGGAACATCTCGGGCAACCAGGCCCTGGCGCTGGGGCTCGTCGCCGCCGGCCAGCGCTCCGGGCTGCCGGTGTTCCTGGGCGCCTACCCGATCACCCCGGCCTCGGACATCCTCCACGAGCTCTCCCGCCACAAGGCCTTCGGCGTCCGCACCTTCCAGGCCGAGGACGAGATCGCCGGCATCGGTGCCGCGCTCGGCGCCTCCTTCGGCGGCGCGCTGGGCGTGACGACGACGTCGGGCCCCGGCGTCGCCCTCAAGGCCGAGACCATCGGCCTGGCGGTCATGACCGAGCTGCCGCTGGTCATCGTCGACGTGCAGCGCGGTGGCCCCTCCACCGGGCTGCCGACGAAGACCGAGCAGAGCGACCTGCTGCAGGCGATGTTCGGCCGCAACGGCGAGGCCCCCGTCCCGGTCATCGCGCCGCGCTCCCCCGGCGACTGCTTCGACGCCGCCGTCGAGGCCGCGCGCATCGCGCTCGCCTACCGGACGCCGGTCATGCTGCTGTCGGACGGCTACCTGGCCAACGGGGCCGAGCCGTGGGCGATCCCGGACGCCGACTCGCTGCCCGACCTCAGCGGAGCGGTCGGGTTCGCCACCGAGCCCAACGGCGAGGACGGCGAGTTCCTCCCCTACCTGCGCGACCCCGAGACCCTGGCCCGCGCCTGGGCGATCCCGGGCACCGCCGGGATGCAGCACCGCATCGGCGGGCTGGAGAAGGCCGACCGCACGGGGAACATCTCCTACGACCCGGCCAACCACGACTTCATGACCCGCACCCGCCAGGCGAAGGTCGACGGCATCGCCGCCACGATCCCGCCCACCGACGTCGACGACCCCGACGGCGACGCCCGGGTCGCGGTCATCGGGTGGGGCTCGACCTACGGGCCGATCGGCGCGGCCGCCCGGCGGATCCGGAGCTCGGGCCGCAAGGTCGCCCAGATCCACCTCCGGCACATCAACCCCTTCCCGGCCGACCTCGGCGAGGTGCTGGCCCGGTACGACCGGGTGATCTGCCCGGAGATGAACCTGGGGCAGCTGGCCCTGCTGCTGCGCGCCAGGTACCTGGTCGACGTGCAGAGCCACACGCAGGTGCGCGGCCTGCCCTTCCGCGCGGCCGAGCTGGCCGCGGTGATCCAGGACGCGATCGACACGGTGCAGCCAGCCGCCGTGACCTCCGCAGCTGTGAACGGAGCCCCGCAGTGACCACCGTCGACATCGGCATGCCGGACGCGCCGACCCCCATCGACGCCGCCATCGCCCGCTCGCTCGAGCAGCACGGTCCGAAGCTGACCGAGCTCAAGGGCAAGGACCTCAAGACCGACCAGGAGGTGCGCTGGTGCCCCGGGTGCGGTGACTACGTCATCCTCAACGCCGTCCAGAGCTTCCTGCCGAGCCTGGGCATCGCCCGCGAGGACATGGTCATCGTGTCGGGCATCGGGTGCTCGTCGCGCTTCCCGTACTACATGAACACCTACGGGATGCACTCGATCCACGGGCGCGCCCCGGCGATCGCGACCGGCCTGGCCGCCGCGCGCCCCGACCTGTCGGTCTGGGTGGTCACCGGTGACGGTGACGCGCTGTCCATCGGCGGCAACCACCTGATCCACGCGCTCCGCCGCAACGTCGACATGACGATCCTGCTGTTCAACAACCGGATCTACGGCCTCACCAAGGGCCAGTACTCGCCCACCTCCGAGGTCGGCAAGGTCACCAAGTCGACGCCGATGGGGTCGCTGGACCACCCGTTCAACCCGGTGTCCCTCGCGATCGGCGCGGACGCCACCTTCGTCGGCCGGGCGATGGACTCCGACCGGAAGGGCCTCACCGACGTGCTGCGCCAGGCCGCGGAGCACAAGGGCACGTCGCTGGTGGAGATCTACCAGAACTGCAACATCTTCAACGACGGCGCCTTCGAGCTGCTGAAGGACCCGGCCACCGGCCCGATGTGGACGATCCCGCTGCGGCACGGCGAGCCGCTGGTGTTCGGGCCGGACGGCGCCTCCTGCGTGGTCCGCGACGACTTCGGTGGCCTCCGGGTGGCCGAGACCAACCAGGTCGACGCGGGCGAGATCGTCGTGCACGACGCCACCCGCCAGGACCCGTCGTACGCGTTCGCGCTGTCGCGGCTGTCCACGCAGGACCTCCGCTACACCCCCATGGGCGTGTTCCGGAAGGTCGAGAAGCCCAGCTACGAGGCGATGATGGCCGAGCAGCTGCACGAGGCCCGGCTGCAGGGCCCCGGCGACCTCGACGCGCTGCTCGCCGGCGGCGACACCTGGACCGTGGACTAGATCGACGGGGCGCACCCCGGGGCCCGCGGGCCCCGGGGTGCGCCCGGACGCCCTACCGGCCCGCTTCCGTCCAGGAGGCGGGCCGGTGGCGTCCCCGGGTGGTCGGGGCCGTCGAGGGCGGCGGGTGGCTCAGGGCCGGGCGTGCTCGCGCAGCACCGCGGTGAGCACCGGCAGTGCCCGGCGCAGCTCCTCCCGCGCGGGGGCGGCGAAACCGACGACCAGGCCCGACCGGCGGCCGGCCCCGTGCACCGTGTGCCGGCCCAGCCCGTCCAGCGCGACGCCCCGCGCCGCGGCGGCCGCCCGCACCTCCTCCTCCGCCGCGGGATCCGGCAGCGGCACGAGGACGTGGGCCCCCGCGGCGTCCCCCTCGGCCCGGCAGCCGGCGGCCGCGACCGCGGCCCGCACCTCGTCCGCCCGCGCGACCAGCTCGCGCCGCAGCCGGCGGAGGTGGCGGGCGAGGTCCCCCGAGGCCGCGAACGCCGCGAACACCCGCTGCCCGGCCCGCGCCGGCCGGGTGCCCGTGGCCGTGCGGCGGGCCAGCAGCGCCGCCCGCAGCGGGCCGGGGGCGACGACCCAGCCGACCCCGAGCGTGGGGCTGAGGATCTTCCCGGTCGTCCCCAGGTGCACCACGACGTCGGGCCCCAGCGCGCCCAGCAGCGGCAGCGGCGCGACGTCGTAGCGGAGCTCGCCGTCGTAGTCGTCCTCCAGCACCCACCAGCCCTCGGCGCGGGCCCGTGCCACCAGGGCCAGCCGGCGCGCGGCGGACATCCGCCGGCCCAGCGGGTACTGGTGGGCCGGCGTGCAGTAGACGGCGGCCAGGTCCGGCGGCAGCGCCTCGACGACCAGCCCGTCGTCGTCCACGGCGGCCGGCACGACCTCGAGCCCGGCATCGCGCAGCGCGCCGACGACCCGCTGGTAGCCCGGGTCCTCCACCGCGACCCGGCTGCCGGGCGGCAGGGTCCCGGCCACCTCGCCCACCGCGGCGGAGGTGCCCGCCGTGGCCAGCACGTCGTCGGGCCCCGCGGCCAGCCCGCGGTGGCGCAGCAGGTGCGCCACGACCGCCGACCGGAAGGCCGGGTCCCCGGCCGGCTCCGGGTGGGCGTCGGGTGCGCCGTCGCCGGCGGCCCGCCAGGCCCGGCGCCAGGCCGCCCGGTCCAGCACCTCCAGGCACGGCGACCCGGCGTGCAGGTCGACCAGCGCCGCGGCCTCCGGCGGCCGGGTGGCGGGGACCGGGGCCGCCGCCGGGGCCGCCGTCACCGCGCCGAGGACGTAGGTGCCCGCACCGCGGCGCCCGCCGAGCCACCCCTCGGCGAGCAGCTGGTCGTAGGCGGCGACGGGAACGGTGCGGCTCACCCCGAGGGCGGCGGCGAACGCGCGCGTCGAGGGCAGCCGGTCGCCCGGGCGCAGCCTGCCGTCGGCGGCCGCGGAGCGCAGCGCGTCGGCCAGCTGCACCGACAGCGGCCTCCCCGAGCCGCGGTCCAGCAGGACCGGCGGGACGTCGATCACGGCGCTCCTGCCGACGAGGCGAAGTGGACTGGCCGGAATCTAGCGGATTGGCCGTTCCAGCGGTCCACCCGTGTCGCCCAGGATCGACGTCGTGGACTCCGCCGCCCCCCTCTCCCCGACCGCCCGCAGCACCGTGCGCCGGGGCGCGAAGCGCGCCCGCACGGACCGGACCGACCTGCACGCCGTCCTGGACGCCGGGTTGGTCGGCCACCTCGGCGTGCTGCTCGGCCAGGCGCCCGTGGTGCTGCCGACCGGTTACGGCCGGCGCGGCGACACCCTCTACCTGCACGGCTCGACGGGCGCGGCCACGCTGCGGGCAGCCGCGGCGGGGGCGCCGGTCTGCTTCACCGTCACCCACCTGGACGGGATCGTCTACGCGCGCTCGGCCTTCCACCACTCGGTCAACTACCGCTGCGCGGTGGTGCACGGCGCGGCACGGCCCGTGACCGACCCGGACGAGCGGCTGCTCGCCCTGGAGGTGCTGACCGAGCACCTGGCGCCCGGCTCGTGGGCGGCGACCCGCCGGCCCGACCGCAAGGAGCTGGCCGCCACCGCGGTGCTCGCCCTGGACCTCGCCGAGGCGAGCGTGAAGATCCGCACCGGCCCGCCGGGCGACGACGAGCGCGACCTGGCCGGCCCGGTGTGGGCCGGCGTGCTCCCGGTGCGCACGGTGCTGGGCGAGCCGGAGCCGTGCCCGCTCCTGCCGCCGGGCGCCGCGGTGCCGCCGCGGGTGGCGGACCGGGCGCTCAGCCCTGCGGGGTGACGCGCAGCAGCTGGTCCCGGTCGTCGCCGTTGTCGGTGGTGACGTAGAGCGCGCCGTCGGTGCCCTGCTCCAGGGCACGGATGCGCCCGTGCGTCCCGTCCAGCTCGGGCAGCCGGAACTGCTCGACCACCTGCCCCTGGTCGTCCAGCCGGAGCGCCAGCACGTGCTGCCCGCGCAGCGCCCCCAGCAGGAGCAGCCCGTCGTAGTCGCCCCACTGGTCGCCGTCGAGGAAGGTGCCGCCGCTGGGCGCGATCGGCGGGGCGCCCGAGTCCCACACCGCGGGCACCGCGCCCTCGATCGCCGGGTCGGTCATCGGCACGCTCTCGTCGTAGCTGCCGCCACCGTCGGGGTCCCAGCCGTAGTTGCCACCCGGCTGCAGGAGGTTGACCTCGTCGTTGCGATCGGGGCCGTGCTCGACGGAGTACGTCTGGTCCGTGCCCGGCCGGACGGCCAGCCCCTGCACGTTCCGGTGCCCGTAGGTCCAGATGAGGTCCTCCGCGCCGTCGTCCGGGGCGGCGAAGGGGTTGTCCGGCAGCGGCTCACCGGTCGCCGGATCGGCACGGAGCACCTTGCCGGCCAGCGTCCCGAGGTCCTGCGGGGTCGTGCCGACGGCGTTGTCGCCCGTGCCGACGAGCAGCGCCCCGTCCGGCCCGAACGCCAGCCGGCACCCGCCGTGCCGCCCGGAGCCCTGGTTGACCGGGATCCCGCCGATCAGCGGGTCCTCGACCCGGGTGGCGGCGCTCCAGTCGTCCGCGGCGGCCCAGGCGATCACCTCGATCGAGGCACCCTCGCCGCCGGTCACGCCCTGGCAGGTGTAGAACCGCCGGTTCTCCTCGAAGCCCGGTTCCAGCGCCAGCCCCATCAGGCCCGTCTCGCCGGTGGCGAACAGGTCGCCGAGGTCGGCCTGCACCTCCCGGACCGTGCCGTCGGGGAGGACGGCGGTGAAGCCGCCCGCGCGCTCGTCCACCAGCAGCGTGCCGTCCTCGGCCTGGGCGACGTCCCAGGGGTGGTCGAACCCCTCGGCGACCACCTCGACGTCCAGCGACGGGGCGCCGGCGGGGGCCTCGGTGGGCGGTGGCGCGGCGACCGAGCCGGCGTCCTCCTCCGACCCGCCCGAGCAGGCGGTGACGAGGAGGGTCAGCGCGAGCGGACCGGCGAGCGAGGCACCACGCATGCCCCTCCGGTGCCCAGCACCGCTAGCTGGTACGCGTGACCACGTAGTCGCAGAGCGCCGACAGGGCGTCGCGGACGTCGCCGGGCGGCACCCCGTCCAGCCGGGTCCGCGCCCGGTCGGCGTACTCGCGCAGGACGCCGGTGGCGCGCGCCAGCGAGCGCGAGGAGCGCAGCAGCGCCAGCGCCTCGGCGTGCTGCGCGTCGTCGGTGACCGGGCCGGCCACGAGCTCGCGCAGCCGGGCCTCGTCCGGGTCGTCGCCGGCCAGGGCGAACAGCACCGGCAGGGTGGCGATCCCCTCGCGGAGGTCGGTCCCGGGGGCCTTCCCCGAGACGCCGTCGGTGCTGACGATGTCGATGAGGTCGTCGGAGATCTGGAAGGCGACGCCGACCTCCTCGCCGAACTCGGTGAGCGCGGCGACGAGCGCGGCGTCGACCCCGGCGAAGGAGGCGCCGAACCGGGCCGAGGTGGCGACCAGCGAGCCGGTCTTGTCGGCGAGCACCTGCAGGTAGTGGGCGACCGGGTCCTCGCCCGGCTGGGCACCGACGGTCTCCTTGATCTGCCCGGTGACCAGCCGCTCGAAGGTCCGCGCCTGGATGCGCACCGCCTCCGGACCGAGGTCGGCCAGGATGTCGGAGGCCCGGGCGAAGAGCAGGTCGCCGGTCAGGATGGCGATGCTGTTGCTCCACCGGCTGTTGGCGCTGGGCGCCCCCCGGCGCACGGCGGCCTCGTCCATGACGTCGTCGTGGTAGAGCGTTGCCAGGTGGGTCAGCTCGCAGACCACGGCGCCCTGGGTGACCTCCGCGGCGGAGGCGTCGCCCAGCTGCGCGGCCAGGAGCGCCAGCATCGGCCGGAACCGCTTGCCCCCGGCGGCCATCAGGTGCCCGGCCGCCTCCCGCACGAACGGGTGCTCGCTGCCCACGGCGAGGGCCAGCTCGGCCTCCACCCGGGCCAGCCCCGCCGCCAGCGCCTCCCCGAGGTCGCCGTCGGGCAGCCAGGGGCCGATGGTCGACGCCGGGGTGGAGATCCGGTGCCAGACCTCGGGGGGAGTGCCGTCGACTGCGGCACGGGCTCCGGTCATCAACCGACGAAGATAGCCGCCCGCCCGGCGAGGTCGAGCACCGCCCCGGGGACGACCCCGAGCGCGAGGGTCGCCGCCGCGGTCACCGCGAGCACCAGGGTGGTGGGCACGCCGGGCACGCCCACCGTCGGCCCGTCGGCGACCGGCTCGGAGAAGTACATGAGCACGACGACGCGGAGGTAGAAGAAGGCGGCCACGGCGCTGGCCAGCAGCGCGACGACGGCCAGCGGCCAGGCCCCCTGCTCGATCGCCGCCCGGAACACCGCGAACTTCCCGGTGAAGCCCGCGGTGAGCGGGATCCCCGCCAGCGCCAGCAGGAACAGCGTCATCACGGCGGCGGTGATCGGCGAGCGCGCGCCGAGCCCCGCCCACTGCGACAGGTGGCTCGCCTCGCCGTCGCCGTCGCGCACCAGCGTGAGGACGGCGAAGGCCCCGAGCGTGGTGATGCCGTAGGCGAGCAGGTAGAACATCGTCGCCGCGAGCCCCGAGCCGGTGCCGGCCGCGCCCAGGCCGATGACGCCGGTGAGCAGGAAACCGGCGTGCGCGACCGACGAGTAGGCCAGCATGCGCTTGAGGTCGGTCTGGGTGAGCCCGAGGACCGCGCCCACGACCATGGACACGATCGCGGCGGCGTAGACCAGCGGTCGCCAGGTCCACTCCGCGGTGCCGAAGGCGACGTACAGCAGGCGGAGGATCGCGCCGAAGGCCGCGACCTTGGTGCAGGCGGCCATGAACGCCGTCACCGCGGTCGGGGCGCCCTGGTAGACGTCGGGGGTCCAGGTGTGGAACGGGGCCACGCTGGCCTTGAAGAGCAGCCCGACGACGAGCAGCGCCAGCCCGAGGACCAGCAGCACTCCCCCGCCGTCGGTGCCCACCGCCTCGCGGACCTCGCTCAGGCGGACGCTGCCTGCGGCCCCGTAGACCAGGGCCAGGCCGTAGAGGAAGAAGGCCGAGGCGAAGGCGCCCAGCAGGAAGTACTTGACGGCCGCCTCCTGGGACAGCAGCCGGCGCCGGCGGGCCATGCCGCTGATCAGGTACAGCGGGAGGCTCAGCACCTCGAGGGCCACGAACATGACCAGCAGGTCGTTGGCCGCGACGAACAGCATCATGCCGCCGATGGCGAAGGTCGCCAGCGGGTAGACCTCGGTCTGCACCCGCGGCACGGTGGCCAGCTCCCGGTCGCGCGGGCTGCCGGCGGGGACGGCCGCGCTCACCACGAACGCCGAGCGCGCCGGGTCCAGCGACCGCTCGGCGAACAGCAGGAGGGACAGCGCGCCCAGCCCGGCGATCGTCGCCTGCAGGAACAGGGCGGCGCCGTCGACGGCGAGGGCCCCGACCGCGGTCACCTCGCGGGCGCCCGCGAGCAGCACCGTCGCGGCCAGCGCGCCGAGGGTGCCCACCAGCGCGAGCCCCACCTGGACCGGGTGCCGCACCGACCGCGGCACGAAGGCCTCGACCAGGATCCCGGCGCAGGCCGCGCCGAACACCAGCAGCAGGGGGGACAGCGCCCCCCAGGAGATGTCGGGTGCCTCGATCATCAGTCGGTCCCTCCGGAGGCGCCCATGTCGTCGAGGGTGGCGACGACGGCCGGTTCGATCAGGTCGATCAGCGGCTGCGGGTAGAAGCCGAGCACGAGGATCAGCGCCACCAGGGGCGCGACCACGGCCAGCTCGCGCCGGCCGAGGTCGGCGACGCGCAGCGAGCGGTGCGGGGCGGTGCGCGTGGCGGTCGCGGTCGCGCCACCACCACCGGCGGGCAGGGGCTCGGCCGGGTCCTCCTGCAGCAGCACGCCGCGGGCCGGCCCGTGCATGGTCCGCTGGTACATCAGCAGCACGTAGAGGGCGGCCAGGATGATGCCGAGCGTCGCCAGCACCGTGAACACCGGGCGCTCGGGGAACGAGCCGATCAGCACGAGGAACTCGCTGACGAAGCTGTTGGTACCCGGCAGGGCCAGCGAGGCGAGGCCGGCCACCAGGAAGGCGCCGGCCAGCAGCGGTGCCTTCGCCGCCACCCCGCCGTAGTCGGCGATCCGGCGGGAGCCGCCGCGGGCGATGAGCATGCCGACCACCAGGAACAGCAGGCCGGTCGCCAGGCCGTGGTTGACCATGTAGAGCACCGCACCGGTGCCGGCCTCGGTCGTGAAGGCGAAGATGCCCAGCGCGATGAAGCCGAAGTGCGAGATCGAGGTGTAGGAGACCAGCCGCTTCATGTCGCTCTGCCCCATCGCCAGCAGCGCGGCGTAGAGGATGCCGACCACCGCCAGCACCAGCACGAAGGGGGCGTAGAAGCGGGACGCGTCGGGGAACAGCGGCAGGCAGTAGCGCAGGAAGCCGAAGGTGCCCACCTTGTCCAGCACGCCCACCAGCAGCACCGCGCCGCCGACCGGGGCCTCGGCCCCGGAGTCGGGCAGCCAGGTGTGGAAGGGCACCAGCGGCGCCTTGATCGCGAACGCGATGAAGAAGCCGAGGAACAGCAGCCGCTGGACGTCGGGGTCGATGTCCAGCCGCGTCAGGGTGTCGAAGGCGAAGGTGCCCTCGCCGAGGACGGCGGCGCTCACCACGTAGAGGCCGATCACCGAGGCCAGCATGACCAGCCCGCCGACCAGGCTGTAGACGAAGAACTTGACCGCCGCGTACTGCCGGCGCGGCCCGCCGAAGCTGCCGATCAGGAAGTACATCGGGACGAGCATCGCCTCGAAGAACACGTAGAACACCAGCACGTCGGTGGCGACGAAGACGCCCACCATCATCGCCTCGAGCAGCAGCAGCCAGGCGAAGAACACCCGCACCGGGCGGTGCCCGCCGTCGGCCTCGTGCCAGGAGGCCGCCACGACCAGCGGCACGAGGACACCGACCAGCAGCACCATCACCAGCGCGATGCCGTCGACGCCGAGGGCGAAGTCGGAGCCGAAGTCGGGGATCCAGGGCACCGAGGTGGTGAGCTGGAACCGCGGCCCGCCCGCGTCGAAGGCCAGCGTCGTCAGCACGGCCAGGAGCAGCACCACCAGGCTCACGCCCAGGGCCACCTGCTTGGCCAGCAGCGCCCGCTCGCGGGGCAGGGCCGCGACCACCGCCGCCCCGATCGCCGGCACGGCGATCATCGCCAGCAGCCAGGGGAAGTCGCTCACCGCAGCACGTCCTCTCCGAAGTACCCGTCGGCGCTCCCGACCACCAGCGCGCTCATCCCGCGGTCACCGCCAGCAGGGCCCCGGCCACGACGACCGCGCCGCCGAGCATGCCCAGGGCGTAGCTGCGCACGAAGCCGGTCTGGGCCCGGCCCAGCCGCGACGAGGAGCCACCCAGCCCCGCGGCCAGGCCGTTGACCGCGCCGTCGACACCGCGGTTGTCCACCCACACCAGCGCGCGGGTGAGCCACTGGCCGGGGCGCATGAACAGCGACTCGTTGACCGCGTCGGCGTAGAGCGCGTTGCGGGCCGCGCGGGTAACCGGCGAGACCCGGACCGGCGCGGTGACCGGCACCTCGCGGCGGCCGACGAACAGCCAGGCGGCGAGCACGCCGAGCAGCATCACCAGGGTGACGACCAGGCCGATCACGGCGGGGGCGACCACGTGCTCGGCCTCGGCCGGCTCGCCGAACACCGGCTCCAGCCAGCCCGACAGCGGGGCGGCCGAGACCAGCAGCGCACCCGAGGCGACCGACCCGACGGCCAGCACCACCATGGGCGCGGTCATCACCGGCGGCGCCTCGTGCGGGTGGACACCCTCCTCCCACCGGGCGCGGCCGAAGAAGGTCATCAGCATGAGCCGGGTCATGTAGAAGGCGGTCAGCCCGGCACCGAGCACCGCCACGCCGCCGAGCACCCAGCCCCAGACGTCGTCGCGGTCCAGCGCCGCCTCGATGATGGCGTCCTTGGTGTAGTAGCCGGAGAGGAACGGGAAGCCGATCAGCGCCAGGTAGCCCAGGCCGAACGTCGCGAAGGTGATCGGCAGCCTGTTCCACAGCGCCCCGAACCGGCGCATGTCCACGGAGTCGTCCATCGCGTGCATGACCGACCCGGCGCCGAGGAACAGCCCGGCCTTGAAGAAGCCGTGGGCGAGCAGGTGGGCGAGCCCCGCGACGTAGCCGGCCGGCCCCAGGCCGACGGCGAGGAACATGTAGCCGATCTGGCTCACCGTCGAGTAGGCCAGCACCTTCTTGATGTCGTCGTACGCGCAGCCGGCGATCGCCCCGATCAGCAGGGTCAGCGCACCGACGGCCAGCACCACCGCCCGCGCGGTCGGCGTCAGGTCGTAGATCGGCGCCGAGCGGGCGATGAGGTAGACGCCGGCGGTGACCATGGTGGCCGCGTGGATAAGCGCCGAGACCGGGGTGGGGCCCTCCATGGCGTCGGGCAGCCACGCCTGCAGCGGGAACTGGCCCGACTTGCCGCAGGCCCCGAGCAGCAGCAGGAGCCCGATCGCGGTGATCGTCCCCCCGGCGAGGGTGCCCACCGTGCCGAAGACGCCCGCGTAGGAGGTCGTCCCCAGCTGGGCGAACATGATGAAGATCGCCAGGGCCAGGCCGACGTCGCCGACCCGGTTCATGATGAACGCCTTCTTGGCCGCGGTCGCCGCGCCGGGGCGGGTGTACCAGAAGGCGATCAGCAGGTAGGACGCCAGGCCGACGCCCTCCCACCCGACGTAGAGGGCGACGAAGCTGTTGCCGAGGACGAGCAGCAGCATCGCCGCGACGAAGAGGTTCAGGTAGGCGAAGAACCGGCGGCGGCCCGGGTCGTGCGCCATGTAGCCGATCGAGTAGACGTGGATCAGCGAGCCGACCCCGGTGATCAGCAGGACGAAGACGGCCGACAGCGGGTCGAAGAGCAGCCCGGCGGTGACGTCGAGCTCGCCGGTGGCGACGAAGGTGAACAGCTCGACGTCGGCCGGCGCCCCGTCCTGGCCGGCCAGCTGCAGCGTGCACAGGACGGCCAGCACGAAGGCGGTGGCGACCGTGGCCGTCCCCAGCAGGTGGCCCCAGCGGTCCGTGCGGCGGCCGCCCAGCAGCAGCACCGCGGCGCCGGCCAGCGGCAGCGCGATGAGCAACCAGGACCAGCCGAGCAGCCCGTCCGCGGGCAGCGTCTCAGACACAGGTGTCCCCGTCTCGCCGTCAGTACTTCAGCAGGTTGGCGTCGTCGATCGAGGCGGACCTGCGGGTCCGGTAGATCGACATGATGATCGCGAGACCGACGACCACCTCGGCGGCGGCGACGACCATGACGAAGAGCGCGATGATCTGCCCGTCGATGGTGCCGGTGGACCGCGCGAAGGTGATCAGCGTCAGGTTGACGGCGTTGAGCATCAGCTCGACGCACATGAACACCACGATCGCGTTGCGCCGCACCAGGACGCCGACGGCGCCGATGGTGAACAGGATCGCCGCGAGCACCAGGTAGTAGGAGAGGTTCACCGGTGCTCACCGACCTCGCGGCCGCCCGGGGTGTCGCTGAGCGTGGGGTCCAGCGCACCCAGCGCGGCGTCCGGGGAGCCGAGCTGGTGCCGGCCGGCGCCCCGTGGGAGCCGCTCCACCTGCTGGGGCTCGATCCCGGTGGCGAGGCTGTCCTCCGCGATGCTGCCGTCGGGCAGCGCGCCGGGCGCGGCCACCGACGTCGCCCGCGCGTAGACGCCGGGGCCCGGGAGGGTCTGCGGCCGGTCGGTGAGGAAGCGCGCCCGCGACAGCTCCTTCTGACCGCTGCGGCTGCCGGGCGCCCGCTCGACCTGCGTGAAGACGAGCGCGCCGACGGCGGCGACGATCAGCAGCGCCCCGGTGACCTCGAAGGCGAGCAGGTAGCGGGTGTAGAGCAGGGCAGCGATCGCCTCGACGTTGCCGGCCGCCGGCCCGCCCGGTCCGGCCTGCACCGCCTCCAGCCCCACCACGGGCAGGTCCTGGGTCGCCCGGGCGATGCCGGCACCGACGAGCGCGGCGAACCCGATGCCCAGCAGCGTCGCCGCCACGCGCTGCCCACGGAGGGTCTCGACCACCGAGTCCGAGGAGTCCCGGCCGACGAGCATCAGCACGAAGAGGAACAGGATCATGATCGCGCCGGTGTAGACGATGATCTGGACGGCACCGAGGAAGGGCGCGGACTGGACGACGTAGAAGACGCCCAGCGAGAGCATCGTCAGCACCAGCCAGAGCGCGGAGTGCACGGCGTTGCGGCTGAGCACCATGCCCAGCGCGCCGGCCAGCGCGACCGGGCCGAGGATCCAGAAGACGACCGCCTCCCCGGTGCCGATGACGACCGCGGCATCCGGCGTCACGACCGGACCTCCGGTTCGCGCACGTAGTAGTCCTTCTCGTCGTCGCCGAGCCGCATCGCGTGCGGGGGCGCCTCCATGCCGGGCAGGAGCGGGGCCATGAGCTGCTCCTTGGTGTAGATCAGGTCGCGGCGGTTGTCGTCGGCCAGCTCGAAGTCGTTGCTCATGGTCAGCGAGCGGGTCGGGCAGGCCTCGACGCACAACCCGCAGAAGATGCAGCGCAGGTAGTTGATCTGGTAGACCGCGCCATACCGCTCACCGGGCGAGTAGCGGGCGTCCTCGGTGTTGTCGCCGCCCTCCACGTAGATGGCGTCGGCGGGGCAGGCCCAGGCGCACAGCTCGCAGCCGACGCACTTCTCCAGCCCGTCGGGGTGCCGGTTGAGCACGTGCCGCCCGTGGTAGCGCGGCTTGGTCACCTTCGGCTCGAACGGGTACTGCTCGGTGGTCACCGTCCGGAACATCTGCGCGAACGTGACCCCGAAGCCCTGGGCGGGCGCCGGCACCAGCTTGTCGCGCAGCCCGGGCCGGTCGACGTGGCGCGCGGGCGTCGCACCCGCGGGGCGGTCCACCTCGGCGCCCACCCGCGGGGCGGGGGCCCGCTCGCCGCTGCGGTCGTCACTCATCGCCGTCCTCCTGGGAAGTGGTCGGGCTCGTGCGCCGCCCGGTGCCGACGACCGCGCCGTCGGTGGCGACCGGCTCGCGGCGCAGCCTCGGGGAGGGCGGCACCACGAGGTCCATCGGCGGGACGGGGAAGCCGCCCTCGGACCGGCTGGGGGTGCCGGCCGGGCGCCGCCCCCCGCCGGCCGGCGGCAGCACCTCGGGCTCGGGGTCGGCGGCGTGCACGCCCCCGGCCGCGGCGTCCTCGGCCATGAGCCGGGTGTCCCGGTTGGCCGAGCGGCCGGCGAACGCCAGGCCGAGCAGCACCAGGACCGCGACGGGGACGCCGACGAACAGCGCCACCTGGCCGGTGGAGAGGTCCGCCTCGCGGGAGAGGGTCCGCATCGTGGCGACGACGAGGATCCACACCAGCGCGACCGGGACCAGCACCTTCCACCCGAACCGCATGAACTGGTCGTAGCGCAGCCGGGGCAGGGTGCCGCGCAGCCAGATGAAGACGAACAGCGCGGCCACGACCTTGAGGAAGAACCACAGCAGCGGCCACCAGCCGCTGTTGGCGCCGTCCCAGATCGAGATCGGCCAGGGCGCCCGCCAGCCCCCGAGGAAGAGGGTCGCCGCCAGCGCGGAGACCGTGACCATGTTGATGTACTCGGCGAGGAAGAACAGCGCGAACTTCAGCGACGAGTACTCGGTGTGGAAACCGCCGACGAGCTCGCTCTCGGCCTCGGGGAGGTCGAAGGGCGCGCGGTTGGTCTCGCCGACGACCGCGATCGCGTAGATGACGAAGGAGACCGGCAGCAGGACGGCGTACCAGCTGGGGCCGGTGAACTCCCACCCGAAGAGGGAGACCTCGTTGCCGTCGGCCTGGGCCGCCACGATCTCCGAGGTCGACATCGACCCGGCGTAGAGGAAGACCGCGACGATCGAGAGCCCCATCGCGATCTCGTAGCTGATCATCTGGGCGGCGCTGCGCATGCTGCCCAGCAGCGGGTAGGTCGAGCCCGAGGCCCAGCCGCCGAGCACGATGCCGTAGATGCCCATGGCCGACATGGCCAGGATGATCAGCACGCCGATCGGGGCGTCGGTCAGCTGCAACGGCGTCTGCTCGCCGAAGATGCTCACCACCGGCCCCATCGGGATGACCGAGAAGGCGACGAACGCCGGGATGGTCGCGATCACCGGGGCCAGGAAGTAGACCGGCTTGTCCGCCAGCGCCGGCATGATGTCTTCCTTGAACGCCAGCTTCAGCCCGTCGGCGAGGCTCTGCAGGGAGCCGCGCGGCCCGACGCGGTTGGGGCCGACCCGCTGCTGCATGCGGGCGACGACCTTGCGCTCGAGGACGATGGCGAACAGCGTCATCAGCACCAGGACGGCGAAGACGCCGACCACCTTGATCAGCACGATCCACCAGACGTCCTGGCCGAACTCGGCCAGCGTCGGCTGCTCGGGCGAGGCCCACGGAGTCATCGCGCGTCCCCCAGCGGGTGCGTCGTGGCGCCGGCCGGCACCGGGGCGGCCGACAGCCGGACGACGCCGCCGGGCCCGGTGCCCAGCGTCGTCCGCACCTCGCTGCCGGGTGAGCGCATGGGCAGCCACACCACCTGGTCGGGCATCTCGGTGACCGCCACCGGGAGGCTGATCGAGCCGGTCGCCCCGCTCACGGTCAGCCGGTCGCCGTCGGTGAGGCCCAGGCGGGCGGCGGTGCCGGCGCCGACGCGGGCCACCGGGGGCCGGGCGGTGCCGGCGAGCTCCGGCTCGTCGCGCTGCAGCGTGCCGACGTCGAGCAGCTGGCGCCAGGAGGCGAGCACCGCCTCGTCCTCCCGCAGCGCCGGTGCGCCCGGCGCGGCGACGTCGGGGAGCTCGCCGCCGGCGGCCGAGCGGCGGACGCCCAGGCTCGCGAGCGCGGCCCGTGCGACCTCGGGCGCGGGGAGGCGCAGGTCCACGCCCATCGCGTCGGCGAGCCCGTGCAGCACCCGGCCGTCGCCGAGCTGCCCGGTGCCGTGCAGCGTGGCGTCGAAGGACCGTCGCCGGCCCTCCCAGTCCAGGTAGCTCCCGGCCTTCTCCGGCGCCGCCGCCACCGGCAGGACGACGTCGGCGCGCTCGGTCACCTCCGTCGGGAACATCTCCAGGCTCACCACGAACGAAGCGGCGTCCAGCGCCGCCAGCGCCAGCGCGGGGTCGGGCAGGTCCGCGGGGTCGACGCCGCCGACGAGCAGGCCGGGCAGCCGGCCGGCGCGGGCGGCGGCGAGGATGCCGGTGAGGTCGCGGCCGGGCGCGGCGGGCACCGCGTCGGGGTCCACGCCCCACACCGCGGCCACCTCCGCGCGCGCGGCGGGGTCGTCGACGGCGCGACCACCGGGCAGCAGCGTGGGCAGGGCGCCGACCTCCACGGCGCCCCGCTCCCCGGCCCGGCGGGGCACCCAGGCCACGCGGGCACCGGTCGCCCGGGCCAGCGCCAGCAGCGCGGTCAGGGCACCGGGGGCCTCGGCGAGGCGCTCGCCGGCGAGCAGCACCGCCCCGGGCTGCCGGAGGGCGTCGACCGCGGGCCCGCCCCAGCTCCCCTCGGCGAGCGCGTGCAGCGAGCGGGCCTCGGCGCCCGGCAGGGTGGTGAGCACCGTGGCCTGCAGCTTCTCGGCCGCGCGGGTGGCGAAGGGCGCGAGGTCGAACACGGCGAGGCCGCCGGTGCGCACGGCCCGCCGCAGGCGGAGGAAGAGGATCGGCGACTCCTCCTCGGGCTCCAGCCCGGCGAGCAGCACCGCCGGGGCGGACCCGAGGTCCTCGTAAGTCACCGCTCCCGTCGCGGGACCGGTGCCGGCCACGACCGCGGCGAGGAAGGCGAGCTCCTCGGGCGAGTGCGCGCGGGCCCGGGCGTCGACGTCGTTGGTGCCCAGCGCCACCCGGGCGAAGGTGGCCCAGGCGTAGGCGTCCTCGACCGTGAGCCGGCCGCCGGGCAGCACGCCGACGCCGCCCTCGGCGCGGGCCCGCCGCAGTCCGTCGGCCGCCACCGCCCACGCCTCGGGCCAGGACGCCGGCTCGAGCACACCGTCGCGCCGCACCATGGGCGTCATCAGCCGCTCGTTGGCCGTGGCGTAGCGGAAGGCGTAGCGGCCCTTGTCGCAGGTCCACTCCTCGTTGACCGCCGGGTCGTCCCCGGCCAGCCGGCGGGTGACCTTGCCGCGCCGGTAGTCGGTGCGCATCGCGCAGCCGGAGGCGCAGTGCTCGCAGACGCTGGGCTCGCTGCGCAGGTCGAACGGGCGGGCGCGGAACCGGTACTGCGCGCTGGTGAGCGCCCCGACCGGGCAGATCTGGGTGGTGTTCCCGGAGAAGTAGGAGGAGAAGGGCTCGTCCTCGTAGATCGCCACCTGCTCCAGCGCACCGCGCTCGAACAGCTCGATGAACGGGTCACCGGCGATCTGCTGGGAGAACCGGGTGCACCGCGCACAGAGCACGCAGCGCTCGCGGTCGAGCAGGATCTCGCTGCTGATCGGCAGCGGCTTGGGGTAGGTGCGCTTCTCGTCGACGAACCGGCTCTCGGCCCGGCCGTTGCTCATCGCCTGGTTCTGCAGCGGGCACTCGCCGCCCTTGTCGCAGACCGGGCAGTCCAGCGGGTGGTTGATCAGCAGCAGCTCCATGGTGCCCTGCTGCGCCTTGTCGGCGACCGGGCTGGAGAGCTGGGTCTTCACGACCATGCCGTCGGTGACGGGCATCGTGCAGGAGGCGGCGGGCTTGCGCTGGCCCTCCACCTCGACGAGGCACTGCCGGCAGGCGCCGACGGGCTCGAGCAGCGGGTGGTCGCAGAACCGCGGGATCTGGATCCCGACCATCTCGGCGGCGCGGATGATCAACGTCCCCTTCGGGACCGCGACGTCGAACCCGTCGATCGTGCAGTGCACCGCGTCCGGCGGGGTGTGCGGGCCGGGTGCGCCCGGCGGGACGGCCGGCGCGGGCTGGGGGCTGGTGGGGGTGAGGGACATCAGGCGGCTCCGGCCGTGACGGGCTCGATCGGCAGGCGGGTCCGGCCGAGCCGGGCCTGCTCCTCGGGGGGCAGCAGCGCGACGTAGTCGTCCCTGAAGTACTTCAGCGAGCTGGTGATGCAGCTCGTGGCGCCGTCACCGAGCGCGCAGAACGAACGACCGAGGATGTTGTCGCAGGTGTCCAGCAGGATCTCCAGGTCCTCCGCGCGGCCGCGGCCGTGCGCGATCCGCTCCAGGACCTGCACCAGCCAGTAGGTGCCCTCCCGGCAGGGCGTGCACTTGCCGCAGCTCTCGTGCGCGTAGAACTCGGTGAACCGCAGGGTGGCCTCGACGATCGAGTCGGTCTCGTCGAACACCATGAGCGCGGTGGTGCCGAGCATGGAGCCCGCAGCCGCCACCGAGTCGAAGTCCAGCGGCACGTCGAGGTGCTCGGCGGTGAAGTACGGCGTCGACGAGCCGCCCGGCGTCCAGAACTTCAGCTCGTGCCCGGGGCGGACGCCGCCGGCCATCTCCAGGAGCTCGCGCATCGTCGTCCCCATGGGGGCCTCGTACTGGCCCGGCCGCACCACGCGGCCCGACAGCGAGTAGATCTTCGGTCCGGGTGACTTCTCCGGCCCGAACGCCTTGAACCACTCGGCGCCGCCGCGGACGACGAACGGCACGCTGGCCAGCGTCTCGACGTTGTTGATCACCGTCGGGGCGCCGTAGAGGCCGGCGACGGCGGGGAACGGCGGCTTGAGCCGGGGCTGGCCGCGGTAGCCCTCCAGCGAGTCCAGCAGCGCCGTCTCCTCGCCGCAGATGTAGGCGCCGGCGCCGGCGTGCACCACCAGCTCCAGGTCGTAGCCCGAGCCGAGGATGTCGGTGCCGAGGTAGCCGGCCGCGTAGGCCTCGCCGACGGCGTTGAGCAACCGCCGGTGGGCGTGCACGGCCTCGCCGCGGACGTAGATGACGGCGAACGCCGAGCGGATGGCGTAGGCGGAGATGATGACGCCCTCGATGAGCGAGTGCGGGTCGGCCATCATCAGCGGGAGGTCCTTGCAGGTGCCGGGCTCCCCCTCGTCGGCGTTGACCACCAGGTACTTGGGCATCGCCGCCGGGCCGGTCGGCTCCTCCCCCGGCTTCGGCTGCGGGATGAAGCTCCACTTCATGCCGGTCGGGAAGCCGGCGCCGCCGCGGCCGCGCAGCCCCGACTCCTTGACCATGGTCACCAGCTCGTCGGGCGCCATCGACAGCGCCGTGCGCAGCGCCGAGTAGCCGTCGAGCCGCTCGTAGGTCGACAGCCGCCACGAGTTCTCGGCGCCCCAGCGGGAGGTGAGGACGGGGGTGAGGGGCATCGGTCAGCGCCTCCGCTTCGGTGCTCGGCCCTGGATGGTGCGGGAGGGCCCGTCGGAGCCCTCACCGGCCGGCGGCGGGACGTCGGGCGCCTGGTCGCCGGTGCCGGGCTCCGCGCCCGCGGGCGTCTCGGTCCCGGTGCGGCCGTCGGGGAGCCGCCGGCCGGCGGGCTCGGGGGCGTCGGGGTGGGAGCCGGCGGCGCCGGCCTCCTCCGCCGGGGTGTCCGCGGCGGCGACGCGCGCGTCCGCGGCCTCCTGCCCGGGGGTCTCGCCGGTGGTCCCCGACGGGCGGACGGTCTCGCGCGGCTCGACCGCGTCCGCCGGCCGGGGCTCCGGCCCCTGCATCGGGGGCGCGGACTCGCCCCGCTCGGCGGCCAGCCGCAGCCCGCGCAGGGTGGGCCCGTACTCGCCGGGGGCGTCGACGGCGGCGGCCGCGGCGGCCTCGTCGGCGTGCTGGGAGAACCCGGCGAGCTGGCGGGAGACACCGCGGAAGTCGGTCAGCGGGGCGCCGCGGGTGGGTAGCGGCTTCTCGCCCCGGCGCAGCGCGGCGACCAGGGCGCGGGCGCTCTCGACGTCCTGCTGGTCGTAGAACTCGTAGTCGACGGTGACCACGGGCGCGTAGTCGCAGGCCGCGAGGCACTCGGCGTGCTCGAGGGTGATCGAGCCGTCGGCGGCGGTCTCGTCGTGGTGCACGCCGAGGTCGGCCGAGAGCGCGTCCATGATCCGCTGCCCGCCCAGTACGGCGCACAGCGTGTTGGTGCAGACGCTGACCAGGTGCCGTCCGGTCGGGCGGCGCTTGTACATCGTGTAGAACGTCGCGACCGCGCCGACCTCGGCCTTGGTCAGCCGCAGCTCCTCGGCGCACAGGGCGACGCCCTCGGGCGTCACGTAGCCCTGGTAGCTCTGCACCAGGTGCAGCATCGGCAGCAGCGCCGACCGGGCCACCGGGTAGCGGGCGATGATGTCCCGCGCCTCGAGGCGGGCGCGCTCGGGCAGCGGCGGCACCTCGGCGAGGGAGCCGGCGTCGACCGGGCTGGAGTCCAGCCCGGTCACCGCCGTCCCCTCGGGGCTGCCTGGCAGTGCGCTCACGTCATCTCCTCGCTGGCGCTCGTCGACACCGCTCGCGGCGCTGCCGTGCTCCTGGGCGAACTCGCACGCTCGTTCACCTGTCCACTCCCCCCATCACGGGGTCGATCGAGGCGATCGCGGCGATGACGTCGGCGATCATGCCGCCCTCGCTCATCGCCGCCGTGGCCTGCAGGTTCACGAAGCTGGGGTCGCGCACGTGGACGCGCCACGGGCGGGTGCTCCCGTCGCTGACGACGTGGTAGCCGAGCTCGCCGCGCGGGGACTCGACCGGCACGTACACCTGGCCCGCCGGCACCCGGAAGCCCTCGGTGACCAGCTTGAAGTGGTGGATCAGGGCCTCCATCGACTGGCCCATGATGTGCGCGACGTGCTCGTGGGAGTTGCCCATGCCGTCGGGGCCGAGGGAGAGCTGCGCCGGCCAGGCGATCTTCCTGTCCTCCACCATCACCGGGCCCGGCTCCAGCCGGTCGAGCGCCTGCTCGATGATCCGCAGCGACTCGTTGACCTCGGCCATGCGGACGAGGTAGCGGCCCCAGGCGTCGCAGGTGTCCGCGGTCGGCACCTCGAAGTCGTAGGTCTGGTAGCCCAGGTAGGGCTCGACCTTCCGCAGGTCCCAGGGCAGCCCGGCGGCACGCAGCACCGGCCCGGTGACGCCGAGCGCGACGCAGCCGGTGACGTCGAGGTAGCCGACGTCCTTGAGCCGGCGCTGCCAGATCGGCTGGCCGGTCAGCAGCCGGTGGAAGTCGGCGACCCGCTTCGGGAAGAACTCGAGGAACTCGCGGATGTGCTCGACGGCGCCCTCGGGCAGGTCCTGCGCCAGCCCGCCGGGGCGGATGTAGGCGTGGTTCATCCGCAGGCCGGTGATCTCCTCGAGCAGGTCGAGGACGAGCTCCCGCTCGCGGAAGCCGTTCGTCATGCCGGTCAGGGCGCCCATCTCCATGCCGAAGGTGGCCAGGGCGACCAGGTGCGAGGCGATCCGGTTGAGCTCCATGACCAGCACGCGGATGGTCTGGGCGCGCGGCGGGGCCTCGACGCCGAGCAGCTTCTCCACCGCGAGGCAGTAGCCGGCCTCGTTGAACAGCGGCGAGAGGTAGTCCATGCGGGTCACGAAGGTCGTGCCCTGCACCCAGTTGCGGTACTCGGTGTTCTTCTCGATGCCGGTGTGCAGGTAGCCGATGACGACCCGCGCCTTGGTGACGGTCTCGCCCTCGAGGTCGAGGACCAGCCGGAGCACGCCGTGGGTGGACGGGTGCTGCGGGCCCATGTTGACGACGAGGCGCTCCTCGCCGTGCGGATCGGCCCCGAGGGTGACGTCCCAGTCCCCGCCGGTGACGGTGTAGACGCGGCCCTCGGTGGTCTCCCGCGAACCCGCGTACGGGTCGGCGGGGTCGTAGGTGGTGCTCATCGACGCCCCTCCTCGGTCACCGGTAGGCCCGTCGCGTGTCCGGCGGCGGGATCGTCGCGTCGTGGTACTCCACCGGGATCCCGCCGAGCGGGTAGTCCTTGCGCTGCGGGAAGCCGTCCCAGTCGTCGGGCATGAGGATCCGGGTCAGCGCCGGGTGGCCGTCGAAGACGACGCCGAACATGTCGTAGGCCTCCCGCTCGTGCCAGTCCGCCGTCGGGTAGACCCCGGTGACCGACGGGACGTGCGGGTCCTCGGCGCTCACCGCCACCTCCAGCCGGATGCGGCGCCGGTAGGTCATCGACGTCAGGTGGTAGACGACGTGCAGCCGGGGCCGGCCGGGCGCGACGGCGGGGCCGCCGCTGTCGAGGTAGTCGACGCCGGAGACGCTGCTGCACAGCTCGAAGCGCAGCGCCTCGTCGTCGCGCAGCGCCTGCACCAGGGTGAGCAGGTGCTCGCGCGCCACGAAGTAGGTGATCTCACCGCGGTCGACCAGCACGCGCTGCACCGCGGCCGCGTAGGTGCCCTCGCCGACGGCGTCGATCAGCGCGTCGGTGACCTCGTCGAACCAGCCGCCGTAGGGGCGGTCGGTCGAGTGCAGCACGACCGCACCGCCCGGCTCGACGCGGACGAGGCCGCCGAAACCGGAGGTGTCGCCGCTGCCGGTGACGCCGAACGCGCCCTTCCGGAAGCCCCCCGCGGGCGCCGTGCTGGCGTCGTACCCGGCCTCCTCGCGACCGGGGACGACCGCCCCGCCGTCGTTGCTCACCGGGCACCCCTCTCCCCGGGCAGCAGGACGGCGTTGCCGCCGCGCTGCTCGATGGCGAACTGGCCGGTGCGGCCCTGGGCGGCCGCCTCCTCGTAGGCGCGGCGCTGCTGCTTGTCCACGCGCACGGTCGAGGGCATCTCGACGAGCAGGTCGCGCGCGGTGCCCTCCTCGCGGGCCCGCTCGAGCTCCCGCGCCCGCTTGGGGCCCAGCGGCTCGTGCTGGATCTTGTGGTGCAGCTTGAGGATGGCGTCCATGAGCATCTCCGGCCGCGGCGGGCAGCCGGGCAGGTACATGTCCACCGGGACGACGTGGTCGACGCCCTGGACGATCGCGTAGTTGTTGAACATGCCGCCGGAGCTGGCGCACACGCCCATCGCCAGCACCCAGCGCGGCTCGGGCATCTGGTCGTAGATCTGCCGCAGGACCGGGGCCATCTTCTGGCTGACCCGCCCGGCGACGATCATCAGGTCGGCCTGCCGGGGCGAGGCCCGGAAGACCTCCATGCCGAAGCGGGCCAGGTCGTAGCGGCCGGCGCCCGAGGCCATCATCTCGATCGCGCAGCAGGCCAGGCCGAACGTCGCCGGCCACAGCGACGACTTGCGGGTCCAGTTGACCAGCTTCTCGACGCTGGTCAGCAGGACGCCGCTGGGCAGCTTCTCCTCGAGTCCCATCAGTCCTCCCCCGTCAGTCCCACTCGAGCCCGCCGCGCCGCCACTCGTAGGCGAAGGCGAGGAAGACGGTGCCGATGAACAGGACCATCGCGACCAGCCCCCACACGCCGAGCGCGTCGTTGGCGACGGCCCACGGGTAGAGGAAGACGATCTCGATGTCGAAGACGATGAACAACATCGCCGTCAGGTAGTACTTCACCGGGAACCGGCCCCCGGTGAGCGGCTGGTCGACCGGCTCGATGCCGCACTCGTAGGCGGCGAGCTTGGCGCGGTTGTGGCGCCGCGGTCCCACGAAGGGGGCGACGGCGACCGAGAACAGCGCGAACGCCGCGGCGAGCACGAAGAGCCCGACGATCGGGGCGTAGGTCGAGAGCATCAGCGGCACCCTAGGGTGAGGGAGGTCACGTACGGGTCACGGTCCGGCGACGGGGCGTCGGTGTCGGGGCGGGACGTCACGGCAGCCACTCAGGTCGCCGGGGTGAGTCGCAGGAGCACGGCGAGCGCGCGGTCGACGAGGTCGCCGTCGCGGCCGTCGGACAGGTTGCCCATCACCCGCAGCATGGCGTCGGTGACGGCCGGCCGGCGCAGCCCGCGGGCCATCGCCACCCGCACCACGGCCGGGCGGGCCAGCAGCGCCAGGAAGCCGAGGCCCAGCCGGTGGTGGCGGCCCAGCTCCGCGCGCAACCGGTCGGGGTAGCGCTGCAGGACCGCCTCCCGCGCCGCACCCGCCGGCCGGGCGAGCGCGGCCGCGGCGGACTCGGCGGCCATCCGGCCGCTCTCGATCGCGGCGCTGATCCCCTCGCCGTTGCAGGGGTTGACCGTGCCGGCGGCGTCCCCGGCCAGCAGCAGCCCGCGGGTGTAGGCCGGGCCGCGGCTCAGCGCCATGGGCAGGCCGGCGCCCCGGAGCGGACCGACGGCGTCCCGCTCGCCCAGCCCCTCCTCGGCGGGGAAGAGGTCCAGCCAGCGGCGGAGCACCGAGCGGCGGTCCGCCCCCGTGCCGCGCCGGGTGTCGAGCAGCCCGTAGCCGACGTTCGCCGTCCCGTCGCCCATGCCGAAGATCCAGCCGTAGCCGGGCATGGTCTCCCGGGACGGGCCGTCGGGGGTCAGGTCGAAGGCGATGTCGAGGTACTCGTCGTCGCTGCGCCGGCTCCGCACGTACCCCCGCAGGGCGACCCCGAGCGGGCGGTCGGTCCGCCGGAGCAGCCCGAGCGCCTTCGCCAGCCGGCCGGAGAGCCCCTCCGCGGAGACGACCAGCGGCGCCCGCCAGGTGACCGGCTCGCCGTCCCCGGCCTCGCCCCGGACGCCGGCCACCCGGCCGTCGTCGTCCAGCAGCGGCTCGGTGACGGTGGTCCCCGTGACCAGCCGGGCGCCGGCTGACCGGGCGTGCTCGGCCAGCAGCGCGTCGAGCTCGCGGCGCGTGCGGACCAGGCCGTGGTCGGGCCAGGAGTCCAGGCGGGGCCAGTCGACCTCGGCGACGCGCCCGCCGCCGTGCACCCGGAGCCCGCGGCGACGCACCCAGCCGGGCCCGTCGGTGCCGACGCCCATGTCGTGCAGCGCCTGCACGCCGCGGGGGGTCAGCCCGTCGCCGCAGACCTTCTCCCGGGGGAACTCGGCCTTCTCCAGCAGCGCGACGTCGAGCCCGGCCGAGGCCAGGTGCCACGCGGCGCTGGAGCCGGCCGGACCCGCGCCGACGACCACGACGTCGGCGGCGTGCGCCGCTGCGGTCCGCGCCATCTCGCCCCTCCGGTCCGTCGCCGAGTCCAGCGCACCTTGTGAAAAGGTTCACAAGGTGGTCGGTCCCGAGTCTAGGCGGTGCTGTGATCTAGCCGACAGTCCCCCCTCGGCGCAGCGCCTCGAGCACCTCCTCGTCGGAGGTCTCCGAGAAGTCCTCGTAGGCCTGCCCGACCGAACGGAAGCCCGCCGGGACGAAGGGGCACTCGAGGTCGTCGACGACGCCGGAGAGCTCGGCGAGGGCCGACCGCGGCGCCACCGGGACGGCGACGGTGAGCCGCGCCGGCCCGCTCGCCCGCACGGCGGCGACGGCGACCCGCATGCTGGCGCCCGTGGCCAGGCCGTCGTCGACGAGCACGACGTGGCGCCCGGCCACCACGGGGGCCGGACGGCGGCCGCGGTAGGCCTCGCTCCGGCGGCGGAGCTCGGCGAGCTCGCGGTCCCGCACCGCGTCGACCGCGTCCGGCGCCGGGTCGATGCGCTCGCGCACCGAGGCCACCCAGACGGTCTCCACGCGGTCGCCGACCGCGGCCAGCGCCCCCATCGCCAACTCCGGGTGCCCGGGTGCGCCCAGCTTGCGGACGACGAGGACGTCCAGCTCCGCGCCCAGGGCCACGGCCACCTCCGCGGCGACGACGGCACCGCCGCGGGGCAGCCCGAGCACCAGGGCGCCGGCGTCCACCCGGTCGGCCAGGGCGGTCGCCAGCGCCCGGCCTGCTGCGCGCCGGTCGGCGTACCTGGCCCCGGGCACGGCGACCGTCCTCAGACCGGCTGCGGCCCGGACGGCGGCGGCACCACCGGGTCGGCCGGGTCGGGGGCGGGGGTGGGCGCCGGAC
>NZ_SSXC01000220.1 GCF_021699055.1 Blastococcus sp. MG754426 | reverse complement strand
GACCGGCTCATCTCGTTGGTCGTCGCCGTCTGCTCCTCCACCGCCGAGGCGATGGTGGTCTGCCGGTCGGAGATCTGCGCGACGATCTGGGAGATCTCCCCGATCGCCGAGACGGCCGCGGTGGTGTCCCCCTGGATCGCCTGCACCCGGCGGGCGATGTCCTCGGTCGCCTTCGCCGTCTCCTGCGCCAGCTCCTTCACCTCGTTGGCCACCACCGCGAAA
>NZ_SSXC01000219.1 GCF_021699055.1 Blastococcus sp. MG754426 | reverse complement strand
AGCGGGGCGTGGATGGTCAGCTGGGCGGTGACCGGCGGCCGGGACCTGTCCCAGGGGCGCAGGATCAGGTCGGCGGCGACGGCGGCCCGGAGGACGCCGATGGGGCGGGTGTCGCCGTCGGCGCGCAGCAGCTGGGCGTACTGGTCGATGGCGTCGGCGCAGGCCGCGGCCAGGTGCACGGGCAGGTCGGCGACGAGCTGGCTCATCCCGTCACCGGTGCGCCGG
>NZ_SSXC01000218.1 GCF_021699055.1 Blastococcus sp. MG754426 | reverse complement strand
CATCAGCCCCTGGTTCGTGCGGGCCGGCGTCCTCGTGGTGCTGGTCGGCGCGGTGCTCAGCCTCTTCTGGACCAACCGCCTGATCTGAACTGCGCGGTCGGGCCGGCACGTGGCGCCGGCCCGACCGCGCGGTCAGGAGCTGGGTCTCAGACGGTGAACCCGCGCTGGCGGCGGACGAGCTTCTTCAGCATGAACAGCGTCTGCAGCACCGTGACCAGGTACAGC
>NZ_SSXC01000217.1 GCF_021699055.1 Blastococcus sp. MG754426 | reverse complement strand
GTGGTGCGCAGGTCGGCGGCCATCCGGGACAGCTCGTCGACCGCCGTGCGGGTCTGGGTCAGCGCCTGCGTGGTCGAGTCCGCCGCCGTGGAGACACCGGCGATGTTCTCCGCGATCTGCGTGGTCCCACCGGCGGCCTCCTGCACCGACCGGCTCATCTCGTTGGTCGTCGCCGTCTGCTCCTCCACCGCCGAGGCGATGGTGGTCTGCCGGTCGGAGATCTGCGCGA
>NZ_SSXC01000216.1 GCF_021699055.1 Blastococcus sp. MG754426 | reverse complement strand
ACGACGGCGACGGTGGCGAAGCTGGGGGAGTCCTCGGCGGAGATCGGCAACGTGGTGAAGGTGATCACGAGCATCGCGGAGCAGACCAACCTGCTGGCGTTGAACGCCACGATCGAGGCCGCCCGCGCCGGGGAGGCCGGGAAGGGTTTCGCGGTGGTGGCCAACGAGGTGAAGGAGCTGGCGCAGGAGACGGCGAAGGCGACCGAGGACATCGCCCGCCGGGTGCAGGCG
>NZ_SSXC01000215.1 GCF_021699055.1 Blastococcus sp. MG754426 | reverse complement strand
CGCCTGCACCCGGCGGGCGATGTCCTCGGTCGCCTTCGCCGTCTCCTGCGCCAGCTCCTTCACCTCGTTGGCCACCACCGCGAAACCCTTCCCGGCCTCACCGGCGCGGGCGGCCTCGATCGTGGCGTTCAACGCCAGCAGGTTCGTCTGCTCCGCGATCGAGGTGATCACCTTCACCACGTTGCCGATCTCCGCCGAGGACTCCCCCAGCTTCGCCACCGTCGCCGTCGT
>NZ_SSXC01000214.1 GCF_021699055.1 Blastococcus sp. MG754426 | reverse complement strand
ATTCGAACCTGCGACCTCTGGGTTATGAGCCCAGCGAGCTACCGAGCTGCTCCACCCCGCGCTGTGCCACCACGGTACCGCACCGGTCCAGGCGGCCGGTCGGCCGGTCCCGCGGTCGGAGCTGCGACCGCGGGACCGGCCGGACCTCAGGAGCTGCCGGCCGTGCCCGCCGCCGCGGGTGCGGCGGTCGCCCCGTTGCCGGCGGCCCCGTCGGCCGGCGCCGTCCTCACCGGGG
>NZ_SSXC01000213.1 GCF_021699055.1 Blastococcus sp. MG754426 | reverse complement strand
CATCGCGCCGCGCGCCTGGGCGGAGCACCGTCAGGTCGCCGAGCTGATCGCCGCCGGCGAGGCCGACCGCGCCGCCGCCGCGATGCACCGGCACGTCGCGCTGTCGCGGAACTCCTACCTGGAGATCCACCCCGACGGCGACGTGCCGGTGCATCGCGGCGGCGGCGCGGTCGGCCTCGCCGGCGGCGATCAGCTCGGCGACCTGACGGTGCTCCGCCCAGGCGCGCGGCGCGATG
>NZ_SSXC01000212.1 GCF_021699055.1 Blastococcus sp. MG754426 | reverse complement strand
CCCCTGGGGTCGAGCCGTTCCACCGACGGTCGAGCGCCCCAGCCCGCCCCGGCAGCTGCTGGACCATGTCGCGCTGACCGGCCGGGCCGCAGTGCCGCTACAGCGGCAGTAGCGTTCTGCCCCACCGGGCGGGGCAGAACGCTACTGCCGCTGCAACGACTGCCCGCGGGGGCCTCAGGTCGCGCCGCGCACCCGGAGGACCACGCCGCTCCTCGGCTTCGCCGGGATGCGGTGCAGCGCGATC
>NZ_SSXC01000211.1 GCF_021699055.1 Blastococcus sp. MG754426 | reverse complement strand
GGTCAGGCCCGGGCGCAGCAGGGTGAGGGTCGCGACGCCGTCGGCGTCCTCCCGGGTCACGGTGTCGGTCAACGTCGCCCCGCCTTCCGGTCGCGGTCGGCCGCACGCGGCGGCCCTGTCGGCGATCACCTTGCCAGGCGGGCGCGCGACCGCGACCGGAAGGCGGGGCGACGTTGACCGACACCGTGACCCGGGAGGACGCCGACGGCGTCGCGACCCTCACCCTGCTGCGCCCGGGCCTGACC
>NZ_SSXC01000022.1 GCF_021699055.1 Blastococcus sp. MG754426 | reverse complement strand
GGGTGGGGATGGCGGCCCGCGCCACGTTGGTGGAGAGCTTCCACCAGTCGGTCTCGAGCTTCTCCAGGGCGCTCAGGGGAACGGCGCCGCGGTCGTAGACCTGCTGCGCCTGGTCGCTGATCACCGACATCCGCTGGATGCCGAACGCGCCGACGCCCACCGTGGTGAGGGCGACGACGAGGATCGAGCCGAGCAGCCGGCCACGCAGTCCGATGCCGGACACCCCCCGCCGGGTCTCGCCGGTCCCCGGCTCAGCCGTCGCCGCGGGGTCGTGCGCGTGATCCATGCCTGCTCGCTTCCGTGAGGTCGGTCGATCCTCCGAGGACCGTCGTGCTCCCTTTCGGTAGGCGATCGGCCGGAATGCAGTCGAGCGGTGTACCGACTCCACCGACGGGCGGCGAGCGGGCGCGGGGCGAGCGGCGGGGCGGATCAGAGCGAGGCCAGGAACGCCGCGACGCCGTCGTCCTCGTTGGTGCCGGTGACGTCGGTGGCGACGGCGAGCAGGTCGGGGTGGGCGTGGGCCATCGCGACCGCCCGGCCGCCGCCGTCGCGCACCCACTCGAAGGCGGCGATGTCGTTGGGCATGTCGCCGAAGACGACGACGTCCTCCGGCCCGACACCGTGCCGGGCCGCGACCCGCGCCAGTCCTGTCGCCTTGGTCACCCCGGGAGCGGAGATCTCGGCCAGCGCGTCGGTCGAGGAGGTGGTGACCGTGGCACGGTCCCCGACGACCTCGTCGACGAGGCGGACGAAGGTGTCGCGGGTCATCGACTCGTGCCGGGCCAGCAGCTTCGCGACCGGCTGCGCGACCATCTCCGCCAGCGTCGCCTCGGCCACACCGGGCGCGTCGACGTCCCACCGCGGCCGGTAGATCGGCTCGTGACGGAACTCCAGGCCGTACTCGACCGCGAACCAGGTGTCGGGCTGGCGCCGCCGCAGCTCGGTGGTGACCGACTCGAGCACCTCGGGCCCGAGCGGCTCCTCGTGCACGATCTCGAACCGCTCGAGGTCCAGCAGCACCGCACCGTTGCAGCACACCGCGGTGCCGGTGCCCAGGACCTCGCGGATGCGGTGCATCCAGCGCGGCGGCCGGCCGGTGGCCAGGACGACCGGCACCCCGTCGGCCCGCCAGCGCGCGAGCTCGGCGACCGTCGCCTCGCTCACCGTGTCGTCCCAGCGCAGCAGGGTGCCGTCCATGTCGCTGGCGATCAGCCGCGGCTTCCAGTCAGACATCGCGCAACCGGTCAGACATCGCCCAGCACCGCCTCCAGGTAGCGGGCGACCCCGTCGACCTCGTGCCCGCTGGTCAGGTCCGCGGTCAGCGCCTTGACCGCCGGGTGCGCGTTGGCCACCGCGACCGCCCGGCCACCGGCGTCCTTGACCGCCGCGAGCATCGGCAGGTCGTTGGGCATGTCGCCGAACACCAGCACGTCACCGAAGCCGACGCCGTAGCGCTCCAGCGCCATCGCCAGCCCGCTGGCCTTGGTGATCCCCGGGGGCAGCACCTCGATGAAGCCCAGCCCCGCGTGCGTGAGCTCGGCGTCGGCCGGGTCGACGACGGAGCGGGCCCGGGCCAGCAGCTCGTCCTGGCCGAGCGCCGAGGAGCGGAGGAACACCTTCAGCACGGCGCGCTCGGGCAGCACCCGCCCCCGCGGCAGCAAGTGCGCGGGCTCCGGGTAGGGCCAGTCGAAGCCGTGCTGCACGCGCAGGCGGGCGTGCACCTCGCCCTGCTCGGCGGCGTCCTCGACGGCGAGGAGCAGGTCGCCGGCCACCGCCTCGATCTGCTCGACCACCCGCTCGGCCTGCCCCCGCGGGAGCGCGACGGTGCGCAGCACCTCGTCCCGCTCCAGGTCGACGACGAACCCGCCCTGCGAGAGGACGGCGATGCCGCGGCCGTCGAGCGCCACCCGCACGCTGTCGAGCAGCCGGGGCCCGCGGCCGGTGACGCCGATGACCGGGATCCCCGCGTCCCAGCAGGCATCCAGCGCCGCGCGGGTGCGGGGGCTGACCTCGCCGTCGGGGCCCAGCAGCGTGCCGTCGAGGTCGCTGGCCACCAGCTTGGGCCGCCAGGGGCCCAGGTCGCCGAGCTCGACGACGGTGTCGGCCCCCTCGAGGACACCGTGGGCGCGGACGGCCCGCGGCGTGGTGCCCGTCATGCGGTCGGCACCGGGGCCACCAGCGTCATGCCGGGGGTGAGCTCCGCGACCCCGCCCAGCCAGGGCCGCAGCGCGACCGGCACGTGCACCGACCCGTCGGCCCGCTGGTGCACCTCCAGCAGGCAGGCGATGGTGCGGGCGATGGCGCACAGCGTGCCGTTGAGGGTGGCGGCGGTCTGGTTGCGGCCCTCGGCGTCCTTGTAGCGGATGCCCAGCCGGCGGGCCTGGAAGGTGGTGCAGTCCGACGTCGACGTCAGCTCGCGGTAGGTGCCCTGGGTGGGGAACCAGGCCTCGATGTCGTACTTGCGGGTGGCGCTGGTGCCGAGGTCGCCGGCGGCGATGTCGACCACGCGGTAGGGCAGCTCCAGGGCCTGGAGGAACTCCTCCTCCCACGCCAGCAGCCGCAGGTGCTCGGCCGCGGCGTCCTCGGGCCGGCAGAAGCTGAACATCTCGACCTTGTCGAACCAGTGCACCCGGATGATGCCGCGGGTGTCCTTGCCGTAGGAGCCGGCCTCCCGGCGGAAGCAGGAGGACCAGCCGGCGTAGCGCTTCGGCCCGCCCGCCAGGTCGAGCACCTCCCCGGAGTGCATGCCGGCCAGCGCCACCTCGGAGGTGCCGACGAGGTACAGGTCGTCCCGCTCGATCCGGTACACCTCCTCGTCGTGCTCGCCGAGGAACCCGGTGCCCTCCATGGCGCTGGGCTTGACCAGGGCGGGCGCCACCACCGGGGTGAAGCCGGCGGCGACGGCGCGGCTGATCGCCAGCTGGGCCAGCGCGAACTCCAGCAGGGCGCCGGGGCCGGTGAGGAAGTAGAAGCGGGAGCCCGAGACCTTGGCGCCGCGCTCCATGTCGATCGCGCCGAGCTTCTCGCCGATCTCGATGTGGTCGCGGGGCTCGAAGTCGTAGGTGGGCACCTCGCCGACGGTGCGCAGCGTCACCGCGTCGTCCTCACCGCCGGGCGGGACCTCGTCGGCGACGACGTTGGGGATGCGCAGGTGCACCTCGCGCAGCGCGGCCTCGGCGGCGCGCTGCGCCTCCTCGGCCTCCTTCACCTCGGCGGCCAGCGCCTTGGCCCGCTCCAGGACGGCGGGGCGCTCCTCGGGGGTCGCCTTCCTGACCGCCTGCGAGGCGCTCTTCTGCTCGGCGCGCAGGTCGTCGCCCCGCTTCACCGCGTCGCGGCGGGCGGCGTCGGCGGCCAGCAGCGCGTCGACCAGGGACTCGTCGGCGCCGCGGGCACGCTGGCTGGCACGGACGACGTCGGGGTGCTCCCGCACCAGGCGCAGGTCGATCACGGAGCCATGGTGTCATCCGGGCCCGGGCGGCGTGCCCGGCAGCAGGGCGCGGCGGGCACGCAGGGCGTCGCCGGGCGTCCCCCCGTGCGCACCGGCTCGGCAGGACCTCGTCGTCGCCGGCGTCGCGGGGTCCCTACCCGACCGTGCCACCGCGGCGCTCCCGGCCGACCCGCCGGCGGGGCACCGCAGACCCCCGGGCAGTCGCGCTCTGCCCACACCGGCGGGGCAGAGCGCTACTGCCCCGGACTCACCCCGGGCGTTCCTGCGGATCGGGGACAATGGCCGCCATGCGCTTCCTGCAGCGGCCCTCGCACGACCTGACCTACGCCGACGTCTTCATGGTGCCGGCGCACTCGACCGTCGGGTCGCGGCTGGAGGTCGACCTGCGCACCCCCGACGGCGTGGGCACCACGATCCCGATCGTCGTCGCCAACATGACGGCGATCTCCGGCCGGCGCATGGCCGAGACCGTCGCCCGCCGCGGCGGCCTCGCCGTCCTGCCGCAGGACATCCCGGTCGACGTCGTCGCCGAGGTCGTCTCGTGGCTCAAGACCCGGCACCCGGTCTACGACACCCCGATCACCCTCTCCCCCACCTCGACGGTGGGCGAGGCTCTGTCACTGCTGACCAAGCGCGCGCACGGCATCGTCGTGGTCGTCGAGGGCGGCGCCCCGGTCGGCGTCGTCACCGACGGGCAGTGCCAGGGGGTCGACCGGTTCACCCAGCTCTCCGAGGTGATGACCCGCGAGCCGCTGACCATCCCGGCCGGCACCGATCTCACCAAGATCTTCGACGTGCTCTCCGGCGAGCGGGTCAGCGCGGCGCCCGTCGTCGAGGGTGACCGGCTGGTCGGCGTCATCACCCGCAAGGGCGCGCTGCGCTCCTCGCTCTACACCCCGGCCGTGGACGACCGCGGCCACCTGCTCACCTCGGCCGCCGTCGGCATCAACGGCGACGTCGCCGGGAAGGCCGGCGCGCTGCTGGCCGCCGGGGTGGACGTGCTGGTGGTCGACACGGCGCACGGGCACCAGGAGAAGGCGATCGAGGCGGTCCGCGCGGTCCGCGCGGTCCGCTCGGTGGCCGGTGCCGCGCCGGTCGTCGCCGGCAACGTGGTCACCGCGCAGGGCACGCGCGACCTGATCGAGGCCGGCGCCGACGTCGTCAAGGTCGGCGTGGGCCCCGGCGCCATGTGCACCACCCGCATGATGACCGGCGTCGGCCGGCCCCAGTTCTCCGCCGTCGAGGAGTGCGCCGCCGAGGCGCGCTCGCTCGGCAAGCACGTGTGGGCCGACGGCGGCGTGCGGCACCCCCGGGACATCGCGCTCGCGCTCGCGGCCGGCGCGGCGAACGTGATGGTCGGCTCCTGGTTCGCCGGCACCTACGAGTCCGCCGGCGACGTGCACGACGACGGCGGCCGGCTCTACAAGGAGTCCTTCGGCATGGCGTCGGCGCGGGCGGTCAAGGCCCGGACGGCGACCCAGACCGGGTTCGAGCGGGCGCGGGCCGGGCTGTTCGAGGAGGGCATCTCGTCGTCCCGGATGTACCTGGACCCCCAGCGCCCCGGCGTCGAGGACCTGATCGACCAGATCGTGGCCGGCGTGCGCTCCTCCTGCACCTACGCGGGCGCGCGCACCGTCGACCAGCTGCACGAGCGGGCGGTGCTGGGGGTGCAGAGCTCGGCCGGCTACGAGGAGGGCCGGCCGCTGCCGACCAACTGGTGAACGCGCTCCCGCTCCAGCAGTTCGAGGAGCTGGTCGCCGACGCGCTGGACCAGGTGCCGGTCGAGCTGATGGCGCTGCTGGACAACGTCGTCGTCCTGGTCGAGGACCGCAACCCCGACGAGCCCGAGCTGCTGGGCCTGTACGAGGGCTACGCGCTGACCGAGCGGGGCTGGGACTACGGCGGGGCGCTGCCGGACCGGATCATGATCTACCGCGAGGCGATCTGCGACGTCTGCGAGACCGAGGACGACGTCGTCGACGAGGTCACGATCACCGTCGTCCACGAGATCGCGCACCACTTCGGCATCGAGGAGGACCGCCTCCACGAGCTCGGCTGGGGCTGACTGCGGCGTTTTGTGCACATAACGCCCCGGGGGCCGATCACACGTCGGCCCCGGCCGCTCCGAGGGCCCTAGTAGCGTTCGAGGACGTGCCCGAGAACAGCGCCGGCCGGCTGCCCATCAAGATGCTGCACGACCGCGTCCTGGTGTCGCTGCGCAAGGAGGACGGCGAGCGGCGCTCGACCGGCGGCATCCTCATCCCGGCGACCGCCCAGGTGGCCAAGCGGCTGGTGTGGGGCGAGGCCAAGGGCGTGGGGCCGTCGGTGCGCCAGGTGAAGGTCGGCGACCAGGTGCTCTTCTCGCCCGAGGACCAGCACGAGGTCGAGGTGCACGGCGAGGACCTGGTGATCCTGCGCGAGCGGGACGTGCACGCCGTCGCCGCCGAGCGCATCGAGGAATCGACCGGCCTCTACCTCTGAGCCGCCCCGGGTTCGGGCCGGGTCTCGCGGGCGTGCGCCTCGATCACCCCGGTCATCCCGGTCAGGAACCGGCGGACGACGGCGAGCTCGTCGTCGGAGAACTCCTCCATCGCCACCAGCAGGTCCCGCTGCAGCCCGCCGAAGAACTCCGCCCCCGCGGCCATGGCCTCCGGTGACATCTCCAGGGTGACCCGGCGGCGGTCGGCGTCGTCCCGGACCCGGCGCAGGTGCCCGGCGCGCTCCAGGCGGTCCACCAGCGCGGTCACCGAGGCCGAGCTGAGCTCCACGGCCGAGCCGAGCCGCCCGGCGGTGAGCGCCTCCCCGCGGCGGGCGGCGTCCATGACCGCGACCAGCGCCCGGACGTCGGTGCGCCCCAGCCCGTGCAGCCCGGCGAACCGCTGGCCGACTGCATCCAGTTCCACGGTCAGCCGGCGAAGGAGCAGCGCCAGCTCCTGCCGCGCGGGATCGACCTCGCCCACCGCACCTCCGTTCGCGCGCGGCCCGGGACCGCTCTAATCTCTCGATCATCGAGATGATCGACCGTCAAGGAAACACGATGCCGCGCCGCACCTCAGCCCTCCGCTGGATCCTCCCCGCTCTCGTCGCCCTGCTGTGGCTGGGGCTGGCCGGCCCGCTGGGCTCGTTCAGCGGCAAGCTGGCCGAGGTCTCCGAGAACGACTCCGCCGCCTTCCTGCCCGACAGCGCCGAGTCCACCCGCGTCACCGAGCTGCAGCAGCAGTTCCGCACCGAGCGCACGCTGCCGGTCATCCTGCTCTGGGAGAGCGAGGACGGCGCCCTCGACCGGGCCGCGCTGGCCGAGGCGCAGCAGCGGGTCGACGAGGCGGCCGCGATCGCGGAGCAGGCGGGCGCCCTGGTGGGGCAGCCGTCCCCGCCGATCCCGTCCGAGGACGGCGAGGCGCTCCAGGCCGTCCTGCCCTTCGACCCGGACCTGGGCGAGGCGCTCCCCGAGGTCATCGGCGACCTGCGCGACCTGCCCGGGATCGACGGCACGACCGCGTACGTGACCGGCCCCGGCGCCATCTTCTCCGACTTCGCCGAGGGCTTCTCCGGCATCGACGGGCTGCTGCTGGTCGCCGCGTTCGGCGTCGTCCTGCTCATCCTGCTGGTCGTCTACCGCAGCCCGCTGCTGCCGCTGCTGGTCATCGGCACCGCCGGCCTGGCCCTGGTCGTCTCGCTCGCGGTCGCCTACTTCCTGGCCGACCAGGGCTGGATCACCGTCAACGGCCAGAGCCAGGGCATCGCCTCGATCCTGGTCGTCGGCGCGGCCACCGACTACGGGCTGCTGCTGGTCGCCCGCTACCGCGAGGAGCTGCGCCGCGAGCAGTCCCCGGCCGCCGCGATGCGGGTGGCACTGCGGCAGTCGTGGGAGCCGGTCCTCGCCTCGGGCGGCACGGTCATCCTCGGCGTCCTCTGCCTGCTCTTCTCCGACCTGGGCTCCAACCGCGCCCTCGGCCCGATCTCCGCGGTCTGCATCGCCTTCGCCATGCTGGCCGCCCTCACCTTCCTGCCGGCCGTGCTCGTGCTGCTGGGCCGCGCGGCGTTCTGGCCGTTCCGCCCGAAGTACGGCGAGGAGCACGCCCGCGGGCGCGGCTGGGAGCGGGTGGCCTCCTCGGTCGGCCGCCGCCCGGGCCGGTACCTCGCCGGCAGCGGCGCCCTCCTCGTCGTCATGGCGCTCTTCCTCCCGGCCTTCGACGCGGACGGCATCCCGCTGTCGGAGGCGGTACGCGGCGGCTCCGAGTCCGGCGCCGGCCAGGAGGCGCTGGCCCGCCACTACGAGGCCGGCTCCGCCAGCCCCGCGGTGATCATCACCCCGGCCGACGGCTGGCCCGCCGTCGCCGAGGCCGCGTCCCAGGTCGACGGCGTCGCCGGGGTGGCGCCGTTCACCGGCGAGCCGGGCGGTCCGCCCGGGGCCGGGGACGCCGAGCCGGTCGACGTGGACGGGCTGGTCCGGCTCGACGCCACCCTCGCCGACGCCCCGGACAGCGAGGCCGCGCAGGACACCGTCGCGCAGCTGCGGACGGCGGTGGGCGGCATCGACCCGGAGGCCCTCGTCGGCGGCTCCACCGCCCAGGACCTGGACACGCAGGAGACCGCCGCGCGCGACCTGGCGGTGATCGTGCCGCTGGTGCTGCTGGTGATCACCGTGGTCCTGGCCCTGCTGCTCCGGGCGGTCGTGGCGCCGCTGCTGCTGGTGGCGACGACCGCGCTGAGCACCGCGGCGACGGTGGGGGTCGCCGCGCTGGTCTTCGAGCACCTCTTCGACTTCCCGGGCAGCGACCCGCAGGTGCTGCTCATCGGGTTCGTGTTCCTGGTCGCGCTGGGGATCGACTACAACATCTTCCTGATGACCCGGGCCCGGGAGGAGTCGGTCCGGCACGGGGCGCGCGAGGGCGTGCTGCGGTCGCTGGCGGTCACCGGCGGGGTCATCACGAGCGCCGGGCTCGTGCTGGCGGCCACCTTCGGCGCGCTCACCGTGCTGCCGCTGGTCATCCTCATCCAGCTCGGCTTCCTCGTCGGCTTCGGCGTCCTGCTCGACACGTTCGTCGTCCGGTCGCTGCTCGTGCCGGCGGCCGTGCACCTGATCGGCGACACGGTGTGGTGGCCCGGAAAGCTCGCGCAGGGCCCCACCGCGCCGCCCCCGCGCGAGCACGGCGCCGTGACCACCGGTCGGAGCCCGCGAGCGGTCCCGGCACCGTGATCGCGGGGCGGGGGCGCCGGGGTGACAGGCTGGGGGCGTGACCTCTGCGGAGCAGCTCCGGATCGCGGTGCTCGGACCGGGCGGCGTCGGCGGGCTGCTGGCCGCCCTGCTGGCGCGGGCGGGGCACGCGGTCACCTGCCTGGCCCGGCCGGCGACCGCCGCGCACCTTGGCGAGCAGGGCCTGCACGTGACCAGCGACCGGTACGGCGAGCTGACGGCCCGGGTCCGCGGCGCCGAGCGGCTGGACGGGCCGGTCGACGTGCTGCTGGTGACGACGAAGGCCACCCAGCTGGACGAGGCGCTCGACCGCGTGCCGGCCGGGGCGCTGGGCGGCGCCGTCGTCGTGCCGCTGCTCAACGGCGTCGAGCACCTGGCCGCGCTGCGCGGGCGCTACCCGGCCGCGCGGGTGGTCGCCGGCACCATCCGTGTCTTCGCCTCCCGCCCCGCGCCGGGCGAGATCCGGCACGAGGGGCAGCTGTGCGCGGTGCAGCTCGCCCCGGGCGCCGAGCCGCTGGCCGCTGCCCTGACCGCGGCCGGGGTGGACGTCGCCGTCCGCCCGGACGAGGCCGGCCTGCTGTGGGACAAGCTCTGCTTCCTGGCCCCCATGGCGCTGCTGACCACGCGGCACGCGGCCGACCTGGGCGCCGTCCGCGAGCAGCACGGCGCGGAGTTCACCGCCGTCATCGCCGAGGTGGCCGCGGTGGCGCGGGCCGAGGGGGCCGCCGGCGACGCCGCGGCGACGCAGGAGTTCGCCTGGTCGCTGCCCGGCGGCATGCGCTCGTCGATGCAGCGCGACGCCGAGGCGGGGCTGCCCACCGAGCTGGAGGCGATCGGCGGCGCGGTGCTGCGGGCGGCCGACCGGCACGGCGTCGACGTCCCGGCCACCCGGCTGATCGTCGAGGAGCTGCGCGCCCGCCTGCACTGATCGGGCTCAGCCGGCGGTGGAGACCCAGGTCAGCACGGCACCGCCGACGACCACCCAGAGCAGCGGGACCCGGTTCACCCAGCGGGCGGCGACCTCGTGGCGGGTGCCGAACAGCACCCAGGCGGTGACCGCCGTCCCCACGGCGACGAACGGGTAGCCGAACCAGGCGTAGACCAGCAGCGCCGCGAGCGTGGTGCCCGCGCTGCCCGCCGCCATGACCCCGCCGACGGCGACCATCGACCACGGCAGCAGGAACAGCACGTACAGCCCCTGCAGCACGCCCAGCTCGATCGCGCCGCGGCTCAGCTGCCGCCGGCGCGGACCCCGGCCAGCCACTCCCCGGCCTCGACGAACGCCGCGTCGGAGGACCCCGGCGGCACCGCCCGGTTCTCCCGGCCGTCGGCGCGGGCGTAGGACCCGAGGAAGCGGACGTCGTCGCACACCCGGTGCAGCGCGGCCAGCGCCTCGCCCACCCGCGCGTCGGCGACGTGCCCCTCGCAGTCGAGGGAGAACGAGTAGACGCCGAGCCGCTGCCGGGTGGGCCGCGACTCGATGCGGGTCAGGCTGATGTCGCGGACGGCGAACTCGCGCAGCACGTCCAGCAGCGCCCCGGTGCGGTCCCCGACGACGACGGTCAGCGAGGTCTTGTCGTTGCCGGTCGGCGCGGGCAGCCGGCCGGGCGGCCGGACCAGCACGAACCGGGTGACGGCGCCCGCGGTGTCGGCGACGTCGTCGGCGAGGACCTCGAGCCCGTACCGCTCCGCCGCGATCGCCGCGCAGACGGCGGCGTCCACCTCGCCGGCGGCCACCGCCGCCGCGGCCGCGGCGGTCGAGGCGGTGGGCAGCGGCCGGATCCCCGGCAGCAGCCCGGCCAGCCGCCCGGTGGTCTGGGCGAGGGCGTGCGGGTGGCTGGCGACCGACCGGACGTCGGAGAGCGATGTCCCCGGCCGGACGGCGAGGACGAACGCCACCTCCAGGTACACCTCGCGGGTGATCACCAGCGGGTCGCCGTCGGCCAGCCCGTCCATGGTCGCCGGCACCGACCCCTCGACGGAGTTCTCCAGCGGCACGAGGGCGGCGTCGGCGTCCCCCGAACGGACGGCCGCCAGCGCCGCGGCGACACTCGGGTGGGGGTCCCGCCGTCCCCCGGCGGTGGCGATCGCCCTGCTCAGGGCCGCTTCGGCGAAGGTACCCTCGGGCCCCAGGTAGGCGAACCGCGTCGGCGGCGGACTGGGTGGCATCCCGGGCATCCGACGAGGGTAGTGCGCACGGAACGACGTGGTCGCCCGGCCCGGGTAGGGGTGCCGGGGACCGGTACCACCGGCCCTCCGGGGCCCCGCCGCGGAGGGAGGGATGCGTGAGCCCCGGACCGGCCCGCGTCGCCCCCGGCGACCTGCAGAGCGCCCTCTGGCGGCTGCTCGACGCCAGCGACCGGGAGGACCCCGCCCCGTTCCTCGCCCTCGCCGACCGGGTCGACGAGGCCTTCCCCGAGACCTCCTGGCCGACCTGGCAGGCCTGGCGGCACGCCTTCGGCGCCCGGCGCGCCCTGGTGGACGGCGACACCGCCGCGGCGTCGTCCGCGATCGCCGCGGCCCGCGAGCAGCTCGACGCCTGCCCCGTGTCCGCCGGGACGGCGCTGCTGATGGCCTACCTGGCGCACGTCGAGACGACCGCCGACCACCTCGACGCCGCGATGCTGCTCGCCGTCGACGCCAGCCTGCTCACCGACAGCCCGTCGCTGCCGCCCTCCCGCGCCCTGCTGCAGGCGCACCGCTGGCTGTCGCTGACCCTCTCCGCCCTGGACCTAGAGGAGCTCGCCGTCCACCACGCGGTCCGCGGGCACCAGGTCGCCGCGGCGCTGCCCGACGTCGGCGACCGCGGGCTGCTGCTCCTGCTCGCGGCCCGCCAGCACGTCGAGCTCGCCCAGACCATGCGCCGCCGCGGGGAGGCCGAGCGCGCCGCCGAGCTGGCCGGCGAGGCGATCACCTGCGCCACCGCCGCGCGCGAGCTGGACTGGTCCCCCGAGCAGGCCGACGCCGACCTGCTCGACGTCGTGCAGGCCTGGGCGCTGATGTGCAGCGGCGACCCCGACGCCGCGCTGGGGCCGCTCCGCCGGGTCCGGCGGGCGCTGCAGCGGGACGGCGGGCTGTGGCTGCGCGGGTACGCCGACCTGGCGCTGGCCCGCGTGCTCTCGGCCGTGGCCGCGCGCGACGGCCGCACCGCCCCCGGCGAGGAGGCCATCGACCTGCTGGTCGACGCGTCCGGGGCGTTCGCGGCCGCCGGCGACCGCCGCCGCTACCGGCAGAGCCTGCTGGAGCTGGGGCAGGGCAACGCCGACCTGGGCCGCCCCGCGGAGGCGCTGCACTGGCTGGAGGCCTACCGCGCCGACACCGGCCGCGCGCACGCCCGCAGCCGGGAGCTGTGGGCGGAGATGTTCGTGCGCCGCAGCCGGCTGCGCGAGGCCGAGCGGCAGGAGGCGGTGCTGCGCCGGCACGCGCTGGAGGACCCGCTCACCGGGCTGGGCAACCGGCGCAGCGCCGAGCGCCGGCTGGGCTCGATGCGGCTGGGCGAGGAGCCGCTGTCGCTGGCCGTCGTCGACGTCGACCGGTTCAAGAAGGTCAACGACGACACCTCGCACACCCACGGCGACGCCGTGCTGCGGCGGGTGGCCGACCTGCTGCGCGAGCACAGCCGCACCGGGGACGAGGTCTACCGCTGGGCCGGTGACGAGTTCCTCGTGGTGCTGCCCACCGCCACCGAGGCCCAGGCCGTGGTGGTCATGGAGCGGCTGCGGTCGGCCGTCGCCGGGGCCGACTGGGGCGACCTGGAGCTCTCGTCGCCGGTGACGGTCAGCATCGGCGTGGCGACGGCGCCGGCGGCGGCCGAGGGCCAGCCCAGCCCGGTCGCCGGCTGGCGGTCGCTGTTCGACACCGCCGACCTGCACCTGTTCTCCGCCAAGCGCCTGGGCCGCAACCGGGTGCGCGCGCACGGCCCCGCCGAGGCTCCCCCGGACCGGGGGGCGGGCGGGTGACCACGCTGCACGCGTGGGACGGGAGGGACGCGTCGGACGGGGGACGGCGCGTTTCCCGTGACGTCCTCGACACGCTCGGTGACGACATGCACAGTGCGCTCGTGCCACCGGGAGCCCTGCACCAGCGGGTGACCGCCGCCCTCAGCAACTGGCAGCTCGACGACGCCGAGCGGCTGCTCGCCGGGGTCGAGCGGGACCCCTCGCCCTACGTCGCCGCCACTCCTGCGCCCGACGCGCCCGAGGGCGCCCCGGCGTCGCTGGGCCGCGCGTGGGCCGACACGCTGCGCGCCGAGCTCCTGGTGCGCCGGCTGCGCGTCGCCGGGTTCACCCTCGTGGGTGAGCCCGTCTCCCCCGCAGGGCCCGCCCTCGACCTGCACGCCGGTGTCGCCGGGCTGATCGACGGCTCCCCCGACGACCCGGACGCCGACCCGCGCGCGGAGCAGGCCTCCCGCGCCGCCCTCGCGATCGCGCTGGTCCGCTCGGCGAAGGCCGCGTTCGACGCCGCCGACGACGCCCTCCAGCGGGCCGCGGGCCTCGCTCGGCACGCGCGCATCGAGCTGCTCTCGCGGCGCATCGACGCCGCGATGGACGAGGCGGTGGAGGCCGCGAGCCTGCTCGACCCGGAGCTCACCCCCAGCCCGCTGCTGGTCGACACGCTGGGCACGCTGGCCGGGGTGCTCGCCGACCTGGAGCTCATGCCGCTGGCGCTGGACTACCAGCGGCGCGCGCTGGAGGCCGCGCAGGCGGTCGCGGCCGGCCCCGCCGCGGAGCCCGACCGCGACGTGCTCGTCGCCGTGGCCGCCACCCGGCTCGGGGAGCTGTGCGCCGAGCTCGGCGAGGGGCTCCTGGACGACGGCGCCCCCGAGTCCGCCGCGCCCTACTTCGCCGAGGCACGCGCGCTGGCCGAGCAGGCGCTGGTGCAGCTGCCGCCGGAGTCGCCCGGCGTCGTGGCGGCCCAGGTCGTGCACGGGTGGGCCCTGGTGGGCATGGGCGAGCAGGTGGCGGCGGTCGGGCCGCTCCGCGCCGCCGTCCGGCAGGCGACCGCCACCGCCGACCGCGACCGCACCGCCTCCGCCGAGCTCGCCCTGGGCCGGGCGCTGCGCCGGCAGGGCGAGGGGCGGGCGGCCGACGAGCACCTGGTCGCCGCGCTCACCCTGGCCACCGAGCACGGACTGCCCCGGGTGCGCCGGGCCGCGCTCCGCGAGCTGTGCACCCTGCACGCCGACCTCGACGACGCCGGGCGGGCGCTGCCGTACCTGCAGGCCTACCTGGCCGACGAGCTGGACCGGGTCGACGAGCGGCGCACCCGCTGGGTGGAGCTGTTCGGCCGGCGCAAGAGCCTGCTGGAGACCGAGCGCGCCGCCGGGCAGCTGCGCCGGCAGGCCTACGAGGACCCGCTCACCCACCTGCCCAACCGGCGCTACGCCGAGGCGCGGCTGGACGGGCTGCTCGCCGCCGGCGACGTGCCGGCGCTGGCCGTGGTCGACGTCGACAACTTCAAGGCGATCAACGACACCGCCGGGCACCCGGCCGGCGACGCCGTGCTGCGCACCGTCGGCGAGCTGCTGGTCGCCGGCGTGCGCGACACCGACGAGGTGTGCCGCTGGGCCGGCGACGAGTTCGTCATCCTGCTGCCCGAGACCACCGCGGAGCAGGGTGAGCGGGCGCTGGAGCGCATCCGGGCCGCGGTCGCGCGCTACCCGTGGGTGGACCTCGGCCTCGACGTCCCGGTGACCATCAGCGCCGGCATCGCCTCGGCCACCCGGGGCGACGACCGCAAGACCCTGTTCGCCGCCGCCGACGGCGTGCTCTACGACGCCAAGCGCAGCGGCCGCGACCGCGTCGTCCGGCTCTCCGCGCTCACCCAGACCCGGGCGGCCGACGGCGCCGCCCCGGCCCCCGCACCCGGGACGCCGGCCCCGCGGACCACCCCGGACGGCGACGCCGCCCGCGCCGTCGCCGCCGTCCGCGAGGAGGCCGCCGGGTTCGCCGCGCTGCTGGGCGAGCCGCACCCCCCGCTGGGGCGTCCCCACCCGGGCGAGCCGCTCCTCGTGCCCGATGCGACCGTGCGCCGCCCCGCCGAGGAGGTCGGCCCGGCGGTGGTCCGGGCAGCCGGCCGCAGCACCGAGCAGGTGCTGGCCCTCGTCCGCGACGCCCGGCGCGACACCCCCGACCGCCCGGTGCTCGTCGTCCGGGCGGCACCCTCGACCCTGGTGGCGCTGGCCACCGAGCACGGCTCCGGCACCACCGTGGACGGCGCCGCGGAGGCCGCCGCCGTCGGCCCGCTGCCGCGGCCGGCCGGCCGCACCGCCGTGCTGCGCACCGACGGGGCCGACCCCGTCGCCACCGCGGAGGCCGCCTTCGTGGCCCGGGTCGCGGGCACCGAGGTGGTGCTGGTCGAGGGCGACCCGCTCCCGGAGGACGCCGACTGCCTGGTCGTCGTCGCCGGCGCCGACGCCGCGCAGGTCTCCTCGATCGCCGCCCGCACCGACGTGCCGGTGGTGGCGGTCCCGACGTCGGCCGCGCACCCCGGCGGGCTGGGCGGGCTGGGCGCGCTGGTGTCGATGCTGCACCCGGCGGGCTCCGGTGTCGTCGTCACCGCGGTGGACGACGGCTGCTCGGCCGGCATCTTCGCCGCCCGCGTCGCACGCAGGAGCGCGCGGACGTCGTCATGACCATCGGGTGGCTGGACCTGGCGGCGGGCGCCTCGGGGGACATGCTGCTGGGTGCCCTGGTCGACGCCGGGGTGCCGCTGGACGTGCCGGCGCGGGCGGTGGCCGCGCTGCCGGTCGAGCCGGTGCGGCTGACCACCGAGCAGGTCACCCGGCACGGCCTCGGCGCCACCCGGGTGCACGTGCACGCCCCGCCGTCGGACGTGCGGCGCACCTGGGCCGACGTCCGGGAGCTGCTCCGGTCCGCGGCGCTGCCGGCACCGGTGCGCGACGGCGCGCTCGACGTGTTCGAGCGGCTGGCCGTCGCGGAGGGCCGGGTGCACCGCGTCGACCCGGCGGAGGTGCACTTCCACGAGGTCGGCGCGCTGGACGCCCTGGCCGACGTGGTGGGCGTGGTCGCCGCCTTCGAGCACCTGGGCCTGTCGCGGCTGACCGCGTCGCCCGTCGCGCTGGGCAGCGGCACGGCGCGCGGGTCGCACGGCGTCGTCCCCGTCCCCGGCCCGGCCGTGCTGGAACTGCTCGCCGGGGCGCCGGTGCACGCCGGGGCGGTCCCGGCGGAGACGTGCACGCCCACCGGCGCCGCGCTGCTCGCCGCCCGGGTGGAGGAGTGGACGACGCTGCCCGCCCTCCGCGTCGAGCGGGTCGGCGTGGGCGCCGGCGCGCGCGACCCCGAGCAGCAGCCCAACGTCGTCCGGCTGGTCCTGGGCCACGCCGGCGACCCCGCGCCGGCCCGCCCGGTCGTGCTCGAGGCCAACGTCGACGACCTCGACCCGCGGGTGTGGCCCGGCGTCCTCGACGACCTCCTCGCCGCGGGCGCGTCCGACGCGTGGCTCACCCCGATCCTGATGAAGAAGGGCCGCCCGGCGCACACCCTGTCGGTCCTCTGCCGGCCCGAGGTCGTGCCCGCCGTGCAGGCCGCGGTCTTCGCGACGACGTCGACCATCGGGCTGCGGGTGGTCGAGGTCGGGAAGGTCGCCCTGGAGCGGGTGCAGGCCACCGTGGAGGTGCTCGGCGCCCCGGTCGGCGTGAAGCTCGCCGTCTCCGGCGGTGAGGTGGTCAACGTGAGCGTCGAGTACGAGGACGTCGCCGCGCTGGCCCGCGCCCGCGAGCTGCCGGTCAAGGAGGTGCTGCGGGCCGCCACGGCCGCCGCGGAGGCGGCCCACCCGGTGGGCCCGCGCGCCGCGCCGCCCCCGCTCTGGGGTTGATCCCGGCTCACCGCGCCCGCAGCCCGGCAGCCGCCACCGGTCCCACCGCGAGCACGAGCAGCCCGACGGCGCCCGCGCCGCCCACCGCCCACGCGGCGAACACCAGCAGCGAGGACAGCTCCACGCCCACCCCGGCCACCGAGGTGATCGTCGCCCGGTACGGCCCGCTGATCCGCCGCTGCAGCTCGGCCTCCGCGGCCACCAGCACCGCCAGGTAGACGCCGTAGGCCACGGCGAGCACGGCGACCACCAGCAGGCCCGCCGTCGCCGCGGCCAGCAGCAGCCCCGCGCCCGCCGCCAGGAGCAGCGCCCCCAGCAGCCGGCCCGGCGGCCGCACCAGCCGCCCGCCCGCCGCCGCGCCGGCGGCCCCGGCGAGCGAGACGGCCAGCACCGCCACCGGCACCGCCACCGCGGGCACGCCGCGGTCGGCCACCAGCACCGGGAAGTACTCCTCCACCCCGTCCAGCCCGCCGACCAGCGCCACGGCCACGACGGCGGCCAGCAGGGCGGGGCGGCGCAGCGCGACGCCCGGGCGCGCGGCGGGCTCCTCGTCGTCCGCGCCGCCGGCCACGGCCTCGGGGAACCGGAGGGCGAGGCCGGCGGCGGCCAGGCAGACGGCGGCGCTCGCCCAGCCGACCAGCGGGAAACCGCCGAGGGCGTGCAGGGCGGTCGCCGCCAGCGCCGTCGGCACCTGCACGAGCAGCTCGGCGGCGGTCATGGCGGCGTTCACCCGGGCGAAGCAGCCCGCCGCGCCGACCGCGGCCAGCCCGTCGTGCACGAGCGCCTCCGCGGTGCCCGACGTGCCGGCACCGGCCAGGCCCCACAGCACGAACCCGGCCGCGAAGGCGCCGGTCGAGGGGGTCGCCGTCCACAGGGCGAAGGCCGCCGCCTGCAGCACGCCCGCGAGGGCCAGCACGCCCCGGCGGGACCACCGGTCGGCGAGCAGCCCGGCCGGGACCTCGGCCAGCAGGCCGGTGACCGACCAGAGGCCGAACAGCAGCGACAGCTCGGCGGCGGAGACCCCGGCGTCGAGGAACAGCAGGGCGTAGAGCGGGTACAGCGGCACCCACTCCGACAGCGCGGCCCAGCCGATGGCCAGGCGGGTGAGCGGTCTGGCCGCCGGGGGCAGCGGGGGCGGTGCGGATCAATGTCGGCGCATGACCGGCACGGTAGACCCGGGACGGCCCGAGCGCACCGGTGTTCCACGGGAAACCGCCGGACGCGGATGACCCGTGCGGGGGAAGTGACACGCCGGGGCTCAACCGCCGTAGCGTGCGCGCCGTTGCGAAACTGGACGGACCGGAAGCGCCGGTCCTGCCCGCGGGGGGACACGAGATGACGAGCACGGCCGAGCCCGCGCCGGTGCCCACGCGTCCGGACGCCCGCGAGGCGGACTCCGAGCTGCCCGTCATGGACGCCGACCCCGCGCTCCAGGGCCTGGTGCGGGTGGCCGCCGCGGTCACCGGGACGCCCTGGGCCTCGGTGATCACCATGGACACCGCCGTCATGCACGTCCTGGCGGTGCACGGCTTCCGCGGCGCCTCCTGGCCGCGCGAGGGCTCCATGGTGGCGACCGTGCTCGAGCGGGGGCCGGGGGTGCAGACCTGCGACGACCTCGCGCTGGAGCCGGCGTTCGCCGGCAGCCCCTGGCTGGACGGGCGCCGCGCACGGATGCGCGCCTTCGGCACCGTCCCGGTGGTCGTGGACGGCCGCACGGTGGCGGCGGTCTGCGTCTTCGACGTGGTGCCGCACGCCTTCACCGACACCGAGCGCGCCCGGCTGGCCGACGTCGCCGCCGCGGTGGCCGCGCTGCTCCGCGCGGGGCAGCAGGCGCGCGAGCTCGCCGACCTCGCCGCCGCCAGCCAGCTCGCCCGGGCCGAGACCGCCCGGGCGCACCAGGAGCTGGCCCGCTCGACGGCCTTCACGCGGTCCCTTCTCGAGGTGCTGCCCGTCGGCGTGGTGGGCGCGGACGCCGCGGGTCGGGTGACCCTCTTCAACGCCGCCAGCCGCCGCTGGCACGGCCTCGACGCCGACCCGACGGTGGAGCCGGCGGACATCCCGGTCACCTTCGGCCTCACCGACGTCACGGGGCAGCCGCTGACCCCCGAGCAGGTGCCGCTGCGCAGGATCTACGCCGAAGGGCGGATCGACGACGCCGAGATGGGCATCGCCCTGCCGGGCCGGCCGTTCCGCCGCATCTCCTGCTCCGGCGTGCAGGTGCACGGCGCCGACGGCGACCTGCTCGGCGCCGTCGTCACGCTCTCCGACGTCACCGAGCAGCGGGCCCTCGAGGACGCGCTGCGCGACGCCGCGCTGCACGACCCGCTCACCGGCCTGCCCAACCGCAACCTGCTCCTCGACCGGCTGGACCAGACCCTCGCCGCCGCGGAGCGGGCCCGCCGTCCGATGGCGGTGCTCTACTGCGACCTCGACGGGTTCAAGCCGGTCAACGACACCGCCGGGCACGCCGCCGGTGACGAGGTGCTCGTGGAGGCCGCCCGCCGGCTGGCCGCGGCGATCCGCCCCGGCGACACGGTGGCGCGGATCGGCGGCGACGAGTTCGTCGTCCTCTGCCCGGAGGCCGGCTCCGAGCGGGCCGCCCAGGTCATCGCCGACCGGATCACCGCCGCGTTCGACGCCCCCCTCCGCCGCCCCAACGGCGATGTGCACGCCGTCGGCATCAGCATCGGGGTGGCGCTCTGCGGGCCCGGCGAGACCCCGGACTCCGCGCTGGCCGCCTCCGACGCCGCGATGTACCGGGTGAAGGCGGCCCGCCGGGGCGCCCGCGTCCCGGCGCCCCGCCCGGTGACCGATCCCACCGTCCCCGCTCCCTGACCCGGCCGTCCGGCGGCCGCTACCGTGGACCGCCGAGAGGTCGCCTGCCCGAGCCCCGCCCGGCAGAGCCGTGCGAGGAGGGTTCCCGTGATCTGGTCGGTCGTGCTGGCCGCCTTCGTCCTGGTGCTGCCGGTCGAGCTGCCCGACAAGACGCTGTTCGCCAGCCTGGTGCTGGCCACCCGCTTCCCGCCGCTGCCGGTGTTCGTCGGCGTCGGCACCGCCTTCGGCCTGCAGGTGGCGATCGCGGTCACCGCGGGGTCGCTGCTCTCGCTGCTGCCCGAGGCGCTGGTCACCGGCGTCGTGGCGCTGCTGTTCCTCGTGGGCGCGGTGATCCTCTGGCGCAGCGCCACCGCGGGCGCCGAGGACGCCGGCGCGGCCGCGGACGCCCGGGAGCGGACGTCGTTCCTGAGGGCCGCGGCGATCTCCTTCGGCGTGCTGTTCGCGGCCGAGTGGGGCGACCTCTCCCAGCTCGCCACCGCCGGGCTGGCCGCGCGCTACGAGGAGCCGCTGTCGGTGTTCGTCGGCGCCTGGGCCGCGCTGCTCGTGGTGTCCGGGCTCGCCGTGTTCCTGGGCAAGAAGCTGGCCGACCGGCTGCCGATCCCGCTGATCCGCCGGGTCGCCGCGGGCCTGTTCCTCGTGTTCGCCGTGGTCGCGGCCGTCGAGACGGTCCGCGCGCTCACCTGACCGGCGATCAGGGCAGCGTCGGTATCCAGTCGGCCACCGCGCGGCCGATCTCGTGCGGGGAGTCCTCCGGGACGAAGTGGCTGCCCGCGACGGTGACCTCGGTGAGCGCCGGCCAGGTGCGCACGAACTCCCGCTGCCGCCCGACCAGGATCGACCCCGGATCGGCGTCGATGAAGAGCTTGGGGACGTCGCTGCCGGCGAGCCACGCCCCGTAGCGCCCCACCACCTCGACGACCGCCGTCGGCTCCCCCTCGATCGGCAGCTGGCGGGGCCACTCGAGGGTCGGCCAGCGGTCCTCGCGCCGGGCGAACGGGGCCCGGTAGCGGTCGTGCGCCCCGGGGGTGAGGCCGCGGGCCACCGACGCGGGCAGCACGCGCTCGACGAAGACGTTCTTGTCCAGCACCGCGGCCTCGCCGTCCGGGCCGCGCATGACCTGGAAGACGTTGCGCGCCGCCGCGGGCCAGTCGTCCCAGGTCACCGGGGCGACGATCGCCTCGGTGAACGCGATGCCCCGGACCCGGTCCTGGTGGCGTTCGGCCCAGTCGAAGCCCAGGCCCGACCCCCAGTCGTGCAGGACCAGCGTGACGCGGTCGCCGACGAAGACCCGGTCGAGGAACTCCTCCAGGTAGGCCGCGTGCGTGGCGAACGAGTAGGTGCCGGGACCGGCGTCGGGCAGCTTGTCCGACTCACCCATGCCGACGAGGTCGGGGGCGATGCAGCGGCCGAGGTGCTGCACGTGCGGGATGACGTTGCGCCAGAGGTAGGACGACGTCGGGTTGCCGTGCAGGAAGACGATCGACTCCCCGGTGCCGACGTCGACGTAGGCCATCTCGGCGTCCCCGACGGTGATCCGCGTGCGGGGGAACGGGTCCTCGGGCGAGACGTCGTCGGCCATGCCGCCGATCCTCACACCGCCCGGCGATCCCCGCCGGTCGCCGTCTCAGGCCGGCCGTGCGACCAGCACGCGGAACAGGTTGCGCAGCCGGTAGCCGCCGTCGCCGGTGCGGTGGGGCGCCAGGTGCTCGAGCAGGCTGTCCCGCACCGCCTCGGGCTCGGCCCGGCGCGCCGCCGAGCGGGCGACCGGCGTGGCCATGAGGGGCCCGAGCAGCTCGTCGGCGTCCGCGTAGCCGAACGGCACGACCACCTCGTCGAGCCGCTCGACCACCAGCCCCGCCCGTCCCGCCATCGCGCGCAGCCGCGCCGGCTCGCTCACCGCGGGCCCCCGGCCGGGCCGGCGCGGCGCCAGGGCCTCCTGCAGCACCCGCAGGTCGCACTCCCGGTCGCGGCCCCAGACGGTCGCGACGACGACACCGCCGGCCCGCCCGGCCCGGTGCAGCACCGCGACCGGGTCGGCCACGTGCATGAGCAGCTGGACGGCGGTGACGACGTCGAACGGCCCGGGCGGCGGGTCCTGCGCGTGCCGCACGAGGAACGTCCCGCCGGGGACGGCGGCGGCCGCCTCCGCGACGGCGTCCGGGTCGGTGTCGACGCCGGTCACCCGGGCACCGCGGTCGGCCGCGCGCCGCGCCAGCCCGCCTGCACCGCAGCCCAGGTCGAGCAGCCGGGTGCCGGCGGCCACCGCGGCGGCGTCCAGCACCGCCTCGTGCAGCACCGCGCCCCAGCCGTCCGCTCCCCCGCTCACCGGACCGACCATAGAGGCTTGACCCTGACGCGACGTCAGGCCGCACGCTCGTCGTCGTCACGGAGAGGAGGGATCCGGTGAACGTGGGAGAGGTGGCCGCGCTGGCCGGCGTCACGGTGCGCACGCTGCACCACTACGACCGGATCGGCCTGCTGCGGCCGTCCGGGCGGACGTCGGCCGGCTACCGGCGGTACGCGCCGGCCGACCTCGACCGGCTGCACCAGGTGCTGCTGTACCGCGAGCTCGGGTTCCCCCTCGAGGAGGTCGCGGCCCTGCTGGACGACCCGTCCGCCGACCCCGCCGAGCACCTGCGCCGGCAGCACCGGCTGCTGCGGGACCGGCTGGAGCGGACGCAGGCCATGGTCGCGGCCGTCGAGAAGGAGATGGAGGCACGGGACATGGGGATCGACCTGACCCCGGAGGAGCGGTTCGAGGTGTTCGGCGAGCACGACCCGGAGCGGTACGAGGCCGAGGTCCGGGAGCGCTGGGGCGAGACGGACGCCCACGCGGAGTCGAAGCGGAGGACCGCGGCGTACGCCAAGGAGGACTGGCTGCGCATCAAGGCCGAGGGGGAGGACCTCGAGGCCCGTTTCGCGGCCGCCCTGGCCGACGGCGCCCCGGCCGACTCGGAGCGGGCGATGGACCTCGCGGAGGAGCACCGGCAGCACATCGGCCGGAACTTCTACGACTGCCCGCCCGAGATGCACGCCGGCCTGGGCCGGATGTACGTCGAGGACGAGCGGTTCACCGCCCACTACGAGCGGATCGCGCCCGGCCTGGCGCGGTACGTGGGCACCGCCGTCGAGGCCAACGCCGCGCGCCAGGGCTGAGCGTGTGCGGTCAGGCCTTGGCCGCGGCCACCAGCGGCGCCTGGCGCCGGTAGAGGTCCTGCTCGACGCAGTCGACGAGGAACGCCGCCAGGTCGGCGCGGTCGATCCAGGTCGCCCGCGCCGACCGGTGGGCGTCGTGGTCGACCGCGCCGGTCGGGCTGCCCTCCTTGAGCCGCGGCGGCCGCACCAGGGTCCACTCCCGGTCGCTGGCCGCCCAGCGGGCGTGCTCGGCCGGCTTGTCCTGCACCACCTCGCCGCCCAGCTTCTGGATGAGCAGGGAGATGATCCGCGCGGTGGGGGACTTCCGGTCGCCCGGCACGTCGATCCCGGCTCCGGAGACGCCGACGAAGCGTGCCACCCCGGTCCGTTGCATGACCGGGACCAGCGCCGCGGCGGTGTCCCGGTGCAGCGTGTGGTCTCCGCCCACCGGGCCCAGGGCGGAGACGACCGCATCCGCACCCGAGACCAGCTCGGTGAGCGCGGCCTCGTCCCGGCTGCTGCCGGGGACGAGGCGGACCCGCCCCGCCGTCTCCCCCAGCTTCGCCGGGTCGCGCACGAGCACGGTGACCTCGTGCCCGCGGCGGAGCAGTTCCTCGACCAGCGGGCGGCCGGTGCGCCCGGTGGCCCCCAGCACGGCGACCTTCACGACGACTCCTCCCGGGGGACGGTCTCCGGGCGGCGCCACGCCCCCGCCTCGCGCCGCACGGTCTCGAGCACCGGGCGCGGGTCGCGCCCGGTCACCTGCCGCACGTCACCGGTCAGGCCGGCGGCCAGCCCGAGCCGCGCGGTCGTGTAGATGCCGGCGGTCACCCACGCCATCCCGGCGCCCATCCCGAGCGCCGTGCGCGCGTGGCGGACGTACCGCAGCACGCCTGTCGGGCGGTAGGTGATGCGGCGGCCGAGGACCTCGGACAGCGCGTCCGCCACCTCGCCGTGGGTCAGCGCCTCCGGCCCGGTGACCGTCCACGCCCGCCCGCGGTGCGCCCGCGGCTCGGCGAGGACGGCGGCGACGACGTCGGCGACGTCCAGCGTGTCCACGAACGCCGTGCGCCCGTCCCCCGCCGGCAGGACCAGCTCGTCCCGGTCGCGGATGTCGGCGGCGTGGGTGGTCGAGAGGTTCTGCGTGGAGAAGGACGGGCGCACGAACGTCCACGACATGCCGGAGCCGCGCAACCAGCGCTCCACGGTCGCGTGCGGGACGACGGGGATCCGCTCGGCGCCCTGCAGCGACAGGAAGACGACGTGGCCGACGCCGGCGTCCCGGGCCGCGGCCACCGCGGGCAGCAGGTCGCGCCGGACGTCCCCGAGCGCCGGCGGGCGGACCAGGAAGACCGTCTCGACGCCGGCGAAGGCGGCCGGCCACGTGGACGGATCGGTGAAGTCGAAGCGGACGGCCTCGGCGCCGGGCCCGGCATGATCGGCGGGGCTGCGGTCCGCGCGGCGGACGGCGATCCCGCCGGCCACGAGGCGGTCGACGACGGGCCGGCCGACGTTGCCGGAGGCGCCGGTCACCAGGACGGTCATATGTGTACGGTACATGTGAAGGAGGGCGCCGTGTCCGATCTCGAACGCCTCGACCGGGCGCTGCTGCGGCTGCGGCGCGTCTGGGACGCCCCGGCGGGGATCGAGCACGAGGGGCGCACCGTGGAGGGCTCCACCCTGCTGGTGAGCCTGGCCGTCGAGGAGCACGGCCGGGCCGGCGCCGACGCCGGCGTCACCGAGGTCGCGGGCACGCTCGGCGTCACCCACTCGACGGCGAGCCGGCTGGTCGGCCGGGCCGTGGCGGCCGGCATGGTCGCGCGGCGGCCGCACACCGGGGATCCGCGGCGGGTGGCCCTGTCGCTCACCGCGGACGGGGAACGGCTGGTGGCGGCGTCGCGCGCCTTCCGCACCGCCCGGCTGCGCGGCGCGCTCGACTCCTGGCCGGAGGACGAGATCGGCACGCTGGCCGACCTGCTGACCCGCTTCGCCGAGGCGATGGCCCCCGCTCCGGGGGCGCGGGTCAGCCGCGGGTGACCAGCCCCTCGGAGACCAGCCAGTCCAGGGCGACGTCGGCGGGTTGCTCCCCGCCGACGTCGACGCGGCCGTTGAGCTCCACCATCACCTCGTCGGTGAGCCGCGGGGCGATCCGGGCGAACACGTCGGCGATCGCCGGGTTCTCCTCCAGGACGTCGGTCACCACCACCGGGGCCGCGTTGTAGGCGGGGAAGTAGCCGCGGTCGTCCTCCAGGACGGTGAGGTCCAGCGCCGCGATCCGGCCGTCGGTGGTGAAGACCTCGCCGAAGTTGCACGCCCCGTCGTCGGTCGCCGTGTAGACCGCACCGGTGTCCAGGACGCGGACGTTCTCCCGCGGCACGCCGTCCGGGTCGCCGAGCGGGATGCCGTACGCCTCGAGCATCGGCTCGAAGCCGTCACCGCGCGTGGCGAACTCCGACTCCACGCAGAACGTCCGCTGCTCCACCGGCAGCTCGGCGACGTCGGAGAGGCTGGCGACCCCACCGAGCTCCGGCACCGCCTCGGAGCGGACGGCGAAGGCGTACGTGTTGTTCAGCGGGGCCGGCGGCAGCCAGGTGAGCCCGTTGGCCGCATCGGCGTCGCGCACCGCCTCGTACTGCTCCTGCCGGTCGGGGATCCCCTCCGGCATCCCCAGGTAGTTCAGCCACCCGGTGCCGGTGTACTCCCACTGCACCTCGACCTCGCCGTCGAGCATCGCGGCCCGCGCCGGGGCGGCACCGGGGATGCCGCTGCGGTCGACGACGTCGAAGCCCGCCACCTGCAGGGCGATCACGGCGATCTTGCCCAGGAGCAGCGCCTCGGTGAAGTTCTTGGTGCCGACGACGACCTGCGCGCCCTCCTCCGCGACCGGCTCGATCGCGCCCGGCGCGGCCTCCGGGGTGAAGGTGTTGGCGCTCTCCAGGCCGCAGCCGGCCACCAGCGCGGTGGACAGGACGGCCGCGGCGGCGGCAGCGGGGGCGCGCATCACAGCCCCTTCGGCCGGGCGACGTGCTCGACGACCCTGCCCAGCCAGTCCACCGCCAGCGCGAGCAGCGCGACGAGCACCGCCCCGCTGATCAGCAGCGAGTCCAGCGAGAGGGTGATCCCGGTGTTGATCAGGACGCCCAGCCCGCCGCCGTCGATGAAGGTGGCCAGCGTGGCCGTCCCGACCAGCAGGACGAGGGCGGTGCGCACGCCGGCGAGCAGCACCGGCACGGCGAGCGGGAGCTCCACCCGCAGCAGCACCGCCAGCGCGCTCATCCCCATGCCGCGCCCCGCCTCGACCAGCCGTTCGTCGACCCCCTGGATGCCGACCATGGTGTTGCGCAGCACGGGCAGCGCCGCGTACACGACGAGCGCGACGACCGTCGTCCCGAAGCCGAAGCCCAGCCAGGTGGCCAGCAGGACGAACAGGCCGATCGCGGGGGCCGCCTGCCCGGTGTTGGCGATGCCGACGACCAGCGGGCTGAGCCGCCGCAGCGGGCGCCGGGTCAGCGCGATGCCCAGCGGCACCGCGATGAGCAGCACGATGACCGCGGCGACGACGGTCAGGGCCAGGTGCTCGCGGATGCTGTCGCCGAGCACGCCCCAGCCGAGCTGCCGGGCCTCGGTGTCGCTCAGGTCGGCGGTCAGCCGCCACACCAGGAAGGCGGCCACCCCGAGGACGACGAGCGCCGGCTGCAGCAGCAGCGCCCGCCAGCCACCGCCGCCCGCGGCGGAGGGGTCGGCGTGCCGCGCGGTCTCCTCGGCGGGGGCGGGTTCCGGTGCGCCGCCGGCGCGCACCTCGGGGGCGGCGGTCATCCGGCCGTCTCCGTGCGGGACCGCTGGATGGCGGCCATGACGGTCTCCACCGCCATCACCCCGGCGAGTCCGTCACGCCGTCCGGTCACCACGACGCCGCCCTGGCTGGCCGCGAGCATGGTGTCCAGCGCGTCGTTGAGCGTCGACCGCAGCCCGACGACCGGGAGCCGCTCGTCCACCGTGTGCGGCACCGTGGTCGTCCGGGTCAGCTCGGCCACCGTCGGCCAGCTGATCGGCCGCCCCCTCGAGTCCAGCACCACCACGAAGTCGTCGCCGGCGGCCTGCGCCGCGGCCACCGCCTCCGCGGACGGGGAGCCCGCGACCGCCGTCGTCACCTGCACGAGGTCGACGTCGCCGACCCGGGTCAGCGTGAGCTGCTTGAGGGTGGCGCCCGCGCCGACGAAGTCGGCGACGTAGTCCTCCGCCGGCTCGGCGAGGATCCGCTCCGGGGTGTCGTACTGGACCACCCGCGCCCCGACGTCGAAGACGACGATGCGGTCGCCCAGCTTCACCGCCTCGTCGAAGTCGTGGGTGACGAACACGATCGTCTTCCCCAGCTCCTCCTGGATGCGCAGCAGCTCGTCCTGCAGGCGCTGGCGGGTGACCGGGTCCACGGCGCCGAACGGCTCGTCCATCAGCAGCACCGGCGGGTCCGCGGCCAGGGCGCGGGCCACGCCGACCCGCTGCTGCTGCCCGCCGGAGAGCTCCCGCGGGTACCGGTCGCGGTAGACGGCCGGGTCCAGGCCGACCAGCTCGAGCAGCTCGTCGATCCGGGCGGCGGTGCGCTGCTTGTCCCACCTGAGCATCCGGGGGACCATCCCGACGTTCGTCGCGACGGTCATGTGCGGGAAGAGCCCGCCGGCCTGGATGACGTAGCCGATCCTCCGGCGCAGCTGGTCGGCGTCCTGGTCCGTGACGTCCTCGTCGCCCAGGTGGATGCGCCCGCTGGTCGGCTCGATGAGCCGGTTGAGCATCTTGAGCAGGGTGGTCTTCCCGCAGCCGGACGGGCCGACGAACATCACCGTCTCGCCGGCGGCGATCTCCAGGTCGACGTCGTCGACCGCCGGCCGGTCCTGCCCGGGGTAGCGCTTGGTGACGCCCTCCAGGCGGATCGGCACCCCGCTGATGCGCCGGTCGTCGCCCGCCGTCCCGGCGGCGGCTGCGGATGCGGTCTCAGGCACGGATCCCCCTGGGGGTGGTGAGCCGACCCACCAGCACGAGCAGCAGGTCGAGGACGAGCGCGAGCAGGACGATGGCGATCGTCCCGGTCAGCGCGGAGTTGAGGGCGTTCGCGCCACCCAGCCGGGAGAGGCCGGAGAAGATGAAGCCACCGAGCCCGGGCCCGAGCACGTAGGCCGCGATCGCGGCGATGCCCATGACCATCTGCGTGGCGACGCGGATGCCGGCCAGGATGACCGGCCAGGCCAGCGGCAGCTCCACCCGCAGCAGGGCGGCGGCGCGGGTCATGCCGATGCCCCGCGCGGACTCGACGGTGGCCCGGTCGACCCCCGCCAGCCCGACCACGGCGTTGCGCAGCACCGGCAGCGCCGCGTAGAAGGTCACCGCGATCACCGCGGGCGTGATGCCGAAGCCGAACGGCGCCAGGAGGATGCCCAGCAGCGCGAAGGCGGGGATGGTCAGGCCCACGGCCGACACCCCGTTGGCCAGGGCCGTCGCCGTGGGGTTGCGGTACACCAGGACCGCCAGCGCGACCCCGATCAGCGAGCCCAGCAGGACGCACTGCACGACGAGGCTGACGTGCTGGACCGCCTGGAAGGTGATGAGGTCGGCCCGCTCGGTCACGTACTCCCACATGGGCCGCACCTCCCCTGGCCCGCGTCGGGGCCGCGTCCTCGTCGTCCGGCAGTGCGAGCCGTCCCGCCGATCGGCGGGGCGGGCGATCTTCGGCGCTCCAGGCAGCCGGCGAGCCACGACACGCGGCCATCGACTCTCGCACAGCTCACCGGGGCCGGCGACCCGCCGCCCATGACGGTTCCGTGACATCGCGCGGCGGGGCCGCCGCCGGCGTCCCCACCCCGGGGAGGGGACGCCGGGAGGGGAGCGCATCCTGGCGGGGTGGGACAGGTGGTCGCGCGGCTGCAGCAGCCGTGGGTGCAGCGAGCGGTCCGGGCAGCGCTGGCAGCGGGCCTGGCGTGGCAGGTGGCCCTGCTGCTGCCCGGGAGCCTCTCCGACTACGCCTACTACGCCCCGCTCGGCGCGGTGATCGCCGTCAGCCCGACCGTCGCGGACTCCGCGTCGGCGGCGTGGCGGAGCCTGCTGGCCATCCTGCTCGGCTTCGCGCTCGCCGTCGGGGTGTACGAGCTCACCCGGGCGGTGCCCAATGCGCTGAGCATCGCGCTGATCGTGCTGCTGGCGATCGTCGTCGAGCAGTGGCGGGTCCTGAGGGAGCAGGCGAGCTGGGTCAGCTTCGCGGCCGTCCTGATGCTCACGGTGGGCACGGCCGACCCCGCCGACTACGCGGTCCGCTACGCCGGGCTGACCTTCCTGGGGGCGGCGATCGGCGTCCTGGTGACCACCGTGCTCTTCCCGCCGCTGCAGCTCACCACGGCGGTCCAGCGGATCCAGGCGGCCCGGGCGCTGATCGCCGACCACCTGGGCACCATGGCAGCCGCCCTGCGCAGCGGCCGGGTACCGGCGCCCGACGAGTGGGACGCCCGCGGGACCGAGCTCGACCGGGCGCTGGAGCGGATGCGGCACGCGGAGCTGGTGGTCGAGCGCGCGCGGCGGGCCAACCCGCGGGCGCGGAAGTGGCACGGGACCGCCGCCAGCATCCGGGAGCAGTCCCGGGCCCTGGACCGCGTCGCCGTCCTCATCGACGACCTCACCACGCTGGTCGTCGAGTTCCAGCCGCACCGCCGCGGGCTGGACCGCGTCGACGACGGGACCGGCTGGGTGCTGGCCGACGCCCTCGACGGCCTGGCCGGCGTCGTCCGCACCCCGTACCACGCCGCGGGCGCCGGGCCGGACGAGCGCGACCGCGCCGTCGACGGCGCGCTCGCCGCGGCCGGGCGGCTCACGGCGCTGGTGCGCGACTCCGCCATCGGTGACGACCAGGGCTTCTTCGCCCTCGGGGCGGTGGCCGTCGGCCTCCGGCGCAGCCTGGCGACGCTCGGTGCGCACCAGCGGCAGGAGGTGGCCTGAGGGGTCACACGCGGACCAGCAGCTCCCCGTGCAGCATGCCGAGCCAGCCGTCGTCCGCGGCGGCCCAGCGCAGCCACGCGTCCGCGATCCCCCGCAGCTCCCCCGGCGTCGCCAGGCCGTACGCGACCGCCTGCTCGGCGAACGCCGACGCCGTCGCCGCCCCGCCCACGAGCGGCCCCACCACTCCCGCTCCGCCGGGGTGGCGAAGCACCAGGACGACGTCGTCGCCGTGACGTCGCGCAGGCCCGCCGCGTGGGCCCAGGACAGCAGCCGCCGCCCGGCGTCGGGCTCGGCGTGGTTGCGGCGGGCCACCTGCCGGTAGAGCGACAGCCAGCGGTCCAGCCCGTCGTCGGCGGGGAACCAGGTGGTCGCCGCGTAGTCGACGTCGCGGACGGCGACCAGCCCGCCCGGCCGGCACACCCGCGCCATCTCCCGCAGCGCGGCCACCGGGTCGGTGAGGTGCTGCAGCACCTGGTGGGCGTGGACGACGTCGAACGAGGCGTCGGGCAGGTCGAGGGCGTGGACGTCGCCGACCGCGAAGGTGACCGCGACCCCGGCCCGGTCGGCGGCGGCCCGCGCCTCGTCGAGGGGGTCGGCGGAGAGGTCCAGGCCCAGCACCCGGCCGGGCGCCACCCGTGCGGCCAGGTCGACGGTGATCGTGCCCGGCCCGCAGCCGACGTCGAGCAGGTCGAGGCCGGGGCGCAGCGCGGGCAGGAGGTGCGCGGCGGAGTTCCCGGCGGTGCGCCACCGGTGCGACTGCAGGACCGGCTCGGCGTGCCCGTGCGTGTAGGTGTCCACGGCCGCAGTGTTCTCCTCCGTCTCGCAGAGTGGAACCAGCATCTCACTGCACGAGATACGCCTGTCCTCCCTCGGCGCAGCGCGTCCTCGCCCAGCGCCCACGGTGAGGGAGGGCGCGCCATGACCGGGGGACCTGGTCGTCGCGGCGGGTCAGGCCTCGGCGAGCACCTGCTCGGCCACCGGCACCGCGCGCTCCCTGTCTGCGGGCACCAGGCCGATGCGGGTGCGGCGGTCGAGCAGGTCGGCCACGGTGCGCGCCCCCTCGTGGCGGACGGCGAACCGCAGCTCCCCCACCGTCTCCGGCCGTCCCGCGACCACCAGCGCCGGCCCCAGCGCCTCGACCGCCGGCGCCTCGGTGCCGTACCGGGCCACCAGCCGCGGCGGCGCGACCAGCCGGTCCAGCGCCACCCGCGGCGCGGCCCCGACCAGCGCCAGCCGCGCGGTGACCGACCGCGCAGCGCCCCGGCCGAGCCGCGCCACGACGGCGTCGACGGCCTCCTCGGCCATGGCGCGGTAGGTGGTGAGCTTCCCGCCGACCACGGAGAGGACCGGTCCGTCCCACGCCAGGAGGTGCCGGCGGGAGAGGTCTGCGGTCGCGCTGCCGGGGGTCGCCGCCGCGGGCAGCACCAGCGGCCGGTAGCCCGCGTAGGCGCCCACCACGTCGCCAGGGGTCAGCGGCTCGGCGAGCACCCGGTTCACGGTGCCCAGCAGCTGCGCCACCTCGGCCTCGGACGGCGTCGCGTCGTCGTCGGGCACCGGCCCCTCGACCGGCTCGTCGGTCAGCCCCAGGTAGACCAGCCCATCGGCCTGCGGCAGCGCGAACACGTACCGCGAGCGCGAGCCGGGCAGCGGCACGGTCAGCGCCGCCGAGGGTGACCCCAGCCGCACGCCCGGCACCACGAGGTGCGAGCCGCGGGAGGGCACCAGCCGGAGGCCGGGCGCGAGCCGCTGCGCCCAGACCCCGGCCGCGTTGACCACCGCCCCCGCCCGCACGGTGACCGGCCCCTCGTCGGTGGCCACGTGCACGTCCGCGCCGTCGACGGCGGTGACCGCGGCGCCGGTGAGCACGCGGGCGCCGTGCGCGGCCGCCGTCCGGACCAGGGCGACGACGAGGCGCGCGTCGTCGACCAGCTGCCCGTCCCAGAAGACGACGCCACCGCCGCCGGGCCGCACCCCCGCGACCAGCCGGCCCACCTCGGCGGCGCCCACCCGCCGGGTCGGGGGCAGCGACCGCCGCCCACCGGGCACCGAGAACCGCACCGCGTCACCCAGCCGCCCGCCCAGCTCGGCGAGGGCGGTGACGTCGCGGCCGGCGGCGTCGGGGACGAGGAAGGGCAGCGGGCGCACCAGGTGCGGCGCCGTCGCCCCCATGAGGACGGCGCGCTCGCGGGCGCTCTCCCGCGCCAGGCCGAGCTCCCCGTGGGCCAGGTAGCGCAGCCCGCCGTGCACCAGCTTCGAGGACCACCGGCTGGTGCCCGCCGCGAGGTCGGCCCGCTCGCACAGCAGCACCGAGAGCCCGCGGGACGCCGCGTCCAGCGCCACCCCGGCGCCGGTGACGCCGGCGCCGACCACGACCACGTCGACGGCCGCCCCGGCGACGGCGGCGAGGTCACGGGCCCGGCGGGCGGGCGACAGGGAACCGATCACCCGGTCCTCCACCGCTGCGGCACCGGCAGACTGTAGCCGTGCCCGAGCAGCCGGAACTGACGATCCAGGGCTGGGGCCCGCGCCCCGCCACCCCCGGGGACGAGGGGCCCGACGGCGTCCTGACCAAGGCCGCGCGCCGCCACCTCACCCGCGAGCTGGGCTGGGAACCGCGGGCCACGCCCCCCGCGCCGGTGGACGGGATCCGGCTGGCGCCCTGCCGGCTGCCCGAGGAGGACCGCGCCGCGCTGGCCGGCCTGCTCGGCGAGGACCACGTGCGCACCGACCGCGGGTCGCGGCTGCGCCGGGCCGGGGGCAAGAGCTACCTGGACCTGCTGCGCCGGCGGGAGGGCGACGCCTCCGACGCCCCCGACGCCGTGGCGCTGCCCGGCACGACCGAGGAGACGGCCGCGCTGCTGGCGATGTGCAGCGAGCGCGGCATCGTCGTCGTGCCGTTCGGCGGGGGCACCAGCGTCGTCGGCGGGCTGGCCGGCGTCGATCCCGACGACCGGCCGGTGCTGGCGGTCGACCTGACCCGCATGGCCTCGGTGCAGGCGCTGGACGTGCACTCGTCGCTGGTCACCGTCGGGCCGGGCATGCGCGGGCCGGCCCTCGAGCGGGCGCTGGCCCGGGAGGGGCTCACCCTCGGCCACCTGCCGCAGAGCTGGGAGTTCGCCACGCTCGGCGGGTACGCCGCGACCCGCTCGGCCGGCCAGTCCTCCACCGGCGTCGGCCGGTTCGACGAGCTGGTCGCCGGCCTGACCCTGGCCACGCCGTCGGGGGTCCTCGAGCTCGGCCACCCGCCGGCGTCGGCCGCGGGGCCCGACCTGCTGGGCCTCGCGCTGGGCTCGGAGGGGACGCTCGGGGTGATCACCGAGCTGACGCTGCGGGTGCGCCCCAAGCCCTCGGCCAGCGCCTACGAGGGCTGGTCCTTCCGCACCTGGGCGGACGGGCTGGCCGCGCTCCAGCAGCTCGCCCGGCACGACCTGCTGCCCGACGTCGTCCGGCTCTCCGACGCCGACGAGACGCGGGCCAACCTGCTCATGGCGGCCGGGGCCGGAGCGAAGGCGCTGCGCGGCAGCCTGCGGGCCCGGGGGCGCGCCGAGGGCTGCATGCTGGTCGTGGGCTGGGAGGGCGTGCCCGACCTCGTCCGCGCCCGGGTGCGGGCCGCGTCGTCGCTGCTGCGTGACGGCGGCGCCGTCCGGCTGGGCCGGCGGGTGGGCGACTCCTGGCGCCGGCACCGGTTCGAGGCGCCCTACCTGCGCGACCGGCTCATGGACGGCGGCCTGCTGGTCGAGACGCTGGAGACCGCGGCCACCTGGACGGCGCTGCCCACCGTGTACGACACCACCCGCCGGGCGCTGCGGGAGTCGCTCGCCCGCGGCGGGCACCGGCCGCTGGTGATGGCGCACGTCTCGCACGGGTACGCCACCGGCGCCTCGCTCTACTTCACCGTGCTCGCCGACCGGGACGACGCCCTGCCCATCCAGCAGTGGCTCTCCGCGAAGCGCGCCGCCACCGACGCGCTGCTGGCCGCGGGCGGCACGCTCACCCACCACCACGCCGTCGGCGCCGACCACCGGCCGTGGCTGGAGCGGGAGGTGGGCTCGCTGGGCGTCGAGGTGCTGCGGGCGGTCAAGCAGCGGCTGGACCCCCACGGCATCTGCAACCCCGGCGTCCTGCTCCCCGACTGATCGGCCATGGTGATCAGGTGACCTGATCGTCTGCGGTCCTGGCTCACCACCGGTGGTGAGCCAGGACCCGGAACGACCAGGTCACCTGATCGACAAGGGGCCGGTGGGGCGCCGGGAGGGCCGGGGTCAGGGGCCCGTGACGCCGCCCGGCTCTCAGAAGGCGTGGCCGAAGGAGAAGACGCGCTCCGGGTCGACCGCCGCCTTCACCTCGGCCAGCCGCTGGGAGACGCCGGGCGGGTAGGCCGCGGCCACCTCACCGGGGCCGGAGACGTCCCCGAGGAAGTTGGTCAGGCAGCCCGGGGCCTTCCACGGCGCCATCGCGGCGAGCACGGCGCGCCCGACGGCCGGCACCACCTCGGCGAGCTCCGGCACGCCCGGCCCGAGCACGAGCATCGAGAACGCGCCGTCCCGGCCGGCCACCGCGTTGGGCACCTTCGGCCGGCGCGCGAACGCCCCGCCCAGCATCCGCAGCTCGACCATCAGCAGCGGGATCTGCGCCTGCGGGCCGGCCACGGCCAGCAGCGCGTCGACGCCCTCGACGGTCAGCTCGGTGAGCAGCTGGCCCTTCTCCCACGCCGGCAGCGGGTCGACCGGGTCCATGTGGATGGCGTCCATCTCGTCGGTCCGCATCGGCCCGGTGAAGCCGAGCAGGATCCGGCCGGCCTGCTTCATCGGCTCGACCAGCCGCTCACCGTCGGCGAAGTCGGTGCCGCAGTAGGCGTAGCGCAGGTGGACGGCGGTCTGCCCGCGCAGCGGCGGCGGCAGGAACTCCATGTCCGGCAGCCGCATGACGGCGATCGAGGTGCTCACCTCGTCGGGCAGGTGGCGGGACCAGCGGCGGAAGGCGTGCAGGACGTCGGCCATGTCCTCGCCGGCGAAGAAGATGCCGCCCCCGTACAGGCCGGTCAGCGGTACCAGGTCCATCTCCAGCGCGGTGACCACGCCGAAGTTGCCCTTGCCGCCCCGCACCGCCCAGAACAGCTCCGGCTCGGAGTCCGCCGACAGCGTGCGCTGCCGGCCGTCGGCGGTGACGATCTCGACGGCGCGCACGTGGTCCGCGGCGAAGCCGTGCTTGCGGCCCAGCGACCCCACCCCACCGCCGAGCGTGTACCCGACCGCCCCGACGTCGGACGACGACCCGCACAGCCCGGCGAGGCCGAACTCGGCGGCGGACTCCATGAGCCGCTTCCACTTCACCCCCGCCTCGACGCGGACGGTCCGCCGCTCGGGGTCGATGAACAGGCCCTGCATCCGGCGGGTGGTGATCATCATGGACCCGGCGGCGTTGCGCACCGGGCCGTGGCCGGTGGCCTGGACGGCGACGCGCAGGCCGCGGGCGACGGCCCAGGAGACGGCGGCGGCGACGTCGGCGGCGCAGGTGGCGCCCACCGCGATCGCCGGCGTGTGGGTGACCGCGACATTCCAGGTGGCCACCTCCGCGGCCAGCCCGTCGTCGCCGGCGGCGTAGACGGGGCCGTGGACGACGCCGCGGAGCTCGTCGACGTCGGCCGCGGGGAAGGGCGGGACGAGGCTGTCGACGGCCGCCGCGTCCAGGAGGGCGACGGGCTGCTCGGGCTCGCGGGGGAGCTCGGTGAGGGACATGCGGATTCCTCTTCGCTGCCGCGGCGGTCACCGCGGGAAGGGCACCGCGGTCGGGCCGCGGCTTCTCGGGACAGGGGGAGCGTGCGCGGCCCCGCTTGCCGGGCACTTGGAGCCGACTTGGACGCCGGCTTGCAGCGCGCCGACCGCTCCCTGCGCGGGGTCAGGACGGTCCAGCGACCGTCCAGCCGCGCCGTGGCCCGGCCGGACGTCCGGCGGTCCGGCTCGACCCGCCCCGGCCGGAGGACTCGTCGCGCGCGGAAAGGGGTGCCCCGCGCCGCACCGCGCTGAGAGCATCCGCGGCGTGCGCTTCCGAGTCCTCGGGCCGCTCGAGGTCACCGGTCCCGACGGCCGCCCCGTCGACGTGGGCGGCGCCAAGCCCCGGGCGCTGCTGACCCTGCTCCTGGCGGACGCCGACCGGGTCGTCGGCGTCGACCGGATCGTGAGCACCCTCTGGGGCGAGGAGCCGCCGCCGACGGTCACCGGCACCCTGCAGGCCTACGTCTCGCACCTGCGCCGCGTGCTGGAGCCCGGCCGCGGCCCGCGCGAGGCGCCGTCCGTGCTCATCACCCGCCCACCGGGCTACCTGCTGCGCGCGGGCGCCGAGGACCTGGACCTGCTCCGCTTCACGCAGCTGATCGAGGCCGGCGACCGCGCGGTGGCCGACGGTTCACCCGCCCGCGGGGTGGCGTTGCTGGACGAGGCCCTGGGCCTCTGGCGCGGGGAGCCGCTGGCCGAGCTGGGCGACCTGCCGGCGGCCGCGAGCGACCGGCTGCGGCTCACCGAGCTGCACGTGCGCGCACGCGAGCGCCGCTGCGACGCGCTGCTGGCGGTGGGCCGCCCGGAGGCCGCCGTCCCCGACCTGCAGCACCTGGTGACCGAGCACCCGCTGCGCGAGCGGCTGTGGGCCCGCCTGGTCACCGCCCTCTACGCCGCCGACCGGCAGGCCGAGGCCCTGGACGCCTGCCGCCGGTGCACCGAGCTGCTGCGCGACGAGCTGGGCATCGACCCCGGGCCGGAGCTGCGCGACCTGGAGCAGGCGGTGCTGCGGCAGGACCCGCGCCTGCTGGAGCGGCTGCCCCGGCCCGTGCTCCCGTCCGCCCCCGCTCCGGCGCCCAGCACCTCGGCCGACGCGCTGGTCGGCCGGCGGGCGGAGCTCGACCAGGTGCGGGCGGTCGCCGAGCAGGTGGCCGGCGGGCGCTCCGCCGTCGTCGTGGTGGAGGGGGAGGCCGGCATCGGGAAGACCCGGCTGGCCGGGGCGGTCGCCGACGGCGCCCGGCTGCTGGGGTGGCCGGTGGCGTGGAGCCGGTGCGCCGACGACACCGGCGCGCCGGCGCTGTGGCCGTGGACGCAGGTGCTCGAGCAGCTGGACCAGCCCGAGCTGGTCCCCGACGCCGCCACGCCCGGCGACGACGCCGACGCCGCCCGCTTCCGGCTGTTCCAGGACCTGCGGGCCCGGCTCACGGCGGCCGCGTCCCGCCCCGTGCTCGTCGTCCTCGAGGACCTGCAGGGCGCCGACACGACGTCGGTGCAGCTGCTCGGGCTGCTCGTGCGCCACCTCCCCCGGGCGCCGGTGCTGCTGGTCGTCACCGCCCGGACCGTCGGCGAGCCGCTGCCCGAGGCGGTCGCCGACTGCCTGGCCCGGCTGGCCCGCGAGCCGGCGGCCACCTGCCTGCGGCTCCGCGGGCTGGACGCCGACGACGTCGCCGCGCTGCTGACCGCCCAGCTGGGCTCGCCCGGCGACCGGGCGCTGGCCACCGCGGTGCACGACCGCACGGGCGGCAACCCGTTCTTCGTCGTCGAGCTGTCGCGCTGGATGGTGGGCGCCCACGACCTGCACCTGGACGCCGTCCCGGTGCCGCCGTCGGTCGGGGAGGTGCTGCGGACGCGGCTGGCCCGGCTGCCCGCGGGCGCCCGCGAGGTGCTCGAGGTGGCCGCCGTCGCCGGCCGCGAGGTGCCGCTGGCCCTGCTGGAGGCTGCCGGCACCGCCGTGGACGACGCCCTCGCCGCGATGGACTCCGCCCTCGCCGTCGGCCTGGTGGTGGAGGGCGGGCGGCCGTGGAGCTGGCGGTTCGCCCACGCGCTGGTGCAGGAGGTGCTCGCCGGCGACCTGCCCGCGCTGCGGCGGGCACGGCTGCACGCCCGCGTCGGCGAGGCGCTGGAGCGGCAGCTGGCGACGTCGACGGACGACGGGGTCGTCGAGCGGCTGGCCCACCACTTCGTCGCGGCGCTCCCGGTGGTCGGTCCCGGGCCGGCGCTGCTCTACCTCGGCGCCGCCGCCCGCGCCGCCCGGGCCCGGCTGGCCCACGGGGAGGCCGCCGCGCACGGCCGGCGGGCCCTGCAGCTGCTCGACCCCGAGGCGCCGGACGCCGCCCGCACCCGGCACGACCTGCTCACCGCGCTGGGCGGCGACCTGCTGCGCAGCGGCCAGCTCACCGAGGCCCGGGAGGTGGTGGCCGAGGCGATCGGCCTGGCCCGCCAGCTCGACGACCGGGAGTGCCTCGCGGAGTCCGCGGCGGTCTGGGGCAGCGTCACGCTGTGGAACTGGCGGCCGCACGGGGTGGTCGACGAGGACATGGTCGCCGTCCTGGAGGACCTGCTCGCCGAGCGCGGGGGCGGCGACGACCCGACCACCGCCCGGCTGCTGGGCACCCTGGGCGTCGAGCTCGCCTTCGACCCGGACGACCGCGGGGTGCAGGCGGCGCAGCGGGCGGTCGCGATGGCCCGCCGGATCGGCGACCCGGAGCTGCTGGGTCGCACGCTGAACAACTTCAGCCTGGCGGTGTGGGGGCGGCCCGGGGCGGCCGAGCTGCGGCTCGCCGCGGCCGACGAGTCGCTGGAGCTCGCCGGCCGGGGGCTGCCGCGGCGCACCGAGTTCCTCGCGCACCTGCACCGGGCGGCGATCCGGCTGCACCTGGGCGACCTGGCCGGCTTCGAGGCCGACCACGCCCAGGCGCGGCGGCTGGCGGTGTCGCTGAGCGGGCCGGAGGTGCGCCCGCACGTGCTCTGGCAGGCCGCTGGGCTGGCCTGGCTGCGCGGCAACGCCGCCCGCGCCGAGGAGCTGACCACCGAGGCCTACGAGCTGTTCCGGCGGGTGACCCCGCACGCGCGGCACGCCTACGCGGCGCACCAGTTCACCCTGCGGCGGGCCGACCACCGCGAGGCCGACGCGCTGCCGCTGCTGGTCGAGACCGGCGACGAGGGCAACCCGCTGCTTCAGGAGATGGCGGTGCTGGCCGCTGCGGAGTCCGGGGACGTCGCGGAGGCCCGCCGGCTGCGCGCCCGCTGGGGCCGCACGCTGGTCCGGGACTGGGCCAGCGACGTCGCCCTCTACCTGCAGGCGGAGAGCACGCTGTGGCTGGGCGACGAACCGGACTGCGCGGCGGCGCTGGCCTCGCTGCTCCCCTACCGCGGCCGGCAGGCGGTGCTCGGGACGCCGTCGCTCACCCTCGGCGCCTACGACGAGCTGCTGGGCCGGATCGCCGAGCGGCTCGGTGACCTGGAGGGCGCGCGGCGGTGGTGGACGGCGGCCCGGGAGCAGGGCGGGCTCGTCGGCTCACCGCACCAGGTGGCCCTGGCCGAGGCCCACCTGCACCGGGTCGCGGCCGAGCCCAGCCCCGCCTGAGGCCCGGCCCGCGGCTCCGCGCACCGTCCTGGCTCACCGTTCGGGGTCCTGGCTCACCGTCCATGCTGAGCCAGGACCCCTGACGATCAGGTGACCTGATCATCGCGGGCCCCCGCGCTACGCCGTCGTCGCGATGCCGCCGTCCACGGGGATGACGGCGCCGGTGACGTAGGCGCCCGCCCGCGAGGAGAGGTAGACCACGACGCCGGCCATGTCGTCGGGGCGGCCGATGCGGCCCAGCGGCGACTTCGCGGCGATCTCGGCGCCGAAGGCGTCCAGCGTGGCGGCCATCATCTTCGACTCGAACGGGCCGGGGGCGACGGCGTTGACGGTGACACCCCTCGGCCCGAGCTCCTTGGCCAGCACGCGGGTGAGCTGGTGCAGCCCGGCCTTGCTCGCGGCGTAGGAATAGGTCGGCATGGAGCTGACGTGCAGGCCGTCGATGCTGCCGACGTTGACGATGCGCGCCGGGTCGCCGTCGGACGCCGCGGCCTCCAGCTTCGGCAGGAACGCCCGGGTGAGGAAGAACGGCGACTTCAGGTTCAGGTCGAGCAGCTTGTCCCAGGCCGACTCGGGGAAGGTCTCCAGCGGCTCGCCCCAGGTGGCGCCGGCGTTGTTGACCAGGACGTGCACCCGCTCCTCGGCGCGGCCCACCTCCTCGGCCAGCCGCCGGCACTCGGCCTCGGTGGAGAGGTCGGCCGGGATCGAGACGACCGTGCCGAACTCGGCCAGCTCCGCGGCCGCGGCCTCGCCGGCCTCGGCCTTGCGGGAGCTGATGTAGACCTTCGCCCCCGCCTGCAGCAGGCCCCGGGCCATCATCAGGCCGATGCCGCGGGTACCCCCGGTGACCACAGCCACCTTGCCGGTCAGGTCGAACAGGTCCACGGGTACCTCCGGTTCGGCGTCGCGGCGCCGTCGTCGGCACCGACCCCGGCACCCTAACGAGGCGTCCACGACGCCGTCCCCGCCGACCTGTGCCAGCCTGGCGGTCATGATCGGATCCGCCGCGACCCCCGGGGCGACGAGCGAGGTCGGCCCGCTGCGCACCGTGATGCTGCACCGGCCCGGCCCCGAGCTGCGCCGGCTGACGCCGCGGAACAACGACCAGCTGCTCTTCGACGGCGTCCCGTGGGTGGCGCGGGCGCAGGACGAGCACGACGCCTTCGCCCAGGCCCTCCGCGACCGCGGCGTCGAGGTGCTGCACGTGGCCACGCTGCTGGCCGAGGTGCTCGCCGTCCCCGCCGCCCGCGACGAGCTCATCGCCGCCGCCGTGGACGACCCCCGGCTCGGCGCCACGCTGCAGCGCGACGCCACCCGGCACCTGGCCGCCCTCGCGCCGGACGACCTGGCGACGGCGCTCATCGCGGGGCTGGCGCACGAGGAGCTGCGCGGATCCGGGCTGGCCTACCAGCTCATGGACCGCTCGGACTTCGTCGTCCCCCCGCTGCCCAACCTGCTCTTCACCCGGGACTCGTCGGTGTGGATCGGCGACGAGGTCGCGGTGACCTCCCTGGCCATGCCCGCGCGGCACCGGGAGAGCACGATCACCGCCGCCATCTACACCCACCACCCGCGCTTCGCCGGGGCCCCGCAGCTGTACGGGCCCGAGCTCGAGCACCTCGAGGGTGGGGACGTGCTGCTGCTGGCCGAGGGCGTCGTCGCCGTCGGGGTGGGGGAGCGGACGACGCCCGGCGGCGCGGAGCGGCTGGCGCGGCGGCTGTTCGCCCGCGGGCTGGCGCACACCGCGCTCGTCGTCCCGATCGCGCAGGAGCGGGCGACGATGCACCTGGACACGATCGCCACGATGGTCGACGTCGACGCGATGGTCATGTACCCCGCGGTCGCCGACTCGCTGGTCGCCTGGACGGTGCGCGCGCCCGAGGGCTGCTCCCCCGAGGACGCCGACACCACCGACCTCGCCGTCGCCGGGCCCGAGCCGTTCGTCCGCGCCGCGGCGCGCGCGATGGGCATCGACAGGCTGCGGGTGATCGACACCGGGCTGGACCCGGTGACCGCCGAGCGCGAGCAGTGGGACGACGGCAACAACACCCTCGCCCTCGCCCCGCGGCTGGCGGTGGCCTACGAGCGCAACACCGTCACCAACGCCGCGCTCGAGGCGGCCGGCATCGAGGTGGTCCGCATCGCGGGCTCCGAGCTCGGCAGCGGCCGGGGCGGCCCGCGCTGCATGTCCTGCCCCGTCTCCCGCGATCCCCTCTGACCCACCCCGGCCTTTTGTGCACATAACGCCCGACAGGGGCGTCATGTGCTGCTCGCAGGCGGCCACGGTGATCCCGGCCACTACGCTGCTGGCTCTCCGCGCCGGGCCCGGCGCCTCGGGGAAGGGACGGCGCGGTGGCGACGACGGGGACGGCGCGCGGGGCGGGGCGCATCGCGGGCATCGGCGGCGGGCTCGTCGGCTACCTGGTCTTCGTCGAGTTCACCAGCGGCGTGCTGCAGGGCTACTACATCCCTCTGCTCACCGACATCGCCCGCTACCTCGGGGTCAACGACGCCGACGTCAACTGGCTCGAGGCCGCGCAGCTGGTGCTGTCGGCGGTCGCCGTCCCCGTGCTCGCCAAGCTCGGCGACCTGCACGGGCACCGCAGGGTGCTGCTGTGGTCGGCGGTCGCCACGGCGCTGTCCACCGTCGCGCTGGCGTTCGCCACGAGCTTCCCCGTGTTCCTGGTCGCCTGGGCGCTGCAGGGGCTCTACGTCGTCTGGCTGCCGCTGCAGGTGGCGCTGATCTGGGACCGGTCGCGCCGCACGCCGGGGGCCGCGGGCCAGACCCGCCGCGCCACCGGGCTGATCGTGGCCGCGCTGCAGGCCGGGGCGATCGCGGGCGCGCTGGGCGGCGGCCAGATCGGGCAGAGCCTCGGCGACTCCCTGGGGCTGGTGCTGGTGCTGCCCGCGGTGCTGGTCGTCGGCGTCTGCCTGGTCGTGGCCTTCCGGGTGCCCGAGAGCGAGGACCGCACCGGCGGCAGCGTGGACGCGACCGGCGTCGCCCTGCTCAGCGTGGTCCTGCTGGTGATCACCGGGGGTCTGAGCTTCGTCCGGCTCAACGAGGGCGCGCTGTGGCCGTGGGCGGTGGCCGCCGTGGGGGTCCTGCTCGTCGTCCCGTTCGTCGCCTACGAGCTGCGGCAGGACGACCCGCTGGTGGACTTCCGGGTGCTCCGCAGCCCCGCGATGTGGCCGGTGCAGCTCACCGCCGGGCTGTTCGGGGTCAGCGTGCTGGGCGCCCAGGGCCCGCTGTCGACCTACGCGCGCACCGACCCGGCGGTCTACGGCTACGGGCTGGGGCTGTCGACCAGCGAGGTCTCGGTCGTCATCGGGGCCTACGTCGTCTCGATGCTGGTCGGCGCGAGCCAGTTTTCCCGGGTGAGCCGGCGGACCACGCCGCGGAGCACGCTCATCGGCGCCGCGACGCTCACCGGCACCGGCTACCTGCTGCTGGTCCCCTTCCACGGCACGCTGGCCCAGATGCTCTCCTGCATCGCCATCGCGGGCCTGGGCTCCGGCGCCCTGGTGGCGGCGCTGCCCGCGGCGGCCGCCGCCGCCGCGCCGGTGGGTCGCACCGCGGTCGCGACCGGGCTGACCAACACCACCAAGGTGATCGGCGGGTCGTTCGCCTCGGCGGTGTTCGCGATCGCGCTGGCCTCCGACGTCCCGCTGCTGGCCGACGGGTCGGCAGGCACCGCCGGCTCGCTGTCCGGTTACATCACCGTGTGGGTGGTCTGCGGGACGACGGCGCTGCTGGCCGCGGTGGCGCTGCTCGTCGTCCCCCGGCTGGCCTTCTCCGACCCCGCCGTCCCCGAGACCACCGTCCCCGAGACCGCCGAGGAGTCCCGAGCATGAGGCGCGCGCTGGCCCTGGCCGTCACCGGAGCCGCCACCGGAGCCGCCGCCGCGGCCGCCCGCCGGGTCGCCCGGTTCCGGCCGGTCGAGCAGCCCGTGGCACCGGTCGACCTCACCGGCCTGGACGCCGACGCGGCGGCGCAGCGGCTCGCCGAGCTCATCCGCATCCCGACGGTCTCCTCGCGCGACCCGGGCCAGGTGGACGCCGCGGCCTTCGAGACCTACCGCGCGCGGCTGGCCGAGCTGTACCCGCGCACCCACGAGGCGCTGGATCGCGAGGTGCTCGGCGACGGCGCGCTGCTCTACCGCTGGCGCGGCACCACCGACGAGCCGCCGCTGGTGCTCATGGCGCACTACGACGTCGTCCCGGTGGCGGGCCAGGAGTGGAGCCGCGACCCGTTCTCCGGGCTGGTCGAGGACGGCTGCGTGCACGGTCGCGGCGCCATCGACGACAAGGGCTCGATGGTGGCGATCCTCGAGGCGGTCGAGGCGCTGGTGGCCGAGGGCTTCACGCCCCGGCGCGACGTCCACCTCTCCTTCGGCAACGACGAGGAGGTCGCCGGGGTCGGGGCCCGGCTCGCCGTGGAGGCGTTCACCGCCCGCGGCATCCGGCCCTGGGCGGTGGTCGACGAGGGTGGCGCCGTGGTGAGCGGCATGTTCCCGGGTGTGCCGGGGCAGGTCGCCGTCGTCGGGCTGGCCGAGAAGGGGCTGCTGGACGTCGAGCTGGTCACCACCGACGCGGGCGGCCACGCCTCCTCCCCCGCCCGCGACGGTGCGCCGGCGCGGCTGGCCAGGGCGATCCTCGCGCTGGAGGCCGAGCCGTTCCCCGCCCGGCTGCACGACGTCGTCCTGGGCATGATCGACGCGGTCGGCCGGCAGGCCCCGCTCGGCCACCGGGCGCTGTTCGCCCACGCGGGCCGGCTGCGCCCCGTGCTCGCATCGGTGCTGGCGCGGGCGGGCCGCGAGGCCGGCGCCATGGTGCGGACGACGGTGGCGGTCACCCGGCTCGAGGGCAGCCGGGCGTCCAACGTGCTGGCGACCCGGGCGCTGGCGCACCTGAACATCCGGATCGCGCTGGGCGAGACCGTGCAGTCGACGGTGGCGCGCCTGCACCGGGTCATCGGCGACCCGTCGGTGGAGGTGCGGGTCGTGTCCGGCAACGACCCCTCGCCGGTGTCGCGGTCGGACAACGAGGCGTTCGCGCTGCTCTCGGCAGCCGCGCGGGCGACGTACCCCGAGGCCGTCGTCGCGCCCTACGTGATGGTGCAGGCCAGCGACGCCCGGCACTTCAGCCGGATCTGCGACAGCGTCTACCGGTTCATGCCCTTCGACCTGAGCCGCGAGGAGCTGTCCGCGCTGCACGCCGCCGACGAGCGCATCTCGATCGCCGCCCTGCACCGCGGCGCGGGGTTCTTCCGGCACCTGATCCGCAGCGTCTGACGCCGCCACGTCCCGCCCGCACCCCGGGGGGCTTCCGGATCAGCAGGTCTCTGCCCACACCCGCGGGGCAGAGCGCGACTGTCCGCGGCCCCCTGGGGGTGCGGGGCTCAGGCGCCGGAACCGCTCATCAGCGCAGGGTGATCTGGCGGGAGAGCAGGCCGGCGCGGGCGCGCCGCTCGTCGGCGGTCAGCGGCGCGGTCTCGGCGAGCGCCTTCTCCAGCCGGGCCTGGAACTCGGTCGCGGGGCCGGCCCAGTCCGCGGCCGGGACGTCGGCGGGGAGGTCCCACACCGGGACGACGAGGCCGTGCGCGCGGAAGGCCCCGGCGTAGCGGGTGCCCTCGCCGAGCAGGATCTGCTCGGCGGCCGAGAGCCGGGCCAGCGCGTCGAGGAGCTGCTCCTCCTTCTCCGCCCGCACCCAGCGCAGGTGCGCCCGCTCGTTGCCCGGGCGCACCCAGTAGGCCGCCTCCAGGCCCTCCAGCCGCACCGTCGGCAGGATCGCCTCGTTGGCCTGCGCCAGACCGGCGCGCGCCTGGGGGCTGGGGTCGGTGCCCTCCAGCCAGAAGTCGAAGGTCTCGTGGACGGTCACCTCGAGCGGCGCGGTGAGGTCGAGGACCTCCTGCAGCCGCGGGCCCGCCGAGCCGGCGCCACCGATCGGGCCCGGGTCCACGGGCGCGCCGGCGGGGGCCTCCAGCGCCGCGGCGATCGCGGTGCCGAGGTCGCGACTGACGTCGTCCGACGAGGTCGCCAGCTGCGCGCCGACGAGGATCTGGCCGTTGGCGCGGACCAGCCCGGGCGCACCGCCGGGCAGGACGCTGGCCAGCGTCAGCTCCCGGCCGTCGGCCGAGCGGAGCGTCGCCGTCGCCGCCGGGACCAGCTCCCGCAGCGCCACCCAGTCGGCCTCGCCGGGCAGCCCCTCGAACGGCCGCGTCACCGGCGGGGCGTACCCCGAGCCGTGGCAGTGCTTGTAGCGGCGGCCCGACCCGCAGGGGCAGGGCGCCTTCGGGTTGACGCCGCCCTCGGCGACGGCGGCGGGAGCGGCGGGGCGCTTGCGGGAAGCCATGCGCAGCAGCGTAAGCGGCCCCTTCCCGGGGCCGACCGCGAGCCCGCGCGTGGCGGGGAGCACACCGGCCGGGTCGCTAGGGTCCGGTGGCGTGACCGTGTCCGTCGACGCGCTCGACCTCCGCGCCCCCTCGTTCGTCGCCGACCCGTACCCGGCCTTCGCCCGTGCCCGGGAGAAGGCGCCGGTGCAGTGGCACGAGGGGCTGGGGTTGTGGCTGGCCTTCACCCACGCCGAGTCCAACGCCGTGCTGCGCGACCGGCGGCTCGGCCGCATCTGGCGGGACAAGGAGCCGGCCGAGCGCTTCGGCAGCTTCAACCTCATCCACCGCAACGCCATCCTGGAGATGGAGCCGCCGGACCACACCCGCCTGCGGCGGCTGATCACCAGCGCGTTCGCCCGCGGGCACGTGGAGCGGCTGCGGCCGTGGGTGGAGGAGCTCGCCGGGCGGCTGGCCGACGAGCTCGTCGAGCGCTCCGCGGGGTCGGCGCCGGTCGACCTGCTCACCGGCATGGCCGAGCAGCTGCCGGTCGCCGTCATCGCCGAGCTGCTGGGCGTGCCCGAGGCCGACCGCCCGCTGCTGCGCCCGTGGTCCAACGCGATCGTGAAGATGTACGAGTACGGGCGGACGGCGGCCGTCGAGGAGGCGGCCGAGCGCGCGGCGGACGAGTTCGTCACGTACCTGCGCCGGCTGGCCGCCGAGCGGCGGACCACGCCCGGCGACGACCTGCTCTCCCACCTCGTCTCCGTGCGGGACGCCGACGGCGACAAGCTCACCGAGGACGAGCTGGTCACCACCTGCATCCTGCTGCTCAACGCCGGCCACGAGGCGACCGTCAACGTCACGGGCAACGGGATGCTCGCGCTGCTGCGCCACCCCGACCAGCTGGCCGCCCTGCGCGAGGACCGCGACCTGCTGCCCGCGGCGCTGGAGGAGCTGATGCGCTTCGACCCGCCGCTGCAGCTGTTCGAGCGGACCGCCACCGCCGACGTCGAGATCGGCGGCGTCACGGTGCGCGAGGGCCAGAAGATCGCCGCGCTGCTCGGTGCGGCCAACCACGACCCCGCCGTCTTCGCCGAACCGGAGACGCTCGACGTGCGGCGCACCGACAACCCGCACATCGCCTTCGGGGCCGGCATCCACTTCTGCATCGGTGCGCCGCTGGCACGGGTGGAGCTGCAGGCGACGTTCGGCGCGCTGCTGGACCGCACGTCGGTGCTCGAGCTCGGCGGGGAGCCGGCGCGCCGCCCCGAGTTCGTCATCCGCGGCCTGGAGACGCTGCCCGTCGTCCTCGGCCGCTGACGGCGACGCCGCCCTCCCCCACCGCACGGCGTCCTCCCTCACCACCCACCGCGAGGGAGGACACCCCGTGATCGGGGAAGCCGATCGTCGCCGCACCGGTAGAAGGTGAGCGCGGTCACTGGCAGGATCCGGCCATGCGCGGCTTGATGCAGGACTACCCCCTCACGATCGATGCGATCTTCCGGCACGTCGAGCAGCACTACGGCGACGGGACGATCGTCACCAACAACCCCGGCGGGGTGACCCGGGCGACCTACGCGGAGTGGGCGGAGCGCACCCGCAGGCTGGGCGGCGTCCTCGACACCCTCGGCATCAGCGCCGACGGGCGGGTCGGCACCTTCGGCTGGAACAGCCAGCGGCACCTGGAGCTCTACTTCGCCGCGCCGTGCACCGGCCGCGTCCTGCACACCCTCAACGTCCGGCTGTTCCCCGAGCAGCTCACCTACATCGCCAACCACGCCGAGGACGAGGTCGTCTTCGTCGACCGCACCGTCCTGCCGCTGCTCTGGCCGCTGATCGACACCATGAAGACGGTCAAGCACGTCGTGGTCATGGACGACGGCGGCGACAACGAGATCCCCGACGACTCCCGGGTGCTCGACTACGAGACGCTGCTGGCCGACGCGCAGCCGGTCGAGTTCTCCGTCACCGACGAGTGGCGGGCCGCCTCGATGTGCTACACGTCGGGCACCACGGGCAATCCGAAGGGCGTCGTCTACTCGCACCGCTCGACGTTCCTGCACACGATGGGCGTGATGGCGCCCAACGCCTTCGGCCTGGGCATCAACGACGTCGCGATGCCGGTCGTCCCGATGTTCCACGCCAACGCCTGGGGCATCGCGCAGGCCGCCCCCGCCGCGGGCGCCTCGCTGGTCATGCCCGGCGCCCTCATGCAGCCCGAGGCGCTGGCCAAGCTGATCGTCGAGGAGGGCGTCACCTTCACCGCCGGCGTCCCGACCATCTGGCAGGGCGTGCTCCCCCACCTGGCCGGCCGGCCGCACAAGCTCCGCGACATCGGCTGCGGCGGCTCCGCAGTGCCCAAGGCGCTGAGCGAGGCCTACCGCGAGCAGGTCGGCATCCCGATCCTGCAGGCGTGGGGCATGACCGAGACCCACCCGGTCGCCTCCTCCGGCGTGCTGCCCAAGCGGTACCAGGACGCCGACGACGAGACCAAGGCCGCCCAGCGCGCCCGCGCCGGCATCCCCTTCCTCGGCGTCGAGGCCCGCATCGTCGACTCCGACACCCTCGAGCCGCAGCCGTGGGACGACACCGCCACCGGTGAGCTCCAGGTGCGCGGCCCCTGGTGCGCGCAGGACTACTACAACCCCGACGCGGGGGTGGAGCTCACCACGGCCGACGGCTGGATGAAGACCGGCGACGTGGCTGCCATGGACGCCTTCGGCTCGATCCGCATCGCCGACCGCACCAAGGACCTCATCAAGTCCGGCGGCGAGTGGATCAGCTCGGTGGACCTGGAGAACGCGATCATGAGCCACCCGAAGGTGAAGGAGGCCGCGGTCGTCGGCATCCCGCACCCGAAGTGGGACGAGCGCCCGCTGGCCTGCGTCGTCCTCAAGGAGGGCGAGGAGGCGACCGAGGAGGAGATCCTCGAGCACCTCAAGCCGCTGGTGGCCAAGTGGTGGATGCCCGACGCCGTCGAGTTCATCGACGAGGTGCCCAAGACCAGCGTCGGCAAGTTCTCCAAGAAGGACCTGCGCACCCGGTTCGCGGAGTACGAGCTGAAGAGCTGACCCCCGGGGCGGGCGCGGTGGAACCGCGCCCGCCCCCTCACCCGTCATGCTCACCGGAGGACGACTTCCGGAGGGCGAGTGGAGCGGGACGAGGCGTTCACGCGGTACGTGGACGAGCGCTGGCCGGTGCTCGTCCGCTCCGCCGTGCTGCTCGGCTGCGCCCGCCCCGAGGCCGAGGACCTGGTGCAGACGGCGCTGGTGCGCTGCTACGTCGCCTGGGACAAGGTCGGCAGCGCCGGGAACCGGGACGCCTACGTCTACCGGGTGCTCGTCAACTGCCACCACGACAGCCGCCGCCGGCGCTGGTGGGGCGAGCGGCCGACCGCCGAGGTGCCCGACGTCGCCACCGACGACGGCACCGCCCAGGTGGACGACGCCGACGCCGTCCGCCGCGCGCTGGCCCGGCTGAGCCCGGCGCACCGCGCGGTCGTCGTCCTGCGCTACTACGCCCACCTGGGCGAGCAGCAGATCGCCGAGGCGCTGCGCATCGCACCCGGGACGGTGAAGAGCCGGCTGTCCCGCGCGCTGGCCCAGCTGCAGACCGATCTGGACGTCGCCGAGCTGCGGGGAGGGAGGGCATCGTGACCGACCGGGAGACCTCGACGTTGCTGGGGGAGGCCGCCGACCGCGTGCCGGTCGGCCCCGCACCCGTGGGGCAGCTGCTGAAGGCGGGGCGCCGCGCACGCCGGCGCCGGACCGCCGGTGTCTCGCTCGCCGTCGCGGCGGGTGCGGCGGTCATCGCCGGCGGCGTGGTCACCGTCGTCGACCTGCCGGACGGGCAGGGGGACGCCGCCGGCTCGGCGGCGGCGCTGAGCGCCGAGGAGCCCCGGGAGGGCGGCCCGGAGGCGGCCGACGCCGCGCCGGGCACCGGCATGCCCCCGGCCGACGGCGGCGACGCAGCGTCGGGCAGCCAGCTCGCCCCGCCCGCCCAGGACCCGACCGCCGGGCGCACCGGGCCCCTCGACAGCACCCCTGCGAGCTCCTGCGCCGTCGAGTACAGCCCGGCCGCGCTGGCCAAGCGAGACTTCGCCTTCGCCGGCGTGGTGGTGGGCATCGGACCCGCCGTCACGACGCAGCCGCGCTCACCCGGGCCGCCGGAGGACCTGGTCGGCGTCACCTTCGCCGTGCAGGAGTGGTTCACCGGCGGGTCGGGGGAGACGGTGACCGTGGACCTCCCGGCGCCCTACGACCCGGCCGCGGGCAGCACCACGCCGGGCCCGGTCTACGGCATCGGGTCGCGCCTGCTGGTCAGCGGCGCCGACCGGTGGGAGGGCGCACCGCTGGAGCCGATCGCCTGGCTGTGCGGCTTCACCCGGTACTTCGACGAGGAGACCGCGGCCGCCTGGCGCTGACCCCTCCTGGCGTTTTGTGCACAGAACGCCAGGAGGGGTCAGCGGACGAAGGGCTCCTCGCCGGTCTCGCTGACCATCGGCTTGCCGGCCGCCTGCCACTCGCCCATGCCACCGCCGACGTTCACCGCGTCGAAGCCGTTGGCGTTCAGCCAGGCGGCCACGCGCGCCGACCGGCCACCGCCCCGGCAGGTGACGTAGAGCGGGTCGCCCTCGGGCAGCTCGTCGAGCCGCGCCGGGACGTCGCCCATCGGGATGTGCGTGGCGCCCTCGATGTGGCCGTGCACCCACTCGTCGTCCTCGCGGACGTCGAGGACGACGGCGTCCTCGGGCAGTTCGGAGGCGGGCACGGTCGGGACCTGCTGCGGCATCACGCCCCCATCGTGGCACGGGGACCGGTTGCGCGACCGGCGCCGACCGCACTGGGAGGATGGGGCCGATGTCCCCCAGCCACCGGGCCGCCCCGAGCAGCGCCCGCCCGACGCCCGTGCGCGAGCCCGCCTGGGAGCTGCCGCGCTCGGCGATCGGGCTGTGGGTGGTCGAGAGCCTGATCAGCACCGCGTTCGTGTGGCTGGCGATCGGCGCCTTCCTGCTCTTCGTGCCCGCCGACGCCGGCGACCCGCTGCCGCTGATGCGCCGGCTGGTCCCGATCGCGGGCGCCGTGTACGCGGTGGTCGCGCTGAGCATCCGCCCGTGGTTCAAGCACCGGGTGTACCGGTGGGAGATCACCAACGAGGCCGCCTACACCCGCACCGGCTGGCTCACCCAGACCTGGACGCTGGTGCCGATCTCCCGCATCCAGACCGTCGACGTCACCCGCGGCGTGCTGCAGCAGCTGTTCGGTCTGGCCACCGTCGCGGTGCTCACCGCCTCCAGCCAGGGCACCGTGCGGATCTGGCACCTCGAGCACGACGTCGCCCAGCGCGTCGCCGACGACCTCGCCCGCCGGGCCGAGCTGGTCCGCGACCAGGCCACCTGAGCCGCCGTGCACCCCGCGCCCCCACCCCCGCGCCGGCCGGCCGGCCCGCTCCCGCCCTGGCCACCGCCCCTCGGCCCGCCACCGGCCCCGCCGACCGCCGGCGCGCCGCGGCGGCTGTCGCCCCGCGTCATCGCCGTCCACACCGCGACGTTCCGGCAGGCCCGCTCGTTCGTCCCCGCCGTCATCCCGCTGATCGCGGCCACCGGCTTCGACGGCGGGATCCGCACGATCGCGGTCCTCGTCGTCGGCGTCACGGTGCTCTCGTTGCTCACCGCGACGCTGAACTGGTGGCGGTTCAGCTACGCCGACGGTCCGGCCGCGGTCGTCATCACCCGCGGGCTGCTGGCCCGGTCGGTGCGCACCGTGCCGAACGACCGCATCCGGGGTGTCGACGTCGAGGCGCCGCCCCTGCACCGGCTGTTCGGCCTGGTGCGCGTCCGCATCGACGCCGCCGCGGGGGCGGTCACCGACGGCGACGAGGAGCTGCTCGTCGACGGCATCCCGCGCGCGGAGGGCGACCGGCTGCGCGTCGCCGTCCTCACCCACCGCGCCGCCGCGACCCCCGCGACCGGCCCGGACGGCGCCCCCGCGGCCGAGCCGGTCGAGGAGGAGTACGCCCGCTTCGACCACCGCTGGCTGCGCTACGCCCCGCTGGTCGGCACCTACCTCGCCGTCCCGCTCGCCGCCGTCGGCGCGCTCTTCCGGCTGGCCGAGGAGCTGCCCGAGCAGTGGACCCCCGAGTTCCGGGAGCCCGACCTCTCCGACGTGCGGCTGCTCGCGGCCGGGCTGGTCATCGCGCTGCTGGTGCTGCTGGCCGGCTCCGTCGTCGGCGCGGCCCTGGTCAACTGGCGCTTCCGGGTGGTCCGCCGCGGCGGCTCGCTGATCGCCTCCCGCGGTCTGCTCACCCGCCGGCACACCGAGCTGGAGATCGACCGCATCCGCGGCGTGACGGTCACCGACGGGCTCGGCATGCGGCTGGTCCGGGCCGCCCGGGTCAGCGCCCTGGTCACCGGCCTCGGCGACGCCGCCGGGCGCGGGCAGCTGTTCCCCCTGGGGCCGCGCACGGAGGCGTGGGCGCTGGCCCGGCGGGTCGCCGACGACCCCGGCCCGCTCGTCGCGCACCCGCCCGCGGCCCGCCGCCGCCGGGTGCTGCGCGCCGTCGCCTCGGGCCTGCTGGTCACCGCGGGCGGCGGCGCGCTCCTGGCTGGCGACGGCGCCTGGTGGCTGCTGGCCGCCGGCGCCGGGCTGACGGTGCTGGGCGTCCCGGTGGGGCTCGCCCGCTACCGGTCGCTCGGGCACGCCGCCGGGCCGCGCACCTTCGCCGTCCGCAGCGGCTGGCTGGTGCGGGAGCAGGCCGTGCTGGAGCGGCGGGCCGTCGTGGGCTGGCAGGTCCGGCAGTCGTTCTTCCAGCGGCGGGCGGGTCTGGCCACCGTCACCGCCTGCGTCGGCGCGGGCAGCGGGGGCTACGCGGCCGTCGACATGGCCGCCGACGAGGTGCCCGGCTTCGCCCTGGCCGCCTCCGAGCCGTGGGCGGGCACGCTGGGCCGGTGAACGACCGGGGGTAGGGAAGGCGAACCTTCCGAGACCGGCGGTTGTCGATCACCGCCCCGGGTAGCTGGCCCCGCGATGACGTCCTGGGGAGCTCAGCGCACCCGGCCACCGGTGTGCCGCACGGGCTCCGCGG
>NZ_SSXC01000210.1 GCF_021699055.1 Blastococcus sp. MG754426 | reverse complement strand
GGTGGGGGCGGCGCCGACGCCGAGCAGGTCGAGTGCGCGGAGGATCTCCCGGCACTGGGCGGCGGTGACGACCTCCCCGGCGACCTCGGCGGCCGGCTGGCTGCCGCCCTGGCCGCCCTGGCCGCCGTCGGGGTCGGGGTCGTGCAGGGCGGGTAGCGGGGCGTGGATGGTCAGCTGGGCGGTGACCGGCGGCCGGGACCTGTCCCAGGGGCGCAGGATCAGGTCGGCGGCGACGGCGGCCCGGAGGACGCCG
>NZ_SSXC01000209.1 GCF_021699055.1 Blastococcus sp. MG754426 | reverse complement strand
GCCAACGAGGTGAAGGAGCTGGCGCAGGAGACGGCGAAGGCGACCGAGGACATCGCCCGCCGGGTGCAGGCGATCCAGGGGGACACGACGGCGGCGGTGGCCGCGATCGGGGAGATCTCCCAGATCGTCGCGCAGATCTCCGACCGGCAGACCACCATCGCCTCGGCGGTGGAGGAGCAGACGGCCACGACCAACGAGATGGCCCGGTCGGTGCAGGAGGCCGCCGGTGGGACCACGCAGATCGCGGAGAACATC
>NZ_SSXC01000208.1 GCF_021699055.1 Blastococcus sp. MG754426 | reverse complement strand
CACAACGTGCCGGGCCAGCCGGTCCACGAGTTTCTGCGCGCCTTCGACGCCGCCTGGGCGGTCGCTGCCGGCCTGAGCGCCTTCGGACCGCGCCAGCGCCGGCTGGAGCCCACGAGCGGCCATCCCTGCTCGCCCAGGGCCTCCACCGCCGCCGTCCAGCGCTGGCGCGGTCCGAAGGCGCTCAGGCCGGCAGCGACCGCCCAGGCGGCGTCGAAGGCGCGCAGAAACTCGTGGACCGGCTGGCCCGGCACGTTGTG
>NZ_SSXC01000207.1 GCF_021699055.1 Blastococcus sp. MG754426 | reverse complement strand
CCGGGGCCTGCGGGTAGCGGGTGCACCGGAAACCGGCGTAGAGTTGGACATCCAGCCAGGGACGAAGCCCGGAAGGGTCGAGTTTCTGCGCGTCCGCTCCTTGAGAACTCAACAGCGTGCCGAAAGTCAGTGCCAAGTAATACCCCGTGCCGGCCCTTTTGTGGGTTGGCTGGGATTCCTTTGGTTGATTGATATCGAGAGTGTCAGCTCTCGGTTCTCAGCCGGTATCAAATCATCTACGGAGAGTTTGATCCTGGCT
>NZ_SSXC01000206.1 GCF_021699055.1 Blastococcus sp. MG754426 | reverse complement strand
CGGCGTCCTCCGGGCCGCCGTCGCCGCCGACCTGATCCTGCGCCCCTGGGACAGGTCCCGGCCGCCGGTCACCGCCCAGCTGACCATCCACGCCCCGCTGCCCGCCCTGCACGACCCCGACCCCGACGGCGGCCAGGGCGGCCAGGGCGGCCAGGGCGGCAGTCAGCCGGCCGCCGAGGTCGCCGGGGAGGTCGTCACCGCCGCCCAGTGCCGGGAGATCCTCCGCGCACTCGACCTGCTCGGCGTCGGCGCCGCCCCCACC
>NZ_SSXC01000205.1 GCF_021699055.1 Blastococcus sp. MG754426 | reverse complement strand
TCCCGCAGGGTGCCGTCGGGCGTCCGGCACGCCGGGGTGTCCACGAGCGCCGTGGGAGGGACGCTGACCAGCGCCGCGCGGTCGCCCTCGGCCGAGACCTACCTGGTCGTCGGGACCGGGCTCCCCGGTCAGGCAGGGGCGGCGTCCGTGGCCACCCTCGTCGTCTCGGTCTCGGCCGAGGGCGACCGCGCGGCGCTGGTCAGCGTCCCTCCCACGGCGCTCGTGGACACCCCGGCGTGCCGGACGCCCGACGGCACCCTGCGGGA
>NZ_SSXC01000204.1 GCF_021699055.1 Blastococcus sp. MG754426 | reverse complement strand
ACGGCATGCTTCCTCCTCGGTCTGGCCGGCGGGGATGCCGGCAGGAGGAGGGTCCGGCCCCGGTGTGTGACGCCGCGTGTGACCGGCGGACGGCGGGCGGCGTCTGCCGCGAGGGTGCGAGCGGTGGGGACGACGGCGCGGAGCACCGGCCGACACCGCGACGCGTCAGGTCGCCCGCCGTCCGCCGGTCACACGCGGCGTCACACACCGGGGCCGGACCCTCCTCCTGCCGGCATCCCCGCCGGCCAGACCGAGGAGGAAGCATGCCGT
>NZ_SSXC01000203.1 GCF_021699055.1 Blastococcus sp. MG754426 | reverse complement strand
GCCACCGCTCGGCGGTCAGCTCCGCCGGCCGGGTCGTGGGTGGCAGGCCCTCCTGGCGGAGCCAGCGGACGCCGGCCGTCCCGGGCAGCTGCGCCCGCAGCAGGGCGCCCAGCGGGGCGGACGGCGAGGCGAGGACGGCGTGGGTCAGCCGGTCGAACGCCGCGGCCTCGCCCTCGGGCAGCGCGGTGCGGGCGCAGCTGCCCGGGACGGCCGGCGTCCGCTGGCTCCGCCAGGAGGGCCTGCCACCCACGACCCGGCCGGCGGAGCTGACCGCCGAGCGGTGGC
>NZ_SSXC01000202.1 GCF_021699055.1 Blastococcus sp. MG754426 | reverse complement strand
GATCACGAGCATCGCGGAGCAGACCAACCTGCTGGCGCTGAACGCCACGATCGAGGCCGCCCGCGCCGGTGAGGCCGGGAAGGGTTTCGCGGTGGTCGCGAACGAGGTCAAGGAGCTGGCGCAGGAGACGGCGAAGGCCACCGAGGACATCGCCAAGCGGGTGCTGGCCATCCAGGGCGACACCACCGCGGCCGTCTCGGCGATCGAGGAGATCTCCCAGATCGTCGCGCAGATCTCCGACCGGCAGACCACCATCGCCTCGGCGGTGGAGGAGCAGACGGCGACGACCAACGAGATGAGCCGGTC
>NZ_SSXC01000201.1 GCF_021699055.1 Blastococcus sp. MG754426 | reverse complement strand
CCGGGCCCGCCGCCGCAAGGAGAGGTGGGAGCGCAACGCCGGCGCCCGGGCGCGCGACCGTGCGCGCTGGGAGGCCCACCAGGCACGCAAGGCGGCGCGGGACTCCTCCCGGTAGGGCTCCCGGGAAAACCCGTCGACGCCGCGGCGCTCGCGCCCTAGCGTTCCTCCGCATGCGGTACACCGTGCGACTGCGCACCTCCTGAGCTGACGCGCCGCCTTGCGTGCCTGGTGGGCCTCCCAGCGCGCACGGTCGCGCGCCCGGGCGCCGGCGTTGCGCTCCCACCTCTCCTTGCGGCGGCGGGCCCGG
>NZ_SSXC01000021.1 GCF_021699055.1 Blastococcus sp. MG754426 | reverse complement strand
CGGCCGGTCGTCGTTCTCGACAAGGGAGAGACATGCGCACCAAGCTCCACACCGTCGCCGCCGTGCTCGCCGGCTGCTCCGGCACCTCGACCGCCGCACCCGGTTCGCCCGGCCCGCTGCGCATCGGCGCCATCCCCGACCAGGACCCCGAGGTCCTGCAGCGGCAGTTCGGCACGGTCGCCGACTCCCTCGCCGCGGCCCTCGGCCTCGACACCGGGTACCGGCCGGTCACCGACTACGCCGCCGCCGTGTCGCTGTTCCGCACCGGCGACCTGGACCTGGTGTGGTTCGGCGGGCTCACCGGCGTCCAGGCCCGGCTGCAGACCCGCGGCGCCGTCCCGATCGCCCAGCGCGACATCGACGAGGAGTTCCACTCGGTCTTCGTCGTCAACACCGCCACCGGGCTCGCGCCGGCCGACGACCTGCGCCCGCTGGCCGGGCTGCGCTTCACCTACGGCAGCGAGACCTCGACCTCCGGGCGGCTCATGCCCGCCTACCACCTGCGCGAGGCCGGCGTGGACCCCGAGGGCTTCCCCGGCGGGCCCGGCTTCTCCGGCTCGCACGACGCGACGATCGCCCTCGTCGCCTCGGGGACCTACCAGGCCGGTGTGCTCAACGAGCAGGTGTGGCGGTCCCGGTCGGAGGGCGGCGAGGTGGACCCCGCGGTGACCGCCTACGCCCGCACCCCGGCCTACCACGACTACCACTGGCTGCTCGGTCCCGGTGCCGTCGAGCGCTTCGGCGACGACCTGGCCGGGCGGCTCACCGGCTGGTTCACCGGGCTGTCCGCCGACGACCCGGACGACGCCGAGGTGCTCGAGCTGTTCGGCGCGGGCTCCTTCATCCCGACCGAGGCGGCGAACTACCGGCAGATCGAGGAGATCGGCCGCGACCTCGGGCTGGTCAGCTGAGCGAGGCCGTCCGGCTCACCGGTGTCGAGGTCCGCTTCGGCGGCACCCCCGCCCTCGCCGGGGTGGACCTCGCGGTGGCCGCGGGTGAGCGGGTCGCCGTCGTCGGCGCCTCGGGTGCGGGCAAGTCGACGCTGCTCGGGGTGCTCAACGGCTCGGTGCCGCCGACGGCCGGATCGGTGCGGGTGCTCGGCCAGGACCCGGCAGCCCTGCGCGGGCGCGAGCTGCGCCGGCTGCGGGCGCGCACCGGCACGGTCCACCAGCACCTGGAGCTCGCCGGGCAGCTGCGCGTGGTGCACAACGTCAACGCCGGGCGGCTGGGCTCCTGGTCGGCGGCCCGCGCCGCCTGGTCGCTGGTCCGGCCGCAGGGCACCGGCGACGTGCTGGGTGCGCTGGCCCGCGTGGGGCTGGCCGACCGGGCGTACGAGCGCACCGACCGGCTCTCCGGCGGGCAGCGGCAGCGGGTGGCCCTGGCCCGGCTGCTGGTGCAGCGGCCCGAGCTCGTGCTCGCCGACGAGCCGGCGTCGGCGCTGGACCCGGCGCTGGCCGACCAGGCGCTCGGCCTGCTCGGCGAGCTGGCGACCGGCCGCGGCGGCGCGCTGCTCGCCTGCCTGCACGACCCGGCCCTGGCGCTGCGGCACTGCGACCGGGTCGTCGGTCTGGCCGCCGGACGGGTGGTGCTCGACGCCCCGGCCCGCGCCCTGACGGTGGCGGCGCTGGAGGGCTTCTACGGGGTGAGCCGGTGACGGCCGTCGTGGAGCGGCCCGCGCCGCCGGCTCCGCGGCTGGACCGTGACCGCCGGCGCTGGGCCTGGGGGCTGGGCGCCCTGGCCCTTCTGGGCTGGGCGCTGGCCAGCAGCGGCCTGCTCTCCGGGCCGGTGCTCAACCCGGCCGGCACCGGGCAGGTCGGCCGCTTCCTCGCCGCCGCCGTCCGCCCGGAGCTCGGCGCGGAGTTCCTCCGGGTCGTCGCGGGCTCCACGCTGGTCACCGTCGCGTACGCCGTGCTCGGCGCCGGGCTGGCCGTGCTGATCGGTGCGCTGGGTGCGGTCCCGGCGTCCCGCACGACGTGGGGACGGCGGCGCACCGGCTGGCTGCTCACCCGCGGCGGGCTGGCGCTGCCCCGCGGCCTGCACGAGGCCGTGTGGGGCCTGCTGCTGGTGAACGTGCTGGGCCTCGACCCGTGGGTCGGGGTGCTGGCGATCGCCGTGCCCTACGGCGCGATCACCGCCAAGGTCTTCGCCGACCTGCTCGACGAGGCCCCGCGCGGGGCGTACCGGGCGCTGCTCGCCGCCGGGGCCGGTCGCGGGACGGCGGCGCTCTACGGCCTGCTCCCCCCGGCCGCCGGTGGGCTGCTCTCCTACTCCTTCTACCGGCTGGAGTGCGCGGTGCGCTCCGCCGTCGTCCTCGGCCTGATCGGCGCCGGCGGGCTGGGCTACCAGCTCGCGCTCTCCTTCACCTCGTTGCGCTGGGCGCAGGTGTGGACGACGGTCTACGCGCTGGCCCTGCTGTGCCTGCTCGCCGACGTCGCCGGCCGGGCCGTGCGCCGCCGCGCCGCCGCACCGCGACCCGGGCCGCGGCGGGACCCGGTGCTCACCGGCGCCGTGCTGGCGGTCGTCGCGCTCGCCGGCTGGGCGGTCTGGTACCTGGCGCTCTCCCCCGCCGCGCTGGTCTCCGACCGCACCCGCGAGCAGGTGGTCTGGGTCGCCTCGGCCGCGTGGCCGCCGGCGACCGACGGCGACCTGCTGCCGGCGGTGTGGTGGGCGTCGGTGGAGACCCTGCGGATGTCGGTGCTCGCGGTGGCGTTCGCGACCGCGGGGGCGGTGGCGCTGGCGGGCCTGGCGGCGCGCCCGGGACGCCCGGTGCGGCCCGGGCGCGCCGCGCTCGGGGGGCTCACCCGCACCGGGCTGCTCCTGCTGCGCGCCGTCCCCCCGCCGGTGTGGGCGCTGGTGCTGCTGTTCGTCCTGCTCCCGGGAGCGCTGCCCGGGGCGGTCGCGCTCGGCGTCTACACCCTCGGCGTGCTGGGCCGGCTGGTCGGCGAGGCGGTCGAGGAGGCCGACCGGCGCCCGGCGGAGGCGCTCCGGGCGGCCGGGGCCTCACCGGCCACCCGGTGGCTGTACGGAGGTGCGCCCGCGCTGGCCGGGCCGGTGCTGGCGCTGGCGCTCTACCGGTGGGAGGTCGTCGTGCGGGACACGGTGCTGGTCGGCCTGCTGGGCGCCGGCGGGATCGGCGTCCTGCTCTCCGCGGCGACGTCGTCGTTCGACTGGCCCGCGGTCACCACGGTGCTGATCGCGATCGTGCTGCTCACCGTCGCCGTCGACCTGGTGGGCGCCCAGGCCCGCGCCGCCCTGCGCTGAGGCAGGGCGGGCCGTGGCGCGGGGGCCGGAGGCTCCGCGGCACGGATCCGCGGACGCACTCGTCGCAGCAGGGGGTCGGCACGTGGCCGTGGTGCGGTCCGGAGGACCGCAGTGTCAGAGCCAGCGGGTGCGGGCGGACAGGGCGGCGAGGGCCGCGGCGCCGGCCGTGGAGGTGCGCAGCACCTCGGGGCCCAGCCGCACGGCCTCCGCCCCGGCCGCGCGGAACGCCACCACCTCGCCGTCGGAGAGCCCACCCTCCGGGCCGACGACGACCACCACCGTCCCCGAGGCCGGCACCGCGAGCCCGGCCAGCGGCAGACGGGCCTGCTCGTGCAGGACGACGGCGAGGTCGGCCTCGGCGAGCATGCCCGCGACCTCGCGGGTGCTCATGGGCGCGGTGACCTCCGGCAGCCGCGGCCGGCGCGACTGCTTGCTCGCCGCCCGGGCCGCGGCCCGCCACTTCGCGACGCCCTTCTCCACCCGGTCGTCCCGCCAGCGGGTCACGCAGCGGGCGGCCTGCCACGGCACGATCCGGTCGACGCCGAGCTCGGTGGCCAGGTCGACCGCCAGCGGGCCCCGGTCGCCCTTGGGCAGCGCCTGCACGAGCACGAACTCCGGGTCGGGCGCGGGCACCTCGAACCGGTTCCGGACGGCGACGCGCAGGCCCGCGGGGCCGGCGGCGACGACCTCACCCTCGGCGACCGTCCCGGCGCCGTCCCCCACGTGCACCCGCTCGCCGGGCTGCAGGCGCAGCACGTCGACCGCGTGCCGGCCCTCCTGCCCGGCGACGAGCAGCTCCTCGTCGTCGGGCAGCGGGTCGAGCAGGAACAGCGGGGCGCCGTCGAGCTCGGGGGCCTCGGTCACCGGTCAGCGCCCGTGGAACGCGTCGCGGACCCGGGAGAAGAGGCCGCCCTGCGCCTCGCGGTCGCCGCCGGGCTGGTCCTCGCCCCGCAACGCGGCGAGCTCGCGCAGCAGCTTCTCCTGCTCGCCGTCGAGCCGCGTCGGCGTCTGCACCTCGACGTGCACCAGCAGGTCGCCGCGCCCGGTCGCCCGCAGCCGCGGCGCCCCGTGCGCGCGCAGGGTGAGCACGCTGCCCGACTGGGTGCCCGGGCGGATGTCCAGCTCCTCCTCGCCGTCGAGCGTCTTGAGGTTCAGCGTGGTGCCCAGCGCCGCCGCCGTCATCGGGAGGGTCACCCGGCAGTGCAGGTCCTCGCCGTCGCGGGTGAACACCTCGTGCGGGCGCTCGTGCACCTCGACGTAGAGGTCGCCGGCCGGCCCGCCGCCGGGGCCGACCTCGCCCTGGCCGGTGAGCCGGATGCGCATCCCGTCCTCAACGCCGGCCGGCACCTTCACCGACAGGGTGCGGCGGGCCCGCACCCGGCCGTCGCCGCCGCACTTCGGGCAGGGCTGCGGGATGACCTGGCCGGTGCCCGAGCAGGTCGGGCAGGTGCGGCTGGAGACCACCTGGCCGAGGAAGCCGCGCTGCACGCTCTGCACCTCGCCGCGCCCGGAGCAGGTGCCGCAGGTCGCCGGGTGGGTGCCGGGCGCGGTGCCGGCGCCGGTGCAGGCGTCGCAGAGGACGGCGGTGTCGACGGTGATGTCCTTGGTGGTGCCGAAGACGCTCTCGTCGAGCTCCAGCTCCACCGGGATGAGCGCGTCGCGGCCGGCCCGCGTGCGGCTGCGCGGCCCGCGGGTGGCCGCACCGCCGAAGAAGGCGTCCATGATGTCGCCCAGGCCGCCGAACCCGGCGCCGCCGAACCCGCCGGCACCTCCCGACCCCGCGTCGAAGGGGTCCCCGCCGAGGTCCACGATCCGGCGCTTCTCCGGGTCGGTCAGCGCCTCGTAGGCGCGGGTGACCTCCTGGAAGCGCTCCTTGGCCTCCGGGTCGGGGTTGACGTCCGGGTGCAGGTCGCGGGCCAGCCGCCGGTAGGCGCGCTTGATGTCCTGGTCGGTCGCGCCCTGGGCGAGGCCCAGCACGCCGTAGTAGTCGGTCGCCATCGAAAGAGTCTCGTCCTCAGCTCTCGGCCAGCAGGTGGCCGACGTAGCGGGCCACGGCTCGCACCGCGGCCATGTTCCCTGGGTAGTCCATGCGCGTCGGCCCGACGACCCCGAGGCCACCGAGCGCGCGGTCGCCCGAGCCGTACCCGACGGTGACCAGCGAGGCCCCCGTCAGCGCCTCGTGCGCGTTCTCCTCGCCGATGCGCACCAGCACGGTGCCGGCGTCGACCTCGCTCATCAGGCGCAGGACGACGACCTGCTCCTCGAGCGCCTCCAGCAGCGGTCGCAGCGTCCCGGAGAAGTCGGTGCCCGCTCCGCGGGCGAGGTTCGCCGTCCCGCCGATGACCAGCCGGTCCTCGCTGGGCTCGACGAGGGTCTCGACGAGGGTGGCGCTGACGGCGGCGACGAGCCCCCGCAGGTGCGGCGGCGCGGTCTCCAGCAGGCCCGGCACCTTGTCACCGGCCTCGCCGAGCTTCACCCCGGCGAACGCCGAGTTCAGCAGCGCCCGCAGCTCGGGGACGGCGGCGGCGTCGACGTCGGGCGGGCAGTCGACGACGCGCTGCTCGACCCGGCCGGTGTCGGTGATCAGGACCAAGAGCAACCGGCCGACCGCCACCTGCACCACCTCGAGGTGCCGGACGGCGCTGCGCGACAACGTCGGGTACTGGACGACCGCCACCTGCCGGGTCAGCTGCGCGAGCAGCCGCACGGTGCGGCCGAGCACGTCGTGCAGGTCGACGGCGCCGTCGAGGAAGCGCTCGATCGCCCGGCGCTCCGCGGACGACAGCGGCTTCACCGCCGAGAGCCGGTCGACGAAGAGCCGGTAGCCCTTGTCGGTGGGCACCCGGCCGGCGCTGGTGTGCGGCTGGGTGATGTACCCCTGCTCCTCCAGCACCGCCATGTCGTTGCGGATGGTCGCCGGGGAGACCCCGAGGTCGTGCCGCTCGGCGAGGGCCTTGCTGCCCACCGGGTCGTTGGTGGAGACGAAGTCCTGGACGATGGCCCGGAGGACCTCCAGGCGGCGTTCGTCGTGCGCCACGGTGACACCTCCCCGTACCGGTCGACGTGCCGTGCCGCACCCCCGGGGCGCGAGGCCGCCGCCGGCCCCGGGCGTGCCCGGTCTGGCACTCGCACGGACAGAGTGCCAGGCCAGCATACGCCTCGGACGCCGTCCGCCTCAGGCGCTCGCGGGCCCGCGGCGAGCCCCGGGAGGGACCGGCCGGATCGGGGCGCGGCGTCGTCCCGGCGGCTAGGGTGGGACCGGTCGGTGCCCCTGGCCGGGGGCGGAGAGCGGGAGGTCGGTCCCCTGATCTTCAAAGGCGTGCGCAACGGGCGCCCCTACCCCGACCACGGGCTCTCCGCGCGCGACTGGGCGATGATCCCCCCGCGCCAGGTCCGGCTGGACACGCTCACCACCACCAAGCGCGAACTGGCCCTCGACGCGCTGCTCGCCGACGACTCGACCTTCTACGGCGACCTCTTCCCGCACGCGGTCCAGTGGCACGGGGAGCTCTACCTGGAGGACGGGCTGCACCGGGCGCTGCGGGCGGCGCTGCAGCAGCGCAACGTCATCCACGTGCGGGTGCTCGACCTCGACGCGCTCCCCCCGGTGCGGGCACCCGAGGGGCCGAGCACCGCCTCCCTGCCCGCGCAGCCCCCGGTCCCCGGCCCGCGCGGCCGCTGACGGCTACAGCCAGCCCTTCTCCTCCGCGACGCGGGCCGCCTCCACCCGGGTGCGGGCGCCTGTCTTGCCGATCGCGGAGGAGAGGTAGTTGCGCACGGTCCCCTCGGACAGGAAGAGCCGGCCGGCGATGTCGGCCACGGTCGCGCCGTCGGCCGCGGCCCGCAGCACGTCCGCCTCCCGCGCCGACAGCGGCGTCGCCCCGATCGCCAGCGCCGCGGCGGCCAGGTCGCGGTCGATGACCCGCTCCCCGGCCATGACGGCCCGGATGCCCTGGGCGAGCTCGCTCACCGGCGCGTCCTTGACCAGGAACCCGGCGGCGCCGACCTCCATGGCCCGCCGCAGGAAACCCGGCCGCCCGAACGTGGTGAGGATGACGGCGCGGCACCCCGGCAGCGCGGTGGCCAGCTCCCGGGCCGCGGTCAGGCCGTCGGCACCGGGCATCTCGATGTCCAGCAGCGCCACGTCGGGACGGTGCTCGACGGCGGCCGCCACCACGGCGTCGCCCCGGCCCACCTCGGCCACCACCTCGATGTCGTCCTCCAGCTCCAGCAGCGCCCGGAGCGCCCCGCGGACCATCGTCTGGTCCTCGGCGATGAGCACCCGGATCACGACGCCGCCACCGGCGAGGCCGCGACCGGGCTGGTCAGCGGCACCGACGCGGTGAGCCGGAAGCCGGCACCCTCCCCCGGGCCGTGGTCCAGCCGGCCCCCCACGGCGGCGACGCGCTCGGCGAGCCCGGACAGCCCGGCGCCGGCCGGGGCCTCCCCGCCGCGGCCGTCGTCGGCGACGGTCAGCTCGGCGGCGTCCTCCGCGGTCCGCAGGGTCACCGTCACCGACCGGGCCCCGCTGTGCCGCAGCACGTTCGTCGTCGCCTCGCGCACCACCCAGCCGAGCACGGCGTCCACGGGGCCGGGCAGCGGCCGCCCCGGCGCCGGGGCCCGGAGCGCGATGCCGGCCGCCGACAGCGCGGAGCGCGCCTCGGCCAGCGCCTGGGCGAGGTTCACCTGGCGGTAGCCGCTCACGGCGTCGCGCACCTCGGCGAGCGCCCGCCGCGCCGCCGCCTCGACGTCGGCCATCTCCTGGCGGGCGCGCGCCGGGTCGCGCTCGGCCAGCCGCCCGGCCAGCTCGCTCTTGAGCGCGATCAGGGACAGGCTGTGCCCGAGCAGGTCGTGCAGGTCGCGGGCGAACCGCAGCCGCTCCTCGGCGACGGCGTTGCGGGCCAGCTCCTCGCGGGCCTCCACCAGCTCGCCGTTCACCGAGATCAGCTGCCGCATCCCGCGGAGCGCGAACGCGGTGAGCAGGCACATCACCGGCAGGATGAAGACCTCACCCAGGACGCCGTGGGCGGCCAGCACCCCGGCGCAGACGCCGCCGGCGCCCAGGACCGCCGGCCAGACCCACCGCTGGGGCAGCCCGACCGAGGCCGCGGCGGAGACGTAGATCAGCAGCCCCGCCCAGGCGGGACCCAGCCAGACGGCCAGCCCGACGCCGAGGACGGCGACGACCGCCAGCGGCACGCGGGGCCAGTCGCGGCGCTCGCCGAAGGCGCCCTCGAAGATGCCCAGGTAGACGACGGTGAAGGCGACCAGGCCCCCGGCCGCCACCAGCTGGACCGGCAGCGGCCGGGGCGTGCTGAGCAGGTCGGCGACCGGGAAGACCTGGAACAGCAGCCAGGGCACGGCCCAACCCAGGCGCTGCCAGCGGTTCGGAGGGCCCACGACGCGCACGGTAGCCGGGCTCAGCCCGCGACCGCGTGCAGCGGCCGCTTCCGCGCGACGGAGACCGCCACGAACCCGAAGGCGGCCGTGAAGCCGGCCATCGCCAGGACCGCCCCGGCCGCCGGCCAGCCCCCGGTGGCCACGCCGCGGCCGAGCTCGGCGTACCAGTAGGAGGGCAGCGTGTAGGCCAGCCCGCGCATCGCCTCGGGCAGCATCTCCACCGGCCACCACAGCCCGCCGAGGGCCGCCAGCACGACGCCCAGGATGCCGATCGCCCCCCCGGCGGCCTTCTCGTCCAGCGCCAGCCCGACCAGCAGCCCCAGCGCCACGAAGGCCGCGGACCCGGCCCACAGGACCGCCAGCAGCGCCAGCCAGGTCCCGGCGGGCAGCTGCACCCCGTTGACTACCCGCCCGACGAACGCGACCACCAGCAGGCTCGGCAGGGCCAGCAGCACGCCGACGACGACGTCGACGGCGAACACCTGCGTCTGCGGCACCGGCGTGACCCGGAGCTGGCGCAGCCAGCCGGAGGCGCGGTCGAACGAGATGCGGATGGTCGCGCCCAGGGAGGCCCCGATGGCCCCGTAGGCCATCATCGAGACCATGATCGACGCCGAGATCTCCTGACGCTCGGCCATCCCCGGCATCTGCCCGCCGATGATCCTGGTCAGGAAGATCGTGAACAGCGCCGGCAGCAGCACGGTGAAGAAGACGAACTGCTTGTTGCGCGCCACCCGGCGCAGCTGGAAGGCGAGGAGCGGGTTCACCGGGTCGCTCCGATCGAGGTCTGCCGGCGGGCGGGGAGCAGGGAGAGGACGGCGTCCTCGAGGGAGGCGCCGCGCACCTCGAGGTCGGGCAGCCCGCCGTCGGCGAGCAGGGTGCGCAGGGTGGCGTCGGCGTCCGTGGTCGCCAGCCGGACGGTGCTGCCCTGCCAGGTCACCGCGCTGACCCCGGGGACGTCGTCGAACCGCCGCGCGGGGGCGGCGGTGAAGGAGACCGTGCGCCCGCCGGCGCCGGCCTTGATCTCGGCCGCCGTGCCGTCGGCGACGACGCGGCCACCGGCCACGAAACGACCACCACCCGGTCGGCGACGGCGTCGGCCTCGTCGAGGTGGTGGGTGGCGAAGACGACGGTGTGCCCGCGCCCGGCCAGGCCGCGCATCGTGGTCCAGAAGGCACGGCGGGCCTCGACGTCCATGGCCGAGGTCGGCTCGTCCAGGAGCAGCAGCGGCGGAGCGCCGACGAGCGCCAGAGCCAGCAGCACGCGCTGGCGCTGCCCGCCGGAGAGCGCCTCCACCGGCCGGTCGAGCAGGCCGTCGATGCCGGCGGTCGCGACCAGGTCCCCGAGCGGCCAGGTGCCCTCCCCCGCCGCCCGCCCGAAGCTCCGCCGCACCAGGTGCAGCACCTCGCCGACGCGGGTCTCGGTGGGCAGGCCGCCGTGCTGCAGCATCGCCCCGATGCTCCCGGCCCGGACGGCGTCGCGCGGGGTGCGGCCGAGCACCCGCACCTCGCCGGCCGCGGGATCGAGCAGGCCGAGGACGGCGTTCACCGTGGTGGACTTGCCGGCCCCGTTGGGCCCGAGCAGGGCGACGGTCTGACCGCGCGGGATGGTCAGGTCGAGGGAGTCGACGGCGACCGCGTCGCCGTAGCGGACGGTGAGCCCGCGGATGTCGAGGGCGGGTGCTGGAGGCATGCGCCGAGCCTGCTCCGCGGGCCGCCTGCCGGAGTAGTGCCGGACGTCGCCGGCCGCGTCTGACATCCGTCAGACGCGGCCGGCGACAGGCTCAGGTGACGAGGCTCAGGCGGCGGGGGTGCAGGCGACGCAGGTGCGCGCGAACGGGCGCAGCTCCAGCCGCTCCTCCGGGATCGCGGTGCCGCAGCCGGTGCAGCGGCCGTAGCTGCCGTCCTCGATGCGGGCCAGCGCGGCGTCGATCTCCTCGATGGTGCGCTGCAGGTCGGCGCTGCGGCGCTGGGCGACCGGATCGGGCACCGAGGTGGCGCACTCGGCGAGCGCCTCCTCGCGCTGCTGGACGGCCTCGGCGCGCTGCTCCTCCAGGAGGAGGCGGAAGCGGTCGGCCGGGGCGGCGGTCGGGTCGTCGATGCTGGCGGACATGCGTGCATCTCCTTCGGGGGAACGCTGGAGGACGCGGTCACCGGGTCGGTGGCGCGTCGGGGACGGGCGGTCGTGACCCGGCGGGCGGGTCAGGAGCGGCGCGGCGGGGCGCGGTCCTGGCTGCGGCGGAGGACGTCGAGGCCCCGGAGGCCGCGGGCGCGGCGGTTCATCGCGAGGGCGAGCCGCGCACCGCCGGACAGGGTGAAGGGCGGGTGCACGGAGGGGTGCGCTGCTGGTGCGGACACCGACGCCCCCCTCCGTGCCACCCGGCCTCGTTGCCGGAACGGGCACCATAACCGACGATCGCGTCTCGCATCGCACCCTTTCGGGTGATCGGTTCCGCAGCCGCTCCCCGGGAGCCCTCGAGCGGCCCCGTCCCCGTGGCTCGTCCCGGGCTCGCGCGGGATGAGGGGACGGGGTCCTCCCTCAATCGGTGAGGTCGCGGACGACCGCGTCGGCGAGCAGCCGGCCGCGGTCGGTCAGCACGGCGCGCCCCGCGGCGTGGGCACCGGGCTCGAGCAGCCCGCCGGCGACGGCCGCCGCGGCCCGGGTCCGCCCGGAGGCGGTGAGGGCGCTCAGCGGCAGCCCGTCGCGCAGGCGCAGCCCGAGCATCACCGCCTCGAGGGCCCGGTCGGCGTCGTCGAGCACCTCGGCGTCCTGCGCCGGGCTCTCGCCGCGGGCCAGCCGGTCGGCGTAGGCCGCGGGGTGCTTGACGTTCCACCAGCGCACACCACCGACGTGGCTGTGCGCGCCCGGCCCGACCCCCCACCAGTTCGCGTTGGCCCAGTACAGCTCGTTGTGCCGGCAGCGCGCTGCCGCGGAGGTGGCCCAGTTGGACACCTCGTACCACTCGAAGCCGGCGCGGCGCAGGGTCGCGTCGGCCTGCTCGTACCGGTCGGCGAGCACGTCGTCGTCGGGCATGGGCAGCTCCCCGCGCTTCACCCGGCGGGCGAGCTTGGTGCCCTCCTCCACGATGAGGGCGTAGGCGCTGACGTGGTCGACCGGCGAGGCCAGGACGGCGGCGAGCGAGGCCGCCCAGTCGGCGTCGGTCTCCCCCGGCGTGCCGTAGATCAGGTCGAGGTTGACGTGCTCGAAGCCGGCCGCGCGGGCCTCGTGCGCCGCCTCGACCGCGCGGCCGGGGGTGTGCCGCCGGTCCAGGGCGGCGAGCACGTGCGCTGCGGCCGACTGCATGCCGAGGCTCACGCGGGTGAAACCGGCCTCGCGCAGCCGGGCCAGCGACGCCGGGGACACCGTCTCGGGGTTGGCCTCGGTGGTCACCTCGACGTCGTCGGCGACGGGGAAGAGCGCCCGGACGGCGGCGAGCACCGCGGCGAGGTCGTCCGCGGGCAGCAGCGTGGGCGTGCCCCCGCCGACGAACACGGTCGACACCGTCGGGAGGTCCGGGCCGAGGGTGCGGGCGGCGCGCTGCAGCTCGGCGATCGCGGTGCCGGCGTACTGGCTGCGGTTGGCGCCCGGCCCGAGCTCCTCGGAGGTGTAGGTGTTGAAGTCGCAGTAGCCGCAGCGGGTCGCGCAGAAGGGGACGTGCACGTAGAGGCCGAACGGCGTGGTCGCGAGCCCCTCGCGGGCGCCGGCGGGGAGCCGGTCGGGGCCGGGCGAACCGGGGAGCGGGCCGGCGTCGTCGATCAGCGGCAGGACGGTGTTCATCTGCTCCCAGTGTGCCGCGCCGGCCCGCGGGGGCGGCAGGATGCCGGGCGTGACCTCCGACCGAGTGCTCCAGGTGTCCCTCTCGCGCGGCGTCGCCACCCTGACGCTGGACTCCCCCGCCAACCGCAACGCGCTCTCCCGCGCGATGCGGGCGCAGCTGCAGGAGGCGCTGGCCGACGCGCTGGCCGACGACGCGGCGCGGGTGGTCGTCCTCGACCACACCGGCCGGGTCTTCTGCTCGGGGATGGACCTCTCCGAGGCCGCCGGCGGCCCGTCGGAGAGCCAGGGGGTGCGGGAGTTCCCGGAGCTGCTGGAGCTGCTGTGGTCGGCGCCCAAGCCCGTCGTCGCGGTGGTGCGCGGCCCGGCCCGCGCCGGCGGGGTCGGGTTGCTGGCCGCCTGCGACGTCGTCGTCGCGGCGTCCTCGGCCACCTTCGGTTTCTCCGAGGTGCGCCTGGGCCTGGTGCCGGCGGTGATCTCCGCCGTCGTCCTGCCGCGGATGACGACGCACGTGGCGCACCGGCTGATGCTCAGCGGGGAGGTCTTCGACGCCGCGACCGCCGCCGCCGGCGGGCTGGTCGACCTGGTGGCCGACGACGACGACCTCGACGTGGTGCTCGCCGGGCAGCTCACCGCCCTGACCGCCGGCGCCCCGGCCGCCCTCGCCGAGACCAAGCGGCTGCTGCGGGCGCGCCAGCCGGGGCTCTCCTTCGAGCCGCTGCTCGACCTCTCGGCGCGCTTCTTCGCCGGCGAGGAGGGCCAGGAGGGGATCGCGGCGTTCCGCGAGAAGCGCCCCGCCCGCTGGGTGCCGGCCGCGGACGACCCGATCCCGGGCCGGTAGGGCTCTGCCCTCCCCGGGTGGGCACAGCACGACTGCAGGCAGGTCGCACACCGGTGGGTTCGGCAGGAGCGGGCCGGCCCCCGCAGCGCTCGTGCCCTGCCCAGGGTGGCGGGCAGGGCACGAGGTCGCCGGGCGCGGGACCGTCAGAGGACGTAGGTCGCGATCATCTGGCCGAGCCGCCGGATGTCGGCGTCGCCCTTGAACTCCAGGCGCACCTTGCCGAGACCGCTGAACCAGAGGTCCAGTTCGGCATCGAGGTCGAACGTGCCGGCCGTCTCGATCGAGAAGGCCTGCACCTTGCTGTAGGGCAGCGAGGTGAAGTCACGCTTCTTGCCGGTCATCCCCTGCACGTTGACGGCGATGAGCCGCTTGTCGGTGAAGACCACGAAGTCACGGACGGCCTTGAAGCAGGCCACGATCTGCTCACCGTGGATGAGCAGCGGCGCCACAGCCGGGCCGATGTCCTGGGGGTCGGCGACGTTGAGCTTGAAGACGGAACCGTTGGAGAAGTCGATCACCGGGGCACGGTAGGCCGCCGTGGGGCGCGGGTCCGGGTCACACGCCGGTCGGTGCCGGTGCTGGTGGAGGCGGTTCACGCAGCGGGCCGAGGCCTCCGTCCCCGGACGCTCTGCCTCTGAGTTCCCTGGCACCCAGAGGCAGAGCCCGGCCGAGGTGCACCTACCGGAGGCGGCGGGTGTTGTCGGGCAGCCGCTGGGTGACGCCCCGGCCGTCCAGCCACTCCATGAGCGGGACGGCGACCCGGCGGCTGGTGCCCCACGCTTGGCGGGCCTGGCTGAGCGTGAACGGCTGCGGCACCGCCGCCAGCCGCTCCCGCGCCACCGCCTCGACACCGGGCGCCAGGTAGACGCCCTCGCCCACGCGCACCAGCTGCCCGCTGCGCACCGCGGCGGCGAGCTCCCGGCTGCCCAGCCCGGCAGCCACCAGCTCCGGGGCCTCCGGCGCCGCGAAGGGGTCGGCGGTGAGCCGCGCGCGGACGGCGTCGACCGCCCGCTGCACCTCCGCCGGCAGCTCGGCCGCACCGTCGACGACCCGGCCCTCGCGCAGCACCAGCGGTTCGCGGACGAGCGCCGGCACCAGCTCCGCGTCGGGCACGTCCAGCGCCCGCCGCACCACCTCGGCCGGCGGCCCGGGCTCCAGCGGCCGGAGGCGCCGGTAGCGCGTCACGATCTCGGGCACCCGGGCGGCCAGCTCGTCGGCGAGCCCGGCGGCCAGCAACCACGGCCCGTGCCGCGTCGCCCCGGCCGGGACCGGCCAGCCCATCGCGGCGAAGTCGGCGGCGCGCACGATGCGGCGTCGGGCCAGGGCGGCGGAGGCGCCGTCCGCCCCGTCCGGCTGGGCGACGAGCTCGGCGGCCCGCCGGCGCGCGGCACCCCGGCGCCGCAGCTCGGGCGGGTCGACGTCGCGCACGTCGGCGCCGAGCACCCGCCGGGCCCCCGGGTCGCGCAGCAGCAGCCGGTCACCGATCCGCAGCGGCAGCGGCGAGGCCAGGCGCAGGCGCACCGCCGCGCCGTCGAGCGGGCGCAGCCGGGCACCCACGGTGGCCGAGCCGACGTGCACGACCGGGCCGGCGGGCAGCCGGTCGTCGGGCACCGCCGTCAGGGTCACGTCGACGACGTCGGTCAGCCGGAAGGCCCCGGGCGTGAGCAGCGCGTCGCCCCGGGCCAGCTCCTCGACGGCGACGCCGCGCAGGTTGAGCGCCACCCGCGCGGTGGCCTCGGCCCGCTCCACCGGCTCACCGAGGGACTGCACGCCGCGCACGGTCACCTCGCGGCCGCCCAGGACGAACCGGTCGCCGGCCGCGACGGCGCCGGCGGCGAGCGTGCCGGTGACCACGGTGCCGGCGCCCTTGATGGTGAAGGCGCGGTCGATCCACAGCCGCACGGGCCCGCCCGGGTCCGGAGCGGGCAGCCCGCCGAGCAGGTGCTCCAGCGCCGCGGTCAGCTCGGGCACGCCCTGCCCGGTCACCGCGCTGACCGCGATGCCGGTCACCTCACCCATCGACGTCGCGGCGAGCCGCTCGCGCACGTCGGCGAGCACCGGTGCCGGGTCGGCGAGGTCCGTCTTGGTGACGGCGAGCACCGCGTGCCGCACCCCCAGCGCGTCCAGGACGCCCACGTGCTCGGCGGTCTGCGCCGACCAGCCGTCGCCGGCCGCGACGACCACCAGCGCGGCCGGCGCCGAGCCGACGCCGGCGAGCATGTTGCCGACGAAGCGCTCGTGCCCGGGGACGTCGACCACCGCGAGCCGGCGCCCCGAGGGCAGCGTGGTCCACGCGAAGCCCAGGTCGATGGTGAGCCCGCGGCGGCGCTCCTCGGCCCACCGGTCGGGCTCCATGCCGGTGAGCGCCCGCACGAGCGCGGACTTGCCGTGGTCGACGTGGCCGGCCGTCGCGATCACGTCCACCGGCGCGCCACCTCCAGCACGGCGTCGGCGAGGGAGTCGTCGGCGTCCGGCGGGACGCTGCGCAGGTTCAGCAGCGTGCGGCCGTCCTCGACGTAGCCGACGACCGGGGTCCCGCCCAGCCGCAGCGGCTCGGCGAACTCCGGCGGCAGCGAGACGGCGGCGCCGGGCAGCGGGTGCTCGGGCGCCCCTCCCCCGCCCACGCGCGAGTCGGCGTCCACCGCGGCGGCCGCCACGCCGGCGGCGACGAGCCGGGCGGCCAGCGCACGCGCCCGCTCCCGCAGGCCGGCGACGTCGGCCGCGAGCATCCGCTGCACCGGCGGCAGCGGCCCGCGCAGCGTCGCCTCCAGCGCGGCCAGCGTCGTCTTGTCCACCCGGAAGGCCCGGTAGAGCGGGTGGCGGCGCAGCCGCTGCACGAGCTCCGCCCGGCCGAGCACGAGCCCCGCCTGGGGGCCGCCGAGGAGCTTGTCGCCGCTGGCCAGCACGAGGTCCGCGCCCGCGGCGAGCGTCGTCTGCAGGTCGGGCTCGTCGGGGAGCACCGGGTGCGGCCGGAGCAGGCCGGAGCCCACGTCGGCGACCAGCGGCACGCCGGTGCCCCGCAGCGCCGGCGCGAGCTCGCCGACCTCGACCGCCCGGGTGAACCCGCGCACGACGAAGTTCGACGGGTGCACCTTGAGGACCGCGCCGGTGGCCGGGCCCAGCGCGTCGCGGTAGTCGGCGAGCGCGACCCGGTTGGTGGTGCCGACCTCGCGCAGCCGGGCGCCGGTGCTCTCGAGCAGCTCGGGGATGCGGAAGCCGTCGCCGATCTCCACCAGCTCCCCCCGGGCGAGCACCAGCTCGCGACCCTGCCCCAGCGCGGTGGCCACCAGTGCGAGCGCGGCGGCGCAGTTGTTCACCACCAGCGCGGCCTCTGCCGCGGGGACCGCCTCCAGCAGGGCCGCGATCGCCGCCTCCCCCCGCGGGCCGCGGCGGCCGGTGCGAAGGTCCAGCTCGACGTCGGTGGTGCCGCTCGCCGCCAGCACCGCCTCGACCGCGGCCGCCGAGAGCGGCGCGCGGCCGAGGTTCGTGTGCACGACCACGCCGGTCGCGTTGAGCACGGGGCGCAGGCTGCCGGCCACGGGCGGGAGGTCGGCGAGGACGGCGTCGACGGCGTCCTCGGGTGCGAGCTCGCCCACCCGGATCCGCTGCTGGACACGCTGCACGGCAGCCTTGACCAGGACGCGTCCCAGCCGCTCGCCGGCCCCGGCCAGCCGGGGGTCGGCGAGGAGCGTGTCGGTCCGGGGCACCTGGCGGCGCTGGTCGGTCGTCATCGCCCCGCAGCGTAGGTGCGGGGCGGGGGCTGGCGGAGGCGGACGGGAATCGAACCCGCCTGGCCGAGATGCTCGGCCACGTCGGCTTTAGAGGCCGCGGGGGCCACCAGACACCCTGACGCCTCCGCGGGTGAGCCTACGGGGTGGAACTGTCGGAGGTCGCTGCCACCATCCGCGGCGTGAACCGCACCGAGCACCGCACCCCCGCCACGCTGCCGCCGGTCGCCCTCACGCCCGAGGAGGCGGCCGCCGTCGCCGCCGCGCTGGCCGCCCACCCCGAGGGCCCGTACGCGGCCGCCGGCCGGACCGCGCTGGAGAAGGTGCTGGGGGCGCTGGAGCCGGATCCGGCCCAGCGGGCGCGGCTGCTGGCGAGCAGCCGGCGCCTGGCCGCCGAGGCGGCGCTCGACGCCGAGGTGCGCCGCCGCGTGGAGCAGGGGCTCGGCGAGCAGCGGGTCCTGGTGCTCGGGTACCGCGACCGCGAGGGCCGCTCGTCGGAGCGGGCCGTGGAGCCGCAGCTGCTGGTCCGCGCCGGCGCGCACGAGTTCCTCCTGGCCTGGTGCCGGGAGCGCCACGAGCTGCGCTGGTTCCGGGCCGACCGGATCGGCGCCGCCGAGGTCACCGGGGAGCCGGCGCCGCGGCGCGACCTGACCGGTGTGGCGGCCCCGCCCTCGGCCGGGCACCCCGCCGGGCGGAAGCTGCCCCGGGCGGCACCTCCCCCGCTGCCCGGGCCACCCCGGCTCCGGGTGCTCCGCGGTGGCCGGGCCTAGATTCGGGTCCGTGACCACCGCACCCGCGCGCATCCGGCTCACCCAGTACGCCCACGGCGGGGGGTGCGCCTGCAAGATCCCGCCCGGCGAGCTCGAGGCGGTCGTGGCCGGGTTGACCGCGCAGGGGCCGGCCGACCCGGCCGCCGAGCTGGTCGTGGGGCTGGACGACGGCGACGACGCGGCGGTGGTCCGCATCGCCGGCGGGCAGGGCCTCGTGCTCACCACCGATTTCTTCACCCCGGTCGTCGACGACGCGTACACCTTCGGCCGGATCGCCGCGGCGAACGCGCTGTCCGACGTCTACGCGATGGGCGGCACCCCGGTGGTCGCCGTGAACCTGCTCGGCTGGCCCCGCGACCTGCTGCCCGCCGAGCTCGCCGCCGAGGTGCTGCGCGGTGGCCTCGAGGTGGCCCAGGAGGCCGGCTGCCACGTGGGCGGCGGGCACTCCATCGACGACCCCGAGCCCAAGTACGGCATGGCGGTCACCGGCGTGGTCGACGTCGACCGGCTGATCACCAACTCAGGGGCCAGGGCCGGCACACCGCTCACCCTGACCAAGCCCCTCGGGGTGGGGGTGCTCAACAGCCGCATGAAGGCCACCGGCGAGGTGTCGGAGGAGGCCGTCGCCGCGATGACCGCGCTCAACCGGGAGGCGGGGCGGGCCGCGGTCGCCGCCGGGATCCGCGCGGGCACCGACGTCACCGGCTTCGGCCTGCTCGGCCACCTCTACAAGATGGCGCGGGCCAGCGGGGTCACCGCCGTCGTCGACGCCGCTGCCGTCCCGTACCTGACCGGTGCGCGGGAGGCGCTGGCCGCGGGCTTCGTCTCCGGGGGCACGCGCCGCAACCTCGACTGGGTGCGCCCGCACGTCGACCTCGCCGCGGTGGACGAGGACGAGGCGCTGCTGCTGGCCGACGCGCAGACCTCCGGCGGGCTGCTGCTGGGCGGCGAGGTACCGGGCGCCCCGGTCATCGGCGAGTTCGTGCCGCGCCGGGAGCACGTCGTCGTCGTCCGCTGACAGCCCCGGGAGCATCGCAGCGGGCAACGAGCGGCCCTGTGGTCCGTCGCCGGGGCGCAGAGGGGACCGGAACTCGCCCGCTGGGGCAGCCGCGGCGAGTCCCGCGCGACGCGCCGCCGCCGGTGGGCCGGGCGCGCCGGCGGGCCTGGCACGACGGGGCCGCCGCTGCCACGCTCCCGCGCACGACGGGCGCCGAGAAGCCGGGCCCGGCATGCGAGGAGGACCGGGATGAGGGCGTCGAGGTCGCGTCGGGGGCTGGGCGTTCTGCTGCTGGCGGCCGCGGCGGGGCTGATGACGCCGGGACCGGCCGCGGCCGGGACCGAGGAGCGGATCGGCTTCGCCAGCAGCGGGCTCGACGGCACCGACCCCCGCAACGGTCGCACCCTGCACGCCGTCCTGGAGGTCTTCGACCCGCCGGCCGAACCGGCGTTCGGGGTCACCGACTTCTTCGTGGGCGGCCCGCTGCCCGGCGGCGGTGGCGAGGGCGTCCTCTACGAGTGCACGACCGAGGCCCGGGTGCGGGCCCGGCTCGACGGGCTGCGCTCCGCGGGCGCGGGCGGAGTCCTGCCCCTCATCTGCTCCTCCCCCGTCGGCCTGCCCGACCGGGAGGGCTACGCGGTCGTGGGCATGGCCTGGCACGGGACCGGGCCGGTGACGCGGCACGTCTTCGACCGGGGCGAGTGCACCGAGCACCTCGACGTCCGCGCCGCCCGGGTCGCCGGTGGGGTCCGCCTGGTGGTGCCCGACGTCGCGGTGGGCCGGCTGGTCAACGTCGACCCCGCGGAGAGCGAACTGCGCCAGCAACGGGTGGTCTGCGGCTGACGCAGCCGGCCGGGTGTCCGTGTCGCCCTCGGCTCGGGCATGTCATAGCGTCCCGATCATGCTGGCTGCCTTCGTCTCCACCCCTGCCCCGAAGGATCCGCTCTCCGTGCTGGAGATCGGGGAGCGCCCCGAGCCCGAGGCGCCCGACGGCTGGACGACGATCCAGGTCAAGGCGGTGTCGCTCAACCACCACGACCTGTTCAGCCTCCAGGGCATCGGGCTGCCCGCCGAGCGGATGCCGATGATCCTCGGCACCGACGCCGCGGGGATCGACGAGGACGGCAACGAGGTCGTCGTCCACGGCGTCATCTCCACGCCCGACTGGATGGGCGACGAGACCCTCGACCCGAAGCGGTCGCTGCTGTCGGAGGTGCACCAGGGCTCGATGGCGGAGAAGGTCGCCGTCCCCCGGCGCAACCTGCTGCCCAAGCCGGCCGAGCTCTCCTTCGCCGAGGCCGCCTGCCTGCCCACCGCCTGGCTGACCGCCTACCGGATGCTGTTCGTGAAGTCCGGGCTGCGGCCGGGGCAGACCGTCCTGGTGCAGGGCGCCAGCGGCGGGGTGGCGACGGCGCTCATCGTGCTCGGCCGCGCCGCCGGCTACCGCATCTGGGTCACCGGCCGCAGCGAGGAGAAGCGGGCCGCGGCGCTGGCGCTCGGCGCCGAGCAGGCCTTCGAGAGCGGCGCGCGGCTGCCCGAGCGGGTCGACGGCGTGATGGAGACCGTCGGCGAGGCGACCTGGGGCCACAGCATCAAGTCGCTCAAGCCCGGCGGCGTGCTCGTCACCTCCGGCGCCACCACCGGCTTCAACCCCGGGGCGGAGCTCAACCGGGTCTTCTTCACCCAGCTGTCGGTCATCGGCTCCACGATGGGGACGAAGTCCGAGCTCGAGGCACTGATCCGGATGTGCGCCGTCACCGGCGTCCGCCCGCAGATCGACGTCGAGCTGCCGCTGGCCGACGCCCGGGAGGGCTTCGCGCGGATGCTCGAGGGCCGCACCAACGGGAAGATCGTCTTCACCCTCTGAGGCGGGCGGCGGTGTGCGCGGGCGCGCAGTTCCCAGCGGGGAACCGCGCGCCGGCGCCCACCGTCAGTGCACGATCTTGAGGCCGACGACGCAGCCGACGATGCCGGCCAGCAGCAGCACCCGCACCAGTGACACCGGCTCCACGCCGGTGACCATCGCGTAGGCGACGGTCAGCACCGCGCCGATGCCCACCCACACCGCGTAGGCGGTGCCCAGCGGCAGCTCGCGCATGGCGAAGGCGAGCCCGCCCATGCTCGCGACCAGGGCGACACCGAAGACCACCGAGGGCACCAGCCGGGTGAACCCGTGGGACCGGTCGAGCGCCGCCGCCCACACCGCCTCCAGCACCCCGGACAGCACCAGCACCAACCACGACATCGCGGGCCCCTCTGGCGCCGTCTTGTCGCACACCGGGTACGGCACCGCTCGTCCGGGAGCCGGGAAGGCGGCTCCCCTCCACCATCGCACGTGTCAATTGCGGTTGACATCGGGGCCGCGCGCACCTTGGGTCGACAGCCGTGGCGGACGCGGCGCAGGTGGCCACGGCGGCCGGCAGCGAGGACCCGGCGGTGGGGCTCGCCGCGGTGCGCTCCCTGCGGGTCCTCGTCGAGCGGCTCGAGGCGCTCCAGGTCGGCAACGCCCGCGACCTGGGCTGGACGTGGGAGCAGATCGCGCAGGAGCTGGGCGTCAGCCGCCAGGCGGTGCACAAGAAGCACGCGGGCGGTCGCGGGCCGCTCCGACGGAGGGACTGACCTGGACGCCGCCCGGGGCCGGGTCGAGAGGAGTCCGGACCCGGCGCGCTCGACGGCCCACGAGGCAGCTCACCCGGCGGGCACATCCCCTTCGCCCCGCGGGCCAGAAAAGGTGCTGGGGCTCGCGCAGCGCGAGGCTCTCGCCCCCGAGTCGCGCACCCTCACCGACGGGCACATCGCACTCGGCCCGATCCGCGAGGGGCAGGGGGCTGGCCATGGAGTGCTGCACGACCGCGGCGCGGACGTCCCGGCGCTGCGCGACGACCTCAGGCTCGCGCTGGACTCCTGACCGGCGCGCCGCGCAGCAGGAGCAGGGCGGCCGCCGCGGCCAGCGCGGCCGCGACCGCGGCCCCGGCGAAGACGGTGTGCAGCTGGGTCAGCACCGCCGCCTCGGTGGCGGCGTCGTACGCCGGGCAGTCGGCCGGGCTCGCGGGGCACAGCTCCACGGGGCTGCCGATGGCCGCCACCTCGGCCGTGAACCGGCGCAGCGCCACGGCCGTCAGCAGCGACAAGCCGGCCAGCATGCCGACGGTCCGGGCCACGACGGCCAGCGAGCTGGCGCTCCCGTGCACCCGCGGCGGGGTGACGGCCAGCAGCACCGCGTTGACCGGCGCGATCGCGAGGCCGAACCCGAGCCCCGCCGCGACCAGGACGGCGGTCGACCACGCCCCGTCCAGCGACCGCTCGTCCCACCCCGTCATCGCGGCGAAGGCGGCCGCCGCCAGGGCCATCCCGGCGCCGGCGACGACGCGGGGGGCGACCACCCGGCACAGCCAGCCCCCGGTCACCGCCCCGACCGGCACGGCGACCAGCAGCCGCAGGAGCACCAGGGCCGCACCGAGCTGGTCGCCCGGCGTCGTGGTCGCGCGCGCGAACAGGGGGACGTCGACGAGCGCGGCGACCAGGGCGGCGCCCACGAAGAGGTTCACCACCAGCGCCCCCCACGCCCCCACCGGCCGGAGCGCGGCGAGCGGCAGCACCGGTGCGACGGCGCGCCGCTCGTGCAGCACGAACAGGACGCCGGCGAGGGCGGCCAGCGGCAGCAGCACCCACCCGTGGGCGACCACCTCGCGGGCCGGGTCGGCGGCGGCGAAAGCCCACACCAGGGCGCCGAGCGCGACGACGGCGAGCAGCGAGCCGACGACGTCCACCTCCCGCGCCAGCCGGCCGAGCCCGCCCAGCGGCAGCACCGCGCCCGCAGGCTGCGCCAGGCTGCGCGCGACCAGGAGCACCCCCAGCACGACGGTGACCAGCAGCAGGGGCCCCGTCCACGCCGATCGGTCCAGCAGCGGGACCCAGAGCAGGCCGAGGGTGACGTCCTCGGCCAGCGCGGGCGGCTCGGCCAGCAGCAGCCCCAGCGCGAGGACCGTGAGCGCGGCGAGCCCGAGCCCGACCGGGTCGGGCCGGCGGACCCGCCCGGTGACGACGACGCCCACCGCCAGCGCCACCCCGAGCAGCAGGTTGAGCCAGAAGATGGCGCGCCAGTCCGCCACCGCGAGCACGGCGGCACCCGCCAGCGGACCGAGCACCGCGCCGGCCTCCTGCACGGCGCCCACCACGCCGAGCGGGACCGCCCGGCGCTCGGGTGACCACCGGTCGGCGACCAGCGCCAGCGTGGCCGGCACCAGCCCGCCCGCGCCGATGCCCTGCAGACCGCGCCCGGCGACGGCCGGGCCGAGCGTCTCCGCCGTCGCCGTCAGCAGCGAGCCGAGGGCGAACAGCAGCAGGCAGCCGACGAGCACCGGGGCCCGCCCGCGCAGGTCGGCCAGCCGGCCCAGCAGCGGCAGCGTCGCGGTGTACCCGAGCAGGAAGCCGCCGACGATGGGCGTCGCCCTCTGCAGCTCGTCCAGCCCCACCCCGACGCCGGTGAGGATGTCGGGGAGGGCGAGGACGACGACGTAGGTGTCGGCCGCCGTGACGAGCACGGCGAGGGTGGCGAGGACGATCGCGGCGAGACCCGGGACCGCCCGGGCGCCGGGCTCAGCCGGTGGCCGGTGCGCTGATCTCGACATCGGCCCCGAAGTCGCTGAGCTCGAGGATGTAGGTGGCGTCGGTACCGGCCTCGAAGAACGGGCCGGTCAGCTCGGCGCGGCGCAGCTCGCCGCTGTCGGTGGCGACGGAGAACCGGGCCTGCACCGGCTGCTCCGGGTCCTGGCTGGTGAGGAGCTGCTGCACCAGGTCACCGGGCAGCTCGGCGGTGACCTCACGGACCACCGCGCCCTCCACCCGGCGCTCCTCCCCCAGCTCGGCGCCCTCCGCCTCGACGAGCAGCTGCGAGATGCCGGTCTCCGGGTCGAGCAGGGCGCCGGGGTCGCCGATGCCGAACTGCGCCGGGTCGATGACGCTGAAGCCGCTGGTGAAGGGCAGCTGCGCGTAGACGGTGCCGCCGACCGACACGACCTCCAGGTCGAGGCTCGCCCCGGCCGCCAGCACCTGCAGCGTGCCGTCGAAGGATGCCGGGCGGGCCATGTCGCCCTCCCCGCCCACCAGCACGGTGCCGGTGCTCGGCGCCCCCTCGCTGCCCAGCACGAAGTGCACGGTCTCCGCCCCATCGAGGGTCTGCTTGGCCCGCGCGAGCAGGGCGGTCGCCGACTCGGCGGGCTCCTCGGAGCCGCAGGCGGCGAGCACGGGACCGGCCAGCAGGGCCAGCGCCAGCAGCGGCGCGCCCGTCCGGCGCAGCAGCATGACGTCCTCCCGTCGCGGCGGGACTCCCCCGGCCGTCGCGGCGGACACTAGCGCGCCGGGGTCACACCGCGGCGGCGCTCCGGGCGGCGATCCGCGCGGTCACTTCTTGGAGGCGGTGGACTCGTTCGTGGAGAGCGCCGCCACGAAGGCCTCCTGCGGGACCTCGACGCGGCCGACCATCTTCATCCGCTTCTTGCCCTCCTTCTGCTTCTCCAGCAGCTTCCGCTTGCGGGTGATGTCACCGCCGTAGCACTTGGCGAGGACGTCCTTGCGGATGGCGCGCACGGTCTCGCGGGCGATGACCCGCGAGCCGACGGCGGCCTGGATGGGCACCTCGAACTGCTGCCGCGGGATGAGCTCGCGCAGCTTGCCGGCCATCATGACGCCGTAGCTGTAGGCCTTGTCCTTGTGCACGATCGCGCTGAACGCGTCGACGGCCTCGCCCTGGAGCAGGATGTCCACCTTGACCAGGGCGGACTCCTGCTCGCCGGCCTCCTGGTAGTCCAGCGAGGCGTAGCCGCGGGTGCGCGACTTCAACGCGTCGAAGAAGTCGAAGATGATCTCGCCGAGGGGCAGCGTGTAGCGCAGCTCGACCCGGGACTCCGACAGGTAGTCCATCCCGCCGAGCTGGCCGCGCCGGCTCTGGCAGAGCTCCATGATGGCGCCGGTGTAGTCGCTGGGCGCGATGATGGTGGCGTTGACGATCGGCTCGTAGACGGTGTCGATCTTGCCCTCGGGCCAGTCGCTCGGGTTGGTCACCGTGATCTCGGAGCGGTCCTCCATGACCACGCGGTAGACGACGTTCGGCGCGGTGGAGATCAGGCTGATCCCGGCCTCGCGCTCCAGCCGCTCGCGGACGATCTCCAGGTGCAGCAGGCCGAGGAAGCCGACGCGGAAGCCGAAGCCCAGGGCCGCCGACGTCTCGGGCTCGTAGGTGAGCGCGGCGTCGTTGAGCAGCAGCTTGTCCAGCGCCTCGCGCAGCAGCGGGTAGTCGCTGCCGTCGATCGGGTAGAGGCCGGAGTACACCATCGGCTTCGGGTCGCTGTAGCCGCCGATCGGCTCGGCCGCCGGCTTGTGCTGCAGGGTGACGGTGTCACCGACCCGGGACTGGCGGACGTCCTTCACCCCGGTGATGAAGTAGCCCACCTCGCCGACGCTGAGGCCCTCGACCGGCTTCGGCTCGGGCGAGATCACCCCGATCTCCAGGAGCTCGTGCGTGGCACCGGTGGACATCATCTTGATCCGCTCGCGCGAGGAGATCTTGCCGTCGACCACCCGGACGTAGGTGATGACGCCGCGGTAGATGTCGTAGACGGAGTCGAAGATCATCGCGCGGGCGGGGGCGTCGGCGTCGCCGACCGGGGCCGGGATCTCCTGCACGATGCGGTCGAGCAGCGCGGGGACGCCCTCACCGGTCTTGCCGCTGACCCGGAGGACGTCGTCCGGGTCGCAGCCGATGATGTGGGCGATCTCGGCGGCGTACTTCTCGGGCTGCGCCGCGGGCAGGTCGATCTTGTTGAGGACCGGGATGATCGTGAGGTCGTTCTCCAGCGCCAGGTACAGGTTGGCCAGCGTCTGCGCCTCGATGCCCTGGGCGGCGTCGACCAGCAGGACCGCCCCCTCGCAGGCGGCCAGCGACCGGGACACCTCGTAGGTGAAGTCGACGTGCCCCGGGGTGTCGATCATGTCGAGGACGTACTCGGTGTCCCCGACGGTCCACGGCAGGCGGACGTTCTGCGCCTTGATGGTGATGCCGCGCTCACGCTCGATGTCCATGCGGTCGAGGTACTGGGCGCGCATCTGCCGTGCCTCGATGATCCCGGTGACTTCCAGCATCCGGTCGGCCAGCGTCGACTTGCCGTGGTCGATGTGGGCGATGATGCAGAAGTTCCGGATGCGGGCCGGGTCGGTGGCAGCAGGAGTCGTCACAGTGCCGCCATCGTCCCACGTCCGCGCCCCGGGTCGTAGGCGGGCGGGACCGCCGCGTCGTGCCGGATGTGCCGGACGTCGCCGGACGGCGGGTTGGGGCTGCCGACGGGGCGCTGGTATCTTTGCAGGCCGGTCCTGTGGCGCACGCCGCCCGGACGCACGAACGACTGTCAGAAGAACTCCCTCCTGTCGAGACACCGAGGCTCACGCGTGGCGAACATCAAGTCCCAGATGAAGCGGATCAAGACCAACGAGAAGGCGCGCCAGCGCAACGTTGCCGTCAAGTCCGCCCTGAAGACGGCCGTCCGGCGGGTGCGCACCGCCGCCGAGTCGGGGGACGCCGCGGCCGCGACCGCCGCCTACCAGGCCGCCGCCAAGCAGCTGGACAAGGCCGCCAGCAAGGGCGTCATCCACAAGAACCAGGCCGCCAACCGCAAGTCGGGTCTGGCGAAGCTCACCGCCGGTCTCTGACCGGGCCGCGCCCACCGGGCGCACCCGCTCGACGACGAGCCCCCTCCCCTCGCGGGACGGGGGCTCGTCGCGTTCCCGCCCGCCCGCAGCACGCCCCGAAGGACCGCCCGTGACCTCCCCCGGCCGCCGCTTCCTCGTCCTGCACGGGTGGCAGAACCACCGGCCCGCGCACCACTGGCAGTGGCAGCTGGTGGAGTCCCTGCGCCGCGCCGGCGAGCTGGTCCTGTACCCGCAGTTCCCCGAGCCCGACCGGCCGGTGCTCGCCACCTGGAGCGAGCTGCTGCGTGCCGAGCTGGCCCAGCTGGGCGACGGGGAGCGCGTCGTCGTCGCGCACTCGCTCGCCGTGCCGCTGTGGCAGCACACGGCCTCGCTGCTGGCTCCGGCCGAGCGGGTGGACCGGGTGCTGCTGGTGGCCCCGCCGGCGCCCGAGGTGCTGGCCGGCCACCCGGAGGTGGCCGCCTTCGCCGCGATCCGCCCCGATGCGGACGCGCTGTGCCACGCTGCCGCGTCGGTGCGCCTGGTGGCGAGCGACGACGACCCGTACTGGCCCGGCGCCGGCGCGGTGCCCGTCTACGGGGCGCTCGGCGTCGAGACCGACCTGCTGCCGGGCCAGGCGCACCTCGACCCCGAGGCCGGGTACGGGCGGTGGCCCGCCGTCGAGCAGTGGTGCCTGGACCCGGCGACCCGCCTCTCCCCCCGCTGAGCAGTCCCCCCAGCCGACCGGCGCCGGTCAGCGGCCGGTGCGCACCCGGCCGCGACCCGTCTCCGCCCGGATGGTGACGATCCGCCGGATCGCCCGCTCGAGCGCGTAGTCGGCGCTGGCCGCGACCCCCTTGACGTCGGCGTTGAGGTCGGCCGCCACGCCCAGGGCCTGCTGCAGCCCCTCGATGCTCCAGCCGCGCGCCTGCGCCTGGGCCTTCTTCACCTTCCACGGCGGCATCTTCAGCGTGCGGGCGAGGTCGCCGACGTTGCTGGAGCTCAGCGACGCCACCCGCGCCGCGGTGCGGACGCCGTCGGCGATGGCGTCGGCGATGAGCACGTGCGCGACCCCGCGCTCCAGCGCCCAGCGCAGCATCTCGATGGAACCGGCGCGGTCCCCGGTCAGCACCCGTTCGGCCACGGTGAAGCCGGTGACCTCGGCCTGGCCGCGGTGGAAGCGGGCCACGTCGTCGGCGTCGATGCTCCCGCCGAAGTCGGACACGAGCTGGCCGGCGGCGGCCGAGAGCGACCGCAGGTCGGCGCCGATCGCGTCGACCAGCGCCGTGACCGCGTCCGGGGTGATCCGGCCACCCAGCTGGCGCACCTCGTTGCGCACGAACGCGATCCGGTCACCGACGGAGGAGACCTTGGGGCACTCGTCGACGGCGGCCCCGGCGGCTTTGAACGCCTTGACCAGCGCCTCGTTCCGCTTGCCGCCGGCGTGCACGACCACCAGCGTCAGGTCGGGATCGGGGACCTTCGCGTAACCGGTGAGCGCGTCGGCGAGCGCCGACGCCGCCTCCTGCACCCCGGTGACGACGACGAGCCGGTGACCGCCGAACAGCGACGGCGCCAGCACGTCGGCCAGCTCGCCCACCGGCAGCCCCATCGCGGCCAGCTCGTGCACCTCGCCGTCGGGGTGGCGGGCGAGCACCGCCCGGCGCACGGCCGCGACGGCCCGGGAGCGCAGCAGCTCCTCCTCGCCCACCACCACCCGCAGGCGGGACGTGGGCTCGACGGCGGCAGCAGGCACCCCCGCATGGTGCCACGCGCCACCGACGGTCCACGGCCACCGCCCGGGCCGCCGGGAGGGCGTCCGGCAGGGGGTCCGGCAGGGTGTCCGGGAGCACGGGCCCGGGCGGTGCTGCCTGGCCGCCGGCGTCGGTGCCGCGGGCGGCCACCCCCCAGCCACCGGCCGCGCCGACCACCGCGACGTCGCCGTCCCGGTCGGTGCGGTGCACCCGGGCGCCGGCATCGGCCAGCCAGTCCAGCAGCCGCGGCGCCGGGTGCCCGTAGCCGTTGCCGGCCCCGACGGAGACGATCGCGGTCCGCGCCCCGGTGGCGGCGAGGAACCCCGGGTCGGCGTCCCCGCTGCCGTGGTGGGGCACCTTCAGCACGTCGGCCCGCAGGTCGGCGCCGTCGCGGAGCAGGGCAGCCTCCTCGTCGGCGCCGATGTCGCCGGTGAGCAGCACCCGGAGCCCACCGACGGTCACCCGGGCGACCAGGGACAGCCCGTTGGGGTCGGCCGCCGCGGTGGCCCGACGCGGCTCGGGTGCGAGCACGTCGACCGCCACCCCGCCCACGCCGCGGCGGTCGCCCGGGACCAGCACCTCGCGGGTGCCTCCGGTGCGCCGGACGAGGGCGTCGACGCCCGGTGCGCGGTCGTCCGCCGGGGACAGGGTGCCGGTGGCCACCACCCCCACCGTGCGGCCGCCGAGCGCGCCGGGGAGCCCCCCGACGTGGTCGGCATCCAGGTGCGAGAGCAGCACGAGGGGCAGCGCGTCGATGCCCAGCCGGTCCAGGCAGCGGTCGATGGGCGCCGGGTCCGGGCCGGCGTCGACCAGCACCCCCTGCCCGGCGCCCAGCGGCAGCACGAGCCCGTCGCCCTGCCCCACGTCGCAGGCCACCAGCAGCGCCCCGGCCGGCGGCCAGCCGTCGAGGCCCTGGCGCAGCGGCCAGCCCACCACGACCAACCCGACCAGGGCCGCCAGCGCGAGCGGCCGCGCCCGCGGGATGCGCCACAGCAGGCACCCGGCGACCAGCAGGAGGAGCGCGAGCAGCAGGGCGCCCACCGTGCCCGGCGGCCAGCCGGCGACGGCGTCGGGCACCGCGGCGGCCCGCTCGGCCACCAGTACGATCCAGCGCACCGGCCACCCGGCGAGCCCGACCAGCGCGTCACCGGCCCGCGGCAGCACCAGCCCGGCCGGGGCGGCCAGCAGCCCGAGGACCGTCGCCGCCGGCACGGCCGGCGCGGCCAGCAGGTTCGCCGGCAGCGACACCAGGCTCACCGTGCCGGTCAGCCCGGCGATCACCGGTGCGGTCGCGAGCCCGGCGGCCGCGCTCACGGCCACCGCGTCGGCGGGCCACGCGGGCCAGCCGTGCCCGCGGAGCCGCCGCGACCACGGTGGGGCCAGCAGCACGATGGCCGCGGTCGCCACCACCGACAGCGTGAACCCCGGGTCCCTCGCCAGGCCCGGTTCGACCAGGAGCAGCACGGTCACCGCCGCGCCGAGCGCCGGCAGCGCCGCGCGCGACCGGCCCGACGCGAGGGCGAGCAGCGTGACGGTGCCCATGGCGGCCGCCCGGAGCACGCTCGCGCTCGGCCGGGCCAGCACCACGAAACCGACCAGCGCCAGCACGCCCACCAGCGCCTGCACCCGCCGGTCGACCGCCCGGCGCCGCAGCGGCCGGAGCACCCCGGCGACCACGATCGCCACGTTCGCCCCGGAGACGGCGGTCAGGTGGGCGAGGCCCGCCCGCCGGAACTCCTCCTCCAGCACCGGGTCCATCCGGCTGGTGTCACCGACCACCAGACCCGGCAGCAGGCCGCCCGCCCGGTCGTCGAGCACCCGTTCCGACGCGGCACCCAGCGAGTGCCGCAGATCGCCGGCCACCCGCTGCACCGCCCCCGGCGCGCCGACCGCCTCCGGTGGGCCGCGGACCGACAGCACCGCCACCACGTCGTCGCCGGGCCCGGGCGGCGCCAGATCCGCCCGCACCCGCAGCTGCTGCCCGGGCAGCAGCCCGGACCAGCCGCCGGCGGGCGCGAAGACCAGCACGGCGTCGTCCAGGCGGTGCCCGACGCCGCCGTGGTCCAGTGCCGTGACGTCGGCCTCCAGCAGCACCCGCGGCCGGCCCCCGCCGGCCAGCACCTGCGGGTCGGACCGCACGGTGAGGACCACGTCCGCGGTCCCGCCGGCCTGGGCCGCCGCCCGCAGCGGCGAGGCATCGCGGGCGGCTCCCCGCACGGCCGCCGTGCCGGAGCCGACCGCGACCCCGGCCAGCACCACGAGGACGACGGTCGCCGTCGCCACCCGGGCGCGGGCGAGCAGCACCGCCGCGGCGAGCGCAGCACCGCCGACCAGCGCCAGCGCGGGCCACCGCAGGTGGGGCGCCACGAGGCCCGTCGCCCACACCGCGGCCGCGAGCGGCCACAGCCGCAGGTCCAGCACCCGCCGGCGCTCGGGCGCGGGGCTCACACCTGCACCAGGTCGGCGAGCTCCGCTGCCTTGGCCGGGCCGATGCCCGGGACCTCGTCGAGCTCCTCGACGCTGCCGAAGGCCCCGACGCGGCTGCGGTGGTCGACGATCCGCTGCGCGAGGACCGGTCCGATGCCCGGGAGCGCGTCGAGCTCGGCGACCCCGGCCGTGTTCAGGTCCAACCGGCCCCCGGGCGCCGCAGCACCGGACCCCGCCGACGCGGGGGGTCCACCGGCCGCCGCCCCCGGCACCCCGACCGCGACCTGCTGCCCGTCGGAGAGCGGTGCGGCCAGGTTCACCGAGGCCGGGTCGGCGTCCGGCAGCAGCCCGCCGGCGGCCGCGACGGCGTCCGCTACCCGCGCACCGGCCGGCAGCGTCACCAGACCCACCACCGCGACCACCACGGGCGCGGTCGTGGCGGCCACCTCCCCCACCGGCGGCCCATCGGCCGGTGCGCTGCTCGGGGCGGAGGGCACCGGCAGGGGCGCGGCCGCCGGCTGGACCTGCGGCCGCTGCGCCCACGTCCAGGCGAGCAGGAGCAGGACCGCCACGGCGGCGGCCGTCCAGACGGCGCGGCTGCCTCCGCGGCCGGCGTCCCAGCGCGGTGTCGTGCCGGGTGCGCGGTGCCGCCCCCCGCCGGCCGGCCGGGTCTCCGGGGTGGGGACCTCCACCGGCACCGTGATCCGGTCGTCGGCCGGCCACCCGGGCCCGTCCTCGTCGTCGGGCAGCCAGCCATCCGCGGCCGGCCGGGGTTCGGCCAGGACGGCGCGCAGCCGGGCGCGGATGACGTCGGCGTCGTCGTCGCGGCGGGCTAGGAGGCGCACCCCGGCGACGCTAGGGAGCCCGAGGGCGGCCGCGCCCGGTCACGCCGGACCTGTGGAGGAGCACCCCGGCTGTGGACGACGAGGGGCCCGGTCGGCGGGGCTCGCGGCAGCCTGTGCCGGTGCAGCCCCGCCCGCGGTCAGCCCGCGCCCTCCGCCTCCCCGCCGTCCGCCGGCTCCGGAGCCGTGCAGAGCACGACCCCGACCGCGCCGGGGCCCACGTGCGCGCCGATCGCGGCACCGAGCTCGCTCACGTGCAGGTCACGCAGCCGGGGTACGCGTGCCCGCAGCTCGGTCACCAGCCGGTCGGCGCGCTCGGCCGCCGCCAGGTGGTGCACGGCCAGCGACACCTCGCGCTCGCCGGCGTGCTCCACGACGTGCTGGACCAGGCGGGCCAGCGCCCGCGTCGAGGTGCGCACCTTCTCCAGCGGCACGACCCGGCCGTCGACCACGTGCAGCACCGGCTTGACCGCGAGCGCCGACCCGAGGACCGCGGCGGCCGAGCCGATCCGCCCGCCGCGCCGCAGGTGCTCCAGCGTGTCCACCACGAACAGCGTCCGGGTGCGCGCGGCGGCGTCCACCGCGATGCGCTGCACCGTGTCGCCGTCGGCGCCGGCCGCGGCCGCGCGCGCGGCCTCGAGCACGGCGAAGCCGGTGCCCATCGCCGCCGAGCGGGAGTCGACGACGGAGACGATGTGCTCGCCCACCTGGGAGGCGGCGACGCGGGCGGCGTCCCAGGTGCCGGAGAGCTCGGCGGACAGGTGGACCGACACGAGACGGTCGGCCCCGGCGTCCAGCGCGGCCCGGTAGGCGGCGACGAAGTCCCCGGGCGTGGGCCGCGACGTCGACACCCGCTGGCCGCGCGCCGAGAGCGCCCGCGCCACGTCCTCGGAGCTGATGTCCTCGCCCTCCCGCCCCGAGCGGCCGGCCAGGACGACGTAGAGCGGGACGACCCGGATGCCCAGCTCGGCGGCGAGCGCGCGCGGCAGGTAGGCCGTCGAATCGGTGAGGACGGCGACGGGCATCCGGCGAGGCTAACCGCCCCGGTGCCACCGGGCCGCGCGTGGTGGCGCGACCGGTCAGCCGGCGGCGTCGGCGTCCTGGGCCGGGCCGTCGCCCGGCCGGTCCCCGGCCGCGCCCGGTGCCCCCTGCTCGGGGTCGGCACGGAGCCGCGGCCCGGGCGCGGCGAGCCCCTCGGGGAGCGGCCCGGCCGACGCGTTGTGCCGCAGCAGCCGCCACCGGCCGCTCTGCCGGGCCAGCTCGCTCCACGCGCAGTTGCCCAGCGGCCCGAAGACCCGGCGGTGGTCGGGCCCCAGCTCCAGCAGCGTCTCGATCATCCGGCCGCTCGTGCCCCCGTGGGTCACCACCACGGCGACGTCGGCCGGCGGCAGGTCGGCGAGCGCGGCGAGCACCCGGGCGACGACCGCCGGGGCCTCCTCGCCGCCGCGGCCGCGCACCGGTCGCCCGGCCAGCCAGTCCGCGTACTGCTCGGGGTACCGGTCGGCGACCTCGTCCCGGGTGAGCCCCTCCCAGGTGCCCATGCCGTGCTCGCGGAGCCGCGCGTCCAGCTGCAGCGGCACGCCCAGCAGCGCGGTCAGCGCCCGGGCGGTGTCCGCCGCGCGGCCGAGGTCGCTGGCCACCACGGCGGTGGACCGGTTCCCGAGCCCGGCGGCCGCGACGAGGTGGGGGGCGGCGTGGGCCGCCTGCGCGCGCCCGACCTCGTCCAGCGGCGGGTCGAGCTGCCCCTGGAACCGTCCGGCCGCGTTCCACCCGGTCCGCCCGTGCCGCCAGACGACCAGGCGGGTCACCGGCAGCTCGGGCGGGGCCGGTGCCGTCACTGGCCGGTCGTCTCCGCGACCGACGCGGACCCCGGGTCGGCCGCAGCACCCGTGCCGTCCGCGGGGCGGTCGGCGTCGGTGAACGGGATCGTCGGGCAGTCCTTCCAGAGCCGCTCGAGGGCGTAGTAGGCCCGCTCCTCCGCGTGCTGGACGTGCACCACGACGTCGACGAAGTCCAGCAGCACCCAGCGGGCCTCGGCGACGCCCTCGCGGCGCACCGGCTTCACGCCGTGCGCCCGCAGCCGCTCCTCGACCTCGTCGACGATCGCCTGGACCTGCCGCTCGTTGGGGGCCGACGCGAGGACGAACGCATCGGTGATGGCCAGCCGCTCGCTGACGTCGACGATGGTGACGTCGGTCGCCAGCTTGTCCGCGGCGGCCTGGGCGGCGCGCAGCGCGGTCTCCCGGGCCTCGGGCGAGGCGGTCATTCGGGCACCTCCTGGAGGTGGGACGTCGTGGGTGGGGTGCGCTCGCCGGAGGCGTCGGGGCCGGTCCCCGGCCCGGCCGGCGGGCGGTCGTAGGTGGGGCGGTCGCCCGCCGGGCGGCCGTCGCGCACGGGCACGGCCGGCCTGCGCGCGGTGCCCCGGTAGAGGCCGCGCTTCTCGATGTACTGGACGACGCCGTCGGGCACGAGGTACCAGACCGGCATCCCGCGGCCCACCCGCTCCCGGCAGTCGCTGGAGCTGATCGCCAGCGCGGGGATCTCCACGAGGCTGACCCCACCTTCGGGCAGGTGGCTGTCGGCCAGCGTGTACCCCGGCCGCGTGACGCCGATGAAGTGGGCGAGCTCGAAGCAGCGGGCGCCGTCGCGCCAGGTCATGATCTGGGCGAGGGCGTCGGCACCGGTGATGAAGAAGAGCTCGTCGCCCGGGCGCTGGGCCTGGAGGTCGGTGAGGGTGTCGTAGGTGTACGTCGGGCCGCCCCGGTCGATGTCGACCCGGCTCACGGAGAACCGCGGGTTGGACGCCGTCGCGATGACGGTCATGAGGTAGCGGTCCTCGGCGGGGCTGACGTCCCGGTCGCTCTTCTGCCAGGGCTCGCCGGTGGGCACGAACACGACCTCGTCGAGGCCGAACAACCCGGCGACCTCGCTGGCGGCCACGAGGTGCCCGTGGTGGATGGGGTCGAAGGTCCCACCCATCACGCCGACTCGTCGTCCCGCCACCGGCCGAGCGTATCCGGGTCCTGCGACGCGGCGCCGCGAGGACCGGTGACCTGCTGGAACGGCCCCTTCGCAGGGCCCCCCACGAGTGCGCGCGTGGTGGGGCGGAGGGGTCGTCCTTCAGAGCGTCGTGACGAAGTCGGCCAGCTGGGCGGCGTTGCGGCACTCGACCATGTCGATCACCTCGCCGTACCGCTCCGCCGCCGAGTCGCCGCTGCCCCACAGCCGGCGCGGCTCGGGGTTGAGCCAGTGCGCCGACCGGGCCTTGCCCACCAGCCCGGCCAGCACGGGTACCCCCGGCTGCCGGTAGTTGGTGCGCCCGTCGCCGAGCACCAGCAGCGACGTCTTCGGCCCGACCGCCGAGGCCCAGCGGTCGGCGAACACCTCGAGGGCGGTGCCGTAGTCGCTGTGCCCGTCGAAACCCACCACCTGCGCCTCCCGGCCCATCCGCGCGATGGCGTCGGCGACGTCGACCCCCGGGGTGAAGAAGCGGGTCACCTCGTCGGTGGAGTCGACGAACGCGAACGCCCGCACGCCCGTGAAGTGCTCCCTCAGCGCCTGCGTCAGCATCAGGGTGAAGTGGCTGAAGCCGGCCACCGAGCCGCTGACGTCGCAGAGCACGACCAGTTCCGGCTTGTGCACCTTGCGCGGCCGGTGGTGGGTGACGACGGGGACCCCGCCGGTACCCAGCGACGCGCGCACCGTCTTGCGGAAGTCCAGCCGGCCCTCCCGCCCCATCCTCCGGCGGGCCGAGAGCCGGACGGCGAGCCGGCGGGCCAGCGGGGCCACCGACCGCCGGAGCTCGGCGAGGTCGGCCGACTGGGCGCGCAGGAAGTCGACCTGGTCGGCCAGCGGGCGGACGGCGTTCTTCGCGACCCGGTCCCGCCCCTTCTCCGCGGCCGTGCGCCGGCGCACCTCGGCCTCGACCGCCGTCCGGAAGGCCGCCAGCCGGTCGCGCACCGTCTGCCGGGCGACCTGCTCGGCCAGCCCCCCGCGCTCCCCGCCGCCGAGCAGGCCGGCGAGCAGCTGCGCGACGAGCGTGTCCGGCGAGAGCGCCCGCATCACGCGGTAGCTGAAGTAGGACTGCCTCGAGGGCGTCGGCTGCCCCTGGCCCAGCAGGTCGACGGCGTCCCGCGCGAACCGGCGCAGCGCCTCGGGGTCGCCGTCGGCGAGCAGCTCGAGCAGCTGGGCGCGCATCAGCTCGGCCAGCGCGGCGTCGTCGGGCACGTCGAGGGTGGGCTGCCCCGTCTCCCCCGCCTCGCCGTCCGCGGGATCGGGCGCCGGGCGGTCCCCGAGGGGCCACCACAGGTCGAAGAGGACGTCGTAGGCATCGCGCTGGGCCGCCCGCTGGAGCAGCACCGCGGCCAGCCCGTGCCGCAGCTGCTCACGGTCGAGCAGGTCGACGACGGTGAGGATCTCCGCCGCGTCGACCGCCTGGCTGATGCCGACCGGGATGCCGGCCTCGCGGACCGCCCGCACGAACCCGTCCAGGTGCCCGGCGAGCCCGCCGGGCTCCCGGGCCGGCGCGACCGGCTGCCCCATCAGTTCAGCCGCAGCTCGGCCGCGGCCCGGGTCTGGTCGCTGGCGTGCTTGAGCACCACGCCCAGCGTCGCGGCCATCGCCGGCTCGTCGAGGGTGTCCAGCCCCAGCTCCAGCAGGGTCTGCGCCCAGTCGAGGGTCTCCGAGATCGACGGCGACTTCTTCAGCTCCAGCCCGCGCAGCGCCCGCACCGTCGCGACCAGCTGGTCGGCCAGCCCCGAGGCGAGGTCGGGCACGCGGGAGAGCACGATCTCCCGCTCCCGCTCGGCGGTCGGGTAGTCCAGCGCCAGGTACAGGCAGCGCCGCTTGAGCGCCTCGGAGAGCTCGCGGGTGGCGTTGGAGGTGAGGACGACGGTCGGCCGGCGGGTCGCGGTCACCGTGCCCAGCTCGGGGATCGTCACCTGGAAGTCGCTGAGCACCTCGAGCAGCAGGCCCTCCACCTCGACGTCGGCCTTGTCGGTCTCGTCGATGAGCAGCACGGTGGGCTCCGTGCGCCGGATGGCGGTCAGCAGCGGGCGGGCGAGCAGGAACTCCTCGCCGAAGATGTCGTCGTGGACGGTGTCCCAGTCCGCGCCCCCCTCGGCCTGGGACGCCTGGATGCGCAGCAGCTGCTTCTTGTAGTTCCACTCGTAGAGCGCGCGGGCCTCGTCCAGGCCCTCGTAGCACTGCAGCCGGATGAGCTCGGACCCGGTGGCGGCGGCCAGCGCCTTGGCCAGCTCCGTCTTCCCCGTGCCCGCCGGCCCCTCCACCAGCAGCGGCTTGCCGAGGCGGTCGGCGAGGAAGACCGTCGTCGCGATCTGGGCGTCGGGCAGGTAGCCGGCGGTGGACAGCCGCTTGCTGACGTCCGCGACCGAGGAGAAGTGGGGGGACTGCGACGGCGGGCGGGGCATGCGGCTCCTCGGGAGGGGGCGGGGTCAGCGCGTGTGGCCGGACCCCGTGACGACGTAGGTGGTCGAGGTGAGCTCGGGCAGGCCGAGCGGGCCCCGGGCGTGCAGCTTCTGGGTGGAGATGCCGATCTCGGCACCGAAGCCGAACTCGCCCCCGTCGGTGAACCGGGTCGAGGCGTTGACCAGCACGGCGGCGGCGTCGACACCGGCGGTGAACTCGGCGATGGCGCGGGCGGAGTCGGCGACGATCGCCTCGGTGTGGCCGGTGCTCCACCGCGCGATGTGGTCGAGGGCCTGCGGCAGGTCGTCGACGACCCGCACCGCCATGTCCATCGACAGGTACTCGGTGCCCCAGTCCTCGTCGGTGGCCGGGACGACGCCGGCGTGGGCCGAGCGGGCGGCGTCGTCGCCGTGCAGTGCGACGCCGGCGTCGGCCAGCGCGGCCAGCAGCCGCGGCAGGAACGGCACGTCGCGGTGCACCAGCAGCGTCTCGGCGCTGTTGCAGACGCTGACCCGGTGGGTCTTGGAGTTGAGCACGACCGCCTCGGCGATCTCCGGGTCGGCCGAGGCGTCGACGTAGACGTGGCAGTTGCCCTCGCCGGTCTCGATCACCGGCACCCGCGACTCCCGCACGACCCGCTGGATCAGCGAGGCGCCCCCGCGCGGGATGACGACGTCGACCAGTCCCCGGGCGTTCAGCAGCTCGCCCACCGATGCGCGGTCGGCCGGCAGCAGCTCGACGAAACCCGCCGGCAGCCCCGCCTTCTCCCCCGCCTCGGCGAGGACGGCGAGCAGCGCGGTGTTGGTGCCGAACGCCGACGCCGAGCCGCGCAGCAGCGCCGCGTTGCCGCTCTTGAGGCACAGCCCGGCGGCGTCGACGGTCACGTTGGGGCGGGCCTCGTAGACGATGCCCACCACGCCGAGGGGGACGCGGACCTGCTTCAGCTCCAGCCCGTTGGGCAGCCGCGACCCGCGGACGACGTCGCCGACCGGGTCGGGCAGCGCCACCAGCCGGCGCAGCGCGTCGGCGACCCCGGCGATCCGGCCCGCGTCCAGCCGCAGCCGGTCGACGATCGCCTCCGGCGTGCCGTCGGCCCGGGCGGCGGCGACGTCGGTCGCATTCGCGGCCAGGATCTCGTCGGCGCGCTCGACCAGCGCCCCGGCCATCGCCGCCAGCGCGGCGTCCTTGGTGTCCGTCGGCAGGGTGCGGAGCACCCGGGAGGCAGCCTTCGCGCGCAGCGCGGCGGCACCGATCAGCGGCAGGCCGGAGACGTCGGACACACCGAGATCCTACGCGCGGGCGGGCACGGGTCCGCGCGCGCGACCGGGCGCCGACCGCGCCGGGGAGCTGTGTGAGAATGATTCCCATGCACATGTCGTCGATGCGCCGCACCACCGTCACCCTCGGGTCCGCCACCTGCCTGCTGCTGGCCGGTTGCGGCTCCTCCACCGGGACGGAGGAGGCGTCCGGCGCCACCGGCGGGGGCGAGCTGTCCGTGCTGGCCGGCTTCTACCCGCTGCAGTGGGCCGCCGAGCAGGTCGGTGGCGATCGCGTGTCGGTCACCTCGGCCACCCCGCCCGGCGGCGAGCCGCACGACCTGGAGCTCACGCCGCGGGACGTCGCCGCGATCTCCGAGGCCGACCTGGTCCTCTACCTGGAGGGCTTCCAGCCCGGCCTCGACGACGCCGTCGCGTCCGAGGCCCCCGACGCCGCCTGGGACGCGGGCCAGGCCGCCGACCTCTCGCTGACCACCACCGGCGGGCACGACCACGCCCACGAGGAGGAGGCCCACGCCGAGGAGGAAGCGCACACCGAGGAGGAAGCGCACGCCGAGGAGGAGGCCCACGCCGAGGGCGAGGAGTCGGTCGACCCGCACTTCTGGCTGGACCCCGCCCGCCTGGCCGACGTCGCCGACGCCATGGCCGACCGGCTCGCCGAGCTGGACCCGGACGGCGCGGACACCTACGCGGACAACGCCGCGGCGCTGCGCGCCGACCTCGAGGCCCTGGACGCGGAGATGTCCGACGGGCTCGCGGGCTGCGCCGTGGACACCCTGGTGACGAGCCACGACGCGTTCGGCTACCTCGGCGAGCGCTACGGTCTCGAGGTGGTCGGCATCAACGGTCTCAGCCCGTCGCAGGAGCCCAGCGCCGCCCAGCTCGCCGAGATCACCGAGCTGGTGGCCGACCGCGGCATCACCACCGTCTACACCGAGACCCTCGTCGACCCGGCGGTGGCCGAGACCGTGGCGGCGGAAGCGGGCGTGCGGACCGCCGTCCTCGACCCGATCGAGGGCCTGACCGACGAGTCGGCCGGTGAGGACTACCTCGAGGTCATGCGCGCCAACCTCGCCACCCTGCAGGAGGGCCAGAACTGCTCGTGACCGGCCGCACCCTCGCCGAGCAGCAACCGCCGGGGCCCGATCGCGACCTCGCGGTCGGGCTCCGCGGCGCGAGCATCGGCTACGGCGACGTCCCCGTGGTGCAGGGCGTGGACCTGACGGTGCGCCCCGGTGAGGCGCTCGCCGTCCTCGGGTCGAACGGCTCCGGGAAGACCACCCTCGCCCGCGGCCTCCTCGGCCTGGCGTCCGTGCTCGGGGGGGAGGTCACCGTGCTCGGCGCCCCCGTCGGACGGCTGCGCGACCGCGGTCGGGTCGGCTACGTGCCCCAGCGGCACACGGTCAGCGGCGCGGTGCCGGCCACCGTCCGCGAGGTGGTCGGCGTCGGCCGACTCGCCCGGCGGGGCCTGCTGGGCCGACCCACCGCCGCCGACCGCGCGGCCGTGGCCGACGCCATCGAAGCGGTGGGGCTCGCGGACCGCGTGCGCGATCCGGTTGCGTCGCTGTCGGGCGGCCAGCAGCGCCGCGTGCTCGTGGCCCGGGCGCTGGCCGCCGAACCCGAGCTGCTGATCATGGACGAACCGACCGCCGGTGTCGACGCCGCCAACCAGCAGGCCCTCGCGGGTGTCCTGGCCGAGGTGTCGTCGCGCGGGACGACCCTGCTGGTGGTCACGCACGAGGCCGGTCCGCTCGCCGGCGTCCTGACCCGCGCGGTCGTCGTCGACCACGGACGGGTGCGCTACGACGGGCCGCTGGCCGGGGCCGGCCCCCTGGCCGGCGACGCCGGGCACCACCACCCGGGGGATCCGGACGACCACCCGGCGACCGGCTACCGCCAGCACCAGCCGTGGACGTCCTCCCGCCCGGTGCGCGCCCGCGACGGGGAGCAGTGACGTGGAGATCCTCCAGTACGAGTTCATGCAGCGGGCGCTGCTGGCGTCCCTGATGGTGGGGCTGGCGGCTCCGGCGGTCGGCATCTTCCTGGTGCAGCGGCGGCTGTCGCTGCTGGGCGACGGCCTCGGCCACGTCGCGCTCGTCGGCGTCGGCGTCGGCGTCCTCACCTCCACCGCACCGGTCGGGGCGGCCCTCGTCGCGGCGATCGCCGGGGCGGTGCTCATCGAGCTCGTCCGCGCCCGCGGGCGCACCAGCGGCGACGTGGCGCTCGCCGTCCTCTTCTACGGGGGCATCGCCGGCGGCGTGGTGCTGCTCAGCCTGGCGCCGTCCGGCCAGGCGACGAACCTCGACGCCTACCTGTTCGGGGCGATCACCACCACGAGCGCCGGCGACCTGGCGGCCTTCGGCGTCATCACGGTCGTGATCCTCTCGGTCGTGTGGCTGCTCGGGCAGCGGCTGTACGCGGTGAGCGACGACGAGGAGTACGCCCGCGCGGTGGGCCTGCCGGTGCTGGCGCTCAACGTGGTGCTCGCCGCGCTGGTCGCCTCGACCGTCGTGCTGTCGATGCGCGTGGTGGGCCTGCTGCTGATCAGCGCGCTGATGATCCTCCCCAGCGCGGTGGCGCAGCTGCTGGCCGGCAGCTTCCGGCAGGCACTGCTGCTGGCCTGCGGCATCGGCCTGGTCGTCAGCCTCGCCGGCACCACGGCCTCCTACTACACGGGCACGCCGTCCGGCGGCACCATCGTGCTGCTGGCGATCGCCCTGTTCCTGCTCGTCGCGCTGGCCGTCGCCGTGCGGGAGGCCACGGGCCGCCGGCGGCACCGGCGTAAGGTCGGCCTGCACGCCGCCCACCCGCACGAGCACGGGGAGGGCTGCGGCCACCGGCCGGTCCCGCACGGTGACCACGTGGACTACGACCACGACGGCCACCTGCACGCACCGCACCGGACCGGCACGGGCGTGCACTACGACGAGCACGGCGAGCACCCGGTGCCGGCACCGGTGGAGGGAAAGGCAGGCCGACCGTGAGCTCCCCCGACACCGCTCCCCCCGCCCGCCGGCAGACCCGCCAGCGCACCGCGGTCCTGGAACTGCTCGACGAGCTCGACGGCTTCCGGAGCGCCCAGGACCTGCACGCCCTGCTGCGCGAGCGCGGCGACTCGGTGGGCCTGGCGACGGTCTACCGGGCGTTGCAGGCGCTGGTCGACGACGGCCTGGTCGACGTCCTGCGCAGCGGCGAGGGCGAGGCGGCGTACCGCCGCTGCTCACCGGTGCACCACCACCACCTGGTGTGCCGAGCCTGCGGGCGCACGGTGGAGGTCGCCGACCCGCCGGTGGAGAGGTGGGCGGCCAGGATCGCCGCCGAGCACGGCTTCGCCGACGTGCAGCACGAGCTCGAGGTCTTCGGCACCTGCGGGAGCTGCGCCGCCGGTCGCGGCTGAGTCAGGCTCCGAAGCGCATCGGGACGCCCAGGCCGGCCGCGGCCGGGACCAGCGTCGCGGGCATCCCCGCGTCCGGCTCGCCCGATGCACCCGGTCCGCCCTCCCGCACCCAGGCCGCCAGCGCCGCGGCGCGCTCCTCCTCGTGCACCCCGGCCAGCCAGACAGTCGGCCCGGAGCACCCACCGGAGCCGTCGCGGTGGGCCACGGCGGCGACGGAGGCGAGCCCGCACGGACCCAGGCACGCCGTGGTCACCAGCACGGCCCCGCGGGTCTCGCGCACCGCGGCGGACAGCCCGGAGCCGGCCGCCGCTGCCCCCGTCGAGGTGCAGCGGCGTCCCAGGCAGAGCGCCACGACGGGCCCCGGCACGTCCGGACGCCGGCCGGTCACGGCAGGAGCCCCCGCTCGTAGGCCTTCTGCAGCCGGGCGGGGACCAGTCGCTCCTCCCCGTCGACGCGGACCGGCACGAGGGGCACCGGCGTCGCCTTCCACTGCGCCTTCCGGGACCGGGTGCGGGACCGCGAGGTGCGCCGCTTCGGGACCGCCACGGCTCAGCCCTCCGTCCGGCGGGCGCCGAGGTGCCGCGCGTAGCGCTGGTGGAACCGCTCGACGCGCCCGGCGGTGTCGAGGACCCGCTGGTCACCGGTCCAGAAGGGGTGCGAGGCGGCGGAGATGTCCACGCCGACCAGCGGCAGCACCTCGCCGTCGAGCTCGACGGTCTGGGTCGTGGCGACGGTGGAGCGGGTGCGGTAGAGCCTGCCGCTGGCCGCGTCGCGGAAGACGACGGTGCGGTACTCGGGGTGGATGCCGGAACGCATCAGGAACGGTCCTCTCGGTCGGTGGTCGACGCCCGGTCGTCGGGCGCGGGGGTCGCCTCGCACGGGTCCTCGTGCCAGGAGCCGAAGGGGTCGGGGAGGCCGGCCCACGCCGCGGGCCCCGCCGCCATCTCGTCGTCGGTCAGCAGCGCGGCGTCGAGCGCGGAGATCACCGCCACGCCCGGCTGCCGGTGGGAGAGCACGACCACCTCGGTGTGCCGGTCCCCGTGGGCCGGGTCCCACCGCAGCGCCGCGGCGACCTGGCGCTCCGGCTCGACGTCGGCCCAGTCGGGGCTGTCGTCGGGCAGCGTCGCCAGCCAGGGTCCGGCGTCCCCCATGCGCAGCCCCTGGCCGGCGGACTCCATCCAGAGGGCCCGGTCGTGCTGGCTCGCGAGCCAGACGCGGCCCCGGCTGCAGACGACGCCCTCGAGCAGCACGTCCAACGCCTCGTGCAACCGCTCCGGGTGGAAGGGCCGCGGCGCCGAGAACCGGATGACGCTCACGCCGACGTCCTCGCCGAGCGGGGGGCGGCCGGGCAGCAGCGGGTCGTGCACCGAGGAGAGCCGGCCCCGGCGGGCCCCCGGGCCGAGCGCCGCCAGCAGCCGCTCCGGGCCGACGGCGGCGTCGGCCCGCGGCACGCCGGAGACCAGCCGGTCCAGCACGGCGTCCAGCCGGGCGGCCGTCCAGGCGTCGACCGGCCCGCCGGCCAGCAGGACCGCGTCGGCGAAGGCGACCTGACCCAGACCCACCTGGGCGAGCGTCCGGTCGTCGTCCGGGGTGGCGGCGAGCCCCCGGTCGGCGAGCTCCTCCGCACCGGTCACGTCCTCCAGCCAGGTGCGGCCGTCGACGACTGCCAGCACGCCGGCCACCTCGACCCGGTCGGCCGCCGTGCCGTCGGGGCCGGCCGGCACGTGGTCGAGGACCAGGTGGTCGATGGACCAGCACAGGTTCTCCGGCTCCAGGGCGGGATCCAGCTGGAGCACGATCCGGACGACGTCCGGCTCGGCGCCGAGCGCGTGCAGCAGCGGCAGCAGGTCCAGCCGCAGGGTGCAGGAGAGGCACCCGTGCGCGAGCTCCACGGCGGTCCGCTCCTCGACGAGGCCGGTGGCGGTGTGCCGGGTGACGGTCCGGAGGACGACGCCGTGGCCCAGCTGGCGGACGTCGTGGTGCACGACGACGCTGCCCGCCCGGCCGAGGAGCGCGCGGCTCGCCCGACCGGTGTGGGCGGCCTCGAGGCCGGTGACGATCACCAGGGGGGTGCGGGAGGACGTCATGCGACCACCCTAACCGCTAACGGGAATCGTTTTCATCTAGGGTGGTGCCGTACCCCGGGACCGCCCCGGGGCCCAGGACCCTGGAGGTGCCATGGCCACCTACTGCGAGGTGACCGGCCGCCGGCCCGGCTTCGGGAAGGACGTGAGCCACTCCCACCGGCGCACCAGCCGCCGCTTCGACCCCAACCTGCAGCGCAAGCGGTACTTCCTCCCGGGCGAGAACCGCTGGATCCGGCTCACCGTCTCGGCGAAGGGCATCAGGACCATCGACGCCCAGGGGATCGAGGCCGTCGTCGCCCGGCTGCGGGCCAGCGATCCCGACGTCCGCCGGCGGCTCGGTTCGGGGAGGCGCGGCTGATGGCCCGCGGCACCGACATCCGACCCGTCGTCCGGCTGAAGTCCACCGCCGGCACGGGCTACACGTACGTCACCAGGAAGAACCGGCGCAACGACCCCGACCGCCTGGTCCTGCGCAAGTACGACCCGATCGTCCGCAAGCACGTCGACTTCCGCGAGGAGCGCTGAGGTGGCCAAGACCTCGAAGATCGTCCGCGACCAGCAGCGGCGGGAGGTGGTGGCCCGCTACGCCGAGCGCCGGGCGGAGCTCAAGCTGGCGGCCCGGACCGCGGCCGCACCGGAGGAGCGGGTCGCCGCCCGGCAGGCGCTGCAGCGGCTGCCCCGTGACGCCAGCCCCACCCGGCTGCGCAACCGGGACGTCGCCGACGGCCGGCCGCGAGGCCACCTGCGGAAGTTCGGCCTGTCCCGGGTCCGCTTCCGCGAGATGGGCCACCGGGGCGAGCTGCCCGGCATCCGGAAGTCCAGCTGGTGAGCGGGCAGCGCGCGCGGAAGGGGCGCCGCCTCGACGGACCGGTGAGCTGGTACGACGTCCCGGTGCTGCGGTCGTTCATCTCCGACCGCGGCAAGATCCGCAGCCGGCGGGTCACCGGGTTGGAGCCGCAGCAGCACCGTCAGGTGGCGCGGGCCATCGAGAACGCCCGGGAGATGGCACTGCTCCCCCATCCGGCCAGGGGACGGTGACCGGCGTCGTGCGGGCGGCCCGCCTCACCCCTCGTACGGGTTCGCCGGCGGCTCGATCCGCTGCACCGAGCGCGCCGCGATGACCGGCTCGGGGTAGCCCCCGCCGGCGTTCTCGCGCGGGGGCGCCCACCCACCCACCACCTCGACCCACTCCCCCTCCTCGAGGTCCTCGGGCGCCCCGGACAGGACGACGGCGATCGGCACCGCGTCGGCCGCGCAGCAGCCGATCCGGATCCGCGCCACGTACCAGCCGCCGCCGTCCCGCGGCAGCGCGAACCCCTGCAACCGGACCGACCGGCCGGTCAGCGCCGGGCTCCCCGGGGCGAGGGCGTGGATCCCGTACTCGAGCAGCGTGAGGGTGCGGTGGTCCGCCCCCTCGTCGTCCGGCCCGAGCAGCGCGGCGGAGGACCGCGCACCGGCGGGGACCGCGATGGGCTGCGCCTGCCGCTCGGCCGTGAACGCCCCGAGAGCGGGCGGGGCCACCAGCAGCAGGACGGCGACCGGGAGCACCAGCAGCCAGGTGCTCGGGGCCACGTCGTGGTGGTGCCCGTCGTGGTGGTGCCCGTCGTGGTGGTGCCCGTCGTGGTGGTGCCCGTCGTCCGCATGCCGCCGGGTGCCCAGCAGCCCGGCAGCGGCGAGCGCCAGCAGCACCGCACCGGCCCCGACGAGCAGCGGCCGGAACCCCGGCTGGACGTAGGCCAGGTGGGCGTCGGTCAGCGCGGTGCGGAGCACGACCCCGCCCAGGAGGACCAGCAGCAGCTGCTGGATCACCCGCGCCACGGAGCCCGCCTCACAGCAGGACCCACGCGACCAGCAGCGCCGTCGCGACGGCGACCAGGAACGTGACCGGCGCGAACCGGAGGGCGAACCGCGGCCCGAAGGTGCCGGCCTGCAGGGCGATCAGCTTGACGTCCACCACCGGACCGACGACCAGGAACACCAGGCGCGCCGTGAGGCTGAACGAGGTGAGGCTGGCCGCGACGAAGGCGTCCGCCTCCGAGCAGATGGCGAGCACGACGGCGAGCACCGCGAGGACGAGGACTGCGACGGCGGGGTTCTCCGCCAGCGCGTCGAGCCACGGCCGCGGGACGACGACGTTGAGCGTCGCCGCCGCGAGCGCCCCCAGCACGAGGAACCCGCCGGCGTGGGTGAAGTCGTGCTGCGCCGTGCCCACGAACAGCCGGGCGCGCCCCGCCTCCGGGTGCGCCCCGGCCCGCTGCCGGAGCCGGATCCACTCCGGCCGCCCGAAGACCGCCCACAACCAGCCCATGACCACGGCGACGACCAGCGAGGCGACGAACCGGCCGACCGCCATCATCGGCTCGCCCGGGAAGGCGACGACGGTGGCGACCACGACCACGGGGTTGATCGCCGGTGCGGAGAGCAGGAAGGCCAGCGCCGCGGCCGGTGCCACCCCCCGGCGCACGAGGCTGCCGGCCACCGGCACCGAGGCGCACTCGCAGCCGGGCAGGACCGCACCCGCCGCCCCCGCGGCCGGCACCGCGGCCACCGGGCTGCGGGGAAGCAGCCGCTCGAAGAACGACGGCGGCACCAGGGCCGTCACCGCGGCGGAGACCAGGACGCCGAGGACGAGGAACGGCAGCGCCTGCAGGCAGATGGCGACGAACACCGTCGACCACGCCTGCAGGGCCGGGAAGCCGAACCAGCCGGGCGCGAGGAAGTACAGGCCGATGGCGACCAGCAGCAGGACGAGCAGCACGTCGGAGGCCTGCACCCGCGACGGCTTCACGGCCTGGTCGACGCCGCCGGCCGGGACGTCGTCGCGCACCACCGGTGGCACGGCCACTCCGATCGGCTGAGAACGGTTCTCTCCGACGGAGCACTCTGCCACGGCCGGGTGGCCCTCGGCCGGAGGACGCGTCAGCGCTCGCGCAGCGCCCGCAGGGCGGCCTTCCGGGCGTCACCGGTGAGCCGGTCCAGGAAGACCTTGCCGTCGAGGTGGTCGACCTCGTGCTGGAGGCAGCGGGCCATCAGCCCCTCACCCTCCAGCCGCAGCGGCTTGCCGTCGACGTCGAAGCCCTCCGCGACGCAGCGCATCGCGCGCACGGTCGGTGCCCAGATCCCCGGCACCGACAGGCAGCCCTCGTCGCCGTCCTGGATCTCCTCGGAGCGCTCGACGATGACCGGGTTGACCATGTGCCCGATGACGCCGTCGATGTTGTAGGAGAAGGCCCGCACGTTGACGCCGATCTGCGGCGCCGCGACCCCGGCCCGGCCGGGGTGGTCGACGGTCTCCTCCAGGTCGCGGACCAGCGCGGCCAGCCAGCCGTCGAAGGCCCGGACGGGGTCCGAGGGGGTGCGCAGAACCGGGTCGCCGAGTTCGCGGATGGGGCGGATCGTCACCGGGTCAGTCTCTCAGCCGGAGCAGGGCGCTCAGCGCAGGCGTCCGACCAGCACCATCTCGTCGCGGTGCACCACCTCGCGGCGGTACTCGGCCGGGAGATCGCCGGTCTTGCGGCCGAGCAGGCGGGGCATCTCGCGGGCGTCGTAGGCGACCAGCCCGCGGGCGACCACCACGCCGTCGGGCCCGACCAGCTCCACCGGGTCGTCGGCGACGAACTCACCCGCGACCCCGGTGATCCCGGCCGCCAGCAGCGAGGCGTGCCGCTCGCGGAGCGCGGCGACCGCGCCGTCGTCGAGGAGCAGCCGGCCCCGGGGACGGCTGGCGTAGCGCAGCCAGAACTGGCGGGCGCTGGGCCGCTTGCCCATCGGCGCGAACAGGGTGCCCACCCGCTCGCCCGCCAGCGCGCCACCGGCCTGCGGGGTGGACGTGACCACCACGGGCACCCCGGCGTGCGCGGCGATGAACGCCGCCTCGACCTTGGTCGCCATCCCCCCGGTGCCCACGCCGTTGCGGCTGGCCGAGCCGAGGACGACCGCGGCCAGGTCCGCCGGGTCGCGCACGGTGTCGACGAGCTGGGCCGGGCCGGTCCGCGGGTCGCCGTCGTACACGCCGTCGACGTCGGAGAGCAGCACCAGGGCTTCGGCCTGCGAGACGTGGGCGACCAGGGCGGCGAGCCGGTCGTTGTCGCCGAAGCGGATCTCGTCGGTGGCGACCGTGTCGTTCTCGTTGACGACCGGCAGCACGCCGAGGTCCAGCAGCCGGTCGACGGTCCGGCGGGCGTTGCGGTAGTGGCTGCGCCGGGTGAGGTCGTCGGCGGTGAGCAGCACCTGGCCGACGGTGATCCCGTGGCGGGCGAACGCGTCGGCGTAGGTCTGCACCAGCCGCAGCTGGCCGACGCTGGCCGCGGCCTGCGCGGTCGCGAGGTCCCGGGGGCGCCCGTCGAGGCCGAGTGGCGCCAGCCCGGCGGCGATCGCGCCGGAGGAGACCAGGACGACCTCCCGGCCGGACGCCCGCACCGCGGCGAGCGCGTCGACCAGGGCGGTCAGCCGCTGGACGTCCAGGCCACCGGGCAGGGTGGTGAGCGAGGAGGAGCCGACCTTCACCACGACCCGGCCCGCCCCGGCGATCGCGGGGCGGGCGGCGGCCGGGGTCACCGGTCCCCCTCGCCGGCCCCACCGGGCAGGTCGTCGGCCAGCTCCTCGAGCTCCGCGTCGGTCCAGCCCGCCTCGGTGGCCTCGAAGGGCATGCGGCGGGCGCGCTTGGCCGCCAGCCGCTCGGAGGCCCCGATCCGCTCGTTGCTCTCGAGCCGGTTGTCGGTGCCGCGCCCGCCCAGACCCGCGGACTCCTCGGCGGTGAGGGTGCCGGCGGGCAGCGTCGGCGCCCAGTCGAAGGTGACGTCGCCGATGGTGACGGCGTCGCCCTCGCGGGCGCCGGCCTTGGCCAGCTCCTCCTCGACGCCGAGCCGGTTCAGCCGGTCGGCGAGGTAGCCGACGGCCTCGTCGTTGGTGAAGTCGGTCTGCCGCACCCACCGCTCCGGCTTCACGCCGCGGACGACGAAGGAGTCCGGGTCGTCGGGGTCGCGCGCCACGGTGAAGCCGCTGTCGTCGACGGCCCGCGGGGTCAGCGTCACCCGCGCCGGCTCGGGCGCCGGCAGCGAGGCGCGGTGCTCCTCGACGGCGGCCGCCAGTGCGTAGCCGAACGCGGCGAGCCCCTCACCGGTGACGGCGCTGATCGGGAAGACCTGCAGCCCGCGGGCCTCCAGGGTGCCGCGGACCAGGTCGACCAGCTCCCGGCCGTCGGGGACGTCGATCTTGTTGAGCACCGCGATGCGGAGCCTGCCGACCAGGTCGAGCTCGTCGCCGCCGGCCGCCGCCTCGGAGTACCGGGCGAGCTCGTGCTCCAGCGCGTCGATGTCGGTCTCGGGGTCGCGCCCGGGCTCCATGGTCGCCATGTCGATGACGTGCACCAGGACGGCGCAGCGCTCGACGTGCCGCAGGAACTGCAGGCCCAGGCCCTTGCCGGCCGAGGCCCCGGGGATCAGGCCCGGCACGTCGGCCATCGTGTAGACGGTGTCGCCGGAACGCACCACGCCGAGGTTGGGCACCAGCGTGGTGAACGGGTAGTCGGCGATCTTCGGCCGGGCCGCCGACATGGCGGCGACCAGCGAGGACTTCCCCGCCGACGGGTACCCGACCAGCCCGACGTCGGCGATGCTCTTGAGCTCCAGCACCGCGTCGAGCGCCTCACCGGGCTCGCCGAGCAGCGCGAAGCCGGGCGCCTTGCGGCGGTTGTTGGCCAGCGCCGCGTTCCCGAGGCCACCCTTGCCGCCGTGCGCGAGCACCACCCGGGTGCCGGCGCCGACCATGTCGGCGATCTGCCGGCCGTCCAGGGTGGTCACGACCGTGCCCTCGGGGACGCGCAGCACGCGGTCCTCGCCACGGGCGCCGTGCCGGTTGCTGCCGGCGCCGGGCCGGCCGTTGGCCGCCTTCTGGTGCGGGCGGTGGTGGAAGTCCAGCAGCGTGTGCACGCTCGGGTCCACCTCGAGGACGACGTCGCCGCCGTCACCGCCGTTGCCGCCGTCGGGCCCCCCGAGCGGCTTGAACTTCTCCCGGTGCACCGACGACACGCCGTGCCCGCCGTTGCCGGCGGCGACGTGGATGGTCACCCGGTCGACGAAAGCGGCCATGCCCGCCACCTCCTAGCTGGCTTCAGAACGCCACGAGCGCACGGGCCGATCGGCCCGTGCGCTCGTTGGCGAGACGAATGTGGTGGCCCCGCTGCACGGCCCCGCCCCGAGCCTGCGGGAGGTGGGGGGCAGCGGGGTCCTTCTTCAGGCCTCGACGGCGGTGATGGAGACGGTCTTGCGTCCCCGCCGGGTGCCGAAGGTGACCGCGCCCGGCGCGAGCGCGAACAGCGTGTCGTCGCCACCGCGGCCGACACCCAGGCCCGGGTGGAAGTGGGTACCGCGCTGGCGGACGATGATCTCGCCGGCCTTGACGACCTGGCCGCCGAAGCGCTTCACGCCGAGGCGCTGGGCGTTCGAGTCGCGGCCGTTCCGGGAGGACGAGGCGCCCTTCTTGTGTGCCATGTCGGCGTCAGCCCTTCGTGATGTCGCGGACCACGACGTCGGTGAGGCGCTGACGGTGCCCCTGACGCTTGTGGTAACCGGTCTTGTTCTTGAACTTGTGGATGTGGATCTTGGGACCCTTGCCGTGGGCGAGGATCTCACCCGTCACGGTCACCTTCGCCAGGGCCGCCGCGTCGCTGGTGACGGTCTCACCGTCGACCAGGAGGATGGCCGGCAGGGTGACGGTGTCGCCAGCCTCACCGGCGAGACGGTTGATCGTGAACGTGTCGCCCACGGCCACCTTGTGCTGGCTCCCGCCAGCCTTCACCACTGCGTACACCACTGACTCCTGTTCGCGTTTCTCACGTCGAGCTCTGTGTCCGGCGCGCACGACCGGGGGGCGCCGGGTGCTTGGACGGGCTGCGCACGCCGTCCCGGCGGCGCCCGGAGGCGCCTGCGCGGTGGCGCAGCAACCCGTCCAGCGTACCCGAGCCGTCCCGGGCCGGTCGACACGCCCTGGTCGTGACCCTGCTGACCCCGTTCCCCCGGATCGGCGACCTCACCCGGGCCGCCGATCCGCGGGGTGCTGGTCCCCGCCTAGCTGACCGGGGGGCCGGCCGGCCGGCTGGCCGCCCGGCGGCGCCGAGGCCGGGGAGCCGCGGCAGGCGTCTCACCGTTCCCGGCGGCCTGCGCCTCCGGGACCTGCGGGGCGTCGTCCTGTCCCCGGGGGACGTCCTGGGCCGGCGGGGCGTCCTGCGGCTGCGCTCCGGCGTCGGCGGCGTGCGCCACCCCGCCGGGGACGACGTCGGCGGCCGTGGTCGCCGGGGTGATCGGCACCGCGTCCTGCTCCGGGACCTCCACGGCGGCGACCTCACCGGCGGGGAGGACCTCGTCGGCCTCGGTCTCCGCCGGAGCGGCGGGGACCGGGACGGTCTCGGGAAGCGGCTGGACGGCGGGCACCGGCACCGGCGGGTCCGCCTGCAGCACGGGCGGCACGACGTCCTCGACCGTCTCCGCGGAGCCGTCGGCGAGGGGCTCGCCGGCGGGCGTGCCGTCGTCGGTGCGGGTGCCGGCCAGCACGGCGGCGTCCTCGGCCGCGCGCTCATCGCCCGACTGCCCGCGGTTGCGGCGGCCCCGGCTGCGGCGGCCGCCGCTGCGCCCGCCCTCGGGGGCCTCGCCGTCACCGGCGGTGGTCTCGGCGGCGACCGGCTGGGCGCTCTCCTCGGCCTCACCGGCGGCCGGCGCCTCCTTGCCGGAGGACTCCTTGCCAGAGGACTCCTTGCCGCCCTTGCCGGTCGACTCCTTGCCGCCACCCCCGCTGCCGCGGTTGCGCCCGCTGCCCGGGTCCTTGGCCGCGGAGCCGTTGCCGCCGGAACCGCTCCCCCGGCGCTTCTCGTCGACCGGGTCGGTGTGCACGAGGATCCCGCGGCCGCGGCAGTGCTCGCAGGCCTCGGAGAAGACCTCCAGCAGCCCCTGCCCGACCCGCTTGCGGGTCATCTGGACCAGGCCCAGGGAGGTCACCTCGGCGACCTGGTGCTTGGTGCGGTCACGGCCCAGGCACTCGGTCAGCCGCCGCAGCACCAGGTCGCGGTTGCTCTCGAGCACCATGTCGATGAAGTCGATGACGATGATGCCGCCGATGTCGCGCAGCCGGAGCTGGCGGACGATCTCCTCCGCGGCCTCCATGTTGTTGCGCGTCACCGTCTGCTCGAGGTTGCCGCCCGAGCCGGTGAACTTGCCGGTGTTGACGTCGACGACGGTCATCGCCTCGGTCCGGTCGATCACCAGCGACCCGCCGGAGGGCAGCCAGACCTTCCGGTCCAGCGCCTTGGTGAGCTGCTCGTCGATCCGCAGGTCGTGGAAGACGTCGCCCTCACCGGTGTAGCGGGTCAGCCGCTCGGACAGCTCGGGCGAGACGTGCGCGACGTAGGCCTCGACGGTGTCCCAGGCGTCGTCGCCCTGGACGACGAGCTCCTTGAAGTCCTCGTTGAAGACGTCGCGGATGACCCGGATCGCGAGGTCGGGCTCGCCGTACAGCAGCGTCGGCGCGCTCGACGTCGACTCGGACTTCTGCTTGATGACCTCCCACTGCGCCTTGAGCCGGTTGACGTCGCGGGTGAGCTCCTCCTCCGAGGCGCCCTCCGCGGCGGTCCGGATGATGACGCCGGCGTCCTCGGGGACGATCTTCTTGAGGATGTCCTTGAGCCGCTGCCGCTCGGTGTCGGGCAGCTTCCGGCTGATCCCGGTCATCGAGCCGCCGGGCACGTAGACCAGGAACCGGCCGGGCAGGTTGATCTGCTGGGTCAGCCGGGCGCCCTTGTGCCCGATCGGGTCCTTGGTGACCTGCACCAGGATCTTGTCGCCGGACTTGAAGGCCTGCTCGATCGAGCGCTGCTTGCCCGAGAGACCGGCGGCGTCCCAGTTGACCTCGCCGGCGTAGACGACGGCGTTGCGCCCCTTGCCGATGTCGACGAAGGCGGCCTCCATGCTCGGGAGCACGTTCTGCACCCGGCCCAGGTAGACGTTGCCCGCGAACGACGTCGCCGAGGCCTGGGTGACGTAGTGCTCGACGAGGACGTCGTCCTCGAGGACGGCGATCTGCGTCCGCTCGCCCCGCTGGCGGATGACCATCTTGCGGTCGACCGCCTCCCGCCGGGCCAGGAACTCGGCCTCGGTGAGGATCGGCTGGCGGCGGCGGCCGGTGTCGCGACCGTCCCGCCGGCGCTGGCGCTTGGCCTCCAGGCGGGTGGAGCCGGTGATGCCGCGGACGTCGTCGTCACTGGTCGTGCGGCCGTTGCGGCCGGCCCGCTCGGGGCGGTCGTCGTCGTCGGCGTCCTCGGCGGTGTCGTCGGCGCCCGAGCTGCTGCCCCGACGGCGACGGCGGCGCCGGCGGCGGGTGCCCGAGCCGGTCGAGCCCTCGTCGTCGGTGTCGTTCTCGTCCTCGTCGCCCTCGCTCGTGTCGCCCGAGGTGTCCTCGTCCTCGGCGTCGTCGCTCTGGGGGCGCTCGTCGGCACTGTCGTCGTCGGAGTCCGAGGAGTCCTCGCCGCTGCGCCCGCGGCCACGACCTCGGCGGCCGCGACGGCGACGGCGGCTCGCCGACGAGCCGCCCTCCTCGCGGTCCTCGCCGGAGTCGTCGGCGTCCTCGGTCTGCTCGTCGTCGGCGCCGGCGTCGCCCCGCTCGGGCTGGTCGTCCGCCGCACGGCGGCGCGACCGGCTCCGGCGGGAGCGCGGCGCCTCGTCGGGTGCGTCGTCGGCGTCCTGCTGCTCGGCCGTGTCGTCGGCGAGGTCGGGGTCGGGGTCGGGCGACTCCACCGGGCGGCGGCTGCGCCGACGGGGCGCCGGCGGTGCGTCGTCGGGCGGCGCCACGAAGCTGACGAACGCCGGGGCCGCCGCGCCGACCGGGCGCGCGGGCGGCACCGGGTCCGGGTCGGGGGCGGCCGCGCCGCC
>NZ_SSXC01000003.1 GCF_021699055.1 Blastococcus sp. MG754426 | reverse complement strand
CACCTGGGTCATCTGGGGAGTTCCTCCTGCGCAGGGCGCCCCCAGCCCCGGGGCGCCCTGCGCAGGAGGAACTCCCCAGATGACCCAGGTGTGGCCCGGAAGCGCCTACCCCCTCGGCGCCACGTACGACGGCACCGGGACCAACTTCGCGATCTACAGCGAGGTGGCCGAGAAGGTCGAGCTGTGCCTCTTCGACGACGAGGGCAACGAGGAGCGGATCCGCCTGCCGGAGATGGACGGCTTCGTCTGGCACGCCTTCCTCCCCGGCGTCCACGCCGGGCAGAAGTACGGCTTCCGCGTCCACGGCCCCTACGCCCCCGAGCAGGGGCTGCGCTGCAACCCCAACAAGCTGCTGCTCGACCCGTACGCGAAGGCGATCGACGGCCAGGTGGCCTGGCACCCCTCGTGCTTCGGCTACGACTTCGAGACCAAGGAGCGCAACGACGAGGACTCGGCCCCGCACATGCCGAAGTCCGTCGTCGTCAACCCGTACTTCGACTGGGGCGTCGACCGCCCGCCGAGGACGCCGTACAACAAGACGATCATCTACGAGGCCCACGTCAAGGGGCTGACGATGACCAACCCGCGGATCCCCGAGGAGCTGCGCGGAACCTACGCCGGCATCGCCCACCCGGCGACGATCGAGCACCTCACCGATCTCGGCGTCACCGCCCTCGAGCTGCTGCCGGTGCACCGGTTCGTGCAGGACGACACCCTCCAGCAGAAGGGCCTGCGCAACTACTGGGGTTACAACACGATCGGCTTCTTCGCGCCGCACGACGAGTACGCCAGCGACACGACGGCGGGCCAGCAGGTGCAGGAGTTCAAGGGGATGGTGCGCGCGCTGCACGAGGCGGGCATCGAGGTCATCCTCGACGTGGTCTACAACCACACCGCCGAGGGGAACCACCTCGGCCCCACCCTGTCGTTCAAGGGCATCGACAACCGGGCGTACTACAAGCTCGTCGAGGGCGACGAGCAGTACTACATGGACTACACCGGCACCGGGAACACGCTCAACGTCCGCACCCCGCAGGCGCTGCAGCTGATCATGGACTCGCTGCGCTACTGGGTCACCGAGATGCACGTCGACGGCTTCCGCTTCGACCTCGCCTCCGCGCTGGCCCGCGAGCTGCACGCGGTGGACCGGCTGGCCACCTTCTTCGACCTCGTCCACCAGGACCCGGTCGTCAGCCAGGTGAAGCTCATCGCCGAGCCCTGGGACGTCGGCGAGGGCGGCTACCAGGTCGGCAACTTCCCGGCGCTGTGGACCGAGTGGAACGGGAAGTACCGCGACACCGTCCGCGACTTCTGGCGCGGCGAGGGCGGCACGATCGGCGAGTTCGCCGACCGCATCTCGGGCTCCTCGGACCTCTACCAGCACTCGGGCCGGCGACCGGTGGCCAGCATCAACTTCGTCACCGCGCACGACGGGTTCACGCTCAACGACCTCGTCTCCTACAACGAGAAGCACAACGAGGCCAACGGCGAGGGCAACAACGACGGCGAGAGCCACAACCGCAGCTGGAACTGCGGCGTCGAGGGGCCCACCGACGACCCGGAGGTCCTGCAGCTGCGCGCCCAGCAGCGGCGCAACTTCATCACCACGATGATGCTCAGCCAGGGCGTGCCGATGCTGCTGCACGGCGACGAGCTGGGCCGGTCGCAGGGCGGCAACAACAACGGCTACTGCCAGGACTCCGAGCTCACCTGGATCGACTGGGAGAACGTGGACGAGGGGCTGCTCGAGTTCACCAAGAAGGTGACCCGCCTGCGGCACGACCACCCGACGTTCCGCCGTCGCCGCTTCTTCCACGGCCGCCCCGTCCGCCGCGGGCTGGGCGACCCGGTGCCCGACATCGCCTGGCTCGCCCCCTCGGGCGAGGAGATGGCCGACGAGGACTGGGACGCCGCCTACGCCAAGTCGCTGGCGGTCTACCTCAACGGCGTCGGGATCCGGGAGACCGACGAGCGCGGCGAGTACGTCTCCGACGACCACTTCTACCTGGCCTTCAACGCCTCCCACGAGCCGATCGAGTTCGCCCTGCCCAGCTCCGACTACTCGCAGAGCTGGACGCCGGTCCTCGACACGGCCGAGATGCACGAGGTGGAACCGGTCGAGATCAAGCCGGGCGAGAAGGTCACCGTGCAGGGCCGCTCGATCGTCGTCCTGACCGGCCCCGCCCAGTGAGCCGGCCCATCCGGGTGCCCGGGGACGAGCGCCGTCGCGGGACCCCCGCGGCGACGTACCGGCTGCAGGTGCACGCCGGCTTCCCGCTGCAGGACGCCGCCGAGGTCGCCGGGTACCTCGCCGACCTCGGCGTCACGCACGCGTACTCGTCCCCGCTGCTGCGATCGGCCGAGGGCAGCAACCACGGGTACGACACCGTGGACCACGCCCACGTCGACGAGGCCCGGGGCGGGCAGGCCGGCTTCGACCGGTTCGTCGCCGCGCTGCACGAGCACGGCCTCGGGCTCGTGCTCGACCTGGTGCCCAACCACATGGGCGTCGACGACCCCGCGGCCGCGCCGTGGTGGTGGGACGTGCTCCAGCACGGGCAGGGCAGCGCCCACGCCGACGCCTTCGACATCGACTGGGACTTCGGCGGCGGCAGGGTGCGCATCCCCGTCCTGGGCTCGGCGGACGACGTCGAGAAGCTGGAGGTGGTCGGTCGGGCGGGTGGGGCTGACGGAGACGGCGAGCTGCGGTACTACGGCAACCGCTTCCCGATCGCGCCCGGCACCGGTGAGGGCACGCCGCAGGAGGTGCACGCCCGGCAGCACTACGAGCTGGTCGACTGGCGCCGCGCCGACTCCGACCTGAACTACCGGCGGTTCTTCGCCATCAACACCCTGGCCGGCCTGCGGGTCGAGGACCCGGCCGTCTTCGACGCCACCCACGAGCTGGTGCTGCGCTTCGTGCGGGACGGCGCCGTCGACGGCCTGCGCATCGACCACCCGGACGGGCTGGCCGACCCGAAGGGCTACCTCGACCGGCTGGCCGAGGCGTCGGAGGGCCGCTGGACCGTCGTCGAGAAGATCCTCGAGCCCGGCGAGGACCTGCCGGCGACCTGGGCGACGGCGGGGACCACCGGCTACGACGCGCTCGCCGAGGTGGACCAGCTGCTGGTCGACCCGGCCGGGGAGCCGGCGCTCACCGCGCTGGACACCGAGCTGGCCGGCCGGCAGGTCGACTACGCCCAGCTGGTGCACGACTGCAAGCGCGAGGTCACCGACGGGATGCTCGGCTCGGAGGTGGCCCGGCTGGTGCGGGTGATCGGCGAGCTGCCCGGCGCCGACCGGACGCAGCAGACCGAGGCGCTGGCCGAGCTCCTGGCCAGCTTCCCGGTCTACCGGAGCTACCTGCCCGACGGCCGCGAGCACCTCGACGGGACGGTGGCGGCGGTGCGCGCACGCCGCCCCGATCTCGCCGCGGCGCTGGACGCCCTGCACCCGGTCCTCTCGCAGGCCGGAACCGAGGCGGCCACCCGCTTCGAGCAGACCAGCGGGCCGGTGATGGCCAAGGGCGTCGAGGACAGCGCGTACTACCGGTGGTCCCGGTTCGTCGCGCTCAACGAGGTCGGCGGCGACCCGGCCCGCTTCGGCAGCACGGTCACCGAGTTCCACGCAGCCCAGCAGCGGCGCCAGCAGGTGCGGCCGGAGTCGATGACCACGCTGTCGACGCACGACACCAAGCGCAGCGAGGACGTCCGCGCCCGGCTGGCCGTGCTCGCCGAGCTGCCCACCGAGTGGGCGCAGCTCGTGCGCGGCTGGCTGACCCGGCACCCGCTGGCCGACCGCCCGCTGGCGCACCTCGTCTGGCAGAACCTGGTGGGCGCCTGGCCGCTGTCCCGCGAGCGCGCGCACGCCTACGCGGAGAAGGCCGCCCGCGAGGCGGGCACCGCGACCACCTGGACCGATCCCGACGAGGCGTTCGAGGCGCAGCTGCACGCGCTGGTCGACGCGGCCTTCGACGACCCCACCACGAGGTCGGAGATCGACGCGTTCGTCACCCGGATCACGCCGCTGGGCTGGTCCAACTCGCTCACCCAGAAGCTGCTGCAGCTGACCATGCCCGGTGTGCCGGACGTCTACCAGGGCACCGAGCTGTGGGACTTCTCGCTGGTCGACCCGGACAACCGCCGCCCCGTGGACTACGCGCTGCGCCGCCGGCTGCTCGCGCAGCTGGACGGCGGCGAGGTGCCGGCGGTGGACGAGACCGGGGCGGCCAAGCTGCTGGTCGTCTCCCGCACCCTGCGCGCCCGCCGCGACCACCCCGGGTGGTTCGCCGGGTACGAGCCGGTGGAGGTCACCGGCTCGGCGGCCGACCACCTGGTGGCCTACGACCGCGGCGGGGTCGTCGCCGTGGGGACCCGGCTGCCGGCGGCGCTGGCCCGGACCGGCTGGGGCGACACCGCCCTGCAGCTGCCCAACGGCGCGTGGGAGGACCTGCTGACCGGCACCCGGGTGGTCTCCGACATCGCAGGGATCGCCGTCGACGCGCTGCTCAGCCGCCTCCCGGTGGCCCTGCTGGTCCGCGCCTGACGTCGGGCGGGATGGCCCGCGCCCGGCCGGCGGTCAGCCGGTCGGGGCGGCGCTCCCCCGCGCGGCCGGGCGCGGGTCCGCCGGTGCGCCGGCAGCGGGGCGCGGGAACGCCGGCAGGGTCCACCGGGAGCCGAGCCACGCGTCGAACGACGGGGGCTCGAACGGCATGACCCCGCCGCCCGGGTAGGGCGTGAGCTCGCCGAACCAGATCTGCCCGCCCGAGCTGTAGAGGTCCACCCGCATGAAGTCGAAGGAACGGCCGAGCACCTCGGCGGCGCGCAGCATCCCGGCGAGGTCCTCCGGCGCCGCCGTCGGCGGTCCGCTCGGCGCGACCACCTGGACGGGCACGGGCTCCCAGCCCGGGGTGAAGAAGGTCCGCGTGTGGTCACCGGTGAACCGGCCGCGGTCGACCTGGATCGCCGCGACCTCGCCGTCGAAGACGAAGAACTTGTAGTCGTCCAGGGGCTCACCCCCGCCGATGGCCTCCTCGACGACGAACAGCTTCCGGGCCTCGCTGTAGGCCCACTCCCCCAGCAGCACGCTCTGGTCGTCGCGCAGCCAGCCCCGGGTGGCGCCCAGCGTCTCGGCGTCCACCACGTCCGCCGCGGCGCCGAAGCGGACCAGGCCGCTGCGGTGGTTGGGCTTGAGCACCCACGCCCGGTCGAACGCCCGCCCGGCCACCGCCGCCAGGTCCGTACCGGCCCACAGCGTCTCGGGTACGGCCACACCGGCCTCGTGCCGGAGCCGGTGCGCGTGCTCCTTCATCGCCAGCTTGTCGCACGTCCAGGCCAGCTCGGGTCGGCGGTCGCGGAGGATGCGCCAGTTGATCTTCTCCGAGAACGTCCGCGGATCGCGGAGGTCCGGCAGGTGCCGGTGCCCGGCCAGGTAGAGGTAGCGCCGCCGCGCGGCCGGCGGGAGCAGGCCGGCGATGCGGCGGTGCGTGGGCTGCAGCACGGAGCGGAGGGCCGAGCTCAGCGGGCTGCGGGGCATGGTGGGGTCCTCCTGCGGGAGCGCCGCGAGGGTGTGGCGGGCCCGGGCGGCCCGCTGTGTCGTCGAGCGTAGGGAGGCGTCGGCCTCCCCGCCTCCCTCGACCGAGGGGCACCAGGACCGGTTGGTCCCCCCGTCAGCGCCGGGACGCCGGCAGCGCCCAGTGCGTGCCGAGCCACGCGTCGAACGCCCGGGGCTCGTAGCGCATGCAGCCGCCGCTCGGGTAGGGGGTCAGCTCGCCGAACCAGACCGCGTCCCCGGTGGTGTACAGGTCGACGCGCATGAAGTCGAAGGAGCGGCCGAGCACCTCCGCGGCGTGCAGCATGGCGGCCAGGTTCGCCGGCGCCTCGACCGGCGGCCCGCTCGGCGCGACGAGCTCGACGGGGATGCGCTCCCACCCGGGCGTGTAGTAGCAGCGCGTCTGCTCGGCGGTGAACCTCCCGCGGTCCACCTGGACCGCGGCCACCTTCCCGTCGAACACCAGGAACTTGTAGTCGTCCAGGGGGTCGCCCCCGCCGATGGCCTCCTCGATGACGAACAGCTTGCGGGCCAGGCTGTAGGCCCACTCCCCCAGCAGGGCGTTCTGGTCGTCCCGCAGCCAGTCCCGCGTCGCGGCGACCGTCGCGCCGTCCACCACGTCCGAGGCCGCCCCGAACCGCACGAGCCCGCTGCGGTGGTTGGGCTTGAGCACCCAGGGCCGGTCGAACCGCCGGCCGGCCACCGCCGCGAGCTCCTCGCCCGACCACAACGTCTCGGGGACGAGCACGCCCGCTTCCTGCCGGAGGCGGTGCGCGTGCTCCTTCATCGCCAGCTTGTCGCACGTCCACGCCAGCTCGGGGCGGCGGTCCCGGAGGATGCGCCAGCTGACTTTCTCGGTGAACGTCTGCGGTGACCTCAGCCGGGGCAGTCGCCCCTGCCCGGCCAGGTAGAGGTAGCGCCGCCGCGCCGCCGCGGGCAGCAGGCCGGCCACCCGGCGGTGCGCGGGCCGCAGGTGCGAGCGCAGCACGCCGTTGAGCCGGCTCCGGGGCATCGTCCGTCCTCCCGCGCAGGGGACGTCCCGCGGCGGCCCGCTGCTGCCGAGGGCACCGGCGTCCCCGTCCTGGACGGAGGCTAACGCCTGGTGGACGGCCGGGCTGTCCCTCGGACGGGCGAGGCGGGTCCACCCCGCGGTGCCCCGGCAGCCGGCCGTCACCCCACGGCGCGGTGCAGCCCGGCCAGCGACTCGGCGAGCAGCGCGCCGTCCCCGTGCTCGGCGGCGTACCGGGCGAGCATCGCGCACAGCCGGACGGCCAGGCAGCGCGCCCGCACCTCCCGCTCACCGGGCACCGGCCCGTAGGCCGCGAGGAGGGCCGCCCGCGCCGCCCCGCGGAAGCCGGCGTAGGCGAGCGAGAGGTCGAGGGCGGGATCGGCGAGGCAGACGTCCCCCCAGTCGATGACACCCGCCGCCGCGCCGCCGTCGTCCACCAGCAGGTGCCGGGCGTGCAGATCGCCGTGGACCAGCACGGGGTCCCCGGTGGGCGCACCGAGCCGCTCCCCCTCGTCGAGCAGGGCGCCGACGGCGCCCGCGGGCACCGGCAGGCCGCCGGCGCCCAGCGCCGCGAGCTGCGCCCGCGTGCCGGCCGCCCGGGCGCCGGGTGTGCCGCGGCCCAGCGGGTCCACCGGCAGCTCCACGCCGGCCAGCAGGTCGAGGGTGCCGGGCGCGTGCAGCGCGGCGAGGAAGGCACCGAGCGCGGCGGCCGCGGGTGGGCGTGCCTCCTCCCCCAGCCCGGCGTGCGCCAGCTCCCGGCCCGGGAGCAGCGGGGCGACGCTGAACGGCCACGGGTCCGCCGGGTCGTCGTCGGTGGCCACCCACCGGGGCGCGGGCACCGGCAGCGGCAGCCGCCCGGTGATCCGCCCGAGCACCGCGAGCTCGCGGCGGAACCCGGGTAGCGCGGTCGCCCGGCGCGGGAAGCGGGCGACCCAGCTCCCGCCGAGCACGTGGACCGTGTTGTCCCAGCCGGCCCCCAGCGGGACCACGGGGAGGGCGCGCAGCTCGGGCACCCGGTCGCCGACGAGCGCGGCGGCCCGGCAGGCGTCGACCGTGCGCTCCGGAGCCCACGGCGGCACGCTCCCCACGGCCCGAGTGTCGCAGGGCACGCCCCGCCCGACCGCGCCGACGGTTCGACGGCCGCCGTCCGGGAAGGACACCGTCCGTCCCCGCCCGACCCCGCCCAGGAGGCCCCGCATGCCCGCACCCGTCGAGTTCGCCGTCTGGGCCCCGCTGCCCGAGCGGGTGCGCGTGCAGGTCGACGGCGCCACGCACGACATGCAGCGGGACGACGCGGGGTGGTGGCGCGCCGAGGTGGAGGCGCGCCCCGACGCCGACTACGGCTTCCTCCTCGGCGACGACGACGGGAAGGCCTACCCGGACCCCCGCTCGCGCCGCCAGCCCGACGGCGTGCACGGACTCTCCCGCCGCTTCGACCCCGCGGCGCACGCGTGGGGCGACGGCGCCTGGACCGGCCGGCCGCTCGCCGGGGGTGTGGTCTACGAGCTGCACGTGGGCACCTTCACGCCCGAGGGCACGCTGGACGCGGCGATCGGCAGGCTCGACCACCTGGTCGACCTCGGCGTCGACTTCGTCGAGCTCCTGCCGGTCAACGGCTTCGACGGCACCCGCAACTGGGGCTACGACGGCGTCCTCTGGTACACGGTCCAGGAGACCTACGGCGGCCCGGCGGCCTACCAGCGGTTCGTCGACGCCTGCCACCAGCGGGGGCTCGGCGTCATCCAGGACGTCGTCTACAACCACCTGGGCCCGTCGGGCAACTACCTGCCGCTGTTCATGCCGATCTTCAGCGAGGGCGGCGCGAACACCTGGGGCGAGTCGGTCAACCTGTCGGGGCCGGACTCCGACGAGGTGCGCCGCTACATCCTCGACAACGCCCTGATGTGGCTGCGCGACATGCACGTCGACGGGCTGCGCCTGGACGCCGTGCACGCGCTGGTCGACGAGCGGGCCACCCACCTGCTGGAGGAGCTGGCCGAGGAGGTCGACCGGCTCTCCGCCGCCGTCGGCCGGCCGCTCACCCTGATCGCCGAGAGCGACCTCAACGACCCGCGGATGGTCACGCCGCGGATCGCCGGTGGCACCGGCATCCACGCTCAGTGGAGCGACGACTTCCACCACGCGCTGCACGCCACGCTGACCGGCGAGGGCCAGGGCTACTACCGCGACTTCGCCGACGCCGGGCTGGGCGGGCTGGCGAAGACGCTCACCGGCGCCTTCTTCCACGACGGCGCGTGGTCGAGCTTCCGCCGCCGGCACCACGGCCGGCCGGTGGACACCGCGCACCTGCCCGGCTGGAAGTTCCTCGGCTACCTGCAGGACCACGACCAGATCGGCAACCGCGCCGTCGGCGACCGGATCTCGGCGTCCCTCTCCCCCGGCCTGCTGGGTGTCGGCGCGACCCTGGTGCTCACCAGCCCGTTCACCCCCATGCTCTTCATGGGCGAGGAGTGGGGCGCCGCCACGCCGTGGCAGTTCTTCACCAGCCACACCGACCCGGAGATCGGGCGGGCGACGGCGGAGGGCCGCAAGGGCGAGTTCGCCGAGCACGGGTGGGACGCCGACGAGGTGCCCGACCCGCAGGACCCGGAGACCTTCCGCCGTTCCAAGCTGGACTGGGCCGAGCCGGGGAAGGAGCCGCACGCCGGGCTGCTGGCCGTGCACCGGGCCCTGCTGGCGCTGCGCCGGCAGCACCCGGAGCTGGCCGACCCCGACCTGCGCGCGGTCGAGGTGAGCTGGGACGACGAGGACCGCACCGTCACGGTGCACCGCGGGTCGCTGCGGGTCGTGGCCAACCTGGCCGGCCAGCCGCGCGAGGTCGACCTGGACCGGGCGGCGACCGCCGTGGTGTTCTCCACCGGTGACGCGCCCCGGCTCGACGGCACGACCGTGACCCTCCCCGCCGAGAGCGCCGCCGTGCTGGCCACCCGCTGACGTGCGCCGCCTGCTCCCCGACCCGGCCCCGCTCGACGACGACGCGCTGGTCGAGGCCTACCGGCTGCCGCCCGGTCGCTCGCTGCGGGTGAACTTCATCGCCTCGCCGGACGGTGCGACCACCGTCGGCGGGAAGAGCGAGGGACTGGGCTCCCCCGGCGACCGGCGGGTGTTCCGGGTGCTGCGCGCGCTGGCCGACGTCGTCCTCGTCGGGCACGGCACGGCGTCGGCCGAGGGCTACCGGCCGGTGCTGCCGGGCTCCGCCGTCGGCCGGCTGCGGGAGTCGATCGGCCGGCCGCCGACGGCGCCGGTCGCGGTGGTCACCCGGCGGGCGTCGCTGGACCCGGCCTCGGCGCTGGTCACCGGCGCCGTCTCCCCCACCCTCGTCGTCACCTGCGCCGCCGCCGCCCCCGACCGCCGCGCGGCGCTCGCCGCCGCCGGCGCGGAGGTGCTCGTCTGCGGCGACGACGACGTCGAGCTGCCCGCCGCGCTGTCCGCCCTGGCCGACCGCGGGCTCGCGCAGGTCACCTGCGAGGGCGGGCCGCAACTGCTGCGCAGCGCGCTGGCCGCCGGCGTCGTCGACGAGCTGGACCTGTCCGTCGCCCCGGCGCTGGTCGGCGGGGAGACGCGGCTGCTGGACGCCGCGCTGCCCGCCCCGGTCCGGCTGGAGCTCCGGCAGCTGCTGGAGGAGGACGGCATGCTGTTCGCCCGCTACGCGGTGGAGCCGGCGGGGCGTCAGCCTTCCTCGTCCGCGGGCGGTCGGTAGCCGGTCCCCCGAGCTCTGCCAGGGTCTCGTCCACCGTGAGCGGAACCGCCGTCTCCGGGTTCGCCACCGAGCCGCCGCTGCCGATCGCCAGCACGACGGACGCCATCGCGACGTCGTCAGGCGCCTCCCAGAGGTTGACCCCGTCGTGCGAGCCGAACGCGTACCAGAACCCGTGCAGGTTCCCGCCCACCGGCTCGATGTGGGCCCGCGCGGCCACCCGGCGGCCCTCGGGACCGGCGATCAGCCTCTTCCAGGTCTCCGGCGGGTGGCTGAACCTGGTCAGGTACATGGGCATCCGCGCCTCCCGGGGGCCGTCCCCCGCCCCGGGGACGCCGGAACCTCCTGCGCACTCCGTCGAGGCCCCCGTGCGCCCCTCGGCTGATTGACTGACCGGCATGGACCTCCCGCTGCTGCCGCCGGTGAAGCCGATGCTCGCGAAGGCCGCCACCAAGGTGCCCACCGGCGACGAGTGGTTCTACGAGCCCAAGTGGGACGGCTTCCGGTGCATCGTCTTCCGCGACGGCGACGAGGTCGAGCTCGGCAGCCGCAACGAGCGCCCGCTCACCCGGTACTTCCCCGAGGTCGTCGCCGCGGTGAAGGCCAACCTGCCCGAGCGGTGCGTCGTCGACGGCGAGATCGTCGTGCCGCGGGACGACCGGCTGCACTTCGAGGCGCTGCTGCAGCGCATCCACCCGGCCGAGTCCCGCATCAACCTCCTCGCCGAGCAGACCCCGGCGTCCTTCGTCGCCTTCGACCTGCTCGCGCTCGGGGACGAGTCGCTGCTGGAGACGCCGTTCGCGCAGCGCCGGGCCCGGCTCGAGGCCGCCCTGGCCGGGGCCCGCCCGCCGGTGCACCTGACCGGCGTCACGCGGGACGCCGCCACCGCCGAGCGCTGGTTCGAGACCTTCGAGGGCGCCGGCCTCGACGGCGTCGTCGCCAAGTCCGCCGACCTGCCCTACGGCCCGGACCAGCGGCTGATGACCAAGGTCAAGCACGTGCGGACGGCGGACTGCGTCGTCGCCGGTTTCCGCTGGCACAAGAGCGGGCCGGTCGTCGGCTCCCTGCTGCTCGGCCTGTACGACGGCGAGGAGCTGCAGCACATCGGCGTCGCGGCGTCCTTCCCGATGGCCCGCCGGGCCGAGCTGGTCGAGGAGCTCGCGCCCTACCGGGCCGAGGCGCTCGACGGTCACCCGTGGCAGGACTGGGCCGACGCGCAGGTGCAGGCCGACGGCGAGCAGCGGATGCCCGGCGCGGTCAGCCGGTGGAACGCCAAGAAGGACCTCTCGTGGGTGCCGCTGCGCCCCGAGCTCGTCGTCGAGATCAAGTACGACCAGCTCGAGGGGCGTCGACTTCGTCACACCGGCCACTTCCTCCGCTGGCGCCCCGACCGGGACCCCCGCAGCTGCACGTACGACCAGCTCGACGTGCCGGTCCGCTACGACCTGGCCGAGGTGCTGGGGTAGCGGAGGACCTCCACCGGTGGCCCTCCTGCGGGGCGCCGTCGCGGGCTTCGCGGGCGGTCGGGGGCGGCCGGGTCCTTATGCTCGTGATCATGCGTCTGCACCGTGGCCTCCCGGCCGCCGCGTCCGGCCTGCTGCTGGCCCTGCCCCTCGTGCTCGCCGGCTGCACCTCCTTCGGGGAGAGCGCCGAGGAGCCGGCGGCGAGCACCAGCACGGCTCCGGCCGAGCCCGAGGTCGCGCCGATCGAGTGGACCGACTGCGATGCGCAGATCCAGCCGCTCGTCCAGGGGCAGCCGGGCAGCGAGCGCGACATCGCCTTCGAGTGCGGTCGCACCGACGTGCCGATCAGCTACGACGAGCCCGGCGGCGCCACGCTGCCCCTCTTCCTCGTCCGGGCGTCGCTGGCCGGGCAGACCGACGAGCTCGGCTCCCTCGTGGTCAACCCCGGCGGTCCGGGCGGCTCCGGCGCCGACGCCGCCATCGGCCTGGCGCTCACCCTCCCCGAGGACGTGCTGCGCCGCTTCGACGTCGTCGGCTTCGACCCCCGCGGCGTGGGGCTGTCCACGCCGGTCGAGTGCATCCCCCAGGAGCTGAAGGACCGCGCGATCGCCGCCGAGCCGCGCCCGACCACCGACGAGCAGCTCGACGCCGTCTTCGCCCTGTCCCGCGAGATCGCCGAGGGCTGCGCCGAGGAGTACGGCGAGGCGCTCGGCACGTTCAACACCGTGGACACCGCCCGCGACATGGAGCAGCTGCGGCAGGCCCTCGGCGAGGAGCAGCTGACCTACCTCGGCTACTCCTACGGCACCACGCTGGGCTCCACCTACGCCGAGCTCTACCCCGACCGGGTGCGCGCGATGGTGCTCGACGCCGCGGTCGACCCCGACGTGGACGCGGTCGCCGACGCCGAGGCCCGCGCCGCCGCGTTCGAGGCCGGCTTCGACACGTTCGCCGAGAACTGCCGCGGCCTCATCGCCGGCTGCCCGCTGGGCGACGACCCCCGGCGCTTCCTCGAGGACCTGCTCGCCCAGGCGCAGGCCACGCCCGTCCCGAGCAGCGAGGAGGGCGAGACCCGGCAGGCGACCCCCGGCGTCATCCTCACCGCGGTGCAGGCCGCGCTGTACGACACCGCCTCCTGGCCGCAGCTCGCGCAGGGCCTCGCCGCGGCGCGCGACGGCGACGCGCGCCTGCTGTTCAGCCTGGCCGACGACTACAGCGGGCGGCTCGAGGACGGCACCTACTCCAACCTGCTCGACGCCAACGTGGCGATCAACTGCGCCGACACCGAGGAGACCGTGCCCGAGGAGCGGGTGCGGGAGCTGGCCGGCGAGTGGGGCGCCCGGTACCCGCTGTTCGGGGCCGGCGCGGCCGCCGGGCTGTTCACCTGCTCGGTGTGGGACGCCGAGCGCACCCCGCTGCCCGAGCGCGACGCCGAGGGCAGCGCGCCGATCCTCGTCGTCGGCACCGCGGGTGACCCGGTGACCCCGCTCCCCGGCGCCGTCGACCTCGCCGAGGACCTCGACAGCGGCGTCCTGCTCACCTGGCAGGGCCAGGGGCACACCGCCTACCCCAAGACGGAGTGCGTGACGGCCGCGGTCAACGCCTACCTCATCGACCTGGCGGCTCCCGTGGACGGGCTCACCTGTCCTGCGTGAGACTCGGCAGCCCACCGACGAGCGGAGCGACGCGATGGCCAGCAGCAGCAAGGACGCCGTCGTCCTGCAGGTCGACGGGCGCGAGGTGCGGGTCTCCAACCCGGAGAAGCCGTACTTCCCCGAGCACGGCATCCGGAAGATCGACGTCGTCGAGTACTTCCTCGCCGTGGGCGACGGGATCCTCTTCGCGCTGAGGGACCGGCCGACGACGCTGGAGCGCTGGCCGGGCGGGGTGTTCGAGGGCGCCCGCATCTCCACGCGGGCGGACAACAGCGGCGACGCGTTCTACCAGAAGCGGGTGCCGAGGAACGCGCCCGACTGGGTGCCGACGGCGCACATCACCTTCCCCAGCGGGCGGACCGCCGACGAGATCGCACCGGACTCGGTCGCCGTCGTCGCCTGGTGCGCCAACCTCGGCACCCTGACCTTCCACCCGTGGCCGGTCGGCAAGGCGGACGTCGAGTCGCCGGACCAGATCCGCATCGACCTCGACCCGCAGCCGGGCACCGGCTTCGCCGACGCGGTGCGGGTCGCGCCGCACGTGCGGGAACTGCTGCACGAGTTCGGCATGGAGGGGTGGCCGAAGACCTCCGGCGGGCGGGGCGTGCACGTCTACGTGCCGATCCAGCCGCGCTGGACGTTCACCGAGGTGCGGCACGCCGTCATCGCCTTCGGCCGCGAGCTGGAGCGGCGTCTCCCCGACCAGGTGACGATGTCGTGGTGGAAGGAGGAGCGCGGCGAGAAGATCTTCATCGACTACAACCAGATGGCCCGGGACCGCACCATCGCGTCGGCCTACTCCATCCGGCCCAAGCCGCACGCCCCGGTCTCCGCGCCGGTCGACTGGGACGAGCTCCCCGACGTGCACCCCACCGACTTCACCGTGCTGACCATGCCCGAGCGCTTCCGGGCGGTGGGTGACAAGCACGCCGGGCTGGCCGGGCACGCGTTCGGCATCGAGCCGCTGCTGGAGCTCGCCGAGCGCCAGGCGGCCGACGACGGCCTCGGCGACCTGCCCTACCCGCCGGACTACCCGAAGATGCCGGGCGAGCCGATGCGGGTGCAGCCCAGCCGCGCCCGCAGGCCCGCCGGCGCGGAGGGCTGAGCGCCGTCCTCAGTCGAGGGCGGCCGCGCGCTCCTCGCGCAGCGCCTGGAAGACCCGCCGGCGCAGCACGTCGGCGTCCCTCTCCTCGACGTCGTGGAACTGCATGGACAGCAGCCACCGCGCCCCGTGGACCTGCTGGCGGACGATCGCGCCGCGCACGTCGACGGTGGCGTCGCCGATGGTCAGGCTCATGTGCGCCCGGGTGCCCGGCTCCGGGGGCAGCCCCCACCCGTCGACCAGCGCGCGGAGCCCGGCCTCGCTGAGGTCGACCGTGGAGCCGACGAGCAGCCCGTCGAGCCACGGCATGACGACGGGGACCTCGACCCGGGCCCGCACCGTCCGGCGGCGCTGGCTGCGCTCGGCCGGGCCGGTGGGCACCAGGTGCCACAGCGGCTCCTCGCCGGCCTCGACGCTGGTGATCTTCGCGGGCAGGGAGCGCTCCTCGTACCCGCTCACCCAGTAGAGGGCGACCGGGTCCCCGGGCTTGATGGCCCGCTTCCACTCCGTCCCCTCCCCGAGGGGACGGACGACGATCGTGTGCTCGTTGGAGACCTCCACCTGCGCCGTCGCCGTCAGCCCACGCGCCACGAGGGTGACGTCGGCCTGGGTGCTCTCCTCGGGCCGGTCGTGCTCCGGCTCGGTCATGGGTCCTCCACTGCATACGGGACGGGCGGGCGCCGTTGTGCCCGCGCGGAAGCTAGCGCGGCGACCAGCGGAAACCGCACACCACCGGGGCGTGTCCCGCCGAACGGCGCGCCACCGGTCGCCCGGTGACGCGGGGAGCCCATCGGCAGCTGCGAGCCTCGTCGGGACCGGAACGGGCCGCCTCCCCACCCGGAGGGGTGAGGGGCGGCCCGTCGCCGGAGCGCGCGGTTCAGCCGGCCAGCCGGTGCGCGGCCGGGTCGAGACGGTGCGCCAGCAGGGCGTCCGGCCGGCCGATCTGCTGCACCAGCCGGGCGGCGGTCACCACGGCGCGCAGTGCGTCGGCGGACTCGGCCAGGCGGTCGGCGAGGAGCTGGTCGAGGTCGGCGTCGTGCAGGTCCTCCACGTCGCGCAGGACGACGGCACCCCCCGGGACGGCGGCGCGGGCGGGCACGGGCGGGGCGACGAGCGGCTGCATGGCGGTTCTCCTGGATCGGTGGCGCGCCGGATCCGTCCGGCAGGTCCCACCGTCGGGGAGCAGCCGCACGGCGGTGCCGAGGGAAGCGCAGGAAAACCGCAAGACCGCGCCGCGCGCATGCGGGAGCCCGCCGCCGTCCTCCGCCCGGACGGACCCGCTCCCCCGGACGGGTGAGCGCCGCTGCCCGCCCCGCGACCGGCGCTCCAGCCCGGGGTAGCGGTGGTCGATGCACCTGTCGACCACCGCGGAGGAGCACGGGTGAGGATCTGGTTGCTGGCGTACGGCGCGCTGTACGTCGTCGTCGAGATGGTCGGGCACCGGCTGGAGACCATCGGCTGGCCCCGGATCACCGCCCTCGACGTGGCGACCGCGGTCACCGACGCCTTCCTCACCGTCTCGATCACCCTCGCCGTCCTCCTGGCCGGGCACCTGGCCCTGCGCCGGTGGTCGGTGGCGGCGACCGCCCGGCTGCTCCCCGCGGCGGCCCCGGCGTTCCTGGTGGACCGGCCGATCGGCGTCCGCTCGTGGCGCGCCGAGCCGCTCGCGCTGCCCGCCGCCCCGCCCGCCCGCGACCCGTACTCGGTCGGCGCGTACGGCCCGAGCCGGAGCCGCCGTGGCCGGCGCGTGGCCCCCGACTTCCCCGAGGAACCGGGCCGGCTGCTGTGAGCGCCCGGCGGCCCGCCGGAGAGCCCCAGGTCACAGTTGTGCCGCGCCGGTGTTCCCTTCCGGCCATCGACGGCTAGGGTGGGCGCGTCGGGAAGGCCCTGCGCTATGGCAGGACCCCGATGCACCACCTCAGCTAGGAGCGAGCAATGCCCGAAGGAACTGTCAAGTGGTTCAACGCGGAGAAGGGGTTCGGCTTCGCCACCCCCGACGGCGGCGGACCGGACGTGTTCGTCCACTACTCGGCCATCCAGACCAGCGGGTACCGCTCGCTCGATGAAGGCCAGCGGATCGCGTTCGACATCGAGCAGGGCCAGAAGGGCCCGCAGGCTGCGAACGTCACCCCGCTCTGATCTCCTGATCAGCACGACGCCCCCGTCCGGTCCTCCGGGCGGGGGCGTCGTCGTCCGCGGGCCCGCCCGGGACGCGCCTGCACTGCCGAGCGTGTGCGCTCCCGAGGGGTTTCCGCCCACGGAACCGGGCGCCCGCGCACACGCTCACGCCCGGACGGCCGCCGTCAGCGGGCCCGGGGCACGTACCCGCCGATCAGCGCCGACATGAGCAGCGCGCCGTCGTGCTCCCCCACCGCGGCGGCCGCGTCGGCGAACGCCCGCCAGCGCTGCCGCTCGACGTCGGTGGGCGCGTTCGCGGCCCGGGCCGCCAGCTGCTCGAGCAGCCGCTCCCACTCCCCCTGCGGCGTCGGCCAGAGGCCGGTGATCCGGCGCGCCTCGGCCGAGATGGCGGTGATCCGCACGATGTCGCCGGCGTGGTTGGTCAGCGGCTCGATGTAGCCGGCGGTCGCGAGCGCCTTCGCGGCGGCGATGACCTCCGCCTTCGGCAGGCCGCTGCCCGGGACGACCGAGCCCAGCAGGTAGGGGGCGCCGCCGTGCTTGGGCTCGTCGACCAGCCGGGCGATCGCCCGGAGCACGGGCAGGTCACGGGTGAACCAGACGTCGGGCAGGAGGCCGTCGGGCGGCTGGGGGGCGGCGGTCACCCCGCCAGTCTCCTCCGCGGCACGGGGCGACGGCGCCCCGCCTCCCCGGAGGGAGACGGGGCGCCAGGCGCTCGGTGCAGGGTTCCCCCGCGAGCTCGCGGGAGGGGCTTCAGCGGTCGCGGGCGCCGGTGAGGTGCGGCCGGGTGGCGAGGACGACGCCCAGGACGACGTACCCGACCAGCAGGTGGGCGGCGCCCACGTACTGGGTGATCGCCGGCAGGAGGAACGCGGTCGGCACGGTGACCGGCGCCCAGCTCTCGGCGACCATCGGCCAGAAGCGGGCGATGCCCGTCCAGCGGCCCGCGATCGCGATGCGGACCCCCAGGGCGGCCATGCCGAGCATGGACAGCGGCCAGAAGAGGTCGATCACGAAGAAGAACCCGGTGTCGTAGAGGCCGGGCGTGAACGCCCACATCAGCGAGGACACGACGGCCACCGCGAGGAGGCCGTGCTCGACGTGCAGGAGGCGCCGGGCCAGGCGGCCGGTGCCGATGGCGCCGGTCCGCATCTGCACCGTCACCAGGAACATCAGGCCGACCTGGAAGGCCACGGCGGCCACGTTGACGACCGTCGCCTGCCAGGTGCCGGCGGGCGGCGTCGTGCCCAGCAGGGCGCAGGCGGTCGCCCAGGACCCCGCGCCGGCGGCGACGGCGACGCCGGCCCGGCGGACCAGGCCGGTCGAGGCACCGGGGACCGTGCCCCGGGACTGCGCGACGTCGGTGCGGGCGGGGGCAGGTGTGGTGCTGAGGGACATCTCGTCTCCGGTGGTGAGGTGCGGTGCCCTGTGCACCGCCTGGGAGAACGGTCGCGGGGACGCGTCCCGGGCACCCAGGGCCTGCTGCCCTCGATCCGGTCCCGAGAGGTGTCCCGGGCGACCCGGGACAGCTGCCCCGTGACGTCCGGGACCCCGGCAGGCCAGGATCTGCGCGTGCGGACACAGGCGCCGGTGAACGGGCGGACCGGTGCGTCGCCCTCGCAGGGCCCGCCACCGGTGCCATCTCGACGGGGCGGGGCCGCCCGGCCAGCCGCCTGGGCCGTCCTCGCCCTGTCGCTGGCCGCCTGCGCCGCGGCCGCCGTCCTGGACGTGCTGACCCCGGATGCGGCGCGGGCCGCCGTGGACGTGGCCCCCGGCTCGCCGGCCGCGCTCGCCGGTGTCGCCGTCGCCGTCCCCGGGGCGCTGCTGCTCCTCCGGGCCCCGGGCAACGCCGTCTCCTGGGTGCTCGCGGGCACGGGGCTGTTCTGGGCGGTGGACGGCCTCGCCGAGTCGTGGCTCGCGTACGCGGTCCAGCACGACCCGGCACTGCCCGGGGCGAGCCTCGCCTTCTGGTTCCTGCAGCGGCTGGGCGCCGCGCTGCTGCTCGGCCTACCGCTCCTGCTGCTCCTCTACCCCGACGGGCGGCTGCCGGGCGGCCGCTGGCGGCCGGTCGCGATCGGCAGCCTGGCGTCCACCGCCCTGCTGCCCGCGCTCCTGCTGGTGGTCCCCGCGGAGGTCGCCTTCACGGCCGACGACGGTCAGGTGCCCGCGGTCTACCGCTCGCTGGACCTGGACCTGACCAGCCTGCCGCTGCCCGGGTCGGTGGCCCTGCCCCTCCTGCGGATCGCCTTCCCCGTCGCCGTGCTGGGGATCGCGGTGCCCGCGGGCTGGGTGGTCGTCCGCTACCGCCGGGCCACGGGCGAGGACCGCCGGCGGATGCGCTGGCTGCTCTGGGCCGCCGTCGTGGACCTGCTGGTCATGCTCGGCACGCTGCTGCTGCCGGGCGAGCCGAGCGCGCTGGCCCTGATGGTCGCCGTCGCGCTGACCGGCGGTGCCGTGGCCGTCGGCATCCTGCGCCCGGGCGCGGTCGACATCGACCGGCTGCTCGGCGGCACCGTGGTCTACGGCGTGCTCGGCGTCGGCGTGGTGCTGCTCGACCTGGCGGTGCTGGCCGGCGCAGGGGCGCTGCTCGGCGACCGGTTCGGCGAGCGGGACGCCACCCTGCTGACGCTGCTCCTGGTCGCGGCCGCCTACGTGCCGCTGCGCGCACCGCTGTGGCGCCTCGTCCGGCGCTGGGTGCTCGGCGAGCGGGACGACCCCTACCGGGTCGTCTCGGAGCTGGCCGCCCGGCTGGAGCGCTCCGACGGCGCCGAGGCCCAGCTCGTGGCGATCGCGGCGGCGGTCGCGGAGGCGTTCCGGACCCCCTACGTCGGCGTCGAGGTCGACCACGCGGGCGGCGAGCGCCTGGTCGCCGAGCACGGCACCCGCCCACCGGCGGTCCGGTCGCTGCCCATCGCCTACCGCGGTGAGGAGGTCGGCCGCCTGCTCCTGCCCCGGGACGGCGTCCGCGCACACCTGGTCAGCCGCGACGAGGGCCTCCTGGCCGACGTCGTGCGCCAGGCGGCGGCCGCCGCCCGGGCGAGCTCGCTGGCCGCCCAGCTGCAGCAGAGCCGCGAGGAGCTGGTCGCGGCCCGCGAGGAGGAGCGCCGCCGGCTGCGCCGCGACCTGCACGACGGGCTGGGCCCGAGCCTCGGCGCCGTCGTCCTGCGCATCGACACCGCCCGCAACCTCACCGCCGCGGGGCGCGCGGAGGACGCCGACCGGCTGCTGCGCGCGGCCAGGGACGACGTCGCCGGGGCGCTGGGCGACGTCCGCCGGCTGGTGCACGACCTGCGGCCGCCCGCGCTGGACGACCTCGGCCTGACCGGAGCGGTGCGCCAGCAGGCCGACGGCTGCTGGGGGCCGGCACGGTCACCACGGTGGCGGCGGACCCGGCCGCCGACGACCTCCCCGCCGCGGTCGAGGTGGCCGCCTACCGCATCGCGTCGGAGGCGCTGGCCAACGTCGCCCGGCACGCTCGGGCGACGACCTGCCGGGTGGAGCTCGTCCGCGGGGCCGACCGGTCGCTGGTGCTGACCGTGACCGACGACGGCGTCGGCATCCCGGAGGACGCCCCGGCCGGGGTGGGGCTGGTGTCGCTGCGCGAGCGCGCCGCCGAGCTCGGCGGCCGGTGCACGGTGTCGTGCCCGCCCGACGGCGGGACGGTGGTGCGGGCGGTGCTGCCCGCCGAGGGAGGAGACAGCCGTGGGTGAACCCGCCCGGGACGACGACCCGCTGCGGATCGTGGTGGCCGACGACCACCCGGTCTACCGCGACGGCCTGGCCATGCTGCTCGACAGCGTGCCGGGCATCACCGTGGTCGGGGCCGCCGCCGACGGCGAGACCGCGGTCGCCCTGGCGCTCGAGGAGCAGCCCGACGTCGTCGTGATGGACGTGCAGATGCCGGGCATCGACGGGATCGAGGCCACCCGGCGGGTCACCTCGGCGTCGCCGTCGGTCGGCGTCGTCGTCCTGACCATGAGCGAGGACGACGGCACCGTGTTCGCCGCCGTCCGGGCCGGCGCGCGCGGCTACCTGCTCAAGGGCGCCGACCAGGAGGAGGTGGTGCGGGCGGTGACCACGGTGGCCTCGGGGGGCGCGGTCTTCGGTGCTGCCCTGGCCCGCCGGATCGCCGACTTCTTCGCCGGCGGCCCGGCCGGGCCCGAGGCGGCGTTCCCGCAGCTGACCGCGCGGGAGCGGGAGGTGCTCGACCTGGTCGCCGCCGGGCGCTCCAACGCGCAGATCGCCGCCGCCCTGTACCTCTCCCCGAAGACGGTGCGCAACAACGTGTCGAACGTGCTGGCCAAGCTCCAGGTCACCGACCGGGCGCAGGCGATCGTGCGCGCCCGCGACGCCGGTCTGGGCCGCTGAGCACCGGGAATGGTGCCGCGACGCGGCTCGTTCGACCAGGCATGACGACCTCCCCCCAGAAGCCCCGGGTCACGAAGACCGACGAGGAGTGGCGGGCGCAGCTGTCGCCGGAGGAGTACCAGGTGCTGCGCCAGGCCGGCACCGAGCGTCCCTGGACCGGTGAGTACGTCGACACCAAGACCGTCGGTGTCTACGAGTGCCGCGCCTGCGGTGCCGAGCTGTTCCGCTCCGAGACCAAGTTCGACTCGCACTGCGGCTGGCCCTCGTTCTACGAGGCCTCCGCCGAGGACAACGTCATCCTCCGCGAGGACCGCAGCTTCGGGATGGTCCGCACCGAGGTGCTGTGCGCGACGTGCCACAGCCACCTGGGCCACCTGTTCGACGACGCGCCGCAGACGCCGACCGGGGACCGCTACTGCATCAACAGCGTCTCGGTCCGGCTGCAGCCGGCGGAGTAGCCCGCACCCGTGTACGCCTGAGGGCGGTCACCGAGCACCCGGTGACCGCCCTCAGGCGTACACGGACGATCTCGATCCCTCGGAGACCGCCCTCGGACCCCTACGAGTGGCTCAGGCCAGGTCCGCGACCAGCTCGGCGACCGGCTTGCGGACGCCGGTGTAGAACGGCACCTCCTCGCGCACGTGCCGCCGGGCGCGGCTGGCCCGGAGGTCGCGCATGAGGTCGACGATGCGGTGCAGCTCGTCGGCCTCGAAGGCGAGCATCCACTCGTAGTCGCCCAGCGCGAAGGCGGCCACGGTGTTGGCCCGCACGTCGGGGTAGGGCCGGGCCTGCATGCCGTGCTCCTTGAGCATGTCCCGCCGCTCCTCGTCGGGCAGCAGGTACCACTCGTAGGACCGCACGAACGGGTAGACGCAGATGTAGCGCCGCGGCTCCTCCTCGGCCAGGAAGGCCGGGATGTGGCTGCGGTTGAACTCCGCGGGGCGGTGCAGCGCCAGCTGCGACCACACCGGCTCCAGGTGCCGGCCCAGGGTGGTGCGCCGCAGGCGGGTGTAGGCCTCCTGCAGCGCCTCGGCGGTGGACGCGTGCCACCACACCATGAGGTCGGCGTCGGCCCGGAACCCGGCGACGTCGTAGGTCCCGCGGACGACGACGTCCTTGCCGGCGAGCTCGGCGAACAGCTCGCCCACCTCGGCGGCGACGTGGTGCCGGCGCTCGTCGTCCAGCGGGCGGGCCAGCCGGAACACCGACCACATCGTGTAGCGGATGGTGTCGTTCAGCTCGTTGGCCCGCTTCCCGATGCTGCGCTGGTCCTCGCTCATGCCGGCCATTGTCCCGCACCGCCGCGCACCCCTCCCTGGCGGGCGGACCGCTCGGGTGCGGGAACGCCGAGGGCCCTGACCGGTGCGGTCAGGGCCCTCGGCGGGGTCGGCGGTGCCGGTGCCGGGTGGCGTCAGCCGGCCTGTGCCGGCTGCTCGCGCCCCTCCGACGGCCGGACCGCACGGGCGGCGCGGCAGTCGGAGCAGGCGGCCATCCACACGTGGTGCTTGAAGCACCGGACCGGGGGGACGGTGGACTTCTGGTGCAGGTGCATGCGCACGGCACATCCAACGCCGACCGGGCCGCGCCGATGCCCGCACCTCCCGTGATGCGGCGCACCACACGCCGCTCCCTCAGCCGGCCGGTGCCCGGCTCAGCCAGGCGTCGACGTCGATCCGGACGAGGCGGCCGACGAGGAGGCTCGGGGCCCGGATCCCCACCGTCGTCCGGTCGAGCTCGGCCGTGCCCCGCACCCGGACCCACCCGTCCGGCAGGATCTCGGCCACCCCGTGCACCGTCAGCGGCGCGGAGGTCCTGCGGACCTCCAGCAGCCCCTCGGCCGCCCACCGGCCGTCGTCCTCCGGGACGAAGCTGCGGGCGGTCCAGATCATCGTCGGGTGCCGGTCGGTGTCGAGGAACCGGGGCTTGCGCAGGTCCGCGTCCCGCCGGGCGATGCCCGTGTCCAGGGTGCCCAGGTCCAGCTCGGCGACCACGCGCCGCGGCACCCCGGCCTCGTCGGCGTCCAGCTCGCCCCACCGGCAGGACATGCTCCGGCGGGCGGCCGCCCTGGCCGAGGCGGCGGCCCGGGCCGCGCGGGCCGCCGACCCGCTGACCGCGCGCGAGCGGGAGGTCGCCGGCCTGGTCGCCGCCGGGCTCACCAACCGGCAGATCGCCGGGCAGCTGGTCCTCTCCGCCCGCACGGTGGAGACCCACGTGGGCAGCATCCTGGCCAAGCTCGGCCTGGCCAACCGGACGCAGATCGCCACCCGCGCCGTGGCGTCGCGGCCACCCGCCTAGAGGAGGGCGGCGACCGCCCGGTGCGCGTCGCGGATGCACGCCGGGAGACCGACCCCGCCGAACGCCGCCCCAGCGATGCCCAGCCCCGGCACCTCCGCGACGGCGGCGCGCACCGCGTCCACCCGCGCCTGGTGCCCCACGAGGTACTGCGGCAGGCCGCCGCCCCAGCGGACGACGGCGGTCTGCAGGGGCTCGGGGCGCGACAGGTGCAGCAGGTCGGCGACGTCCGCGACCACCGCGGCGGCCAGGTCCCCGTCGGTGCGCTGCAGCTCCGACTCGTCCCGGAACCGGCCCACCGACGAGCGGACCAGGAGGACGTCCCCGCCGAGGTGCGCCCACTTGCTGGAGGAGACGGTCACCCCCTTGACCAGCCGGCCGGTCACCGGGGGCACGAGCAGCCCGCTGCCGGCGTCGACGTGCTGGGCCGGGAACGCCATGGCGACGACGGCCATCGAGGCGTACGGGATGCCCTGCAGCGGCGCCGTGGCACCGGGCGCGACGCCGGCCAGCAGGCGGGCGGCCTTGCCGGCGGGGACGGTGACCAGGACGGCGTCGGCGGGCAGCACCTCCGGCGAGCCCACCGGGCCCACCGAGACCTCCAGCCCCGTCGCCGTCCGCCGGATGCCGTGGGCCGGGGTGCGCAGCCGGACCTCGGCCCGCGCCGCGGCGACCAGCGCCGCCGGCAGCGCGCCGATGCCCTCGTCGACGGTCGCGAACACCGGGCCGTCGGCGTCACCGCGGCTGCGGGTGCCGGCGTCCCGGACGGCCGAGGCGGCGGCGAGCACGGAGGCGGAGCCGGGCAGCTGGGCGAAGAGGGCCGGCATCGTGGCCTGCAGGGAGAGCTCGTCCGCCCGGCCGGCGTAGACCCCACCCAGCAGCGGCTCGACCAGCCGGTCGACCACCTCGTCGCCGAGCCGCTCGCGGAGCAACGCGCCGACGGCGACGTCGCCGTCCACCGCCGGCGGCGGCAGCTCGGCCTCCGCCCGCACCCGGGCCACTCCTGCGGGCGAGAGGATCCCCTCGAGGCCGTCCGCGGACGCCGGGACGCCGAGCACGGTGCCGGCCGGCAGCGGGAACCGGCCCTCGGGCAGCACGACGGCGGCCTGGGTGGTCGCGGGCGCGACGAGCCGGTCGCCCCAGCCGAGGGCCTCGACGAGCCCGACCGCCTCCGGGACCCTGGCCAGCACCGCCTCGGGCCCGGTGTCGTACCAGTGGCCGGCCAGCTCGATGCGGTGCAGCTTCCCGCCGATGCGGTCACCGGCCTCGAGCACGACGATCTCGTCGTCCGGACGACGGCGGCGCCACTCGAAGGCGGCGGCCAGGCCGGTGATGCCGGCGCCGACGACGACCAGGCGGCGGGGGCTCATGCGGTGGGCGACGCGGTCAGCTCGTGGACCAGCTCGACGACGTGGGTGAGCACGCCCGGGTCGGTCTCGGGCAGCACGCCGTGGCCGAGGTTGAAGACGTGCCCGCGGGCGGCCCTCCCCTGCTCGACGACGCGGCGGACCTCCCGGTCGACGGTCGCCCGGTCGGCCAGCAGGACGGCCGGGTCGAGGTTGCCCTGCAGCGACCGCCCGGGGCCCACGCGCCGCGCGGCCTCGTCGAGCGGCACCCGCCAGTCCACGCCGACGACGTCGGCGCCGGCGTCCCCGATCAGGGGCAGCAGCTCGCCGGTGCCCACGCCGAAGTGGATGCGGGGCACGTCCCGCTCGCCGAGCCCGTCGAAGACCGCCCGCGAGTGGGGCAGCACCCGCCCGGCGTAGTCGGCGGCCGAGAGCACGCCGGCCCACGAGTCGAACAGCTGGACCGCCGAGGCCCCGGCGTCGATCTGCGCGCGCAGGAACGTCGCCGACGACACCGCGAGCTTCTGCATCAGCCGCGACCACGCCGCCGGCTCGGCGTACATGAACGCCTTGGTGCGGGCGTGCTCCTTGGAGGGCCCGCCCTCGATGAGGTAGGTGGCGAGGGTGAACGGCGCCCCCGCGAAGCCGATGAGCGGGGTGGTCCCGAGCTCGGCGACCAGCGCGCGCACCGCCGTCTCCAGGAAGCCGAGCCGGTCGGGGTCGAGCGCCGGCAGGGCGTCGACGTCCGCGACGCTGCGCACCGGCTCGGCGACGACCGGCCCGACGCCCGGCTTGATCTCGATGTCCACACCGGCCACCACCAGCGGCAGCACGATGTCGGAGAAGAAGATCGCCGCGTCCACCCCGTGCCGGCGGACCGGCTGCAGGGTGATCTCGGTGATCAGGTCGGGGTCCTGGCAGGCGTCGAGCATCTTCGTGCCGGCGCGCAGGGCCCGGTACTCGGGGAGCGACCGGCCGGCCTGGCGCATGAACCAGACCGGGGTGCGGCTCACCAAGAGGCCACGGGCGGCGCGGACGAGGTCGGAATCGGCCGGGGACGCCGAGGCGGGAGCGGGACTCACGACCGCCGATCCTCCCAGACCGCCGGGAGGGTCCGCGCCGCCACGTGCGGCGCGTCGGCACCACCGCGCCGTCTCCCGGCCTACCCTGCGGACGTGGAGCCGCGCAACCTGGCCGATGCCGGGGACCGGGACCGGGACGACGCCGTCCCGGCCGCCTTCCGCGCCGCCCTGGAGTCGCTGGCCGCGGTGCGGGTCCGACCGGAGATCGAGCTCGGCCGCATCCCCGCCCCCCAGCGCCTGGCGCCCTTCTCCGTCGCCCTCGGCGCGCGCGTGGCCGACCCCGGCGCCGACGACGAGGACGACGCCGAGATCGCCAGCGCCCGGTTCATCGTGCTGTTCGACCCCGAGGGCCACGAGGCCTGGCACGGCACCACCCGCTGCGTCGGCTACCTCTCCGCCGCGACCGACGAGGAGCTGGTCGACGACGCCATGTTCTCCGAGGTCGCGTGGAGCTGGCTGACCGACGCCCTCGGCGACTCCGGCGCCACGCACCACACGGTCGGCGGCACGGTCACCCGTACCGCGTCGACGCGCTTCGGGGAGCTCGCCGGCCCCGAGCACTCGGTCGACGTCGAGATCCGCGCCTCCTGGACGGCCGTCGACACCGACCTGGACCGGCACCTCGCGGCCTGGCTCGAGGTGCTCGGCAACGCCGCCGGGCTCCCCCCGCCGGGTGTGCACCTGCTGGGTCCCTCCGACCGGGTCGGCAGCGAGAGTCTCTAACATCGGTGCGGCACAGCGGCACCGAGCCCGCCTGAGCCGGTGCCCCTCCTCGGATCGGCGCGCTCGTCGCGGCGCACCCCGGCCCGGGGCGCCGGTGGACCGAACGACGAGGACCGGCAAGAAGGTGGACGGCAACTGAGCACCGACCCCACTCCCCGGCCACCGCAGGACCCGGCGGCCGCGGAGACCCCCGAAGCGATACCGCTGCTGGCCCCCCGCGACGGCCTGCCGCCGGTCATCGAGACCTCCACGCAGCTGGTCGAGTACGCCGAGGCGCTGCGCGGCGGCACCGGCCCGGTCGCCGTCGACGCCGAGCGCGCCTCGGGCTACCGGTACGGCCAGCGCGCGTACCTGGTGCAGCTGCGCCGCGCCGGGTCCGGCACCGGCCTGCTCGACCCCATCCCGCTGCCGGACCTCTCGGTCCTGCAGGCCGCGATCGCCGACGTCGAGTGGGTGCTGCACGCGGCCAACCAGGACCTGCCCTGCCTGGCCGAGATCGGGCTGGTCCCGGCACGCGTCTTCGACACCGAGCTGGCGGCCCGCCTCGCCGGCCTGCCGCGGGTGGGGCTGGGCGCCGTCGTCGAGTCGCTGCTGGGCTACTCGCTGCAGAAGGGGCACTCCGCCGCCGACTGGAGCACCCGCCCGCTGCCGGAGGAGTGGCTGGTCTACGCCGCCCTGGACGTCGAGGTGCTGGTCGACCTGCGCGACGCGCTGGCCGCGATCCTCGAGGAGCAGGGCAAGGCCGAGTGGGCCCGGCAGGAGTTCGAGGCGATCCTCGCCGCCGGCCCGCCCGCCCCGCGGCAGGACCCGTGGCGGCGCACCTCCGGCGTGCACGGCCTGCGCAGCCGCCGCCAGCTCGGCATGCTCCGGGCCATCTGGGAGGCGCGCGACGAGCTGGCCCGCAAGCGGGACGTCGCCCCCGGCCGGGTGCTGCCCGACTCCGCGATGGTCGCCGCCGTCCAGGCCGACCCCAGGAACGAGGGCGCCCTGCTGGAGCTCCCGGTGTTCCGCGGCCGGGCCAACCGCCGGCTGGTGCGGCACTGGTTCGACGCGCTCGCCCGCGGCAAGGCCCTCCCCGAGGACGAGCTGCCGCTGCACAGCAAGCCCGGCGACGGGCCGCCGCCGGTCAACCGGTGGGCCGACCGCGATCCCGCCGCCGCGACCCGGCTGCAGGTCGCGCGGGCCGGGCTCGCCGAGCTGTCGGAGAAGCACTCCGTGCCGGTGGAGAACATCCTCTCCCCCGACCTGGTGCGCCGGATCATGTGGAGCCCGCCGGAGCCGCGGGAGCCCGCCGCGGTGGCCGAGGCGCTGCGGGCCGGCGGCGCCCGCGAGTGGCAGGTCGAGCTGGCCGGCGACCTGCTGGCCGACGCCGTCACCCGCGCCTAGGTCCGGCAGCGAGGTGACTGCCCGGGGGGACGGTCACCTCGACGGTCGCGCCAGGGGTCGGCGGCACCTGCTGCCACGCGGGTGGAGCCGCGCCACCGACCGTCGAGCCGCGCCCCGCTGCGGCCTGCCGGTCGGTGGCGCCTCTCGACATGGCTCTCCTGCGCCCCGAGCTCACCCGCGCTCGAGGCGGGACCCCGGCGCCTGGGCCCGGGCGGGGATCACGGGATGGTCGACGACGACGCCGGCGCCACCCGCGGGTGCGGGCGACGCCGGCGTCGGCGTGGGCACCTGCCGCCCGCCGGCGCTGAGCACGACGGGCGGCAGGGGTCATCGTCGGGCGGTGGCGGCCCGCCGGCGGGCGAGCGCGTCGACGCTCGCGGCGAGCAGCAGCACCCCGCCGGTGATGATGAAGTTCAGGTACGCCGCGACCCCGAGCAGCCCCAGCCCGTTGGCGATGATCGCGATGACCAGACCACCGAGGACGGCGTCCCGGGCCCGGCCGCGGCCACCGAAGAGGCTGGTGCCACCGATGACGGCCGCGCCCACCGCGTAGAGCAGCGTGTTGCCCGCGCCGGCGTCCGGCGTCACCGAGCTGAGCCGCGAGGTGGCCAGGATGCCGCTGATCGCCGCGAGGCTCGAGGAGATCACGAACGCCAGCACCCGGATGCGGGTCACGTTGATGCCGGCCCGGCGGGCGGCCTCCGCGTTGCCGCCGACGGCGTAGACGTGGCGGCCGAAGCTGGTCCGCGAGAGCACGAACGTGAGGACCAGCAGCAGCAGGACCACCAGCGGCACCGCGTACGGGATGCCGGCGAGGTCGATGGCGGCGGCCAGCGCCCGGTCGACGCTGAGGATGGCGGTCACGCCGACGACGACGGCGGCGATCACCGCGATCCGCAGCACGACGAGGAGCAGCGGCTGGTGCGCGAGGCCGCGGCTGCGCTGCGACCGCCAGCGCCACAGCTCGAAGCCCGCGTAGGCCACGACGACCAGCGCGGCCAGGATCCAGCCGAGGGTGACCGGCAGGTTCTCGTTGGCCAGCGCCCGGATGACCGGCTCGCGCACCGGCACGGTGCCGCCCTGGCCGATCAGCCGCAGGGTCACGCCCTGGAAGCCGAGGAACAGCGCCAGCGTCACCACGAAGGACGGGATGCCGACGATGCCCACCAGGCTGCCGGTGAAGACGCCGATCACGGCGCCGGTGGCGATCGCGCCCAGGACGGCGATCGGCCAGGCCACCCCCGCCTGCACCAGCAGCTGGGCGAGCACCGCCGAGCAGACGCCGCTGACCACACCGGCGGAGAGGTCGATCTCGCCCAGGAGGAGGACGAAGACCAGGCCCATCGCCAGCACGATGATCGGCGTCGACTGGACCAGCAGGTTGGCCAGGTTCAGCGGGGTGAGGAAGGTGTCCGGCCGCAGCGCGGTGAACAGGATGCCCAGGACGACGATGCCCAGGACGGCGGGCAGCGCACCGAGGTCACCGGCCCGCAGCTTGTTCAGGTACCCGCGGACTGCGCCGCCGACGGTGTTGTCGTGCCGGTCGCCCTCGAAGCCGGCGGCCGGCTTGTGCGGCCCGCTCGCCTCGGCGGCGGTCAGGGTGTTGCTCGACATGGGGGTCCTCTCAGTCCTCGAGCGCGTCGGACGCGAGCCCCAGCTCGCCGGAGCGGCCGGAGGTGATCAGCTCGATGACCTGGGTGCGGTCGACCTCGGAGATCGGGACGTCGGCGGCGACGCGGCCCAGGTACAGGGCGGCGACGCGGTCGGCGACCTCGAAGACGTCGACCATGTTGTGGGTGATGAAGACGACGGCGTGGCCGGTGTCGGCCAGCCGGCGGACCAGGTCGAGCACCTGCCGGGTCTGGGCGACGCCGAGCGCGGCGGTCGGCTCGTCGAGGATGACCAGCTTGGACTCCCAGAGCACGGCCTTGGCGATCGCCACGGTCTGCCGCTGCCCACCGGAGAGGCTGGACACCAGCTGGCGCACCGACTTCAGGGTGCGCACCGAGAGCTTCGTGAGGGTGTCGCGCGCCGCCTCCTCCATCGAGGCCTCGTCGAGCACCACCCCGCGCTTGCGCTCGCGGCCCAGGAACATGTTCTGGACGACGTCGAGGTTGTCGGCCAGCGCGAGGTCCTGGTAGACGACCTCGATGCCCAGGCGGGCGGCGTCGCGCGGGCCGTTGAGCTGCACGGGCTTGCCCTCGAACTCGACGGTGCCCGAGTCGATGGGGTGGATGCCGGCGATCGACTTGATCAGCGTGCTCTTGCCGGCGCCGTTGTCGCCGACCAGCGCGGTGACCTTGCCGGGGTAGACGTCGAGGTGGACGTCGTGCAGGACCTGGACGGCCCCGAAGCTCTTGTTGACCCCCCGCAGGCTCAGCGTGGGCCGCTCGAGGGTCGAGGAGGTGGGAGGGGTCTGTTCGAGTGCGGACACCGCTGCGTCCTTCCAGCAGGGAACGGTCGGTCGACCGTGGCGGGACGATAGGTCGCCCTGCCGGCCCCGGGCGAGCCGGGGCCGGCAGGGCGGAAGCACACGGCCGGGGCACCCACGGGAGGGGTGCCCCGGCCGGTCGGCTCAGGAGATGCCGAGCTCGGTGCAGGCGGCGGCGTACTCACCGGTGCAGACGTCGGCGGCGCTCTGGTAGCCGTCGTCGATGACCTGCTTGACGTTGTCCCGGAAGATCGAGACCGGCTCGAGCAGCACCGAGGGGACCTCGCGGCCGCCCTCCGGGTCCTCGACCGAGCCGTCGACCTCCGGCTCCTCGCCGTTGACCAGGGCCACGGCCAGGTCGGCCAGGGCCTGCGCCTCGTCGGCGATCGGCTTGTAGACGGTCATGCACTGCTCGCCCGCGAGGATGTTCTGCAGCCCCTCGACCGTGGCGTCCTGACCGGTCACGGGCACCTGGCCGGCGACGTTGTTGCGGGCCAGGATCGAGACGACGGCGTTGGCCAGACCGTCGTTCGCGGCGAGCACGCCCTGGATGTCACCGCCGGCCTGGGTGTACATCTGCTCGAAGATCGTGGCGGCCTGCTGGTTGTCCCACTCCGGCACGGCCTGCTCGGCGACCTGCGTGTACTGGTCCATCTCGTCGAGGACCTCGTGCGCGCCCTGCGAGAACAGCGTGGCGTTGTTGTCGTCGGGCGAGCCGTTGAGGAAGGCGATGTTCGCCGGCTCGTCGCCGAGGCACTGCGCCAGGCCCTCACCCTGCAGCCGGCCGACCTCGACGTTGTCGAACGAGACGTAGTAGTCACTCTCGCCGCCCAGGGTGAGCCGGTCGTAGTCGATCGTCTGCACGCCCTGCTGCTCGGCCTGCCGCTGGATCGCCGCGCCCGAGGCCGAGTCGAGGTTGGTGATCGCCAGGACCGTGACGCCCTCGGTGATCATCTGCTCGGCGATGGTGCTCATCCGCTGGGCGTCGCCCTGCGCGTTCTGGATGTCGTACTCGACACCGGCCTCCTCGAAGGCGGCCTCGAGCAGCGGGCGGTCGGCGGACTCCCAGCGGGCCGATGAGGCGGTGTCGGGGAGGATGACGCCGACCTTGCCGGCGGCGGCCTCGCCGCCGCCACCGCCGCCGCCGTTGCCACCGTCGCTGTCGTCGCCACCACACGCGGCCAGGCCGAAGACCAGAGCCGCAGCGATCGCCGTCGTCACCGTGCGCCGTCGCGCCATGAGAGGGACCTCTATTTCGTTGGGGTTACAGAGAAATTCCGGCGGGTCATCTTGCGCGCCACCTCCTTGTGACCGCAAGCACGGTCCCCCGCCGTTGCCGGACCGTGACCCGGGACCCCCCTCGAAGGGGGTCGGGGCCGCGCTTGGCCCGCCCGGTTACCGGCGGGTAACTTGTAGCCCGCCGCGCCCTCCCGGGCCGGTTACGAATACTGCGGAGGTCCCATGTCCCGCTCGCTGCGTGAGGTCGTCTTCGTCGACGGCGTGCGCACACCCTTCGGCAAGGCCGGCCCAAAGGGCATCTACGCCGAGACGCGCGCCGACGACCTCGTCGTCCGCGTGATCCGCGAGCTGCTGCGCCGCAACCCGGCGCTGCCGGCCGACCGCGTCGACGAGGTGGCCATCGCCGCCACCACCCAGATCGGCGACCAGGGCCTCACCCTCGGCCGGACGGCCGCCCTGCTGGCCGGCCTGCCGAAGTCGGTGCCGGGCTACTCGATCGACCGGATGTGCGCCGGCGCCATGACCGCGGTGACCACCACCGCCAGCGGCATCGCCTTCGGCGCCTACGACGTCGCCATCGCCGGTGGCGTCGAGCACATGGGCCGCCACCCGATGGGCGAGGGCGTGGACCCCAACCCGCGCATCGTCAGCGAGAAGCTGGTCGACCCCTCGGCGCTGGTCATGGGCTCGACCGCGGAGAACCTGCACGACCGGTTCCCCCACCTGACCAAGGAGCGCGCCGACGCCTTCGCGCTGGCCAGCCAGCAGAAGTTCGCGAAGGCGCTGGCCAACGGCAAGCTCGGGCCGGAGCTCGTCCCCGTCGCCACCCGCTCGGCCGAGCAGGGCTGGGGCGTGGCCACGGTCGACGAGCCGCCGCGGCCGCAGACCACCCTGGAGGGCCTGTCGACCCTCAAGACGCCGTTCCGCCCGCACGGGCACGTGACCGCCGGCAACGCCGCGGGGCTCAACGACGGCGCCACCGGCTGCCTGCTGGCCGCCGAGGACGTCGCCCTCGAGCTCGGGCTGGACGTCGGCATGCGCCTGGTGGGCTACGGCTTCGTCGGCGTGGAGCCCGAGGTCATGGGCGTGGGTCCGGTGCCCTCCACCGAGCGGGCGCTGGCCCGCACCGGCCTGACGATCGAGGACATCGGCCTCTTCGAGCTGAACGAGGCCTTCGCCGTCCAGGTGCTGGCCTTCCTCGACCACTTCGGCATCGCAGACGACGACGAGCGGGTCAACCCGTGGGGCGGCGCCATCGCCGTCGGCCACCCGCTGGCCTCCTCCGGCGTGCGCCTGATGACCCAGCTGTCCCGCCAGTTCGCCGAGCGCCCCGACGTCCGCTACGGCCTGACCGCCATGTGCGTCGGCCTCGGCATGGGCGCCACCGTCATCTGGGAGAACCCGAACTGGGAGGGCTTCGCCAAGTGAGCACCGCCGTCTTCGAGAACGAGGTCGTGACCACCGCCATGGTGCGGTTCGTGACCTACCCGGGCCTGGTCGGCGAGATCGCGCTGATCACGCTCGACAACGGCCACGACCACACCCGCCCGTCCACCTTCGGCCCCGCCGGGCTGGCCTCGCTGGACGCCGCCCTGGACGAGATCGCGGCCCACTCCCCGGCGCCGGCGGCGATCGCCGTCACCGGCAAGCCGTTCATCTTCGCCGTGGGCGCCGACCTCTCCGGCGTCCCGGCGGTGACCGACGAGGCGACGGCGCGGGAGATCGCCGAGACCGGCCACCGGGTGTTCCGGCGGCTCAAGGACTCGGCGATCCCGACCTTCGCGTTCGTCAACGGGGTCGCGCTGGGCGGCGGGCTGGAGCTGGCGCTGCACTGCCACTACCGCACGATCAGCGGCACCGCCGCGGTCGGCTTCCCCGAGGCCTTCCTCGGCCTGGTGCCCGGCTGGGGCGGCACGCAGCTGCTGCCGAACCTGGTCGGCATCGACGCGGCGGTCACCGTGATCGTCGAGAACGCCCTCGCGCAGAACAAGATGACGCCCGCCCCGAAGGCCGCGAAGCTCGGCATCGCCGACGCGCTCTTCGAGCCGGCCGACTTCCTCGAGCGCTCCCTCGAGTGGGCCGTCGGGGTGCTCGACGGCTCCGTGACCGTCTCCCGCCCGGAGGTCGACCGGTCGGCGTGGGACGCCGCCATCGAGCGCGGGCGCGCGATCGTGGCCGGCCGCACCCGCAACGCCTCCCCCGGGGCCGTGCGCTCGGTCGACCTGCTGGACCTGGCCCGCGCCGGTGTCGACGACGAGGCGTTCACCGCCGGCACCGCCGCGGAGGACGACGCCCTCACCGAGCTGCTCATGAGCGACCCGCTGCGGGCCTCGCTGTACTCGTTCGACCTCGTGAACAAGCGGGCGAAGCGGCCGGCCGGCGCCCCGGACAAGGCGCTGGCCCGCAAGGTCGGCAAGGTCGGCGTCGTCGGCGCCGGGCTCATGGCCTCGCAGCTGGCGATGCTGCTCGTGCGGCAGCTGAAGGTGCCGGTGGTGCTCACCGACATCGACCAGGTACGCGTGGACAAGGGCGTGGCCTACGTGCACGGCGAGCTGGACAAGCTCGCCCAGCGCGGCCGGCTGAGCGCCGACAAGCTCAACCAGCTCAAGGGGCTGGTGACCGGCTCGCTGTCCAAGGAGGCCTTCGCCGACGCCGACCTGGTCATCGAGGCCGTGTTCGAGGAGATGTCGGTCAAGCAGCAGGTGTTCGCCGAGGTCGAGGCGATCGTGTCCGAGACCTGCGTGCTGGCCACCAACACCTCGGCGCTGTCGGTGACCGAGATGGCCGCCAAGCTCGAGCACCCGGAGCGCGTGGTCGGGCTGCACTTCTTCAACCCGGTCGCCGTCCTCCCCCTGCTGGAGGTCGTCCGCGCCGAGCAGACCGACGACGCGACCCTGGCCACTGCCTTCGCCGTCGGGAGGTCGCTGAAGAAGTCCTGCGTGCTGGTCGCCGACGCCCCGGCGTTCGTGGTCAACCGGCTGCTCACCCGCTTCCTCGGTGAGGTCACCTCGGCCGTGGAGCAGGGCACGCCGGTCGAGGTCGCCGAGCGCGCCCTCGACCCGCTGGGCCTGCCGATGACGCCGTTCGAGCTGCTCTCGCTCGTCGGTCCCGCGGTGGCGCTGCACGTCGCCGAGCGCATGCACGAGGCCTTCCCCGACCGGTTCGCCGTCGGCGAGGGGCTCAGGCGGATCGTCGAGCTCGGGAGGACCAGCGTGTTCGTCGAGCCCGGCGTCGTCGACCCGGAGCTGGCCGACGCGTTCGCCGGCGACTCGCCGCTGACCGAGGAGCAGGTGCGCGAGCGGGCGCTGGGCGCGCTGGCCCAGGAGATCCGGCTGATGCTGGACGAGGGCGTGGTGCAGGCGGTGCAGGACATCGACCTGTGCATGGTCCTCGGCGCCGGGTGGCCGTTCTGGCTGGGCGGCATCTCCGCCTACCTCGACCGCACCGGGGTCTCGGAGCGGGTGACCGGCTCGCGGTTCCTGCCGCGGGGCGTGGCCTCGCTCCCCGCCTGACCCCCGCCGGGATCAGGTGACCTGATCGTCGGGCGTCCTCCCTCACGGTGCGCGGTGAGGGAGGACGCTCCGCGGTGCGGGAGGACGGCGCCCACCCGGGGCGCCCCCCGCCCCCGGCACCGGCACCGGCACCGGCACCGGCACCGGCACCGGAAGATCTTGACGGCCTTCGAGCGCCCCTGCCAGGTTCGGGATCTTGACCGGGCCGTACCCGCGGTCCGGATACCTGGACTGGGCAGGGGAAACGATGAGACGTCTCGTGTGTGCAACGGCCACCGCCGGGCTGGCGGTCACGACGCTGGTGATGAGTCCGGCTGCCGCCGCGCCGGCGACCGGACCCTCCGATGCTGCGCGCTGGGCCCCCGTGCCGGTGGCGCGGCACCTGGACAACCCGCGGCAGCTCGACATGACCAGTGACGGGGTCCTGGTCATCGCGGAGTCCGGGACCGGCGGCGACGACTGCGCCGAGGTGGACGGGGAGACCGTGTGCGTCGGGACCACCGGGGCGGTCAGCATCGTGCGGCACCCGGCGAAGGTCCAGGGGGTCACCGCGCAGCGGGTGGTGACCGGCCTGCTGTCCGAGGCCGGCCCTGACGGTGCCGGCGCCACCGGCAACGACGCGGCGAGCGCCCGCACCCTGGGCCGGATCTACATCGCCAAGGACGTCGACGTCCCGGACGGCGTCACGGGGCTGCCGGAGGAGCAGGAGGGCAAGCTGCTGCGCGCGGCGGCGGGCCGGCCGGCCTCGGTCGTCGCCGACATCCGCGCCTTCGAGGAGGCGAACGACCCCGACGGCCAGGGCGTCGAGTCGAACCCGTACGCGGTGCTCGACGTCGGTGACAAGGTGCTCGTCGCCGATGCCGCGGCCAACGCCGTCCTCGCGGTCGACAGGCGCGGCCGGATCAGCGTGTTCGCCGTCCTCCCCACCATCACCGGTGGCGCCTGCGACACCCGGCCCAACCAGGACGGCAGCTTCTCCTGCGACCCGGTGCCGACGGCGCTGAGCTTCAGCCGCGACGGCGACGTCATCGTGGGCGGCCTCGGCTCGCTGGTCCCCGGCGCCGGCCGGGTGTGGGAGCTCGACCGCCGGACCGGGGCGGTCCAGCAGACCTGGACCGGCTTCACCGGGGTGACCGGTGCCGCGCAGGACCGGGCCGGCAACCTCTACGTCAGCGAGCTCTTCGGCGGCGGCGGATCAGGTCAGGTGGTGACGGTGCGGACGAACGGCACCCGGGCCACGTTGCCGGCTCCGGCGCCGGCGGGCGTGGTCACCGACCTGCTCGGCAACGTGTACGTGGCCGTCAACTCGATGTCCACCGGCACCGGGACCGGTGAGCCGGGCACCGATGGGCAGGTCTGGCGGATGACCGAGCGGTCGTTCCCGGTGAGCTGACCGCCGAGGCCGCGACCCGCGACGCAGCAGCCCACCTCGCCGCAGACCGCGAGGTGGGCTGCTGCCCGGCGGGAGACACCCGAGCGCGCGGGGCTTCAGCGGAACTTGGCGGTGAGGCTGTCCATCGTGCGGTTCACCGACGCGACCTTGATGTGCGAGAGCCCGGCGTCCGCGCCCGCGGCCAGCATCGCCTCGTGCGCAGCGCGCAGCGTGGCCCACACCTCGTCGGCCTCCCCCTCCAGCGTGGTGCCCAGGGCACCCACCTCGTGGCGCAGCCCGGAGGCCTGGATGACGGCGATCGCCGCCTCGACGTGGGCGTGCGGGTCGTCCGCCGTGCCGGGCGGCGAGGGCGCCACCTGGATCTCGGCGATCACGCCCGGTCCTCGACGGCGGCCTCGGTGACGCCGTCCCCGGCGCGCTCGGTCAGCCGGGCGGTCCACTCGGCGATCCGCCGGGCGACGTCCTGCTCGGTCAGCCCTGCGTCGGCGAGCACCTGCCCGCGGCTGCCGTGCTCGAAGAACTGCTGCGGCAGGCCGAGGGTGCGCACGGGGACGTCGACGTCGCGGTCCTGCAGCGCCTGGCTGAGCGTGGTGCCCACTCCCCCGGCGCGCCCGCCGTCCTCGACCGTGACGACCAGCCGGTGCCCGGCGGCGAGCTCGACCAGCTCGGCGGAGACCGGCAGCACCCAGCGCGGGTCGACGACGGTCACCTCGATGCCGTGGTCGGCGGCCCGCTCGGCGACGGCCTGGCACATCGGGACCATCGACCCCACGGCGACGAGCAGGACCTCCGCCCGAGCCCCGCGGCGCAGCACGTCCACCGGCCCCCGCCGCTCGACGGCCGGGATGTCCGGCGGCAGCGAGCCCTTCGGGAACCGCACGACCGACGGTCCGTCGGTGATGTCGACCGCCTCGCGCAGCGCCTCCCGCAGCGTGGCCTCGTCGCGCGGCGCCGCCAGGGCGAGGCCGGGCACCACCGACAGGATCGACATGTCCCACATGCCGTTGTGCGAGGCACCGTCGTCACCGGTGACCCCGGCGCGGTCGAGCACCACCGTCACCGGCTGCCGGTGCAGGGCGACGTCCATGAGCAGCTGGTCGAACGCCCGGTTGAGGAACGTCGAGTAGACGGCGACGACCGGGTGCAGCCCCGCCATGGCCAGGCCGGCGGCCGACGTGAGGGCGTGCTGCTCGGCGATGCCGACGTCGAAGGTGCGCTCGGGGAAGCGCTCGGCGAACGGGGCCAGGCCGGTGGGGTGCAGCATCGCCGCGGTGATCGCGACGACGTCGGGGCGCTCGGCGCCCACGCGCACCAGCTCGTCGGCGAAGGCATCGGTCCAGGCCAGGCCGGTCTTGCGGGCGCTGGCGCCGCTGTCGGGGTCGAAGACCCCGGTCGCGTGCCACGCGTCGATCTGGTCGGTCTCGGCCGGCGGGTAGCCGAATCCCTTGGTGGTGACGGCGTGCACGATGACCGGCCCGCCGAAGGAGCGGGCCCGGCGCAGCGCCGACTCCACCGCCCGGATGTCGTGGCCGTCGACCGGGCCGACGTACTTCAGGCCGAGGTCCTCGAACATGCCCTGCGGCGAGAGGACGTCCTTGAGGCCCTTCTTGATGGCGTGCAGCGCGTCGTACAGGGCCGAGCCGACGACGGGCGCCCGGTGCAGCGCCTGGCGCACCTGCAGCAGCGCGTTCTCGTAGCCGGGGCGCAGCCGCAGGGTGGCCAGTGCGTCGGCGACACCGCCGATCGTCGGCGAGTAGGAGCGGCCGTTGTCGTTGACGACGATGACGACCGGGCGGTCCTGGGCGGCGGCGATGTTGTTGAGCGCCTCCCACGCCATGCCGCCGGTCAGCGCACCGTCACCGATGACGGCGACCACGGGGCGGGAGTCACCCCGGATGGCGAAGGCCTTGGCCAGCCCGTCGGCGTAGGACAGCGAGGTCGAGGCGTGGCTGTTCTCCACCCAGTCGTGGTCGCTCTCGGCACGGCTGGGGTAGCCCGACAGCCCCCCGCGCTGGCGCAGCCGCTCGAAGCCGTCGACCCGGCCGGTGAGCATCTTGTGCACGTAGGACTGGTGGCCGGTGTCGAAGACGATCGGCTCGCGCGGGGAGTCGAACACCCGGTGGAGGGCGATGGTCAGCTCGACGCAGCCCAGGTTCGGCCCGAGGTGACCCCCGGTGCGGGCGACGCTGGTGACCAGGGCGTCACGGATCTCCGCGGCGAGGGCGGGCAGCGCTTCGGACTCGAGGGCCCTGACGTCTTCCGGGCCCCGCAGCGATCGCAGGAGCGGCACGGTGCGGCGGTGTCCTCTCGGTCGGGCGGCGCCGGGGGGCAGCCGCCGATCCACTGTAGCTGCGGTCTACCGGCTCTTCCGGTCGAGCGGGTGAGGCGGATGCAGCTCACAGCCGCGGTACCCAGCGTTCTCCCCTCAACGCCCCGCCGACGACGTCGACCCCGCGGGCGGCGGCGGCCAGCCGGGCCCCCTCGCGCTCGTAGGCGGCCATCGCCGCCTCGATCGCCTCCGGCGGGAGCTGGTCGGCCAGCTCCACCCGCAGGGTGCGCCACCCGGCGCGGGCGGCCTCCAGACCGGCGGCGACGTGGTCGCCGGCGAACCGGGCGAGCAGCACGGGGTACCGGCGGAGCACCTCGTGCGCGCGGTAGTCCGGCGGCACCAGGTCGAACAGCCAGGCGACGGCGGTGCGCTCCCAGTCAGGGGCGCCCGGCGGGCGCACCTCCTCCGGCCAGCCCGGCGGCAGCGACGTCTCCACCGCACCATTCTGCCGCACGGGTCGAACAGGTGTTCGACACCGGGGCGTGTCGGCTCAGGACGACTGGCGCTTGAGCCAGAACTGCTCGAACCCCCAGGTGCCGGCGCCGCTGGAGTGGTAGCTGACCAGCTCCCACCCCTCGGCACCGAGCTTGTTGAGCACCGAGCTGGTGTCGCCCTGCTGGCGCTCGAGCTGACCGCCGGGGAGCTTGACGCTCACGCCGGCCCGCTGCGACTCCGCATCGTTGGCGGTGATGACCGAGGCGTATTCCCACGTGGGCACCCCCTGACCGTAACGAGGTCCTGCGCCTCGCGAGCAGCCGGGCGGGCGTGACGGCCCCCGGCCGGCGCGGAGCGACCCCGTCCACGCCTCAGAGGGAGACGCCGTCCTCCACCTCGAGCCCCAGCGCCAGCGCGGCCCCGGCGGCGACGAACCACCACCCGAGCGCCAGGAGCTTGCGGGCGGCCGCCACGTGCGGGTGGGCGGTGGTCGTGCGCTGCATCGCTTCTCCCCTCGTCACCCGGCGGACGCTACGCAGGCGATGCCCCGGGAGACCGACGCGTGTGACTCCTGGGACGGGAGTGGCCCTCCGTCGCCGAACCTCCACGTGCCGGCCCCCGGGGTGGGCCGTCAGGCGGGCACGAGCAGCGCGACGCACTCCACGTGCGCGGTCATCGGGAAGGCGTCGAACCCGCGCAGCCCGGCGAGCCGGTACCCGGCGGCGGCGAACGCGGCGACGTCCCGGCCCAGCGCCGCGGGGTCGCAGGCCACGTAGACGACGGCCCGCGCACCGCTCCCGGCGAGCAGCCGGCTCACCGCCGTCCCGGCGCCGGCGCGCGGCGGGTCGAGGACGACGACGTCCGGGCCGGACCCCAGCTCGGCGAGCAGCTCGGCCAGCCCGTCGGCGTCCACCTCGCCCTGCCAGACCTCCGCCTGGGGCAGGCCGGCGAGGTTGGCGTCCGCGGCCGCGCAGGCGCCCGGATCGGCCTCGACGCAGACCACCCGGCCGCCGGCGCCCACCGCCGGAGCCAGCGCGCCCCCGAGCAGCCCGGCGCCGGCGTAGAGGTCGAGCACCGTCTCGCCGTCGGTCGCGGCGGCGAAGCCCGAGACGGCCTCCACCAGCGCGTCGGCCGCGGCGGGGTGCACCTGCCAGAAGCCGGTGCCCTCGACCTCCCAGTCCCGCCCGCCGGCGCGCCGCTCCGCGCGGCCGGCGGCCGCGGGCCGCTCCTCCCCCGCCTGCCGCACCTCGGTGGCACGCGGCCGGCCGCGGCGGTCGAGCGGGGCGGTCGTCACCGCACCGGTGGAGTCGATCGACACGTCGACGGCGCCCGCGCCCGGCCAGCGCCGGCCGAGCACCGCCCGCGCGGCCGGCTCGACGGTGATCGGGCAGTCGTCGAGCACCACGACGTCGTGCGAGCGGTGCCGGCGCAGGCCGGGAGCGCCGGTGCGGTCGACGGCGAAGCGTGCCCGGGAGCGCCAGCGCAGCGGGCCGCCGGGCAGCTCCTCGACGGCGAGCCCGGCGACCACCGGGTCCTGCTCGTCCAGGCCGCCCAGGCGCACCAGCTGCTCGCGGACGACGGCCGCCTTCAGCCGGCGCTGCTCGGCCGGGTCGACGTGCTGCCAGTCGCAGCCGCCGCACCTCCCCGGGCCGCTGTAGGGGCAGGGGCGCGCCACCCTCGCGGGGGCCGCCGCCAGCACCTCGACGGCGTCGGCGCGGCAGAAGCCCGGGTGCCGGTCCTCGGTGACGCGCACGCGCACCCGCTCACCGGGCAGGGTGTGGCGCACGAACACCACCCGGCCCTCGTGCCGGGCGACGCAGTGCCCCCCGTGCGCCACCGGCCCGACGTCCACCTGGAACTCGCGGCCCACCCACCCCAGACCCTTGTCCGCGTCCCGCGAACGGGCCCGGCTGCGACCGGCCCCCTGCAGGGGCCCGCCGCGAGCCGGCGAGCGGCGGGGGGCGGGGGGGCCTTCAGCCATACGGCGTCACGTCGGCCTCGTCGTCGGTGAACCCGCGCCGCAGGTCACCGGGGGCCGGCCCGCCGCGGCGGCCGTCGTCGTCGGCACCGACCGAGCTCTCCAGCTGCCACGGCACCGTCGTGATCATCACGCCGGGCTGGAACTGCAACCGGGCGCGCAGGCGCAGCGCGCTCTGGTTGTGCAGCACGTTCTCCCACCAGTGCCCGACGACGTACTGCGGCACGAAGACCACCACCAGTTCTCGCGGGCTGTCCCGGCGGATGCCCTTCACGTAGTCGAGCACCGGACGGGTGATCTCCCGGTACGGCGACTCGAGCACGGTGAGCGGGACCGGGATGTCGTAGCGCTGCCAGTCGGCCTGCAGCGCGCGGGTCTCGCCGTCGTCGACGTTCACCGTGAGCGCGGTCAGCGCGTCCGGGCGGGTCGCCCGCGCGAAGCTCAGCGCGCGCAGCGTCGGCTTGTGCACCTTCGAGACAAGGACGACGGCGTGCACCTTGCTCGGGAGGGTCCGGGCGTCGGTGTCGGGCTCGAGCTGCTCGGACACGTGGCAGTAGTGCCGGTTGATGCCCTTCATCAGGGCGACGAGGACCGGCATGGCCAGCAGCACCAGCCACGCGCCGTGGGTGAACTTGGTGACCACGATGATCACCAGGACGACGCCGGTGAGCGTGCCCCCGACGGCGTTGATCGCCTGCGAGCGCCGGATCCGGGCGCGCACCCCCGGGTCGGTGATGCTGCGCAGCTCGCGGTTCCAGTGCCGCACCATGCCGGTCTGCCCCAGCGTGAAGCTGGTGAAGACGCCGACGATGTACATCTGGATGAGCCGGTTCACGTCGGCGTCGAAGGCGACGATGAGCAGCCCGGCGAAGCCGGCGAGCAGCAGGATGCCGTTGCTGTAGACGAGCTTGTCGCCGCGGGTGTGCAGCTGCCGCGGCATGAACCGGTCCTGGGCGAGCACGTTGCCCAGCAGCGGGAACCCGTTGAACGCCGTGTTGGCCGCCAGGATCAGGACCAGCGCCGTGGCCGCCTGCACGTAGAAGAAGCCGAACGAGGTGTCGCCGCCGAAGGTGGCCGCGGCGAGCTGGGCGATGACCGTGCGCTGCGGGTCGGTCTCGCAGTCCCCGGGGAAGCCGACCAGGTCGCAGGTGTGCTCCACGTACTTCACGTTCGCGAGCAGGGCCAGCGCGGTGACCCCGGCGAACATGGTGGCCGCGATGCCGCCCATGAGGGCGAGGGTGGTCGCCGCGTTGCGGCTCTTGGGCGGGCGGAAGGCGGGGACGCCGTTGGCGATCGCCTCGACGCCGGTGAGCGCCGTGCAGCCGGAGGCGAAGGCGCGCAGCGCGAAGAAGATCAGCGCCAGCCCGGTGACCTCCTCGTACCCCGGCTCGGGGAGCACGGACCACGTGGAGCTCTCCGCCACCAGGCCCCCGCCCGTGACGAAGTACTTCAGCAGGCCGGTGACGACCATGACCATGATGCCGCTGATGAAGAGGTAGGTCGGCGCCGCGAAGGTCCGGCCCGACTCCCGGACGCCGCGCAGGTTGACCGCGGCCAGCAGCGCCACCAGCCCGAGGGCGATCAGGACGCGGTGCTCGTTCAGCTCGGGGAACGCCGAGATGATGTTGTCGGTCCCCGCGGACACCGACACCGCGACGGTCAGGACGTAGTCGACGAGCAGCGCGCTCGCCACCGTGACGCCGGCCCACTGCCCGTGGTTCTTGACGGCGACCTCGTAGTCGCCGCCGCCCGACGGGTAGGCCCGCACCACCTGCCGGTAGGAGAGCACCACCGTCGCCAGGAGCACCACGACGCCGATCGCGATCCAGGGGGCGAAGAAGAGGAACGCCGTCCCGGCCAGGGTGAGGACGATGAGGATCTCCTGCGTGGCGTAGGCCACGGAGGAGAGCGGGTCGCTGGCGAAGATCGGGAGGGCCAGCCGCTTGGGGAGCAACGACTCCCCCGCCCGGTCGCTGCGGACGGGGCGGCCGAGGACGAGGCGTTTCGGTAGTTGTCCGAGGTCGGACAGGGTTGGCACGGCGCGATGGTACGGACGCGCGGCGCCCCCGCGGGCGTGACCCGGCCCACCCGGCCCCTCGGGGTGATACGGGCGTCCTGGGCCCTGGCACGCCCCCGGCGGGTGTAGCTTCGCGGCCGGTGGAGCGCGGGCGGACGGCGCCGGCGCCACCGGGATCTGCGGGAGTGACGCGTGCACGTGGTCGTGATGGGCTGCGGCCGTGTGGGCTCGGCCATCGCCCGGCGCCTGGAGCAGATCGGGCACAGCGTGGCGGTGATCGACCAGGACCCCGAGGCGTTCCGCCGGCTGGGGCCGGACTTCGCCGGGCGCCAGGTCAAGGGGCTCGGCTTCGACCGGCAGGTGCTGCTGGACGCCGGCATCGACTCCGCGGGCGCCTTCGCGGCGGTGAGCAGCGGCGACAACTCGAACATCATCTCGGCCCGGGTGGCGCGCGAGACGTTCGGCGTCCAGCACGTCGTGGCGCGGATCTACGACTCCAAGCGGGCCGAGGTCTACGAGCGCATGGGCATCCCGAGCGTGGCCACCGTGCCGTGGACGGTGAACCGGCTGCTGCGCGACCTGCTGTCGGTCAAGGTCAGCGAGCTGTGGCGCGAGCCCACCGGGAAGGTGCTGCTGGTGCGCGTCACCGTCAGCGACGCCTGGGTGGGCCGCAAGCTGGCCGCCCTCGAGGCGGCGACCGGCGCCCGGGTGGCCTGGCTGACGAGGTTCGGCGAGGCCCAGCTGCCGACCCAGGCCACGGTGCTCCAGGACGGCGACCAGCTGGTCGTCGCCGTCACCGACGAGCTGACGGCGCGGGTGCACGAGGTCGTCGAGCGCGGCCCCCAGGAGGGTGGGCACTGATGCGCGTCGCCATCGTGGGAGCCGGTGCGGTCGGCCGCTCCATCGCCGGGGAGCTCCTGGAGAACGGCCACACCGTCATGTTGATCGAGAAGGACGGCCGCAAGGTCCGCACCCGCTCGGTGCCGGGCGCGGAGTGGGTGCAGGCGGACGCGTGCGAGGTCTCCTCCCTGGAGGAGGCGCAGCTGGCCACCTGCGACGTCGTCGTGGCCGCGACCGGTGACGACAAGGCCAACCTCGTCGTGTCGCTCCTGGCCAAGACCGAGTTCGCGGTCAACCGCGTGGTCGCCCGGGTCAAGGACCCGCGCAACGAGTGGCTCTACACCGAGGCGTGGGGGGTCGACGTCGCCGTCTCCACCCCCCGGGTGCTCGCCGCCCTGGTGGAGGAGGCGGTGACCGTGGGCGACGTCGTCCGGCTCATGAGCTTCCGCAAGGGCGCGGCCAACCTGGTGGAGATCACCCTGGGCGACGACACCCCGTGGGTGGGCCGCGCGCTGCGCGAGGTGCCCCTGCCCCGCGAGACGGTGCTCACCACGATCCTCCGCGGCGACCGGGTGATCACCCCGTCGCCCGACGAGCCGTTGGAGTCCGGGGACGAGCTGCTGTTCGTGTCGCACGGCGACACGGAGGAGGAGCTGCAGTACGTCTTCGCGCCGGAGGGCCCCGGTCGGATCGGCGCGTGAGCGGCCCCGTCCGGAGGCTCGCCGCGGGTGCGCGCGGGGCGGGGCGGACGGGGTCCTCCCTCAGGCCCCGGGCGGGCCGGGGGTCCGGTGCCGGTGCAGGCGGGCGACCACCCACAGGGTGATCACCAGCACGACGGCGGTGAGCGGCAGGCCCAGCACGACCGAGGCGGTGCCCAGCAGCTCCACCTCGTCGGCGCGGTAGAGCACCCACTGCACGCCGGCGCGCAGGAAGAAGGACGCGGCCCACAGCGCGGTCAGCCACGAGTAGGCGCGCAGCAGCCGGGGCTCGCGGCGCCAGTGCAGCTGCGGTGCAGCGGCCGGGTCGGGCGTCACCGGCGCGCTCGCCACCGGCTCGGTGCCCCGCGCCGTCCGGCGGCTCCACGGCAGGGAGTGCGCGGCCATCGACCCCAGGTGGCTCGGGGCCAGGAACTCCGCGACGACGCCGACGAGCGGCCAGCGGAACGGGATGGAGCCCAGGAGGACCACCCCGACGACCAGGCTGCGCACGATCCCGAGCACGAAGAAGTCGCGGGCCTGGCCGGTGTTGGCGGCGATCGCCACCGCGATGCCGACCCCGATCAGCCCGCTCACGGCCTGCTGGACGCTCTGCCGCCGGGCCAGCCGCAGGGCGAAGACCACGACCGCCGCGGCCACCGCCGCCCAGATGCCGGTGCGCAGGCCGGCGAGGCCGTTGGCCACGATGAACGCGACGGTCGGCAGCGTCGCGTCGACCATGCCGCGCCAGCCGCCCAGCTGGGCCAGCAGCTGGTCCCGGTCGAACACCGAGGTCGACCCGGTGTCGGACCCGCCTTCGCCGTCGCCCGGCCGGCCGGCTGCGGTCACCCTCGTCCCCCTCGTTCGCTCCCGGTCCTGCGCGCGGCGGCTCCCTGCCGCCCCGCGGCGGTCAGCCGGCGTTCAGCTCGTACCAGGGGTTGTAGATGACCTGCCGGCCGTCGAAGGCGGCGAACCGCCCGCGCGCGGTCAGCGAGCGGCCCGGCTCGATCCCCGCGATGCGCCGCCGGCCCAGCCAGACCAGGGTCACCGACCCGGATCCGTCGAACAGCTCGGCCTCGAGGGTGGGCACCGTCTCGCGCGGGGTGTAGACGACGGACTTCAGCCGGCCGGTGACCGTGACGACCTCGCCCTTGCGGCAGGCGCTGACCGGTTCGCAGCCGGCGCTGGCCGACCCCGCCCGGAGCTCCTGGGCGTCGATGGTCTGGTCGTCGGCGGTGAGTCGCTGCAGCGTGCGCGACCACCAGCCCGCCGATCGGGTCTCCGTCACGGCACCAGGGTAGTTCGCGGGGTCGCGCCCGGGGACGCGCACCGGTGTTCCCTGCGTCGCGTCGTCAGGCGGGCGCGCCGGGCGGCGCACCGCCCGGCGGCCGGCCCTGGGCCGGGCCCGCCGGGGGCTGCTGCGCGGCGAGCTGCGCCGCGGCCTGCGGGGGCAGGGTCAGCGGGAGCGGCTCGCGCACCGGCATCGGCTCGGAGCCCCGGACGACGACGATGCCGCGGAACGCGGCCTCCAGCGCCTTCGCCTCCTCCTCGCCGCCCGCGGCGGCCGAGCCGCTGAGCAGGCCGCGCAGGAACCAGCGCGGCCCGTCGACGCCGAGGAAACGGGCCGGCCGCCGCGTCGCCCGCGGAGCCGGCTGCCCGGGCTGCGGCGGTGTCGTCGCGACGACGGTGCCGGCGAGCTCGAGGCCGAAGGGCCCCTCCACCTCCGTGAGCGACGCGCCCTGACCGGAGGCGCTGCGCGCCAGCTCGGCGCGGACGTCGTCCCAGATGCCGGCGGCCCGGGGCGCCGCGAAGGCCGCGACCTGCAGCAGCGAGCCGCCGTGGCGCAGCGTCGCGCCGATCACCTTCTGCTGCTGGTTGAGCTCCACCCGCAGGTCCATCCCGGGGAGCGCGGGCAGCCGGATCGCGCCGAGGTCGATCCGCGCCAGCCCGTCCTGGGGGGCGTCGGCCTCGTCCCAGGGCCCGGTGGTCTCCTCGACCTCCCGGATCCGGGTCTGCGGCTCCGGGGGCACGCCCCGCTCGCGCAGGCTGCGGTCGATGCGGTTGCGCCGCCGTCCGAACGGCATGTCAGTCCCGCCCCTCGAGTGATCGTGCGTCGGAGGACCCGGGCGTCGCGGGCCCGTGCCCGCCGGTGGAGCCGTGCCCGCCCTCGCCGCGGGCGCTGGCCGGGAGCTCGCGCACCGGGACGAACCGCGCGCGCACCACCGGCTGCACCACCAGCTGCGCGATGCGGTCGCCGCGGGAGAGCCGCAGCGGCGTCACCGGGTCCAGGTTGATGAGGTTGACCATGATCTCCCCGCGGTAGCCGGCGTCGATGGTCCCGGGCGCGTTCACCATGCTCAGCCCCAGCCGGTGGGCCAGCCCCGAGCGCGGGTGCACGAACCCGGCGTAGCCCTCGGGGATCGCCACCGCGACACCGGTACCCACCAGCCGCCGCTCGAACGGGGCCAGCTCGACGTCCTCGGCGGCGCTCAGGTCGGCGCCCGCGTCACCGGCCAGGGCGTACCTCGGGACGGCGCCGTCGGGCGCGGTGAGCCGGACGGGCACGTCCAGGCCGGTGGAGGGATCAGGCACGTCGGCGACCCTATAAGGACCTCCCCGCCCCCCACCGCTCGCGGGCTCCGTCAGACCGGCGGGCCCTGCAGGTCCTCGCGGATGCGGCGCGCGAGGCTCTCGGTCGCCCGGCGGTTGCCACGCCCGGAGAGGGCCGCGCCGACCAGGAAGGGCGCAGCCGCCGGCAGGGCCCCGGCCAGCCGGCGGGTCACCCGCCGGCGGAGAGCGCGCACGCCGGCGGCACCCAGCACCGCGCCGAGGCCGGCCACGCCGCCGTCCCGGACCGCCCGCTGCTCCGACCACGCCGCCAGGTAGGCCTGGGCGCGCGCGGCGGCGTCGCCCGGGGCGCGCCGGCCGCTCAGCTCGTGCAGCTCACCGATGAGGACCACCTCCACGGCGGCCACGAGGACGGTCTCGGCTCCCAGCTCCAGCGGGACGGCCAGCAGGGACGGCGGGGCGAACCAGTGGGCGGCAGACAGCCCACCCGTGGCCGCGCCGATCCCGGAGGTGGCCCGGGCGGCGCGCTGGACGAGCGCCTCGGCGATCTCGTCGTCGGACGCCCCGGGGTGGGCGGCCCGCAGCCGCTCCCGGTCGCGGATCGGCAGCCGCGGCGCCGCCGCCGCCAGGAGGTCGCCGAGCAGCGCGCCGGGGGCCCGGCCGTCGCCGTCGGCCACCCGGGCACCGGACGCCTCAGGCGCCGGCTGCGCGCCGCCGCCGAGGGCGCTCGCGACCGCCCCGGCGACGGCGCCGACGACGTCGCGCAGACCTCCGCCGGCGGACCGCTCCGTGCCGCCGCCGGTCAGCCCGGCCACGGCGTCGGCGACCGCCCGCCCGGCGCGCGCGAGCGGGCTCTCCTCGGTCGTCGCCGGGGGGTCCTGCTGCGCGACGGGACGCGGCGGCGGCACGTCACGCGGTGCGCCGGTGCGCGAGCCCTCGGTCATCCGTCGTCCCCTTCACGGTGCGGCGCTGGAACGGCCCCCTCGCAGGGTCCCGCCGCGAGCAGGTGACTTGCTGGAACGGCCCCCTCGCGGAGTCCCGCCGCGAGCGTGCGAGCGGTGGGGGCGAGGGGGTCCTTCTTCAGGCGCAGTCGCGGCAGAACAGCTGGTCGCCGCGGGTGGAGGCGAGCCGGCTGCGGTGCTGCACCAGGAAGCAGCGCGAGCAGGTGAACTCGTCCTCCTGCTTGGGCAGGACGCGGACGGTCAGCTCCTCGTTCGACAGGTCGGCGCCGGGGAGCTCCAGGTTCTCGTTGAAGTCCGTCTCGTCGACGTCGACCGACGAGGACTGCGCCTCGGCCCGCCGCGCCTTCAGTTCCTCGAGCGAGTCCTCGCCGAGCTCGTCGGTCTCGTTGCGGCGCGGGGCGTCGTAGTCGGTGGCCATGGGGTGTGCCCCTCCTCCGGGGTTCCGCGGGCGTCGTGCCCGCTCGTCTGACGCGGCGCAGGGTGCGCACCGTCGTCCTGGCCGTTCGCCGGTGGGCGACCGGTGGGTCGTCGTGGGGGCGGCCCGCACCGGGCGCCCCGTCCACGTGCGCCGGTCCCCCTCGCGGAAGGACCGGCAGCCCCCCAACGCCGTCCGGCCCCGATTTGTGCCCGACTCCGGGGAGGTGACACATCGGGACCACGAACGGTCGGGCGGGTCGCGGAGCGCCAGAGGTTACCCTGCGCCGGTGGCGACTTCCCCAGGTGCTGATCCAGCCGTCGTCGGGCCGTACCTGGCCTCCGCTCTAGGGGACGAGCGCTGGCGCTCGGTCGGCATCGAGCTGATCGCCGCCGGCATGTCCAACCTGACCTACGTGGTGACCCCGGAGGGCGGGGCCGCCGAGGACGCGGTGATCCTCCGGCGCCCGCCGACGGGCGCCGTGCTGGCCACCGCGCACGACATGGCGCGCGAGCACCGGGTGATCTCCGCGCTGGGCCCCACGCCGGTGCCGGTGCCGCGGACCCTCCACCTGTGCACGGACACCGGCGTGCTGGGTGCGCCGTTCTACGTGATGGAGCGCGTGGTCGGCCTGCACGTCATCGACCGGATCCCGGACGGCTACGCCGACGGCCCCGACCAGCGGCGTGCGATCGGCGACGGCCTGGTCGACGTGCTGGCCGATCTGCACTCGGTCGACCCCGTCGCGGTGGGGCTGGGCGACTTCGGCCGCCCCGAGGGCTTCATGGCCCGCCAGGTGCGCCGCTGGACCCAGCAGTGGGAGGCGACCCGCGACCGCGACCGCCCGGGGCTGGACGCCCTCGCCGCCCGGCTGGCGGAGACGGTGCCCGCGACGCAGCGGCACGGGATCGTCCACGGTGACTTCCGGCTGGACAACTGCCTGCTCGACCCGGAGGTCCCCGGCCGCGTCCGCGCGGTGCTGGACTGGGAGATGTCGACCCTGGGGGATCCGCTGGCCGACCTCGGCATGCTCCACGTCTACTGGCCGCAGGCCGGGGAGCGCAGCGTCGCCGGGCAGAGCACCGTGACGGCCCTGGAGGGCTTCCCGACCCGCGCGGAGGTGGCCGCACGCTACGCCGAGCGCAGCGGCCTGGACCTCTCCGATCTGTCCTGGTACGTCGGCTTCGCGTACTTCAAGTTCGCGGCCATCGTCGCCGGCATCGTCGCCCGCTCGGCCGCCGGCGCCATGGCGGGCAAGGACACGGCGGGCTACGCCGACCGGATCGACCCGTGCGTCGAGCGGGGACGCGCCGCGCTGGACGACGGTGCGATCTAGCCGCGCCGCCCGCCCCTAAGCTCGCAACCGACAGCCGTCCGCAGCAGTCGCGGCGCCGTCCCGTCCGTCCCGGCCGGTCCGGCCCGGCTGCCCGGTCCTCGCCGAGGAGAACCACCGTGACCGAGCGCACCGTCCAGCCTCCGGTGCGCCCCCGCAGCGGACGTCGTCCGCTGCCCCCGCTGATCTTCCTGCTCGTCCTGGCCCTGGCCGCCGGAGCGGTGTGGTGGACGGTGCTCCGCGAGGACCAGGAGCGGCGCGCCGAGGCGGCCGAGGAGTGCGCCGCCGCGGAGGAGCCGCCACCGTCGCTGGACCCGGCCGCGGTGTCGGTGCGGGTGTTCAACGCCACCGACCAGGGCGGGCTCGCGCAGCAGGTGGCCGACGAGCTCGCCGGCCGCGGCTTCACCATCAACGAGGTGGCCAACGACCCCACCACCCGGGTGGTCGAGGGCGCCGGCGAGGTGCGCCACGGCTCTCCCGGACGGGACGCCGCCCGCTTCCTCGGGGTCTACGCGCCGGGCGTCAGCTACTACCCCGACACGCGGGCGACCGCGGTCGTCGACCTGGTCCTCGGGCCGGAGTTCCCCGGCATCGCGCCCCCCGAGGAGGTCGAGGCGGCGCTGACCGCCCCGGAGGAGGCCCCCAGCGACTGCTGACCGGGGTGTTCGCCGCTGCTCAGCGGTGCAGCTCGGAGACCAGCGCGGAGAACGGCCCGGCCACCGCAGGCGCCACCGCGATCACCATCGGCTCCCCCACCGGGGCGCCGTCCAGCCCGCTCACCACCGCCCCGGCCTCGGCGGCCACCAGCGCGCCCGCGGCGTGGTCCCACGGGTTGAGGTCGAGCTCGAAGTAGGCGTCGACCCGCCCGGCGGCCACCGCGCACAGGTCCAGCGCCGCGCTGCCGAACCGCCGGATGTCGCGCACCCGCGTCACGAGCTCCGCCACGACCGCCCCCTGCGCCCGCCGCTGCTCCACGCGGTAGCCGAACCCGGTGGCGACCATCGTCTGCTCCAGCGACGGCGGCGTGCCCACCGCGAGCCGGCGCACCGGCCGCCCCGGCGCCGCCAGCCACGCGCCACCCCCGGAGGCCGCCGTGAACAGCTCCCCCGTCGCCACGTTGAGCACCGCCCCGGCGCGGACCACCCCGTCGACCTCGGCGGCCACGGAGACGGCGTAGGCCGGGATGTCGTACAGGAAGTTCACGGTGCCGTCGATCGGGTCGACGATCCACCGGACGCCGCTGGTCCCCTCCCGCGCCGCGCCCTCCTCCCCCAGCACGCCGTCCTCGGGCCGGGCCTCGAGCAGACGCCGGACCAGCAGCTCCTCGCTGGCGGCGTCCACCGCCGTGACGACGTCGACCGGGCTGGACTTGGTGCTCACCCGGTCCCCGGCGGACTCGCGCCCGCGGGCCACCAGGACGGCGGCCTCCCGCGCCGCCGCGACGGCCACCTCCAGGAGGTCGCCCGGCTCGGGGGTGGCGGGGACGGCTGCGCGCGCGGATGCCATGCGCCCGATCCTGCCGCAGCGGCGCCCCCCTCGTCGGGGCGGCCACGGGCACGCGAGCGGCGGGAGCGGGGAGGCCCGTCCACTAGCCTGTCGCCGTGCAGGGCTTCGGGGTGGACATCGGCGGCAGCGGCATCAAGGGGTGCCTGGTCGACCTGGACGCGGGACGGCTCATCGGGGAGAGGCTGCGCATCGAGACACCGCAACCCTCGCTCCCGGAGCCCGTCTTCGACGTCGTGGCGCGGATCGTGGACTCGTTCGGCTGGTCCGAGCGCGTCGGCGTGACCTTCCCCGGGGTGCTCAAGTCGGGCGTCGCGCACACCGCGGCCAACGTCGACAAGAGCTGGCTGGGCACCGACCTCGCCGCGGGGGTGGCCGAGCGCATCCCCGGGCCGGTGGAGACCCTGAACGACGCCGACGCCGCGGGCCTGGCCGAGATGCGCTACGGCGCCGGCCGCGACCGCAACGGCGTCGTGCTCATGCTCACGTTCGGCACGGGGATCGGCAGCGCGCTCTTCGTCGACGGCCGGCTGGTGCCCAACACCGAGTTCGGGCACATCCAGGTCGACGGCGAGGACGGCGAGAGCCGCGCCTCCGCGGCCGCCCGGGAGCGGGAGGAGCTCAGCTACCCGGACTGGGCGCTGCGCGTGGACCGCTACCTCGACGTCCTGGAGGCCAGCGTCTGGCCGGACCTGATCATCGTGGGCGGCGGTGTGAGCAAGAAGGCGCACAAGTGGGTGCCGCTGCTCTCCACGCGCACCCCGGTGGTGCCGGCCGAACTGCAGAACGACGCCGGGATCGTCGGCGCCGCGCTGGCCGCCGTCGAGCGCGCCGAGGCCTGACCGCCCGGCAGCGGACCCGCGCGGCCACCCGGCCGGGGCCCTCCGCCCGCCCCCTCGGAGCGAGGGGACCAGGTGCGAGGCGGTGGTTTCACCCGGGGACGTCGTTACAATGGTGGAGCCCCAGCCCGCCGCTCTCCAGCCGGGAGGGATCCCCCGACCCGAACGCGGCCAAACGCCGTGCCGGTCACGCGGGGGTCTCACGTCCCTCGAGCGCAGGCCGGAGCCGCTGCCCGCGGGCCACACGGTCTCCGGGGAACGCACCCAGCACGGGAAGGAACCTGAGTGCCCGCCGATCAGCCAGCACCGGAAGCAGCCGCAGCGAGCACCCCGCGCGCCAGGACGGCCGCCGCCGGTACCCGTGCCAAGAAGACGGCCACCGAGCCGGCTGCCGCACGGAAGAAGGCACCGGCCAAGGCCGCCGGTACCAAGACCGCGGCCAAGGGCCGCGCGAAGCCGGCGATCACGCCGTCGCCGGGCGGCGGCGAGGGCGCCGTGCTCACCGCGGTGGCCACCAAGGAGGGCGCGGTCGCGGTCGTCGACGCCGGCTCCGAGGGGCTCAAGCTCGACGAGACCGTCGTCACCGGCAAGGACGGCGTCGAGGTCGCCGCCGAGGAGGAGACCGCCGAGGGCGGCGACTTCGAGTGGGACGAGGAGGAGGAGTCCGAGGCGCTGCGGCAGGCCCGCAAGGACGCCGAGCTCACCGCCTCGGCCGACTCGGTCCGCGCCTACCTCAAGCAGATCGGCAAGGTCGCGCTGCTCAACGCCGAGGAGGAGGTCGACCTCGCCAAGCGGATCGAGGCCGGCCTCTACGGCGCCGAGCGGCTGCGGCAGGCCGAGGAGGAGGGCCAGAAGCTCTCCCCGCAGATGCGCCGCGACCTCAACTGGATCGTCCGCGACGGCGAGCGCGCCAAGAACCACCTGCTGGAGGCCAACCTCCGCCTCGTGGTCTCCCTGGCCAAGCGCTACACCGGCCGCGGCATGGCGTTCCTGGACCTGATCCAGGAGGGCAACCTCGGCCTGATCCGCGCGGTCGAGAAGTTCGACTACACCAAGGGCTACAAGTTCTCGACCTACGCGACGTGGTGGATCCGCCAGGCCATCACCCGCGCGATGGCCGACCAGGCCCGCACCATCCGCATCCCGGTGCACATGGTCGAGGTCATCAACAAGCTCGGCCGCATCCAGCGCGAGCTGCTCCAGGACCTCGGGCGCGAGCCCACCCCCGAGGAGCTGGCCAAGGAGATGGACATCACCCCGGACAAGGTGCTGGAGATCCAGCAGTACGCCCGGGAGCCGATCAGCCTGGACCAGACGATCGGTGACGAGGGCGACAGCCAGCTCGGCGACTTCATCGAGGACTCCGAGGCCGTCGTCGCCGTGGACGCGGTGAGCTTCACGCTCATGCAGGACCAGCTCACCAGCGTGCTGCAGACCCTCTCGGAGCGGGAGGCCGGCGTCGTCCGCCTCCGCTTCGGGCTCACCGACGGCCAGCCGCGCACGCTCGACGAGATCGGCCAGGTCTACGGCGTGACCCGCGAGCGGATCCGGCAGATCGAGTCCAAGACGATGTCGAAGCTGCGCCACCCCAGCCGGTCGCAGGTCCTGCGCGACTACCTGGACTGAAGAAGGACCCCTCTCCTCCCCACGCCTCGCAAGCCCGGCGCGGGCCCCTGGAGAGGGGCCGGTTCCACCATGTCGCCCGTGGCCGGTGACCTCCCGGGGTCACCGGCCACGGCCGTCGCGCAAGAGGGTCACGAACGCGTGACACCCGGTGTGCGCCGACACCTGTCGGGTAGACGGCGTAGCGTGGTGCCCGTCAGAACAGCAGCGGACCCACGGTCGGGCCGGTCGAGCACCGGTCCGGCAGATGATCACCAGCACGTGCACCACCAGTTCCACCCCAGTGACGTCCCCTGCTGGACCCGCTCCACCCAGACCCGGTGTGTTACGGACTCATCTCTTTCGGCGAGTCCGGGATGAACCGGGTCGGAACGGGAATCCGAGGGGCCATCCTGGCGCTGTGCAGGAGGCCGATCCGCAGCCGCGGGTCCGTGCGGTAGAGAGCGAGTGATGACCCAGATGACCCAGACGCTGACGACGACCCCCGCCGCCGACGACCTGGTCGTGCCCTTCCACTGCGACCGCTGCGGCGCACTTGCCAAGGTCCGTGTCGTGCTCGCCAACGGCAGCGACCTCGTGTTCTGCGGACACCACGCCCGCGAGTACGAGGGCAAGCTGCGTGACATCGCCGTCGACATCATCGACACTGAGGGCGAGCAGCGCGTAACTGCGTGAGAGAGGCGCTATCGTCGCGCCCGCGATGACCGCCTCACCCGACGACGCCGCCGCGTCCGACGTCCCGCCTCGTGCGGGCGCCGGGCCGGCGGCTCCGTCGTCTCCGGGGAGCCCCGGTCGGCGGCGACCGGAGGAAACCCCCATGTCCCAGCACCACCCCGCGCCCGACGAGACGGTGCGCATGCGTCCTGACGGCGGGGACGGCCCCCCGCCGCCGACCGGTCAGACGCCGGCGTACGAGGCCGCTCCGGACGACACCCGGCCCGTGGGCCGTGACTGGCAGCGCGGTGCCCCCGCCGCACCGGCCACCGCCGGGACCAGCTCTGCCGAGACCGGGCCCACCGAGACCGGGCCCACCGAGACCGGGCCCACCGAGGCCGGCTCCCCCGGAACCGCTCCCTCCGGCACCACCGCCGCCCATGACGCCTCCGCCGAGGCCGCTCCGGTCCAGCAGGCGGGCAGCACCGGCACCGAGCCCGGCCGGGACGCCTCCCGCGAGGAGGACCCCGCGGGCACCGCCGTCATCCCGCCGGTGGACGACCGCACCACCGCCCTCCCGGCGGAGGACGGCGACGTCCTGCCCACGGTGCCCGTGGACCAGGGCGCATCCCTCGCGGCCCGCAGCCCCGGGAACGGGGGTGCCGACGGCCCGCCCACCGGCGACGGCGGCACGGAGGGGCCCCGCGGGCCCTGGTGGCGCCGTCGCGCGGCGCTGGTGCCGGCCGGCGTCCTCGCCGCCCTGGCCGTCCTCTACGGCGCCGACCTGCTGGTGGCCTCCGGCGAGGTCCCCCGCAACACGGTCGTGGCGGGTGTCGACGTCGGCGGGCTGGCGCCCGCGTCGGCCGCGCAGCGGCTCGAGGAGCGCCTCGCCCCCCGCGTGGTCGCCGACCACCCGGTGACCGCCGCCGACGTGACGGGGACCCTCTCCCCCGCCACGGCCGGCATCACCCTCGACGTCCCCGCCACGGTGGACGCCGCCGAGGAGCAGCCGCTCAACCCGTGGACCCGCCTGGTCACCCTCTTCTCCGACCGGGAGGTCGAGCCGGTGATCACCGGGGAGGAGACCGCGCTGCAGGCCCAGATCGAGGGCATCGCCGCCCAGGTCGACCGGGCCCCGCAGGACGCGACCATCGCGATCGAGGGCACCACGCCCGCCGTCGTGGAGCCGGTGGACGGCCGGACGCTGGACCGCGAGGGTGCGGCCGAGGCGATCACCGAGGCGCTGGCCTCCGGCGGTGACCCGAGCACGCCGATCGAGCTGCCCGTGGACGTGGACCCGGTGCGCGTCGACGCCGAGGAGGCCACCCGCGTCCTCGAGGAGACCGTGACCCCGGCGCTGTCGGCACCGGTGCAGGTCGTGAGCCAGGACGGCGCCACCTCCGTCGAGGTCCCGGTGACCGCCATCGCCGGCTCCCTCACCTTCACGCCCCAGGACGACGGCGAACTGGCCGTCGGGCTCGACCCCGAGGCGCTGGGGACGGGCCTCGGCGACGAGCTCTCCGAGTTCGGCACCCCGGCCCAGGACGCCACGTTCGAGGTGTCCGGCGACACGGTGAGCGTCGTCCCGTCGGTCGACGGCACCGGCATCGCGCCGGCCCGCTTGGCCGAGCAGCTGCTGCCCGTGCTGACCGAGCAGGCGCCGCGGACCGTCACCGCCGAGCTGGGGCCCGTGCCGGCGGAGTTCACCACCCAGGAGGCCGAGGCCCTCGGCATCCGGGAGGAGATCTCCAGCTTCACCACCAACATCGGCAACCCCGCGAGCGGCACGAACATCCGGGTGGTCGCCGAGGAGGTCGACGGGGCGATCATCATGCCCGGGGAGACCTTCAGCCTGAACGGCTTCACCGGGCCCCGCGGCCTCGCGCAGGGTTACGTGGAGGCCGGCGTCATCAACAACGGCGAGTTCACCACCGCCGTGGGCGGCGGCATCAGCCAGTTCGCCACGACGATGTTCAACGCCGTCTTCTTCGCCGGCCTCGAGGACGTCTTCCACAAGCCGCACAGCTACTACATCAGCCGCTACCCGGCCGGCCGCGAGGCGACGGTCTACTACGACTCGATCGACCTGAAGTGGCGCAACGACGGCGACACCGGCGTCTACGTGGACACCGCGTGGACCCCCGGCACGATCACGGTCACCTTCTACGGGACCAAGCGCTACGAGATCCAGTCGATCAGCAGCGAGCGCTACAACATCCGCCAGCCGGTCGTGCAGGACAAGCCCGACAGCCCGACCTGCGAGCCGCAGGCGGGATCGACCGGCTTCGACATCACGGTCACCCGGGTCTTCCGCGATCTCGGGACCGGCGCGGAGATCAGGCGCGAGGACTTCCGCACCCGCTACGCCGCCGAGCCGGTGATCAACTGCGTGCCGGTGGAACCGCCGGCGCCAGGACCCGAGGGCACCGCCCCGGGCGGCGCCCCGGCGCCGGGCGGCCGGCGCCCGTCGCGCGCCCGGGCGGCCTGACGTCCCGTCCCGACCCGCCCCGGTGGGGTGCCGCACCCGGCACCCCACCGGTCGGTGGACGCCCTGGCGTGCACACTGGGCAGGTGAGCGCCGTCCTCCCCAGCGGCTCGCCCGCCGGGGTCGGTGCGGACGAGCCCGCTGACCGTGCCGGGACGGCGGGGTCCACGCGGGCCGACGTGCCGCGCCCTTCCCGGGTGCGCCGGTGGCCGGCGGTGCTGCGGGTGCCCCTGCAGGTGCTCGGCCGCACGCTGGCCAAGGCGTGGCAGGACCGCATCATCGGGCTGTCCGCCGAGGCGGCGTTCTGGCAGATCCTCTCGGTGCCGCCGCTGCTCATCGGCCTGCTGGGCTCGCTGGGCTACCTGGGCTCGCTGATCGGCGCGGACGCCGTCGCCCAGATCGAGGAGCAGCTGCTCGAGGCCTCCGCGCAGGTGCTCACCGCCGACGTCGTCGACGACCTGGTCCGCCCGACGCTGGCCGACATCCTCGGCTCGGGGCGGCTGGAGCTGGTCAGCGTCGGTTTCCTGCTCTCCCTGTGGGCAGGCTCGTCGGCCACGGCCACCTTCATGAACACGATCGTCATCGCCTACGACCAGCGCGACGTCCGCGGCCCGATCCGCACCCGGCTCAAGGCGCTGTGGCTCTTCGTCGTCGGGCTGCTGCTGGCGGTGCTCACGCTGCCGCTGCTCGTGCTCGGGCGCGGCAGGCTGGTCGCGCTGGTCCCCCCGGACTGGCGGGGCACGACGGACATGCTCATCAACGCCGTCTACTGGCCGATCGTGGTCATCGGGCTGCTCCTGGCGCTGACCAGCTTCTTCCACGTCGTGCTGCCGCACCGGCTGCCGTGGCGGCGGCAGCTGCCCGGCGCGGTGCTGAGCCTCGGCTTCTTCCTGGTGGCCGCCCTGCTGCTGCGCGCCTACGTCAGCGACATCCTGACCGTGGCCCTGCCCTACGGGGCCCTCGCGGCACCGATCGGCGCGCTGCTGTTCTGCTTCTTCTTCGGGATGGCGGTCCTCCTCGGCGCGGAGTTCAACGCGACCATCCAGTCGCGCTGGCCCGCACCCCTGCGCCGCCACGAGCGGCGCCGGCGCGAACGGCGGCAGGCGAAGATCGACGAGGAGGCCCGCCGGCTCGGCCTGCGGTGAGGCCGGGCACTCAGTCCTTGCGGAGCTGCTCGTAGACCTCCTTGCAGGCCGGGCACACCGGGCTGCCGGGCTTCGGGCTCTTCGTCACGGGGAAGACCTCGCCGCACAGCGCCTCGACGAGGGTGCCCATGACGGCGCTCTCGGCGATCTTGTTCTTCTTGACGTAGTGGAAGACCTCGTTGGCGTTGCCGGTGTCGGAGTCGCGGACGTCCGGCCGCTCGAGGATGTCGCTGCTGCTCATGAGGCGCTCCCTGCTCGACGGTCGAGTGGTGCGGCGGGGTGCACCGCGGTGCTCCCGTACCCGCCGACCATGATGACAGGGTGCCGCTCCCGAACAGCTCCCCCCGCCCGGTCCTGTCCCCCGAGGTCGCCGACGCCCTGGCCGGCGGCCGGCCCGTCGTCGCCCTGGAGAGCACCCTGCTCGCCCACGGCCTCCCGCGGCCCGACAACCGGGCGGCCGCCGACGAGGTCGAGGCCGCGGTGCGGGCCGGCGGCGCCGTCCCGGCCACCATCGCCGTGCTCGACGGCACCCCGCACGTCGGGCTCACCGCCGAGCAGGTCGACCGGGTCTGCGCGGACCCCGACCTGGCGAAGCTGGGCGTCCGCGACCTGCCCGTTGCCGCCGCGCTCGGGATGAGCGGCGCGACGACCGTGTCCAGCACCGCGCTGCTGGCCGAGGCGGCCGGGGTGGCGGTCTTCGCCACCGGCGGCCTGGGCGGGGTGCACCGGGAGTCCGTCGAGACCTTCGACGAGTCCGCCGACCTGACCGCGCTCTCCCGCACCTCGCTGGTGGTGGTCTGCGCGGGGGTGAAGTCGATCCTCGACGTCCCCGCGACCCTCGAGCGGCTGGAGTCGCTGTCGGTGACCGTGGTCGGCTACGGGACCACCACCTTCCCCGGCTTCTACGTCGCCGACTCGGGCTCGGCGGTGGACTGGTCGGTCGCCGACGCCGAGCAGGCCGCCGCGGTCTTCGCCGCCCGCCGCGGACTGGCGCCGGGGGCGGTGGTGGTGGCCAACCCGCTGCCGGCCGACCAGCAGCTGGACCGGGAGCTGCACGACCGGGTCATCGCCGACGCCCTGGCCGCGGCGGGTGCGGCCGGGGTGCGCGGCAAGGACGTGACGCCCTTCGTGCTCGACCACCTGCACCGGGCGAGCGGAGGCGCGACGCTCGAGGTGAACGTGCGCCTGGTGCTGCGCAACGCCGAGCTCGCCGGCCGGATCGCCGCGGCGCTGGCCGCCCGCCCCGCCTGAGCGCGACCGTGATGTCCCGGGTCGTCGTGGTCGGCGACGTCGCCACCGACGTCGTCGCGGTCCTCTCCGGGGAGCCGGCCCCCGGCTCGGACCGGCCGGCCCGCATCGTCAGCCGCGGGGGCGGCGCGGGCGCGAACGTGGCCGCGCACCTCGCCCGCCTGGGGACGCCGGTCGTGCTGGTCGGCTGCACCGGGGACGACGCCGCCGGCGCCGGGCTGACCGCCGAGCTGGCGGCGGCCGGGGTGGAGCTGCGGGTGCGCACCGTGCCGGGCGCCGCGACCGGCACCATCGTCAGCCTGGTCGAGCCCGACGGGCAGCGGAGCATGCTCGCCGACCGCGGCGCGAACCTGGCGCTGCGCCCCGCGGACGTCCCCACCCCCGCAACGGGCGGCCACCTGCACCTGTCCGGGTACACCCTGCTCGACCCGGGGCCCCGCGCCGCCGGGCTGGCGGCACTGCAGGCGGCCGCGGGCGCCGGGTGCACCGTCTCGGTGGACCCGGCCTCGACCGGCCCGCTCCGCGGCTACGGGGTGCAGCGCTGGCTGGCGGACACGGCCGGGGCGACCATGGTGCTGCCCAACGCCGACGAGGCGCACCTGCTGACCGGCTGCGCCGACGTCACCGAGGCCGCGCGAGCCCTGGCCGCCCGGCACCCCGTCGCCGTCGTGACGCTCGGGGCCGAGGGCGCGCTGTGGGCGGCGGGCGGCGAGGTCGTGCACCGACCCGCCCGGCCGGCGGCCGTCGTGGACACGACCGGGGCCGGGGACGCCTTCGCCGCCGGCCTCCTCGCGGCGTGGCTGGGCACCCCGCACTGCTCCCCCGCGGAGGCGCTGGACGCGGGGCTGGCCTGCGCGGCCGAGGTGGTCGGTCGGCCCGGCGCCCGCTGACCCGCGCTCAGCCCTCGATGACCCGCCCGGGCCGGGCGGGGTTCTCCAGCACCCGGTCGGGCCGGACGTCGACGCCGCGCAGGCGGGTCCCGGGCTTCGGCGGGCGGTCGTTGGCCATGACGACGGCGATCCACGGCAGCACCGTGCCCAGGACCGCCAGGATGACCATCAGCCAGACGACCTTGTAGAAGATGGCGGCCAGGATGAGCGCCAGGGCGCGGATCGCCATCGTGATGGCGTAGCGCCGCTTCCGCCTGGCCTGCTGCTCGGCCAGGCTCGGGGCGGCCTCGGTGATGAGCACCGGCTCCGGCTTGCGCGCTCGCGGGAACTGCTGGCTCGAGGCCACGGGCACCCTTCCCTCCGCTGGCCGGTGTCCGCGGGGTCGCGCCCCGCCGGCTCCCGGACCACCCCCATGGTGCCACCGCGCGGGGCCCGGTGCAGGCGCCTCGGTCACCCCGCCGAAGCCTGCTTCGCCGCCTTCGCCGCCTGCTTCTGCTCCTGCTTGAACGCCCGCACCTCGGCCAGCGACTCGGGACCGGTGATGTCGGCGACCGAGCGCCGTGAACCGTCGGTCCCGTAGTCCCCTGCCGCCTCCCGCCAGCCGGCCGGGGTGACGCCGTACTGCTTGCCCAGGAGGGCCAGGAAGATCTTCGACTTCTGCGCACCGAAGCCGGGCAGGCCGGTCAGGCGCCTCAGCAGGGTGGCGCCGTCGCAGCCGTCGGCCCACAGCCCCTCTACCCGGCCGTCGTACCGCTCGACCAGCGTCCGGCAGACCTCCTGTGCCCGGCCGGCCATCGACCCCGGGTACCGGTGGAGGGCCGGCGGCCCCTGGAAGACCCGCACCAGCTCCTCGGGGTCCATCGCCGCGAGCTGCTCCGCCGAGAGGGTCTCGACGCCGAGCCGGTCGGCCAGCAGCCGCGGGGCCCCGAAGGCGCGCTCCATCGGGAACTGCTGGTCCAGCAGCATCCCGATCAGCAGGGCGAGCGGGTCCCTGCCGAGGAGCTCGTCGGCAGCGGGGTCCTGGGCGATGCGGAGGGTCGGCACACCGGAGATGGTGCCGTAGGACGGCCCTGGAGAGATCACCCACCGGCAGGTGGCGCGATCGCCCCGGTCAACCGGTCTTCACCGGGTCCGCCGTTGCTGTGCATCCGTGAAGCCGCTGTCCAGCACCTCGGAGGTGAGCATGACGATCGGGTTCCGTCCGACCGAGGACGGCGAGCAGATCCTCCGTGAGCCGATGCGGGACGACGAGCGCCGATGTCCTCCGCCGCGCTGCGCCTGCTCGACCGTGCACCGTGGCTCGCCCGGGCCCGTGCCGACGCCGAGCGATCGGCGGACGACGACCTGTCCGGCAGACCGACGTGTGGTTCCGCGGCGCGGTCCACCGGGTCGAGGCACCGGCAGCGAAGCCCTCACCGTCTCGTCGACGCGTGTGCTGGTCCAGCAGCATCCCGATCAGCAGGACCGACCGGATCGCCGCACAGCAGGTCAGCGGCGACCTCGTCCCGGGCGGCTCATGCCCACCGGGCGAGTGCAGTGCAGGTGTCGAGCGGAACCTCCGTGAGCCCGCTGTCGAGGACCTCGACCTGTGAGTGGAGCCGCAGGTGCTGCCAGCGTTCGACGTCCGGGTGCTCCACGAGCACGGGGAACCGCGCCGACCTCCACAGGGTGAGCCGGTCGGCCGGCATCCGCATGGCCACCAGCTGGGCAGCATGACCGGCCGCCGCGCAGGCCTTGCCCAGCGACAGGGACGGATCCGGGCAGATGGACACCACGACCGACCCCGACGGGCGCGGATCGATGGCTGCGGCCGCGTCCGGATCGGCCGGTTCCCTCCCGGTCAGCGGCAGCCTGCCGATCGCTGACGGGGTCCGCACGGTCGATCGAGGCACGAGCGCGCGCACCTCCGCACCGGCCACCACGGCGGTGATGCCGGCGACCGCCTGCACTCGCTCCCAGGCAGCGCCCCGGGCTCGGCGGCAGAGCTTTCGCACGCCGCCGGTCAGCCAACGGTCGACATCGGCGGCCCACTCGCCGCCGGGCAGCGCCCGGTCGTCGGAGAGCAGTCGGACCACCGCAACGGCGGCGGCCCGGCACACCGCCGTGCGCGACGGCGGGTCGACCTTCTCGACACGGGCGACGAGCTGCATCGCGGACTGCGTCTCGCACCGGACCACCGCGCACATCGAACCGCCTCTCCGCCACACCGCACGACGTCGTCGACGGGCCGGTCCGCCGGCCCCTCTCCGGTTCGCTCCAGCCTCACCTCAGCCCAGGGTGCAGACGTAGTAGGCGTTCTGCGGGTCGGTGTCGATCTGGCGGACCTCGACGTCGGCGAAGCCCGCCTCGCCGAGCATGCGCAGCGCGGTCTGCCGGCCCCACATGGTGCCCAGCCCCACCCCGCCCAGGCCCAGCGAGACCGGCATGCAGTGCAGCAACGAACAGGTGTACAGGAGCGTCGCCAGCGGCAGGTCGATGTTGTCGGCGACCTCGCTCGACCCGGTGATGTCCACCATGAGGAAGACCCCGTCCGGCCGCAGCGCCCGGGCGATGGCGGCCAGCACCTGCGCCGGCTGCGCCTGGTCGTGGATGGTGTCGAAGGCGGTGATCAGGTCGAAGTCGTCGGCGTGGTCCAGCACGGCCACGTCCTGCACCTCGAAACGGGCGTTGGGCAGCTCCCAGCCGGCTGCCTCGGCCCGGGCCCGGCCGATGGCCTCGGTCGAGAAGTCGTAGCCGACGAAGCGGCTCGCCGGGAAGGCCCGGGCCATGAGGTTGACCGCGTGGCCGGAGCCGCAGCCGAAGTCCGCGACGTCGACGCCGGCCGTGAGCCGCTCCGGCAGACCCGGGACGAGGGGCAGGATCGTGTCGAGCAGCGAGGCGTCGTTGACGGCCGCGCTGTCCTCGGCCATCACCTCGTGGAACCGGCTGAACGCCGAGTAGGGCACTCCCCCGCCCGAGCGGAACGCCTCCACCACCAGGTGCTCCGCCTCGGCGAGCATCGGGATGTACCGGCACAGCCGGGCCAGGTTGTCCGGTCCGGCGGCTCGGGTCAGCACGGCGGCGTGCTCGGCGGGCAGCCGGTAGCTGCGCGACGACGCGTCGTGCTCCACGACGCCGGCCACGGTCAACGCGGCGAGCCACTCGCGCACGTAGCGCTCCTGCAACCCGGCGGCCTGCGCGATCTGCTCCGACGTGGCGTCGTCCAGATCCGCCAGCACGTCGAACAGTCCCAGTTGGTCGCCGATGCTGCACTGCAGCACCAGGCCCGCCGCATCGACCGCGCCGACCATCCGATCGGCGAACGCCGCCGCGCGCCGCTCGTCCGTCGGGCGCTGCTGCGTCTGGGTAGTGGTCATGGTCCGCTCCGGGGGATCCGCGCTCGAGCAACCGCTCGGCTGCTCGGGCCGACGCTAGGGCGGGCGCGGACCGCGGCGCTTCGGTGCGAACACCCATCCGCGCGGGACGCGGGTGAGTGTTCCCGCGTACTCCCGTCAGACCATGCGGTGCTCGACCGCGTACCGGGTGGCGGCGGACCGGGAGGTGACGCCGAGCTTGGGGTAGAGGTTGGCCAGGTGCCGCTCCACCGTCCGCCGGCTGATCGTGAGGGTCGCGGCGATGCCGGCGTTGGGCAGCCCTTCCGCGAGGAGGCGCAGCACCTCGCCCTCCCGCGGGGTCAGGCGGGACCGCGCCGGCGCGGCAGACCGGCCGCCGAGATCCGACCAGGCGGGACGGGCGCGCAGCCGGGCGAGCACCTGCGCCGCCGCTGCCTCCTCGAACTTCGCGCTGGCCCGGTCGCCCAGCGCCCGGTAGCAGCGGGCGAGCAGCTGCCGGGTGCACGCGGCCTCGTAGGGCGTGCCCAGTTCCTGCCACCGACGGCAGGCGGCCCGCAGGGACGGCAACGCCTCGGCCGGGGATCCCCGTGCCAGCGCGACCGCACCGGCTGCGGTGTCCGACAGCGGGACGACGAGGGACTGCGGCCAGGTCCGGCCGAGCTCGTGCAGCTCCTCCGAACGCCGGTGCGCCTCGGGCAGGTCGTCCGCGGCGCAGGCGATGCGGACGGCCGCCGCCAGCAGGCGGGCGCGGTGGTGCAGGTGGCCTTCGGTCCTGGCCAGCAGCGCCGTCCGCACCGCAGCGCCGGCGGAGGCGACATCGCCGCGGTCGAGCTGGAGGAGGGCCAATCCGGGCTGCGGGTCGGCGCCGCGCCGGTGCGCCTCCGCGAACGCCGCCTCGGCCCCGAACCGGTCCCCCGTGATCAGTCGCACCTCCCCGCGGACCAGCCAGGCCGCCCCGACCGTCTCCTGGCACAGCTCGTGCAGTTCGCGGCAGGTCCGGTCCAGCGCCGGCTCGACCCGCTCCCACTCACCGGACAGCTGCCAGAGCCGGGCCCGGTACACGCGGCACGCGCCGGTGAAGAGCACCGCCGCCGGCAGCGAGTCCAGCCACTGCTCGGCGCCCTCGAGCCAGAGGCGCATCCGCGCGACGTCACCGACCCGCTCGGCGACCTCCATGGCCATGCAGAAGGCGTTGCCCAGCCACTCCGGCGACAGGGCCTCGGCGTCCAGCCCCACCATCGCTTCGTCGAGCAGCGTCATCCCCTGCCGGACCCGCCCCGTCCCGACGAGGGCGTACCCCTCGGCGACGAGGGCGGCCAGCGCCAGCGTCCGGTCCGGGTGCCGGTGCGACAGCGCGACGATGTCGCGGGCCGCGACCAGAACGCCCTCCGGCGAGGCCTGCGGCAGGTTGTACTCGACGTCGCGGTAGAACGCGACGTACCCGTGCGCCGGCGACTCCGGGACGTCGCGCAGCAGCCGCCCGGCCCGGTTCATCCAGCCGGAGCCGAGCGGGAGCTGCCCGAGGAGCAGGTGGTGCATCGCCACGTCGAGGGCCGCCAGCGCAGCCGCCTCGATGCGGCCGGCGTCCATCAGTTGCCGGTGCGCCCGGGCGACGAGGCGGACCGACTCCTGCGCCAGTCCGCACCACCAGCTGGCCTGCGCCGCCGCGACCAGGTCGTCGGGGGAGCTCAGCCGTCCCTGCTCGGCCGCGCGCGCGAACGCCTCCCGGGCCGCAGGCCAGTCGCCGCCCCGGGAGGCCGCCCGCGCCGCGTCCAGCGCCGGCCCCGCCGTGGCCATGCCGCCAGTGTCGACCCTGACGGCGTCGTAGGGCTACGCCTTCACCGCCACGGCGCCGACGACGGCGCGTCACCTGCTCCCCCGCCACTCCGAGTGCCACCTGGATCACGCCGGTGACGACGGCCACCGGACCGGACACGTCGATCCTCGGGCTCTCGGTCCCGTCGTCCTGACGGTCGGGAGGTGCCCGGTCCGGGCACGGCGTACCCCGTACCGCCGGTCGTCGCGGGGATTCGTGAGCGCTCCGCGACCGGAGCCGTGAAACCGGCTCCCCCTTCGGCTCGTGGGGGACCAGACTGTCCGGCAGGACCGTGCCGGGCCCGGTAACCGGCACGGCAGGCCTCCGACGCTGAGGAAGGTCCGCGATGGACTCCGACATCCCGATCCTGTACTACCGGCCCGGCTGCCCCTACTCCACCAGGCTCCGGGCGCAGCTCACCCTCGCTCGCGTGCCGCACCGGTCGGTGCGGTTCCGCGACGACGAGGAGGGGGCGGCCGAGGTACGGGCCCGGCACGAGAAGGGGTACGAGCTCTCGCCGACCGTGGTCGTCGGGGACGAGCACCTGACCAATCCCTCGGTCCGGCAGGTTCGCGAGGCGATGGCGCGCCGCTGACGCGCGGCACGACCGATCGCCGCCGTACGCCTGCTCGTGTGCAGAGCCGGCGACCCGTCCCCCGACCCACGCGCCGACCGGTCCGAACCGCTCCGACCGTTGCCATACTCGGAACCGTGGCCGCGCCCCCACCCGCGGAGCGCCCGCGGTTGAGCGAGCTGATCTCGGCGATCTCGTTGGCCATCGATCTGGCCACGGGTCAGCCGATGGAGCACGCGCTGCGCACCTGCCGGCTGGCGACCAGCCTCGCCCGGGAACTCGGCCTGGATCCTGGGACGACGAGCGACGTGTACTACGTCGCCCTGCTGCGCTTCCTCGGGTGCACGGCGGATGCACCGGAGATGGCGCACCTGGCCGGGGGTGACAACCTGGAGTTCTTCGCCGGCTTCGCACCGGTCTACATGGGCTCGACCGCAGAGGGCCTCCGCGCCGTCGTACGAGGCGCGGGCCGGGGGCAGCCGCCGGCCCGACGGGCCCGGCTCGTGGTCGAGACGCTGCGGGCCTCCCGGTCGGAGGTGTCGCACTGCGAGGTGGGCGCCCGGCTGGCTGCTCGGCTGGGCCTCGGCAGCGGTGTGGTCGAAGCACTCGGGCACGCCTACGAGCGGTGGGACGGTCGGGGACTGCCCGACGGGTTGGCCGGCGAGGCGGTGCCGATCGCCGTCCGGGTGGTGGTCGTCGCGCGCGACGCCGTGCTGTGGCAGCGGTTGGCCGGCGCGCAGGTGGCCCTGGACGTGCTGGCGCGCCGCCGGGGCGCCGCGTACGACCCAGCGGTCGTGGACGCCGTCCCGGTCGTCGGTCTGCCCGACGACGGCCGCTCGCCGTGGGATGACGTGCTGGCGGCCGAGCCCGCGCCCGTGGCCCGGATGGACCCCGACGGGGTGGACCGCGCGCTGGCAGCGGTCGGTGACTTCACGGACCTCCGCTCCACCTGGACCCGGGGCCGCTCGGCGCAGCTGACCCGCACGGTCGGGCGGGCCGGCGAGGCGTGCGGCCTCGCCGGCACGGATCTCGCCACGCTGCGCCGTGCTGCGCTGGTTGCCGACGTCGGCACGGTCGGCGTTCCCGCGGGCGTGTGGCAGCACACCGGTCCCCTCGACGTGGCTGCGACCGAGCGGGTGCGGCTGCACCCCTACCTGTCGGAGCGGGTGCTCGGCCGGTGCACCGGCCTCGAGGCCGTGGCCGCCGTGGCCGGTGCACACCACGAGCGGCTCGACGGATCCGGCTACCACCGCGGCACGGCGGGCGGCCGGCTCTCGCGGTCCGCCCGCCTCCTCGCGGCGGCCGACGTGTGGACGGCCCTGGGTGAGGACCGGCCGCACCGGCCGGCCCTGTCGCCGGCACGCGCCCGCGACCTGCTGTGGGCGGAGGCCACCGGGGGGCGCCTGGATCCGGCGGCCGCAGAGGCGGTGCTGGCCGCGTCCGAGGGCACGACCGTCCACCGGTCGATCCCCCGGCCGGCCGGGCTCTCCGACCGCGAGGTCGAGGTGCTGCGCCTGATCGCCCGCGGCCACTCCAACCGGGAGGTGGCCGGCCGGCTGTGGATCTCGGCGAAGACCGTCGGCCACCACGTCGAGCACATCTACGCCAAGGTCGGCGTCAGCACCCGGCCCGCGGCCGCGCTGTTCGCGATGGAGAACGGCCTGCTGGACGAGTAGGGCGTCCGTCCGATGCGTCGGACCACCGCCCGGTCGGCGCTGGGTGCCTCCGACCGTCCGCGGGGAGCACCCGATGACCCGCCCGGACCGCGCACGCCCGCGACGATGCCTGGTCCTCGATCCGCCCGGCCGCTGCCGTCACCCGGCCAGGAAGGCGAGGACCTCCCGGACCACCAGCTCGGGATCGGTGAGCATCGCCACGTGCCCGTGGCCCTCCAGCCGGGTGACTCGGGCGCCGGGCAGCGCCGCAGCCACCCGCGCCGTGCCCTCACGCAGGTCCGGCGGGCTCTCCGTCCCGTCCAGCAGCAGCGTGGGGACGGCGGAACGCGCGAACCGGGCGGGGTCGAACCGGTAGGCGGCCGACACCTCCTCCTCGCGCACCGCCGTGTGCGCCGCCGCGACCCGCGCCGCCCACGAGGGCAACGTCCGCGCCCGGGCCAGCTGGTCATCGGTGAGTCCGGCGACCTCGCGCAGGAAGACCCCCACGGCCTCGTCCCGGCGGCCCCGCGCCACCAGCTCAGCCACGCGCCGGCGGACCTCCGGGGGCGCGGCCACCTCGATCGGCGGCTCGTAGAGCACCATCCGCCGCATGCCCGAGGTCCGCAGCGACGCCTCCAGCGTGCACAGGGCTCCTTGCGAGTGGCCGAAGACGTCGACCGGCCCGCCGATCGCGTCCACGACCGCGGCGACGTCGTCCGCCTCGGCCGCCAGCGAGTAGTCCGGCGCGTCGCCGCTGCCGCCACGGCCGCGATGGTCCATCGCGTGCACGGTCACGTGCGGCTCGAGCAGCGGCGTCATCACCTCCCACCGGGTGTGGTCGGCGGTGGTGCCGTGCACCAGCAGCAGGTCGGGCCCGGTTCCGCTCGTCCACCAGGCGATGGCGGTCCCGTCCCGGGACCTCGTGCTCCGTGCGATCGCCCCGGGCGTGGTCCGCGTGGTCATGGCTCCTCCTCGTCCGTGATGCCTGACAGGACCCAGCGTCGCCCCGACCCGTGCTCGAGCACATCGGGCGAACACCCCATCCGCCGTCGGGCGGGTGGCCGGCCGGTCCCGGAGCGGAGAGCCTCCGTCGCATGACCCGCGAGAACGTGCTGTGCATGGGCGTCGTTCATCCCGCTGGCGAGACCGCCAGCACCCGGGCGACTGGGCGGACCCCGACGGAGGCGCACCGGCCCGCTGCAAACCAGGGGCCCGTCCGGGCCTCGACGAGCGCAGGGCCGTCGAACGGCAGCCCCCTCGGAGCCGTCACCGGGGTGCCGCCTCACACCGTTCCGGGGCGGCGAGCGAGCCACCGGGGGCGCTCCGCCTCGTCGTCCCTCTCCCGGTACTCACGGCTGATCGCGATCGCCGTGCGGCGGGCGCGCTGACCGGCGGCGACGAGCAGCCCGGGCCGCATCCCGAAGTTGACGAACCGGAGACCCGGCAGCGCGGGCTGCTCGTCCTGGGCCACCGGGAGACCGTCGCCGTCCAGCACGTCGAGGTCGCCCACCAGCGGCTCGAGCCCGGGGCGCAGGCCCGTGGCAGCGATCACCGCGTCCACCCGCAGGCTGCTGCCGTCGGCCAGGTGCACGCGGTCGCGGCTCAGCCGTTCGACCGCCGCCACCACCCGGATCCGGCCGGCCCGCAGGTCGTCCACGACCTCGCGGTCGACGATGGCCGGCCCGGCGTCGAGCGGCCGGCGCTGGCGGGTGAACGGCCCCTCGTCCGGTGCGGGCAGGCCGACGTCGGTGAGGTCGCCGATGGTGCGCCGCTGCAGCGGCCGCACGGCCGCATCGGCCACCCGTGGTGGCAGCCGGCGCAGCAGGTGCACCGCCGGGTCGCCGGGCATCCCGGCCACGGCGCGGGGCAGGATGTTCGGGGGCCTCCGCACCGACAGCCAGACGCTGCGGGCGCCACCGCGCGCCAGGTCGTGCGCGATCTCCAGCCCCGACGAGCCGGCCCCCGCCACGAGCACATCGCATCCCGTGAACGGGGCCGGGTCCCCGTAGCCGGTGGAGTGCAGAGCGCGGATCGAGGATCGTTCCGCGCCCCACTCCGAGGGCACGCACCCGCGGGACAGCAGCCCGGTGGCGACGACGACCTCGCCGGTGCGCCGGTCCCCGTGGTCGGTGACGACCCGCCACTGGCCGCGATCGTGGGTCACCCGCCGCACGCGGACGCCCGTGCGGACGTCGATCCCGGCCGCGGCGGAGTACGCCTCGAGGTAGGCGATCACGTCGTCCCGGCCCGGGAACGTGCCGGCCTGGCGGGGCATGCGCATCCCCGGTAACCCGGAGAAGGTACGGCCGCTGTTCAGCCGGAGCCCCCGGTAGCGCCCGCGCCACGCGGCGCCGACGCCGTCCCCCTGCTCGAGGACGACGGCCGGCACCCCGCGGCGGCCGAGGCCGGCCGCGGTGGCCAGACCGGTCGGCCCGGCCCCGATCACCACGACCGGCAGCGTCTCCTCGGACTCCGTACCTGCTGTGCGGCTCCTCATCACCGATGACCTCTCGCCGGTCGGACTGCCTGCGGTGAGTCCGCAACCGCCTCGCGCACCGCGTCGGCGACGGCGCGCGGTCGGTCGAGGACGGCGAAGTGCCCGGCCCGCTCGATCCGGACGGTGCGCAGCGTCGGCCGGCGGCGCTGCATGTCGGCGTGCAGCTGCGCGTACCAGGGACCGCTGTCCTCGGCCAGCAGCCAGGTCAGCGGGACGGGGCAGGCCGCGACGTCGCCGGCCCTCACGTGGTGCATCAGGATGCCGCTGGGATGCGGGTTCAGCTCGGCGAGCATGGCGTCCGCGCAGTTCAGCAGGTCTCCGCGGACCTCGGCCGGTGCGTCGTCGAAGGAGTTGCCGCCGGAGCGCCGGGTGCTCACCCAGCGGAAGAAGTGCGCCGCGGCCTCGCGGCGTCGACCCCGTGCCTGGCGGATCTTGGCGCCGAGGAGAGCGGGGACCAGCCCGTTCCACGGCCTGCGCAGGCCGTGGAAGGGCGCCTCCAGCACCACGACGGACCAGACCAGGTCCGGCCGCTGCGCGGCCAGGGCCAGCGCGAGGTTGCCACCACTGCTCCAGCCGAACAGCGTGGCCGGCGTGCGTACCACGCGTTCCAGCACCGCGGCCAGGTCAGCCACGTGCCGTCGGGCATCGGCAGTGGGACTGCCTCCGGACCGCGGGAACCCGCGGCGGTCGTACCGGATGACCCGGTGCTCCTGGGCGAGCATCCCGGGCACGGATCCCCACGCCGCCGGCCCGGTCGCCGCACCGTGCACGAGGACGATCGGGGCGCCGGATCCCTGCTCCTCGTAGGCCAGACGGGCGCCGTCGAGCGAGAGCATCTCCGTGGTCATCGCGGGTCCACCCCCAGCGCGACCAGCGTGTCCTCCCCCACCGTCCAGGCGTCGTGCCCAGGGGGGATGCGGACGGCGTCGCCGGGTCCGCTCTCCAGCTCTTCGCCGTCGTCCATCCGGGTCCCCATCCGTCCGGACACCACGAAGAGCACGTGGTCCTCCTGGCATCTCCCCGTGCCCTCGAGCGGTCCGACGTGCTGTGAGTAGCGCCAGCCGGGTCCGGCGGTCAGCTTCCACGCCGTGTACTCGCCGACGGCCCCCCAGGCGAGGTGGCCGTGCTCGAACTCCTGCACGGATCCGGCGCCGGTGTCCAGGTTCGTGTGCTCCAGCATGCGTCCTCCCATGGATCCGGATGCGCATCCTCGGCTCCCCGCAGGATCAGCCGGGTGGGATGTTGTGGTTGACGTGGAAGAGGTTCTCGGGGTCGTACCGCCGCTTGACCTCGACCAGCCGTCCGTACTTGGCGGGGCCGAAGACGGTGCGTGGGTCGACGGCCCGATGGCCGGCGGTCTCCTGCCCCAGGAAGTTCAGGTACTGGCCGCCGGTGGCGAACTCGTCCATGTCCGCGGACAGGCCGCGGACGAAGGCGACCCGGTCGCCGTCGGCTGCGGCGTCGTCCCAGAAGCCGTACACGTTGAGCCAGAAGCGAGCCGCTCGGTTCGGGAACGCCGTGGCATCCTCGGGCACGCGGCCGAAGGCGCCACCGAGGTGGTGGACGTCGAAGGCCGTGCCGGTCCAGGTCTGCTCGCGGCCACGCCGGGTGAGGACGTCGATCACCTCGGCGTCGAGCCGGTCGAAGGAGGCGTTGCGCCAGTAGGCACGGACGCCCTTCGGCACCAGCCCGTCGAGGACCGACTGCCAGTCGACCCACCGGTTGTCCCCGATCTCCTCCTGGTCCGGCGGCGCCAGCTCGCGCAACCGCCCGACGACGGCCTCACCGGCCGCCCGGTCGGGCGAGGACCAGGCGAACCCGACGATCAGGAGCGGATCGTTCCCCATCTCCATGGCCGGTGGTGGCGTCAGGGTCGTCGTGATCATGGTCATCTCGTCGGGCAGGTCCCGCGTCCACCGCTCCAGCGCCGCCCAGGCCTCGGGCCAGCGGTCCTGGCCGTACACCAGGTTGCCGCTGAAGACCTCCGGCCCGTGCCGGTGGGCACGGAAGGTGAAGGCGGTGACGACGCCGAAGTTGCCGCCGCCCCCGCGGAGGGCCCAGAAGAGGTCGGCGTGCTCCTCGGGCCCGGCTGTCAGCAGCTCGCCGTCGGCGGTGACGAGCTCGGCGGACAGCAGGTTGTCGGCGGTCAGCCCGTGGGGCCGGGTCAGCCAGCCGACCCCACCGCCGAGGGTCAGCCCGCCGACCCCGGTGGCGGACACCACGCCCAGCGGCACCGCCAGCCCGTAGGGCGCGGTCGCGGCGTCGACGTCGGCCAGGGTCGATCCCCCCTCGACCCGGACGGTCGCGCTGTCCGGGTCGACCGACACCCCGTTCAGGTCGCCGAGGTCGAGCACGATCCCGTCATCCACGGTCCCGTTGCCCGCCACGTTGTGACCGCCGCCCCGGACGGCCAGGTCCAGCCGGTGGTCCCTCGCCGCGCCGATCGTCGAGACGACGTCGTCGACGTCGGCCACCCGGACCACCGCGGAAGGACGCCGGTCGATCATCGCGTTCCAGACCGCGCGGGCCTCGTCGTACCCCGGATCCCCCGGAGCGGCCACGGCGCCGTCCAGCCGTCGACGGAGGAGGTCCACGTCGTCCTGCACGAGTCGCGTCGGAGACATGGCCCCTACCCCTCGGAGTGGACGACGTCCAGGTTGCGGAACACCGGCTCGCCGTCGCACAGGGCGGCGAACTCACGGGACATCGCGTCGGTCTCGGCTCGCTGGGAGTTCTGCATGGCCGCGTCGTACGACGGGAACCGGACGATCAACCGCCAGGCACCGGGATCGTCGCGGTCGGTGCACAACCACGTCGCGTCGGCCGTGCCGTTGCCGGTCGCATCGCCCGACCACCGCCGAGCGAGCTCGAGGAGCTCCTCCCGGCGGGACGTGCGGAATTCGATGAGCTGGATGTACATCTGTCTCTCCCTTCTGCCGAGCGCCCTGGCTGTCAGAGGACATCGAGGGCCGTCTCGATCGGCAGCGGATCGGCCGGCGGGTCGCGCACCGGCGAGGGCTCCGCGGACGGACCGGCACAGCTCCTCGAGCTGTCCACGGGTGGAGCTCCCCCGTGTCGCACGTCCCGTCCTGCCACCGGCTGCGGGCGCGGAACGTGGAGGCGCCCAGGCCCGGGTCCTCCTCGATGGCCTGGGCCGTCCCGGTCAGCGCCCGGACGTCGATCCCGATGTCGATCCCGTGGTGGTCACGGTGTCCTCCCTGTCGGCCGGGACAGCAGTCCGGAAAGGACCGCCTGCCACCAACGTAGGAACGACGCCGGACCGGCACATCGGTATCTGCACGGGCATCGGGCCGGGCGCGCACGGGCTTCGCGGCCGCGGATACCTAGAACAGATCGGCGTCGGCGGTGCGTGCGACCGCCTCGGCGCGGGTGGTGACGCCCAGCTCGGTGGAGCTCCCGGCCACGTGGTGCACGACGGTTCGTGGTGACGGGTGCAGCACCGCGGCGATGCCGGCCTCGCTCCGGCCTCCCCGGACCGGGGTCACCCCCTCGAGCTCCCGGTCGGTGAGGTGAACGGGGGTGGTCCGGGTCGACCGGAGCGGTCCGCGTGGCACGGTCGGTCCGACCGCGCGATCGCGGTGATCGCGAGGACTAGGCCGACCCACCCTGCAGATGGCGGACGACCTCCTCGAGTTCGGCGGTCGGCGAGACGTCGAGGTACTCGCAGTCCTCCAGTGCTTCCGGTGCGTGCCCGGGCGCCCAGTAGAAAGCCTGCCCGGCCTCGTAGGTGGAGTCGCCGTCCTTGGTGTGCATGCGCAGCCGGCCCGAGATCATGTAGCCCCAGTGCGGGCACGGGCAGAGGTCACCGGGCAGGCCGGCCAACGCCGGCCGGAGATCCGTGCCGGCGGGGACCCGGACCCACGCGATCGTGTTCTCACCGGCCTCGTCCTTCCGGAACTCGAGACCGCCCCCCTCGATGGCCATGGGCAGGTCCGTGCGGTTGATGACGCGCATGTCGTCTCCTCGGTTCGGGCGCCGCGGCGGGCACCGGGTCAGGGCTGGATGTTCTGGTTCAGGCGGAACACGTTGTCGGGGTCGTAGCGACGCTTCACCTCCCGGAGGCGGTGGTGGTTGGCGCCGTAGTTGGCGTCGGCGCGCACCTGGTCGTCGGCCGAGGCGAAGTTGACGTATCCCCCGGCCTCGGAGTGCGGGGCGATCGCCGCGTGGTAGTCGCGGACCCACGCGGTGTTGCGCTCGTTGTCCGCGGGGTCGGGCCACATGCCGGCGATGACCGGTGCGAACGAGGCGTCGCGGTGCCCGAACGCCGTCGCGTCCGCCGCCACGTCGTGGACGGCGCCGTCGATCGGGTAGAGGTGCACCGTCGAGTTCACCGTGGGCACCCTCGGCCCGTGCTCCATGTGCGCGGCGATCGCGTCGTCGGTCAGCTCGCGCACGAAGGCGGCCTTCCAGTAGTGCTGGAGACCCGGCGGGACGAGCCCGTCGAAGGCGCTGTTGAGCGCCGCGTACGGCATCTCACCGACGTGCTCGGCCACCGGACGGGCCACCTCGCGGAAGCCGTCGATGATCCGCTCGCCCTCGGCCGCGGGTCCGGTCCAGCAGGACACCACGGCGACGAACGGCTCACCGACCCGGTTCTCCGGCACGAACGGCAGCGGCGGCGCGATCTGGAAGGCAGGGAAGCCGCCGTACTCGCGCGGCGCCGTCCGGATGAACTCCCGGAAGTGCCTCAGGATCGCCGGACCGTCGGACAGCTCGAAGAACATCGGTCCGCCGTAGATGGCAGTCACCGGGTGCAGCCGGAAGGTGAACCGGGTCACCACGCCGAAGTTGCCGCCGCCTCCTCGCAGTGCCCAGAACAGGTCCGGGTGCTCGGACTCGTTGGCCGTCACCACCGATCCGTCGGCGGTCACCACCTCGGCCTCGACGACGTTGTCGCAGGAGAGCCCGTAGCCGCGGCACAGGTAGCCGATGCCACCACCGAGGGTCAGGCCGCCGACCCCCGTCGTGGAGACGATGCCGCCGGTCGTGGCCAGACCGTGCGCGGCGGTGACGTCGTTGAAGCGGCCCCAGGTGGTGCCGCCCCCGGCCGTGGCGGTGCGCATCGCGTCGTCGACGTCGACCGACTGCATCCCGGACAGGTCCGCGACGACCGCGTCGTCCGCCGTGCCGAATCCGGGCACGCTGTGCCCGCCGCCGCGCACGGCCAGCAGGCTGCCGCTCTCGGCGGCGCAGCGCACGGTGGCCACGACGTCGGCCGTGCTCGCGCACCGGACCACGACCGCCGGATGTGCGTCGATCATGGCGTTGTAGACGTGCCGGGCCTCCTCGTAGCCCTCGTCCCCCGGCCGGATGACCGGTCCGCTCACCCGCGCCGACAGACTGTCGAGTGCTGGCATGGCCATGACTCCTCCTCGAGGTGTGGGACCTCGACGCTAGGGACGGGGGCCTCGCCCCACATGACCAGATGTGCGCGACCCGCCCGGCGGATCCGCATGGTCAGTTCTGGCCATCGACGCCGGCGCGGGTCGGGGCTAGCGTCGGGTTCGTGTCCGGTTGGGCGCCACCTCCGCTGCCGGCGCGCTGGTCGGCAGCAGCGCGCCCGTCCTTCGTCGGCCGCTGGGCGGAACTGGCCACCCTGGAGGAGGTCTGGTCGGCGGTCCGCGCCGGGAGCCGCCAGGTGGTGTTCGTCGGCGGAGAACCGGGGGCCGGCAAGTCCCGCCTGCTGGCCGAGGTCGCGACGGCGCTGCACCGCCACGGCGCCGCGGTGCTCGTCGGCACCTGCGCCGCAGAGTTCGGTCCTCCCTACCAGCCGTTCGACGCTCCCCTCGGTGCGCTGCTGGGCACGCGGGAGGACCGCCGGCACGACGAACGGCTGTCGACCCTGGCCGGGCGCAGCCCACCGGAGGACGCCGACGCTCCCTCGCACGCACACCGACGGACGCTGTACGACGCAGCGGTGGATGCCGTCTGCGACGTCGCCGCCCGGCAGCCGCTGGTCCTGGCGCTGGAGGACCTGCACTGGGCCGGGCCGTCGTCCCTGCAGTTGCTCAGCCACCTCGTCGAGCGGACCGCGGACCACCCGGTGCTCCTGCTGGCCACCCACCGCACCACGGCTCCGGACCGGTCCGCGGGCCTGGTCCGCACCGTGGCCCAGTTGCACCGGCTGGACGGCGTCCGCCGGCTCGACCTGGCCGGGCTGGCCGCCGAGGACATCGCGCAGTACCTCGTGCAGGAGGGCCACCTGTCCCCGCGTGCGGCACGCCGTGCCGCCACGGTGCTCCGGGACCAGACCGGCGGCAACCCGTTCTTCCTGCGGGAGTTGTGGCGGGACCACTCCGCGCGGATCGGGTCCGGCCCCTACCCGGAGATCCGCCGGGCGCCGGCCTCGGTCCGCGACTCCGTCCTCGACCGGCTGGAGCGGCTCACGGCACCGGGCCGGCAAACCGTCGAGCTGGCCGCGGTCATCGGCGAGGACGTCGACGTCGCGACCGTTCTCGTGGCGGCGGAGTGGAGCCGGCAGACCACCCTGGCGGGGCTCGACGAGGCCGTCTCGTTCGGGTTGCTCGAACCCGTGCCCCCGACCGACGACGTGCTGCGCTTCCCCCACGCGCTGTCCCGCCAGGCGGTGCTGGACCTGATGCCGGCCTCGCGGCGGCTGAACCTGCATGCGGCGGTCGCACGTGCGGTCGAGTCCACGGTCCCGGCCTCCGAGCGGCGTACCCGGCAGCTGGCCTTCCACTACGCGCAGGCGCGCGCCCTCGGCCATGCCGGGAAGGCCGTGCGGTACCTCACCGCAGCCGCCCGGTCGGCGGTGCGCGGCCTGGCCCACGAGGACGCCGCGGCATGGTTCGAGCAGGCTGCGGCCCTGATCGACGACGGCACGGAGCGCAACCGGCTGCTGCTGGCGGCCGCCGACAGCCACCTCCTGGCCGGGGACTTCGCCCACGCCCGCGCTCTCGCGGAGCAGGTGGCGCTCGACGAGGTGGACGCCGGGGAGCGGCTGGCCGGTGCCGTGCTGTTCGAGGACGCCTCCTGGCGCCCCGGCCTGCCCGGACACCGTGCGGTGCAGCTGCTCGCCGACGCCCTGGCGGGGATCGCACCGGACCCCGACGATCCCCGCTACGTCCGCGGCCTGGCGAGCCTGGGCCGGGCCCTGGCCTTCACCGGCGCCACGGAGCAGGCCGGCACGGTAGGACGGCGGGCGATCACGCTGGCCCGGGCCCACGACGACGAGCACCTGCTGGCGGACGCGCTGCAGGCCAGTCTCTGGAACGGCCTGCGCCCGCAGGACGCCCCGGACAAGTTCGCTCGTGCGGGAGAGCTGTCCCGGCTGGCCCACCGGACCGGCGCCCTGGGACACCTGGGCCCGGCGGCCTACTACCGGGGGGTCATCTCCTACCTCCAGGGGGAACCGGCGGCCCTCGTCCAGGCCCACGACGACCTGGCCCGGGTGGCCCGGGGCACCGGCCAGACCTTCTTCGACTACATGGCCGGCTGCATGAGCTACGCCCGGGAGTTCATGGCCGGGGAGTTCGCCGCGGCGCACCGCACGTGCGGCCTCCTGCTCGAGCTGGGCACGTCGTTCGGCAGCGACGACACCGAGGGCCCGTGCGCGGTGCAGAGCTACATGATCCGGCGGGAGAGCGGGGAGATCGAACAGGTCCGGGCGCTGATCACCGGCGCTGAACGGCCGGAGGACCACTGGGCGCCGGGCCTGCTGGCCCTGTACACCGAGCTGGAGATGGTCGGTCCCACGACGCGGCTCCTGGGCTGGCTGCTCGACGGCCGCCTGGCTCCGCACCGGGACTCGGCCCAGTGGCCTTGCGTCCTGGCCTACGCGGTCGAGGCGGCGCTGTTCCTCGGGGACGAATCCGCCGCGAGAGCGCTGCGGCCGATGGTGGCCGAGTACGCCGGCACCAACCTCGTCGCCGGGCAGTTCGTCGCCGTGTTCGGGAGCGCCGACCGTTTCCTCGGCGCTCTGGAGTCGCTGCTGGGCGGTCCGCGAGCGGCGGATCTGCTGGCCGCGGCGCTGGACATGGACAGCCGGATGGGCGCCACGGTGCACCAGGCGCACACCCTGGCGGCGCAGGTGGCACACGCCCGACGCATCGGCGCCGCCCCCCGCACCGTGGAGGAGCTCGTCGAACGGACCCGGGAGCTGGCAGAGCCGCTCGGGCTCCGGCGGGTGCTGCGGCTGCTCGGCGGATCGCCGTCTCGCGGGCCGGGCCGTGGGACCGCCGGGCTGACCTCCCGGGAGACCGAGGTGCTGCAACTGCTCGGGGAGGGCCTCCCCAACCGGGAGATCGCCCAACGGCTGGTCATCAGCGAGAACACCGCCGCGAACCACGTCCGCAGCATCCTGATCAAGACCGGGTCCGGGAACCGGACCCAGGCGGCGATGTTCGCCGCCGCCCACGGAATGCTCGACTAGCCCGCCGGCCTCCCATGGGACCCGCCCCGGCCGGTCAGAGGGGTGCCATCGAGCCGTCCGGCCGCATGGTCGCGGTCATCTCCACGATGACGTTCGCAGGCAGCCCGGCGCGTGCAGCGGCGCGGCGGATCGCCTCGGCCGAGGGCGCCTCGTACAGGCAGTACGTCTTCCGCTTGTCTGCGGAGAGGAACGAGTAGAGCCACTCGACACCTTCGTCGGCGTTGATGCGGTTGACGCCGTCCGCATCGTCGGCCGTGAGGTCGAGGTCGTCGACGTACCGGCGTTCGATCATGAAGACAGGCATCGGTCGGACCCTTCGACGGGACCCCGACCGTACTCGCCGTCGCCCGCCCGGAACCCGACGCCGCTTCCGGTCCGGCGATCCGGCGTCCGGCCTCCGACAGGCGACGGCTCCCGCTCGACCGCTTCGTCGACGCATGTGTCGGTCCAGCAGCACCCCGGTCAGCAGCGCTGAGCGCATCGCAGCCCGGCAGATCGTCGGCGGCGTCGTCCTGGCCGACGCGGAGGGTCGGCACGTCGCCGGTCCTGCCGCACCGTGCATCGAGACGGTCCCGAGGGGCACCGTCGCCCTTCGGGCCGCAGCCGACCGCCGTCAGCCGCACGGCGTCGGGACGGTCCCGGACGCGGTGCAGCGCATAACCTGCGGGAGATGCAGCGGACGTGGACGAGCCCGGCACGCTGGTGGGTGCTGGCTGCCGCCGTCGTCATCGGAGCAGGCGCGGCCGTCGCGGGTCTCTGGTGGACGAGCGCCGGCATGGCCGTCCTGGTCGTCGGTCACCTCGCCGGCATCGTCCACCAGCGACGTCGAGCGGCTCGCGAGGAGCCCCCCGCGAGCCCATGACCCGGTCCGGGCTCCCGTGCTCTGGGCGCCGCCGACGGAAGCGGGCACGAGGGCGCGGTGCGCCGGTTCGACCGGGGTGCTTGCTGCACCGCCCGGGTCCCGTGGCACAGCCCGATGCCCGTCGCTAGCGTCGACCGTGGTTCCCGAGCCGGAGGAGTTGCCATGACCACCTCGTCGCACCAGATCCACGAGGACCACGCCCACGCCCACTCTGCGGACTGCGGGCACGCCGCGGTCGAGCACGAGGGGCACGTCGACTACCTGCACGACGGGCACCTGCACCACGTGCACGACGGCCACGTCGACGAGTGCGACGGCCAGGTGCACGCCGTCGACGGGGCCCATGACCACCAGCACGGGGACGGCTGCGGCCACGCGACCGTGCAGCACGGCGACCACGTGGACTTCGTGCACGGCGCGCACCGCCACGCGCCGCACGGCGACCACTACGACGAGCACTGACCCCGTCGCGGACGACGACGTCCGCGAGCGGGGATCACGCACGGCCTCGGACCGAGGAGCGTGAGCACGGCGCCGGCGCTGCTCCGCCCGGGACGCCGGTGCACAGCGCCTGTCCGGGCAACCCGGCGCCCCGCGGCGGGCGTTGGTCCTGACGGGCCCCGCCGAAGGGCCCTTACCCCCTGTCCGGGTCGGTGACCAGGCTGGGGGATGCCCTCCTCGGAACGGACGTTGCCCGCCCCGAGCGGTCAGCACCACGAACTCCCGGTGCACGAGGTCGTGCTGCTGCTCGACACCGACCACGAGCGCGGGCTCGAGTCCGGGGAAGCCGCCCGCCGGCTCCAGCGGCAGGGCCCCAACGCCCTGCCGCCGATCCACCGGCGGGGTCCGCTCGTCCGCTTCCTGCTGCAGTTCCACCACCCGCTCGTCTACGTCCTGCTCGTCGCCGCGGTGGCGACGCTCCTGCTGGGCGAGGTAGTCGACGCCGTCGTCATCCTCGGCGTGGTCCTGATCAACGCGGCGATCGGCTTCGTGCAGGAGGCGCGGGCGGAGCACGCCCTGGACGCGCTGATGGCGATGGTGCGCACCCGGGCGACCGTCGTCCGGAGCGGGACCCGGCTCCGCGTCCCCTCCGAGGATCTCGTGCCCGGCGACCTGGTGGTGCTGGAGGCCGGCGACCGGGTACCGGCGGACCTGCGGTTCCTCAGCGCGCACGAGCTGCAGGTCGACGAGTCCGCGCTGACCGGGGAGTCGGTTCCGGCCGGGAAGGCACCCGTCACCCTGCCCGCGGATACCGCGCTGGCCGACCGGGCCAACATGGCCTACTCCAGCGGTCTGGTGACGCGTGGCCGCGGCCACGGGGTCGTGGTCGCCACGGGCGCCGACACCGAGATCGGCCGCATCCACCGGCTGGTCGGCGAGGCGGAGGTCCTGCAGACCCCGCTGACCCGCAAGATCGGCCGGTTCAGCCGGATCCTGACGGCGGCCATCACCGGGCTGGCGCTGCTGGCATTCGTGGGCGGCACGGCGCGCGGCGAGTCGGCCGGCCAGATGCTCACTGCGGCGGTGGCGCTGGCCGTCGGGGCCATCCCCGAGGGCCTGCCGGCGGTGGTGACGATCACGCTGGCCATCGGGGTGGCGCGGATGGCCCGGCGACGGGCGGTCATCCGCCGCCTACCGGCGGTGGAGACCCTGGGCAGCACCACCGTCATCTGCACGGACAAGACGGGCACGCTGACGGCGAACGCCATGACCGTCTCGACCATCGTGGCGGGCCGGCGGAGCTACGCGGTCTCCGGGACCGGGTACGCGGCCGACGGCGACGTCCGCGACGACGCCGGGCGGGCCGAGCCGGGCAGCCACCCGGCGCTCCGGGAGTGCCTGGTCGCCGGGGCCCTGTGCAACGACACCCGGCTGGTCGGGGACGCCGGCAGGCGCGAGGTCGCCGGCGACCCCACGGAGGCGGCGCTGCTGGTCGCCGCCGAGAAGGCCGGCCTGGACCTGGACGGCCTGCGGCACCGGCTTCCCCGGGTCGGCGCGGTGCCCTTCGACTCCGATCGCCGCTACATGGCCACGCTCCACCGCGACGCCGGGTCCGGCCGGGTCGTCGCGTACGTCAAGGGAGCCGTCGAGCGGCTGCTGGACATGGCCGCCGACGAGCTGTGCGACGACGGGTCGGCATCGCCGGTCGACGTCGACGCGGTGCACGCCCGCGCCGACGAGCTCGCCGGGCAGGGCCTCCGGGTGCTGGCGATGGGCCGGGTCGAGCTGCCTGCGGGCACCACCGCGCTCACCGAGCAGCTGCTCGACGGCACCGTCACCCTGCTCGGCCTCCAAGCGATGCTCGACCCGCCGCGCCCCGAGGCGATCACCGCCGTCGCCGCCTGCCGCGACGCCGGCATCCAGGTCACGATGATCACCGGCGACCACGCCGGCACCGCCCGCGCCATCGCCGAGCGCTTCGGGCTGGGCTCCCCCACCCCGGCCGTGGTCACCGGCACCGAGCTGGCCGCCTGCCCGGAGGAGGAGCTGCCGGAGCTGGTCAGCAGCACGACGGTCTTCGCGCGGGTCAGCCCCGAGCAGAAGCTGCGGCTGGTGCAGACCCTCCAGGCCCTCGGCCACGTGGTGGCGATGACCGGCGACGGGGTCAACGACGCGCCGGCGCTGCGCCGGGCGGACATCGGCGTCGCGATGGGCCTGAGCGGGACCGAGGTGGCGAAGGAGGCCGCCGACATGGTCCTCACCGACGACGACTTCGCCTCGATCGAGGCCGCCGTGGAAGAGGGGCGCGGTGTCTTCGACAACCTGCGGAAGTTCATCACCTTCATCCTGCCGACCAGCATCGGGCAGGGCCTGGTCATCCTCGTGGCGATCGCGCTGGCCACCACCCTGCCGATCCTGCCCGTCCAGGTGCTCTGGGTGAACATGACCACCGCCGTGGCCCTCGGCCTGGTGCTGGCCTTCGAGCCGCTGGAGGCCGGGGTGATGCGCCGGCCGCCGGTGCCGCCCTCCCGTCCCCTGCTCACCGGGCCGCTCGCCGGACGCATCGTGCTGGTCTCGGCGCTGATGCTGGTGGGCGCGTTCGGGTTGTTCGAGTGGGCGCTGGCCCAGGGGGCGGGCGTCGAGGTCGCCCGCACCGTCGCGGTCAACGTGTTCGTCGTCGTCCAGGTGGCCTACCTGCTGAACTGCCGTTCGCTCGAGCGGCCGATGTGGCGGGTGGGCCTCGTCAGCAACAGGTGGGTGCCGGCCGGCCTGCTCACCATGCTCGGCCTCCAGCTGCTGTTCACCTACGCCCCGTTCATGAACGCGATCTTCCACAGCGCGCCGATCGAACCCCTGTGGTGGGTGGGGATCTCCGGCGTGGGAGTCGTCGTCTTCCTGGTCATCGAGGCCGAGAAGTGGCTGCGCGGGGCGCAGCGGCGGGCACCCGCTACCGTCGTCGGACCCCGCGACCCGTCGTGAACGAGGAGGACCGGGTGCCCGACGTCGCCCCCCGCCGGAACCGGCTGCAGGAACCCCACGGGTCGGTCTGAGCCAGGTCGCCGGAGGAGCCACCGTGTTCGAGCACGAATTCCACGTCATCGCCGCGCTGCTCGCGCTCGCCGCCGTCATCGCCGCGGCCGCGGTGAAGCTGCGCCAGCCGCTGATCATCAGCTTCATCGCCGTCGGCATCGCGGTCGGCCCGGTCGGTCTGGGCTGGGTCGAGGAGAACGACCAGGTCGCGCTGCTCGCCGAGCTCGGCATCGCGCTGCTGCTGTTCCTGGTCGGCCTCAAGCTCGACCCCCACCTGATCCGCACCACCGGGCCGGTGGCCGTCGCCACGGGGCTGGGCCAGGTCCTCTTCACCTCGGTGGTCGGCTTCGGCCTGGGCCTGCTGCTGGGCCTGTCACCGGTCGAGGCCGTCTACGTCGCGGTCGCGCTGACGTTCTCGAGCACGATCATCATCGTCAAGCTGCTCTCCGACAAACGGGAGATCGACCAGCTGCACGGCCGCATCGCCGTGGGCTTCCTCATCGTCCAGGACATCGTCGTCGTCCTGGTGATGATCACGCTGACCGCCGTCGGCACCGCCGGGCAGGGCGACAGCCTGGCCGTCGACCTGGCGCTCGTCCTCGGCAAGGGCGTCGTGTTCGTCGGCGGCATCTTCCTGGCGGTGCGGTACCTGCTGCGGCCGGCGCTGGCCTGGATGGCCCGGTCCAAGGAGCTCCTCGTGCTCTTCGCCCTGGCCTGGGGCATCGCGCTGGCCGGCCTCGGGGACTGGCTGGGCTTCAGCATCGAGGTCGGCGCCTTCCTCGGCGGGATCTCGCTCGCCACCACCCCCTACCGGGAGGCGATCAGCTCCCGGCTGATCAGCCTGCGGGACTTCCTGCTGCTGTTCTTCTTCATCGACCTCGGCTCCCGGCTCGACTTCGCCGACGCCGGCAGCCAGGTGGTCGCCGCCGCCGTCCTCTCGGCGTTCGTGCTGATCGGCAACCCGCTGATCGTCCTCGCGATCATGGGCCTGATGGGCTACCGGAAGCGGACCAGCTTCCTCGCCGGGCTCACCGTCGCGCAGATCAGCGAGTTCTCGCTGGTCCTGGCGGCCCTGGGCCTGGGCCTCGGGCACATCACCGGGGACGTCGTCGGGCTGATCACCGTGGTCGGCATCGTCACGATCGCGCTCTCCACCTACCTCATCCTCTACTCGGCGCCGCTGTACGCCCGCCTCGCGCCGCTGCTGTCGGTGTTCGAGCGCCGGCGCCCGCGCCACGGGGAGGGCGTCAGCGGGCAGGAGTCGGGGGTGGACGTCGTCGTCGTCGGCGCCGGTCGCTACGGCGGCCGCCTGGTGCGGCGGCTGCTCGACCGGGGCCTGCGGGTCCTGGTCGTGGACACCGACCCGCAGGCGCTGGAGGACATCGGGCACGCCGGCGCCCAGACGCTGTACGGCGACGCCGAGGAGCCCGAGCTCATCGACGCGCTGCCCCTGCGCGGCGCCACGTGGGTGGTCAGCACCGTGCCCGACCGGTCGATCAACCTCGCCCTGCTGCACGGGCTGGAGCAGGCGGACTTCACCGGCTCGGTGGCCCTCACCGCGCACAACGACCACGACGCGCAGCGCCTGGAGACGGCCGGGGTCGACGTCGTCCTGCGGCCGTTCCACGCAGCCGCTGACCGGGGAGCCGATCTCCTGCTCGACGGCGCCCGCGTCGGCGGGCAGCCCGGCGGCCCCGTCGCGGGGTGAGCCGCCGGGCGGCCCGGACGTGCGCGACCTGATCAGTCGCGGTGGCCGCCCCCGCGCCCGCCGGGACCGCGTTCCTCGTCGGCCACCCGCTCGGCCACCCGCTCCTCCAGGTCGGCGAGGCGCTCGTCGGCCTCCTCCTGGGTGAGGTGACCGTCCTCGACGGCCTGGGCGAGGCGTTCCCGCTGCGCCGTCACGAGGGCATCGACGAGGGCGTCGACGGCCACGCCCTGCTGCTCGGCGACGTCGGCCAGGGAGGTGCCCTCGGTGGCCAGCGCCTCCCGCAGCTCCTCCCCGGTCAGGCCGAGCGCCGCCGCGGCAGCGTCGAGGCCCGGCCTCCCCCCGTGGCCGTGACCGCCGCCGAGACCGCGCTCGGCCAGGGTCGCGGCCACCTCGTCGGCCTGCGCCCCGGTGAGCGTGCCGTCGTCCACCAACCCGCCCAGAGCGTCCCGGATCCGGTCCTCCCGGGCCGTCGGGGCGTCGCCGTCGGCCAGCGCCGGTACGGCGACCGCCAGCCCCCCGCCCAGCGCCAGCGCCCCGGCGGTCGTCGCGATGATCAGTCTCCTCCGCACGTTCCCCTCCTCGGTCCGGACCGGCCGGTGGTGGCCGGTCCGGCAGCAGCCTGCGCACGCCGCCTGTGCTGCACCTGTGCGCCGGCCGGGCGGCTCCCTGTGAAGCCGGCCGCCCGGCGCGGCCACGCCGCCGTCGGGGACGATGCCCTGGTGAGAGCGGTGGTGAGCCGGGTGGCTGCAGCGGCTGTAACGGTCGGGGGTGCCGTGGTGGGTGAGATCGGCCCGGGGCTGCTGTCACTGGTCGGAGTGGGGCGGGACGACGACGCCGGGCGCGCGCGGGCGATGGCCCGGAAGATCCACGAGCTGCGGATCTTCGCCGGGCCCGGCGGCGCGGTCTCCGCCTCGGACCTCGGGTTGCCGGTGCTCGTGGTCAGCCAGTTCACCCTCTACGCCGACACCCGCAAGGGACGGCGCCCGTCGTGGCAGGACGCCGCACCGGGCGAGCTGGCCGAGCCGCTGGTCGAGGAGGTCGTCCGCGAGCTGCGCCGCCGGGGCGCCACCGTGGCCACCGGGGTGTTCGGCGCGAGCATGCGGGTCTCGTCGGTCAACGAGGGGCCGATGACCCTGCTGCTGGAGGTCTGAACCGCCGGAGCCGTCACGGGAATGACATGTCTGGCCTTCTCCGTGCGCGGGTACCGGAGGTGACCGAAGACACTCCCTGTCGGTTTGCTGTGAACGACCGGATCGCGGAACACCGGACACCTCAGTGGCCGTTGTGCAGGGCGTACCACACCGGACAGAGAAGAGCGGGACCGGCCGGTGATCCCGGATCCGTGGCCCCGCTCCACGCCTGGACCGCACCGCCGCCACCGACGCCCGGCGGGTGCATCCGAAACCAAGGCAAGGACGAAGACCCATCGTGACGCTGCTGCAGTCCTCCACCGACACCCTGGACGTGCGCGCCCCCCGGCGGGAGCCCGACACCAGCGGGCTGGTCTCCACCGACCTCGTGCGCGTCTACCTCAACACCATCGGCAAGACCGCTCTGCTCACCGCGGAGCAGGAGGTGGAGCTGGCCAAGCGGATCGAGGCCGGGCTCTACGCCGAGCGGCTGCTCGCCGAGCAGGAGGGGCTCACGCCCGCCCGCAAGCGCGACTACAAGATCCTCGCCACCGACGGCAAGGCGGCCAAGGCCCACCTGCTGGAGGCCAACCTGCGGCTGGTCGTCTCGGTGGCCAAGCGCTACACCGGCCACGGCATGACGTTCCTGGACCTCATCCAGGAGGGCAACGTCGGCCTGATCCGCGCCGTCGAGAAGTTCGACTACACCAAGGGCTTCAAGTTCTCGACCTACGCGACGTGGTGGATCCGCCAGGCGATCACCCGGGCGATGGCCGACTCCGGGCGCACCATCCGGCTGCCCGTCCACCTGGCCGAGCAGGTCAACAAGGTGGTCCGCACCCGCCGGCGCATGCACCAGGAGCTCGAGCGGGAGCCCACCGCCGAGGAGCTGGGCCTGGAGCTCGACCTGCCCGAGGAGCGGATCACCGAGCTGCTGGAGTACAGCCGCGACCTGGTCAGCCTCGACCAGACCGTCGGCGCCGACGAGGAGTCCCGTCTCGGTGACTTCATCGAGGACGCCGACGCCGCCGTGGCCGAGGACGCGGTGGCCTTCCAGATGATGAAGGGCGACGTGCGCAACGTCCTCTCCACGCTGGAGGACCGCGAGCGCGACGTCGTCGTCCTGCGCTTCGGCCTGGACGGCGGCCAGCCCCGCACGCTGGAGCAGATCGGCAAGCAGTTCGGGCTCTCCCGCGAGCGGGTGCGCCAGATCGAGCGCGAGACGATGGCCAAGCTGCGCGACCCGCAGCGCGCCGACGCCCTGCGCGACTACCTGGCCTGAGGAAGGCCCCTCGACGGGGGCCGCTCCGACGGCGCACCGAGAGCCCGTCCCCGGCAGGGGACGGGCTCTCGGCGTCTCTCAGATCGGCGAGCGCATGCGGCGGGGGCCCGGGTCGACGCGGGCGGTCGGCGGGCCGACCAGCCCGGTGCCGCCGGCGACCACGAGCGAGCGGCCGCCGTGCCACGGGTTGGCCGGGCCGACGATCACCGGCTCGAGCCTCAGCCGCAGCACCTCCGGCAGGTCGTCGGCCAGCCGGGCCACCCGCAGCAGCAGGTCCTCCAGCGCGGCGAGGTCGACCGGCTCGGACCCGCGGTAGCCGTCCAGCAGCGGGAACGCCCGCGGTGAGCGCACCAGCTCCGCGGCGTCCAGGTCGGTCAGCGGCAGGGTGCGGTAGGCGCGGTCGCCCAGCAGGTCGGTGGCGACGCCGCCGAGCCCGAAGCTGACCAGGGCGCCGAACGACGGGTCGTCGACGATCTCCACGACGGTGGCCACGCCGGGCGCCGCCATCTCCTGCACGATCACCGGGTCGCCGGAGGGGATCGCGGCGAACGCGGTGCGCACCGCCTCGGCGTCGGGCAGGTCCAGCCGCACGCCCCCGAGATCGGACCGGTGCCGCAGCCACGGCGCCGTCGACTTGAGCACCACGGGGTACCCGACCGCGTCCGCGGCCGCCACCGCCTCGTCCGCGTCGGTGACCGTGCGGGTCCCCAGCAGCGGGACGCCGTAGGCGGCCAGCAACCCGATCAGCTCGTCGTCGGTGAGCTCCCGCCCGCCCGGCGCCTCCGCGAGTGCGCCCCGCACGATCCGCTCGGCGGCGGCCTCGTCGACGTCGGGCAGCTCGGGTACGTCGCCGACCGGCCGGCGGCGCCACTGCGCGTACTCGCAGACCTTGGCCAGGGCGATGACCGCCCGCTCCGGCGTGCTGTAGGACGGGACCGACCCGCGCGCGGGCATGCCGTGCTCGTCGGGCACGGTCAGCTCGGGTGGGATGCCCTCCGTGGAGAGGAAGCTCGCGACGATCGGCTTGGCCGAGCGCACCGACACCTCCCGCAGCGCCGGGCCGTACTCCCGCGAGCCGGCCATGAGCGGCGGCAGGAAGACCGCGACGACGGCGTCGACGGCGTCGTCGTCCACGGCGGCCTGCAGCGCCGCGCGGAACGCCTCCGGGCTCCCGGAGACCCCGATGTCCACCGGCGCGGCCTGCGCGAGCTCCATCCCCTCCTCGAGGACGGCGTCGGCGACGAGGACCCCGATCGCGGTGGAGTTGCCGACGACCGCGACCCGCCTCCCGGCCGGCAGCGGCTGATGGGCCAGCAGCATGCCGACGTCGAACAGCTGGGCCACGGTCTCCACGCGGATCACGCCCGCCGAGGCGAACAGCGCCGCCACGGACTGCTCGGGGACCGCCACCGACGTCCCGGCCAGGCCCGGGGTGACCCCGACGTGCCGGCCGCTCTTCACCGCGACCACCGGCTTGGTGCGCCCCACGGTGCGGGCCAGCCGGGCGAACTTGCGCGGGTTGCCGAAGCTCTCCAGGTGCAGGAGCACCACCTCGGTGCCCGGGTCGGTGGCCCAGTACTGCAGCAGGTCGTTGCCGCTGACGTCGGCGCGGTTGCCGGCGGAGACGAACGTCGACAGCCCGATGCCGCGGCTGCGGGCCCGCTCCAGCAGGGCCACGCCGAGCGCCCCCGACTGCGCGAAGAACCCGACGCGGCCGCGCCCGGGCACCCTCGGCGCGAGGCTGGCGTTGAGCCGCACCTCCGGGTCGGTGTTCACCACACCCAGGCAGTTGGGCCCGACCACGCGCATGCCCGAGGCCCGCGCCGCGGCGACCAGCCGGCCCTCGGCCGCCCGCCCGTCCGGGCCCGACTCGCCGAAGCCGCCCGAGATCACGACCAGGCCGCGGACCCGCTTGCGGCGGCAGGCCTCGACCACCCCGGCCACCTCGTCGGCCGGCACCGCCAGGACGGCCAGGTCGAGGTCGTCGGGGATGGACTCGATGTCGGCGTAGGCCGGGACGCCGCGGACGTGCCGGGTCCCGGGGTTCACCGGGTAGACCGGTCCGGCGAAGCCGTAGTCCAGCAGGTGCCGGAGCACCGCGTTGCCGATCTTGCCGTCGTCGTTGCTGGCCCCCACCACGGCGACGGAGGACGGCGTCAGCAGCCGGGCGATCGACCGCGACTCGCTGCGCTGCTCGCGCTCGTAGGCGACCGCGAGCGCGTCCTCGGTCTGCTCGATCGGGAAGGTCAGGTGGACGACGCCGTCCTCGTAGCTGCGCTCGGCCTTGTACCCGGCGTCGCGGAACACCCGCACCATCTTGCTGTTCTGCGCGAGCACCTCGGCGACGAAGCGCTTGATGCCCCGCTCGCGGGCCGCGGCGGCGAGGTGCTCCAGCAGCACCGACCCCAGCCCCCGCCCCTGGTGGGCGTCCTCGACGAGGAAGGCGACCTCGGCGTCGTCGGTGCCCGGGTACCGGTCGTAGCGGCCGACGGCGACGACCTGGTCGCCCAGGAGCACGACGAAGGCCACCCGGGAGTCGTGGTCGACGTGGGTGAACCGGTGCAGGTCGCGCTCGGACAGCCGCTTCATCGGCCCGAAGAACCGGTAGTAGCGGGTCTGGTCGCTGCTGCGCTCCATCAGGCCGTTGAGGCCGTCGGCGTCCTCGGGGCAGATCGGGCGCAGGTGCACCGTGCCGCCGTCGGCGGCGACGATGTCGGCCTCCCACCCCGGCGGCGGTGCGGGGTTCTCCTCCGTCACGGTCCGTTCAGTCACGGGGGTCGTCCGGGTCGAGGCCGAAGTAGGGGAAGCTCGCGCGGCGGGTGCGCATGATGGCGCGGTCGACGCGGGACTCGGTGAAGGCGTCCCAGCGGGAGAAGCCGGTGTACCCGCCCTCGGTCATGTGCGTCGGTGGCCGGGCGCGCAGGCCGCGGCGCAGCACGTCCTCCCGCCAGGACTCGGGGATCTCGGTGGCCGGGTCCAGCTTCGCGCCACCGGCCTCGGCGATCAGGTGGGTCCAGGCCCGCGGGACGCACCGCACCAGGCCGTACCCGCCGCCGCCGAGGGCGATCCAGCGCCCCTCGCAGATCTCGTGGGCGAGCTCGTGCATGGCCTGGTAGCTGGCGCGCTGCCCGTCGACGGTGAGCGCGAGGTCGGCCAGCGGGTCCTCGTGGTGGGCGTCGCAGCCGCACTGGGTCACGATGATCTGCGGCTGGAAGGCCTTCAGCACGCTGGGGACGACGGCGGTGAACGCCCGCAGCCAGGACGAGTCGTCGGTGCCGTTGGGCAGGGCCAGGTTGACCGCGCTGCCCAGCGCCTTGTCGGGGTCGCCGGTCTCCTCCGGGAAGCCGGTGCCCGGGAACAGCGTGAGCGGCGTCTGGTGGATGCTGACCGTGAGCACCCGGGGGTCGTCGTAGAACGCCGCCTGGACGCCGTCGCCGTGGTGGACGTCGAGATCGACGTAGGCGATCCGCTCGTAGCCCTGGCCGAGCAGCCAGGCGATGGCGACGGCGGCGTCGTTGAAGACGCAGAAGCCGGACGCCGACCCGCGCATCGCGTGGTGCAGCCCGCCGGAGATGTTGACCGCGTGCTGCGCGGCGCCGCTGTGCACCTGCTGGGCGGCGAGCACGCTGCCGCCGGTGATGAGAGCGGCGGCCTCGTACATCTCCGGGAAGATCGGGTTGTCCGGGGTGCCCAGGCCGTGGCCGACCCCCGGGTCGGCCGGCGCCTGCCGCACCGCCTCGAGGTACAGCGGGTCGTGCACGAGGGTGAGCAGGTCCTCCCCGGCCGGTTCGGGCTCGATCACCGTCAGCCGGTCCGAGGCCAGCAGGCCCAGGCCGTCGGCCAGGCGCATGGTCAGGTCCAGCCGGACCGGGTGCAGCGGGTGGTCACCGCCCATCGTGTAGCCGAGCAGCGCGTCGTCCCAGACGACCGCGACCGAGTCGCTCACGGGCACCTCCCCTCCCGGCGCGCCCGGCCGGGCGCGGTGGCTCGACCGGACGCTACCGGTCCGGCGCTACCGGGTGCGTCGCCGAGACCACTCCCGGATGGGCCGGTGGACGCCCTCCGGCCCCGTAGACTGGCCGCCGACACGGAGGAGAGCTGTGAACGACCTCATCGACACCACCGAGATGTACCTCCGGACGATCTTCGAGCTGGAGGAAGAGGGCATCGTCCCGCTCCGGGCCCGCATCGCCGAGCGGCTGCACCAGAGCGGCCCGACGGTGAGCCAGACGGTCGCCCGCATGGAGCGCGACGGCCTGCTCACCGTCGAGGGCGACCGGCACCTGCAGCTGTCCGAGGAGGGGCGCCAGCTCGCCACGGCGGTCATGCGCAAGCACCGGCTCGCCGAGTGCCTGCTCGTGGACGTCATCGGCCTGGACTACGCCGACGTCCACGAGGAGGCCTGCCGCTGGGAGCACGTGATGAGCGAGGCGGTCGAGCGCCGCCTGCTGTCGCTGCTGGGCAACCCGACGGTGTCACCGTTCGGCAACCCGATCCCCGGGCTGGAGGCCCTGCGCGGCGACGAGCCGCTGGGCGGCGAGACCTCCGCGGTGCTGGACTCGCTGACCCTGCTGTCCTCGACCGCCACCGCCGAGGGCCGCCCGGTGGTGGTCCGCCGGATCAGCGAGCAGCTGCAGGAGAACGCCGAGCTGCTCCGCGCGCTGGCCGACCACGGGGTGCGCCCGGGCGTGACGATGACCGCACAGCTCGTCGAGGGCTCGGTGAGCCTCGACGGGTACGTGCTGCCGATGGGCGTGGCCCAGCACATGTTCGTCAGCGCCACCGACGAGGAGCTGACCCCCCTCGAGGCCGCGCCGCTCCTCTGAGCGGGCGGGCCGGGCGGGGGTCGGGCCGGCCCCGCCCGGCCCGACGGGTCCCCCGAGGCCGGGGACGCCCGCCGACGCCCGGCGGGGGCGGCACCGGCTCACTACGGTGAGGCGGTCCCCCCGCTGCCGCGTGAGAGAAGGCCCCGTGAGCTCGTCCGCCCCCGCCCCCGACGACCCGGCCGGCGAGCCGGCGCCCACGCCGTTCCACCGCCTGGCCGACTTCGTCGCGCTGCCGCGGATCGGCGGCCTGGCGCTCTCGCCGGACGGGACGCGGCTGGCGGTGCCGATGCAGACGCTCGACCGCGAGGGCAAGAAGTGGCAGACGGCGCTGTGGGAGATCGACCCGCAGGGGGCCCGGCCCGCCCGGCGGCTCACCCGCAGCGCGCCGGGCGAGTCCGCCCCCGCCTGGGCGCCGGACGGCTCGCTGCTGTTCACCTCCGCCCGGCCCGACCCCGGTGCGGAGCCCGCGACCGAGCCGAAGCCCGCCCTGTGGCGGCTGCCCGCCGACGGCGGGGAGGCGCGGCCGGTGCTGGCCCGCCCGGGTGGCATCGGCGGGTTCGCCGTCGCCGCCGGCAGCGGTGACGTCGTGGTGGTCTCCGCGACGTCGCCCGGCGGCTCCGCGCCGGAGGCCGACGAGGAACGGCGCAAGGCCCGGGCCGACGCCGGCGTCTCGGCGATCCTGCACGAGGCCTACCCGGTGCGGTACTGGGACCACGACCTGGGGCCGGCCGTGCCGCACCTGTTCTGGGCCGGGCAGCTCCCGGCCGACGAGCAGCCCGCCGGCGAGGAGCCGCTCGAGCTGCGCGACCTGACCCCCGACGCGGCGCCGCCGAACGGCTCCGGCGACGACATCGACCTCTCCCCCGACGGCACGCTCCTGGTCCGCACCGAGGAGGTGCCCGACGGCCCCGCCGGCCGGCGCACCCGGCTGGTGCTGGTCGACACCGCCTCCGGGGAGGCCCGGGTGCTCGTCGACGACCCCCTGGCCGACCTGCACGGGGCGGCCTTCTCCCCCGACGGTGACCGGCTGGTGTGCGTGCGGGAGGCGATGTCCTCCTACGCCGAGCCCCCGGACTACACCCTGCTGCTGGTCGACGTCGCCGACGGCTCCGCCCGCGACCTCACCCCCGGCTTCGACCGCTGGCCCAGCGCCCCGCAGTTCTCCGCCGACGGCGACGCCGTGTACTTCCTCGCCGACGACGACGGCCGTCACGCGCTGTTCCGCGTGCCGCTGGACGGCGGGGAGCCGCTGCGGCTGACCGCCGACGGCGCCTACAGCGATCTCCAGGTGGCCCGAGACGGCAGCGCCCTGTACGCCCTGCGGTCGGCGGTCGACTCCCCTCCCCTGCCGGTGCGCCTGGACCCGGTGGCCCCGCTGCAGGACCCCGCTCCCCTGCCGACCCCCGTGGCGCTCGACCGGCTGCCCGGGACGCTGCACGAGCTCGACGCCACCGCCGCCGACGGGGCGCGGGTGCAGTCCTGGCTGGTGCTGCCCGAAGGAGCGTCGGCGGACTCCCCCGCGCCGCTGGTGCTCTGGATCCACGGCGGGCCGCTGATGAGCTGGAACTCGTGGTCGTGGCGCTGGTGCCCGTGGGTGCTGGCGGCCCAGGGCTACGCCGTGCTCCTGCCCAACCCGGCGCTGTCCCAGGGCTTCGGCCAGGACTTCGTCCGCCGCGGCTGGGGCGAGTGGGGCGGCGCCCCGTACACCGACCTGATGGCCGCCGTGGACGCCGCCGAGCAGCGCCCGGAGATCGACGGGACGCGGACGGCGGCGATGGGCGGCTCGTTCGGCGGCTACATGGCCAACTGGGTGGCCACGCAGACCGACCGGTTCCAGGCGATCGTCACCCACGCCAGCCTGTGGAACCTGGAGCAGTTCACCGGCACCACCGACGCCGCGTACTACTGGGAGAAGGAGTGGGGCGACCCGTTCACCGAGCCCCGGCGGTACGAGCAGAACTCCCCGCACCGCTACGTGGACCAGATCCGCACCCCGGTGCTGGTCATCCACGGCGACAAGGACTACCGGGTGCCGATCGGCGAGGCCCTGGCGCTCTGGTACGGCCTGCAGAAGCGCGGCGTCCCCTCGAAGTTCCTCTACTTCCCCGACGAGAACCACTGGGTGCTGACCCCGGGGAACAGCCGCGTCTGGTACGAGACGGTGCTGGCCTTCCTGGCCGAGCACGTGCGGGACGAGGAGTGGCGGCGGCCGGAGCTGCTCTGACACCGGAGCTCACGCCGGCGGGCCGTCCGCCGGCGTGAGCGCGGCCGCGCGGCCGACCAGGTCGCGCAGGTCCGCCGGGGGGAGGCACGCGTCCAGCGCCTGCCGGAGCAGCAGCGCCAGGGTGTACCCGGGATCGGCGTCCAGTGCCCGGTCCAGCGCGATGCCGGCCGTCGCCCCGTCGCCCCGCAGCCACGCGCTGACGGCCAGCAGCGTGGCCGGGGCGGCGTCGAGCGGCGCGGGCACCCGGCGCGCGCACTCGGTCCAGAGCACCTCCGCCGCGGCGCCGTCCTCGCCCAGCGCCAGCTGCAGGGCGTGGTCGCGAACCCGGACGTCGCGCAGCGCCCAGCCCACCCCGGCGAGCTCGTCGTCGTCCAGCGGACCCTGCCCGGCCGCCCCGGGCCGGCAGCGCCCGACCGCCTGCCGCACCACGGCCCACGACTCCTCGGCCAGCGCCCGCGCCCCCACCTCCCGGAGCCGGGCCGAGCGGTCGGTGGCGGCGCGGGCGCAGGCGGCCCGCATCCCGGCGCCCGACCCGGGCGGGGCGTCCAGCCGCTGGGCCAGCGCCGCGCGGTCGGCCGCGACGACCTGCCCGGCGCAGACGGCCGCGGCCGCCAGCGCGCTGACGCCGCCCGGCACGGGCGTCCCGGCCGCCGGGGCGCAGCAGGGGTGCGGGCAGTCGTAGGACCACCAGCGCCCCCGCCGCACGAGCAGCACGTCGCGAGGGGCGATGCGCGCCGCGGCCAGGGCGAGCACCAGCTCGTGCACCAGCGCCCGGTGCGGCAGCAGGCCTGCCGCCGGGTCGCCGTCCGGACCTGGGTCGTCCGGCGCCTCGGACACCACCACGGCCAGCGCCGCCGCGGGCTCGTCGCTGCGAAGACTCCGCACCAGCAGCCGCGCCAGCGGCGCCGCGCTGCCGCCCGGCGGCAGGTCGGCCCGGACGGTCAGCCCGACCCGCCCGCCGGACGGCCCGCCGAGGCCGACCAGGACCAGCGACTCGGCCGGGTGGAACCCCAGCAGCTGCGGCAGCGCGGCGGCCACCTCCCCGGGGTCGGAGAGCCGGATCTCGAGGTGGTCGGCGGGCTGCTGGGCGGTGGGGAGGTCCATGCGGCGACCCTGCTCGCGCCCGGCCGGCCGCGGGGGCCCGCCGGAGGATCCGTGGACACGTCCACGGCTGTGGACGCCTCAGCCCAGCGCGTCGGCCTGGACCTGGTAGGCCTGCTCGACCAGCTCCGCGAAGGCCGCGGGGTCGGCCGGTGCGGCGCCCCCGAGGCCCGTGTCGAGGGTCAGCAGGAGCAGCAGCCGGTCGCCGTCCTCCACCGCCGCGACCAGCGTCGGCACCGTCACCCGCGACCCGCCGGGCGCGGCGATCGTGGTGGTGTACCGCAGCAGGGCCGATCCGTCCCCCAGGTCGGCGACCGGGAGCTGCTCGAAGGTGATCGTCGCCTCCCCGATCTGCGGGGCGACCAGGCGCGCCTCGGGGCACCGCTCGGCGGCCTCGGCGAGCTGGGCCGCGGCGTCCCGGACCGGGCCGCCGCGCACCAGCACCTGCACCGTCGTCGTCGAGCCGGCCGTGGCGCTCTGCGCGGCGACGTCCTCGAACGCGTCCAGGGCGGGCTGGGTGCCGTCGACGGCCGCCCGGCAGCTCTCCGGGGTGATCTCCACGTCCGGCCCACCCGCGACGATGCCGGTCCCGGCGCGCAGCTGCTCCGGCGGGAGCGCCAGCACGGTCGCGTCCGGCCCGAAGGCGTCCGCGGGCAGCAGCCCCGAGGCGAGGTCGGGCACGTCCGCGGCCTGCGCGGAGGACGCCGCCGCGGCCGAGGAGGCGGCCGCGGCGGTGCGGTCGGAGGCGTCCCCGCCCCCGCAGCCGGTGAGCAGGAGGGCGGCGGCCGGCCCGGCCACGAGGAGACGGCGCGCGGAGCTCACGCCCACGACGCTAGCCCGTGCAGCCGGTCACATGCGGTGCTGGATCGCGCTCCGCGCGGCCAGGATGGGCCGCACGTGCTCGGCGATCACCGCGAGGTGCACGGGGTCCTGCGCGTAGCGGAGAAAGGACTCGGCGTCGGGGAACTCCGCGATCAGCACGGTGTCGGCGTTGCCGTCGACCAGGTCGGCGTCGTCGGCGACGACCAGCGAGGTCATCCCGCCGACCGAGCGCCGCAGCCCGCGCAGCGCCTCGACGGTCTGCGCCCGCCGCTCGGCGTCGGCGTCCGGGGACCAGGTGAAGAGCACGACGTGACGGATCATGGGGAAACTCTGCCAGCCGTGCCGTGGACCGGCCGGGTGGTGCCCCTACCGGCTGGTAGCCGGAGGGCGCTGCGCGGTCGTTAGAGTCCGACCCATGGGACGGTCGTTGCGGATTGCACTGCTGTCCTACCGGAGCAAGCCGCACAGCGGCGGCCAGGGCATCTACGTGCGGGCGCTCTCCCGGGAGCTGCGCGAGCTCGGGCACCGCGTCGAGGTGCTCAGCGGCCAGCCCTACCCCGAGCTGGACGCGGGCGTCCCGCTCACCCGCGTGCCGAGCCTGGACCTCTACCGCGAGCCCGATCCCTTCCGCACCCCACGCCCCTCGGAGATCCGCGACTGGGTCGACGTCGCCGAGTGGGCCACGATGTGCACCGCCGGTTTCCCGGAACCGCTCACCTTCACCCTGCGCGCCGCGCGCCACCTGCTCCCCCGGAGGGGGGAGTTCGACGTCGTGCACGACAACCAGTCACTGGGCTACGGCCTGCTCCGGCTGGTGCGGGCCGGCGTGCCCACCGTCGCGACCGTGCACCACCCGATCGCCATCGACCGCGACCTGGAGCTGGCGGCAGCCCCCACGCTGCGCCGGAAGCTGACCCTGCGCCGGTGGTACGCCTTCACCCGGATGCAGGCGCGGGTGGTGCAGCAGCTGGACGCCGTCACCACCGTGTCGGAGAACTCCCGGCGCGACATCGCCGCGCACATGGGGCTGGCGCCGGACCGGATGAGCGTCATCCCGGTGGGCATCGACCCCGACCGCTTCTCCCCGCCACCGGCCGACCGGCCGCGCGAAGCAGACTCGATCCTCGCGGTCACCAGCGCCGACGTCCCGCTCAAGGGGCTGGTGCACCTGCTGGAGGCGCTGGCCAAGCTGCGCACCGAGCGGCCCGTGCGGCTCACCGTCGTCGGCAGCACCCGGCCCGGCGGCCCCGCCGAGGCGGCGCTGGACCGGCTCGGCCTGCGCGACGCCGTCCGGTTCACCGGCCCGGTGCCCGAGGAGGAGCTGATCCGCCTCTTCCGGGCGGCGTCGCTGGTCGCGATCCCCTCCCTCTACGAGGGCTTCTCGCTGCCCGCCGTGGAGGCGATGGCGTGCGCCACCCCGCTGGTCACCACCGACGCCGGCGCGCTGCCCGAGGTCGTCGGCAGCAAGGCGGGGATCCGGGTGCGGGCCGGCGACGTCGGGGAGCTGACCGCGGCCCTGCAGCTGGTCCTGGACTCCCCCTCGCTGGCCGAGCAGCTGGGGCGCGCGGGCCGGCGCCGGGTCCTGGACACCTACACCTGGCGGGCCACGGCCGAGCGCACCGCCGGCTGGTACGCCGAGACGCTGGACCGGAAGGGACGCCCGTGCTGACCGTCGACTACGACCGGCTCGACCTGCGGCCGGGGATGACCGTGCTCGACCTGGGCTGCGGCGAGGGGCGGCACGCGTTCGAGGCCTACCGGCGGGGCGCGCACGTCGTCGCCGTCGACTGGGGCCGGCACGAGGTGACGACGACGAAGCGCTGGCTGGGCGCGATCGCCGAGGCCGGCGAGGCCCCGGAGGGGGCGCGCTCCGAGGTGGTCCGCGGGGACCTGCTGCACCTGCCCTTCCCCGACGCGAGCGTCGACCGGGTGATGGCCTCCGAGGTGCTCGAGCACATCCCCGACGACGCGACCGCGATGGCCGAGATCGCCCGCGTGCTCAAGCCCGGCGGACGGGTGGCGGTGACCGTCCCCCGCTACGGCCCCGAGCGGGTCTGCTGGGCGCTGTCGGACGCCTACCACGCCAACGAGGGCGGGCACATCCGCATCTACCGTGCGGACGTGCTGCGGGCCCGGCTGGCCACCGCCGGCCTGGTGCCCGGGGCCGGCCACCACGCGCACGCGCTGCACGCCCCGTACTGGTGGCTCAAGTGCGCCGTCGGGGTGGAGAAGGACTCCGCCGTGGTGCGCGCCTACCACCGGCTGCTGGTCTGGGACCTGACGAAGCGCCCCTGGCTGACCCGGACCGTGGAGCGCGTGCTCGACCCGCTCATCGGCAAGAGCTTCGTGGTGTACGCCGACAAGCCCGCCGAGGTCGTCGCCGCCGCGGCCGGGCTGGAGCGGGAGCGGTCCGCTGCGGCGCGCTGAGCGGGGCGCGGTGGCGCTGCCGGAGCTGCCCGGCGTGCTCGACGCCGACCAGGTGCGGCAGACCGTGGCCTGGATCGCCGGGGAGCAGCACCGCGACGGCTCGCTCCCGTGGTTCGCCGGGGGGCAGCTCGACCCGTGGGACTCCGTCGAGGCTGCGATGGCGCTGGACCTCGGCGGCGAGCACGCCCGCGCCGCCGCCGCCTACCGCTGGCTCGCCGGCCGGCAGCGGGCCGACGGCAGCTGGGCGGCCGAGTACCGCGACGGCACCGAGGCCGCGCCCGCCGCGGAGAGCAACCACGCCGGCTACCTCGCCGTCGGCCTCTGGCACTCCTGGCTGACCACCGGCGACGAGGAGCTGGTCGCCGGCCTGTGGCCCGTGGTCCGGGCCGGGCTGGACCTGGTGACCCGCATGCAGCTGCCCGGCGGGGCTGTCTCCTGGGCGCTGCGGCCCGACGGCACCCCCGACGACCTCGCGCTGCTGACCGGCAACGCCAGCCTGTTCCAGGCGCTGCGCTGCGGCCTGGCGCTGGCCGAGCTGGCCGGAGAGGCCCAGCCGGACTGGGAGCTCGCCGTCGCCGACCTCGGGACGGCGCTGCGCGGGGGGCCCGGCGCCTTCGCCGACCGGTCCCGCTACTCGATGGACTGGTACTACCCCGTGCTCGGCGGCGCGGTCACCGGCGAGGCCGCCCGCGACCGGCTCGCCGCCGGCTGGGACACGTTCGTCGTGCCCGGGCTGGGCATCCGCTGCGTCGCGGACCGCCCGTGGGTCACCGGGGCGGAGACCTGCGAGCTCGCGCTCGCCCTCGTGGTCGCGGGGCAGCGGGACGCCGCCCTGGAGCAGGTGGCGGCCATGCAGCACCTGCGGGACGCGGACGGGTCCTACTGGACCGGGTTCGTCTACCCCGACGACGCGCGGTGGCCGGTCGAGCGCACCACCTGGACGGCGGCGGCCGTGCTGCTGGCCGCCGACGCGCTGTGCGGCGCCTCCCCCGCCAGCGGGCTGTTCGCCGACCCCTGGGCCCTGCCGGCCGCGGGCATGGCCGATGCCACGGCCCCCGTTGATTGGCTGACCGGGGGTGCGGGCACGGTGCACCCGTGACCCCTCCCCCCAGCAGCGACCGGACCCGGCCTCCGTCCGCCGACGTGACCGTGGTCGTCGCCAGCCGCAACCGGCGCGACGACCTGCTCGCCACCCTGCCCCGCCACGAGGCGCCGGTGGTGCTGGTCGACAACGCCTCCACGGACGGCACGGTGGACGCCGTCCGGCAGGCCCACCCCGAGGTGACCCTGCTGCCGCTGGACCGCAACGAGGGCGCGCACGGCCGCACGCTGGGCGCCGCGCACGCGCGCACCCCGTTCGTCGCCTTCGCCGACGACGACTCCTGGTGGGCACCGGGCGACCTGGCCCGCGCCGTGGAGGTCCTGCGGGCCCACCCGCGGCTGGCCCTGCTCAACGCCCGCATCCTGGTCGGCCCGGAGGAGCGGCTGGACCCGGTGTGCGAGGAGATGGCCGCGAGTCCGCTGGGCACCGCCGTCGACCTGCCCGGGCCCTCGCTGCTGGGTTTCGTGGCCTGTGCCGCGCTGGTGCGCACCGAGGCGTTCGAGGCCGTCGGCGGCTTCGACGAGGTCGTGCGGTTCCCCGGCGAGGAGGAGCGGCTGGCCCTCGACCTGGCCGCCGCCGGCTGGGGGCTGGCCTACGTCGACGACGTGACCGTGCACCACCACCCGTCCCCCCGCCGCGACGCACCCGGGCGCCGGCAGGCCGGGATCTGGCGGAGCCGGCTGCTCACCGCCGCGATGCGGCTCCCGGCGCGGGACGTCGCCCGGACGGCGGGGCGGGCCGTGCGGGCCGGGCGCCCGGGCGTGGAGGGGCTGCTGGCGGCGCTGCCCGACGCCCCGGCTGCGCTGCGCCGGCGGGAGCCGGTGCCGGCGTCGGTGCGGGCCGGGCTGCGCACGCTGGCCGGGGAGGCGCGGTGAGCACCACCGGCACCTCGTCAGCGGCGTCCACCGGCAACCGCGCGGTCGGGCCCGACCCCCGCGTCGCCGTCGTCGTGATCACCCACCAGCGGCGCGACGAGCTGCTGCTCGCCCTCGACCGCCTGGTGGCGCTGCCCGAGCAGCCGCACGTCGTCGTCGTCGACAACGGCTCGACCGACGGGACCGCGGAGGCCGTGCGCGCCCGCTTCCCCCAGGTGGAGCTGGTCGCCAGCCCCGAGAACCTCGGCGCGGTGGGGCGGAACCTCGGCGTGGCCCGGCTGGGCACCCCCTACGTGGCCTTCTGCGACGACGACACCTGGTGGGAGCCGGGCTCGCTGCGCGCCGCGGCCGACGTCCTCGACGCGCACCCGCGGCTGGCGGTCGTCACGGCCCGGATCCTGGTGGAGCCCGGGGGCACCGAGGACCCGATCGTCGCCGAGCTCCGCGACTCCCCCGTGGTCGGCGCCGACTGGCTGCCCGGCCCGGCGCTGGGCAGCTTCCTCGCCGGCGCCAGCGTGCTCCGCCGGGACGCCTTCGACGAGGTGGGCGGATTCTCCGAGCGGCTGTGGCTGGGCGGCGAGGAGGAGCTGATGGCCGGCGACCTCGCCGCCCGCGGCTGGGAGCTGTGCTACCTGCAGCAGCTCACCCTCCACCACCAGGCCAGCACGGCGCGCGACCCGCACAAGCGGCGGGCCGACGGCATCCGGAACACCCTCTGGACCACCTGGCTCCGCCGCCCGCTCCGGCCGGCGCTGCGGCGCACGCTGCACCTGCTGCGCACCGTGCCGCGCGACCGGGTCACCGCGCTGGGGATCGCGCGCGCCGTCCGGGGCCTGCCGTGGGTGCTGCGCGAGCGGCGGGTGCTGCCCCCGCACGCGGAGGCCCGCTTCGCCGCGCTGGAGGAGGCCCAGCGGAACTCCACCGCCCGCCGCTACGTGAGCTGACACCGAGCGTGTGCGCCGGCGCGGAGGTTCCGCGGCCGGACCACCCCCTCGGGGCACGCTCGGCGCCGGGGGCGCCTCAGCGGGCGCAGTCGATGCAGGTGCGGGCGGTGGGGCGGGCGGCGAGCCGCTCCGGCGCGATCGGCCGACCGCAGGTCTCGCAGCGGCCGTAGGTGCCGTTCTCCACCGCCACGACCGCGCCGTCGACGTCGGCCAGCCGGCGGCGCGCCTGCTCCAGCAGCGCGGCCACCTGCTGGCGCTCGAACGCGATCGTGGCGCCCTCGGGGTCGTGCTCGTCGTCGGCGTTGGACGCCTGCGACGCCGCGACGATCGCGTCGAACTCACGGGTCAGCGCCTCGATCTGCGCCAGCGCCTCCGTGCGGGCGCGGGAGAGGTCCTCGGGTGGGAGCACCGCGCCATCCTCCACCCCGCTGCCGGCAGGACGGCAGCCCGCACGGGTTCAGGCGGTGCGGCGCAGCAGCCGGAGCGACCCGGTGCCCGGCAGCTCCTCGAACTCCCCGCTCGCCAGCACCCGCCGGTACACCCCGTAGGGCGCCTGGCCGCCGTCGGCCGGGTCGGGGAAGACGTCGTGGATCGCGAGCGTCCCGCCCACGGCGAGCTTGGCCACCCAGGCGTCCTGGTCGCGGCGCGCGGACTCCTCGGTGTGGCTGCCGTCGAGGAACAGCAGGGCCAGCGGCGTGGCCCACAGCGGGGCCAGCACCTCCGACCGGGTGACGACGGCGACGACGACGTCCTCCGCGCCGGCCTCGGCGACGGTCCGGCGGAAGCGCGGCAGCGTGTCGATCCGCCCGACGGCGGGGTCGACCAGCGACGGGTCGTGGTACTCCCAACCCGGCTGGTGCTCCTCGGAGCCGCGGTGGTGGTCCACGGTCACCACCTGGCGGCCGGTCTCGCGCGCGGCGGCGGCGAGGTACAGCGCGGACTTCCCCATCCAGCTGCCCACCTCCAGCAGCGGTCCCGGGACGGGGACGGCGCGGGCGGCCTCGTACAGGGCACGGCCCTCGTCGTCGGGCATGAAGCCGGGGGCGGCCCGGGCGGCCAGCAGCAGATCGGTCACGGCCACAGCCTCGCTCATCGGGCGAACCGCGCCCGCAGCGCGGTCAGGCTGCGCTCGGTCGCCGCGCCGGCCTGGGTGTCCGCGGCCTTGGCGAAGAACGCGCCGGCCGCCGTCGTCACCGGGACGGCGAGCACCAGGGCGATCGCCCCGACCAGCGTCCGGATGACCTCCTCGGCCAGCGCCGCGCTGGTGACCAGGGTCCAGACCGGGGTGGCGTAGATCTCGAGGAGCAGGAGGAGGGGCAGCGCCGCCCCGGCGTAGGCGAAGACGATGGTGTAGACCGTCGAGGCGATGTGGTCGCGGCCGACCGCCATGCCGCGGGTGTAGAGCTCCCGCCAGGTCATCTCCGGGGAGACCTCGTGCAGCTGCCAGATCGCCGAGGCCTGGGTGATGGTGACGTCGTTGAGCACGCCCAGCCCCGCCACGACGACCCCGGCCAGCACCAGCCCGGAGAAGTCCAGCGTCGGGTCGAAGCGCTGCAGCGTGAACGCGTCGTCGCTGGTGAGCCCGGTGAGCCGGGCGGCCGAGACCGCGAGCGACCCCATGACCGCGACCATGGTGAGCCCGAACAGGGTGCCCACGAGCGCGGTGGTCGTCCGGGCGGTGAAGCCGTGCGCGAGGTAGAGGACGACGAACATGATCGCCGCCGAGCCGACCAGGCTGACCAGGGTCGGCGAGTCCTCGCTCAGCAGCCCGGGCAGCATGAACTGGAGCAGCACGAAGAACGCGAACGCCAGGCCCAGCAGCGACGCCAGCCCCCGGAGCCGCGCCACCACCCCGACGACCACCGCGAAGGCGACGGCCAGGACGATGATCGGGGCGTCCCGCGCGTAGTCGTAGAACGCGTACGTCGGGCCGCCCTCGGCGCTCGCGTCGCGGGTCAGCACCAGCGTGTCGCCCTCCGAGACACCGGCGGCGACCACCTCCGGCGGCATGTCGATCTGCTCGAAGTCACCGGCCCCCTCGCCCCCGAGCACCTCCACCACCGCGGTGGCGCAGGTCTGCGGCGGGGCCGTGGGGTCGGGGTCGACGCCGCAGTCGAACGTCTCGACCGAGACGATCCGCCCGTCGGGATAGGTGGTCCCCGGCGGCAGCGCCTGCTCCGCCGCCAGCTCCGCACGCGTCGGCTCCCCGCTCGGCCAGAGGGCGACCAGGCCGATCACCGTGGCCAGGCCGACGGGCACCAGCAGCAGGAGCATCAGCCAGACGGCGCGCCGCCGGCGTCCGAGCGCCTCCTCCGTGGGCGGGGGCGCGTCCGGATCGGGACCGTGGCTGTGGGCGTGCGACGACACCCGATCAGGCTAGGAGCCGCGCCGCTCCGCGGGCGCGCCGGTGCCGGTTCAGGTGTGTCGGGGGTCCCGCGGTGCCGGTCCACCGCCACCCGAGGGTTCGGCGACCACCCGGCCGTCGTCGGCCACCACGGTGAAGCGGTGCCACAGCCCCGAGAGCTGCAGCGGCCTGGACACCGCGGGCGGCGGGTCGACCAGCACGGTCTCGATGGCCCGGGGCACGCCGAGCTTCTGCACCTGCACCAGCACCGCCAGCCCGGCGGAGTTCATGAACCCGATGCCGCGCAGGTCCAGCTCCACCCGCTGCAGGGCGTGCTCGGCGAGCAGCAGGTCGGTCAGGGTGCGCACCAGGGGGCGGCGGGCCGCCTCGGTGAGCTCCCCGCCGACGACCAGGCGGACGGTGTCCCCCTCGACCGTGTGCGCGACGGAGGGCTCGGCAGGCGGTGCGTCGTGGTCGGGGGCGGCGTGGCGCGGCGCGTCGTTGGTCTCTCCCACGGTGCCGTCCTGCCCCGTCGGCGGACGGTTCACGCACCCGGCTCCTGCGGGCCGGCCGGGAACATTTCGTGCCGACGAACGTTTACACGGGTGCACGACCGAGGTAATCTCCAGTCGCCACTAGAGGTTTACCTCGGGCAGCGAACACCAGCACGACCGTCACAGGAGGTTCCAGCCATGATGCTGACCGCTTACGACCCGTTCGCCGCCACGTCCGCCGCCTTCCGCGCGCTGGACCAGCTGACCGGTCGCGGCGGCACCGCCACCGCCCGCCCGCTGTCGGGCATGCCGATGGACGCCTACCGCGTCGGCGACAACTTCGTCGCGCACTTCGACCTGCCCGGGGTGGACCCCGGCTCGATCGACCTCTCGGTCGAGGGCAACACCCTCACCGTGAGCGCCGAGCGCTCGGTCCCCCAGCTGGAGAACGCGGAGTGGACCATCGCCGAGCGCCCCTTCGGCAGCTACACCCGCCAGCTCGTGCTCGGGCGCAGCCTCGACACCGACCGGCTCGAGGCCAGCTACCACGACGGGGTGCTGACCATCAGCATCCCGGTGGCGGAGAAGGCGAAGGCACGCCGGATCACCGTGACCCGCGCCGACACCCCCGCCGCGGTGGAGGCCCGCACGATCGAGGGCGAGTCGCAGCAGGAGGAGGCCAAGGCGGTCGAGAGCTGACCGCGGCCTGACCGGCAGCACCGCAGGGGCCGGGCCCGTCGAGGGCCTGGCCCCTGCGCCGTTCGCGGTCCGCCCGCCGGACCGCGCCCCACCAGGACAGGAGCGCGCCGCGATGACCCCCGAGGAGCAGGACCCGCTGCGCCGGCTCGACGATCCCGAGTACCCGGCGCTGACGGTGAGCCAGGCGGCCGAGCTGCTCGGCGTCCAGGCCGCGTTCCTCCGTAGCCTGGACAGCTCCGGCATCCTCTCCCCGCACCGCTCCCCCGGCGGCCACCGGCGCTACTCCCGCCGGCAGCTGGCCCTGGCCGCCCGCATGCGGGTACTGCTCGACGACGGCCACCCGGTCGCCTCCGCCGAGGTGATCGTCGGCCTCCAGGACGAGCTCGCGGCCGCCCGCGCCGATCTGGCCCGGCTGCGCGACCGACCCCGCGGCGGTTGACAGGGAACCCTAGGGGGGTATGGTTCTTCCCGGCGGCGCAGGGTGCGCCGCCGGCAGGAGGGACGACGTGGAGACGACCGACGGTGCCTGCACCGGCCACGACCACGCGCACGGGTACATCCACCGCAAGGAGGACTACCTCAAGCGGCTGCGGCGCATCGAGGGGCAGGCCCGCGGCCTGCAGCGCATGGTGGAGGACGAGAAGTACTGCATCGACATCCTCACCCAGGTCTCGGCCATGACGAAGGCCCTCCAGGCGGTGTCGCTGGGCCTCCTCGAGGAGCACCTGAGCCACTGCGTGGTGGACGCCGCGCGGGCCGGCGGCCGCGAGGCCGAGGAGAAGGTCCGCGAGGCCACCGACGCGATCGCCCGGCTCGTCCGCTCCTGACCCCCCCGACCCCGAGAGGAACTCCCATGAGCACCACCGCCACCTGGACCGTCACCGGCATGACCTGCGGCCACTGCGTGAACGCCGTGACCGAGGAGGTCTCGCAGGTCCCCGGCGTCACCGACGTCGAGGTCGACCTCGCCACGGGCGGTCTCACCGTCAGCAGCGAGGGCCCGGTGGACGACGGCGCCGTCCGCGCCGCCGTCGAGGAGGCCGGATACGAGGTGAGCGGCCGCTGACGCGGCCGCCGCCATGAACACGCCCACGAGGATCGCCGCGTTCGCCGTCGGCCTGGTCGCCGTCTTCGGCGCCGCGGTCGGCGTGGGTTCCGCGGTCGGCCCGGTCGGCACGGTCGGGGGCAGCACCGGCGGCGGGCACGGGGACGGCGGGCACGCCGCCGCCCCGGCGCCCGCGACCGTGCCGGGCGGCCTGCAGGTGAGCCAGGACGGCTACACCCTCGCCCTGGCCAGCGGCACGGCCGCGGCGGGGCCCTCGACCGAGGTCGCCTTCCGCGTCCTGGGGCCCGACGGCTCCCCGGTCACCGCCTACGAGACCGACCACGACGTCGACCTGCACCTGGTCGCGGTGCGCCGCGACCTCACCGGCTACCAGCACGTGCACCCCGACCTCGGGGACGACGGCGTCTGGCGCGCTCCTCTCGCGCTGGAGCCGGGCAGCTGGCGGCTGTTCGCCGACTTCACCGCCGCGGCAGACGGCGAGAACCGCGTCCTCGGCGCCGACCTCGCCGTCCCGGGCGCCTACGACCCCGCTCCCCTGCCGGCCCCGTCGCAGACCGCGCAGGTCGACGGCTACACCGTCGTCCTCACCGGCGGGCTGACCCCCGGCGAGGAGTCGGAGCTGACGCTGAGCGTGAGCCGCGACGGCGCCCCGGTCACCGACCTGCAGCCCTACCTCGGCGCCTACGGCCACCTCGTCGCCCTGCGCGACGGCGACCTCGCCCACCTGCACGTGCACCCGGCCGGACGCGGGGGCACGCAGCTCGCGCCCGGGCCGCACATCCCCTTCGCCACCACCGCCCCGTCGGCGGGCGCCTACCGGCTGTTCCTGGACTTCCGGCACGGCGACGCCGTGCACACGGCCGCCTTCACGGTGACCGCCGAACCGCACGAGGAGCACGGATCGTGACCACCGCCTCCGGCACCGCCACCAGCGACGTCGAGCTGCTCATCGGCGGGATGACCTGCGCCTCCTGCGCCGCCCGCGTGGAGAAGAAGCTCAACAAGCTCGAGGGCGTCACCGCCACGGTCAACTACGCCACCGAGAAGGCGAAGGTCAGCTACGCCGACGGCGTGAGCACCGACGACCTCATCGCCACCGTGGAGCAGACCGGCTACACGGCCACAATCCCCCGGCCCCGCCCGGAGGCTCGCCCCGAGGCCGGGAGGGGTGAGGAGGACGGGGTCCCGCCACCGGCCGACCAGCCGGTGCGGGCACTCCGGACCCGGCTGGTGGTCTCGACGCTCCTGACCGTCCCCGTCGTCGCCATGGCGATGGTGCCGGCGCTGCAGTTCGAGTACTGGCAGTGGCTCTCGCTCACGCTCGCCGCGCCGGTGGTGGTGTGGGGCGGGCTGCCCTTCCACCGGGCCGCGTGGACCAACCTGCGCCACGGCGCGGCGACCATGGACACCCTGGTCTCCCTGGGCACGCTCGCGGCCTTCGGCTGGTCGCTGTACGCGCTGTTCTGGGGCACCGCCGGCGTACCGGGCATGACCCACCCGTTCGAGCTCAGCATCGCCCGCACCGACGGCGGCGCGAACATCTACCTCGAGGCCGCGGCCGGCGTGACGACGTTCATCCTCGCCGGGCGCTGGTTCGAGGCGCGGTCCAAGCGGCGGGCCGGGGCGGCGCTGCGCGCGCTGCTCGAGCTCGGCGCCAAGGACGTCGCGGTGCTGCGCGACGGCACCGAGCGGCGGGTGCCGATCGCCGAACTGGGCGCCGGCGACCTGTTCGTCGTCCGCCCCGGCGAGAAGATCGCCGCCGACGGCGAGGTGACCGAGGGCAGCTCCGCCGTCGACGCCTCGATGCTGACCGGCGAGTCGGTGCCGGTCGAGGTGCGGCCCGGCGACACCGTCACCGGGGGCACGGTCAACGCCGGCGGGCGGCTGGTCGTGCGGGCCACCCGGGTGGGCAGCGACACCCAGCTGGCCCAGATGGCCCGGCTCGTCGAGGAGGCGCAGAACGGCAAGGCCGAGGTGCAGCGCCTGGCCGACCGCATCTCCGGCGTCTTCGTCCCGGTCGTGCTCGCGATCGCCGCGGCGACCCTCGGGTTCTGGATCGGCACCGGCGCGGGGCTGCCGGCCGCCTTCACCGCCGCGGTCGCCGTACTGATCATCGCCTGCCCGTGCGCGCTGGGCCTGGCCACGCCGACCGCGCTGATGGTGGGCACCGGCCGCGGCGCGCAGCTCGGCATCCTGATCAAGGGCCCCGAGGTGCTGGAGTCGACCCGCCGGGTGGACACCGTCGTCCTGGACAAGACCGGCACGGTCACCACCGGGCGCATGTCGCTGCTCGACGTCGTCCCCGCTGCGGGCGAGGAGGCCGACCGGGTGCTCCGGCTGGCCGGTGCCCTGGAGGCCGCGTCCGAGCACCCGATCGCGCAGGCCGTCGCCGCCGGCGCCGTGGAGCGCACCGGCGAGCTGCCCCCGGTGGAGGGGTTCACCAACGTCGAGGGCCTCGGGGTGCAGGGCGTGGTCGAGGGCGCCGCGGTGGTCGTCGGCCGGCGCCGGCTGCTGGCCGACTGGTCGCTCCCGCTGCCCGCGGAGCTGGAACGGGCCGCCGACGAGGCCGAGGCCGCGGGCCGCACGGCCGTCGCCGTCGGCTGGGACGGCGCCGCCCGGGGCGTGCTCGTGGTCGCCGACGCGGTCAAGGACACCTCCGCCCGCGCCATCGCCCAGCTCCGGGCGCTCGGGCTGACCCCGATCCTGCTCACCGGCGACAACGAGCGGGCCGCCCGCTCGGTCGCCGCGCAGGTCGGGATCGACGAGGTCGTCGCGGAGGTGCTGCCCCAGGAGAAGGTCGACGTCGTCCGCCGGCTGCAGGACGAGGGACGGACGGTGGCGATGGTCGGCGACGGCGTGAACGACGCCCCCGCGCTGGCGCAGGCCGACCTGGGCCTGGCCGTGGGCACCGGCACCGACGTGGCCATCCAGGCCAGCGACCTGACCCTGGTCCGCGGTGACCTGCGGGCGGCCGCGGACGCCATCCGGCTCTCCCGCCGCACGCTGGCCACCATCAAGGGCAACCTGTTCTGGGCGTTCGCCTACAACGTCGCCGCCCTGCCGCTGGCCGCCGCGGGGCTGCTCAACCCGATGATCGCCGGGGCCGCCATGGCGTTCAGCTCGGTGTTCGTCGTCTCCAACAGCCTGCGGCTGCGCGGGTTCGCGCCGCTGCCGGAGAACCGGGACGCGGCGCGGGCCGTGGCCGGCGGCCGCCGCGCCGACACCCGCACCCCCGCCTGACCGACCGGCCTGACCACAGCACCGCCCCTGCCACCGACCACCCCGTCAGGCACAGTCGCGCTCTGCCCACACGAGCGGGGCACAGCGCTACCTGCCGAGGACCCAGCACCCCTCGGGCACAGTCGCCCTCTGCCCACACCAGCGGGGCAGAGCGCTACGTGCCGACCACCCACCCACCAACCCCGGAGGCCGACCGATGAGGAACGTGCAGCGAGCGGCGATCCGCGCCGTCGCGACGGCGGGGCTGGCCGCGGGCCTCGCCCTGGCCCTGCGGCCGGCCAGGACCGTCGGCGCGGTCGACCCGCGGTTCCCCCGCGAGCGGCTCTGGGCGACCCGGGTGCTCGGCGCCCGGCTGGTCGCCCAGCACGCCGCGCTCCTGGTCCGGCCGCGGCCGTCGGCGGCGCGCGCGGCGGCGGCCGTGGACGCCCTCCACGCGGCCAGCATGCTGCCGCTGCTCGCCTCCCCGGCCTACCGCCGGACCGCCCTGGTCAGCGGCGGGTTCGCGGCCGCGACCGCGGGGCTGCTCGCCGCCGCGGCGCGCTCAGAGGGCCGGTAGCAGCAGGAGGACGGTCGGCACCAGCAGGAGGAGGACGGCGGCGGCGAGCGCGGCCGCGCGGGCCCCGGGGGGGAGCGGGTCGGCGGGCTCCAGCAGCCGGACGACCCTGGCCCGCACCGCGGCCCCCGCCACCGACAGGGCGCCGGCCGGCACCCCGCCCGCGCCGCCCGCGGCCGCCACGATCGCCGCCGCGAGGGTGCGCCGCGGCGCGGCGCCGCGCAGCGACCCGAGGGCGACGTCGTCGGCCCGCATCTCGACCAGCTCGCGCACCGCGCCGTGGGCGCGCTCGGCCGCCGGGAGCACCGGGAGTGCCGCCTTCCACGCCACGAACGGCAGCAGCAGCAGGTGGTGGTGCTCGCCCAGGTGCGCCCGCTCGTGCGCGACGACGGCGGCCAGCTGCTCGCCGTCGAGCTCGGCGACCATGCCGGAGGAGAGCACCAGCAGCGGCCGGGCGCCGGGGATGCAGAAGGCCACGGGGGCGGGGTGCTCGAGCAGCCGGGCGTCGGGCTCCGGAGCCGGCTGCACCACCAGCTCCAGCAGCTCGCGGTGCCGGCGGCGGGTGCGGGCGATGCGCGCCCAGGAGAGCAGCAGCACGCCGACCAGCTCGAAGGCCAGCACGCCGGCGAGGGTCAGCGCGACCCAGTGGTCCCCGCGCGCGGCCTCGGCCGCCGCGCGGCCGTGCACCACCGCCCAGACCGCCTCGGGCAGCGAGTGCCCCCACGGCGCCAGCCCGTGCACCAGCAGCGCCCCGATGATCGACAGCCCGCCGGCCAGCCCGACCGCCTGCCAGCAGAGCAGCGCCACCAACGGGTCCCGCCGCGGCCAGCGGGCACGGGCCAGCAGCGCCGGCACCGGCCAGGCAAGCAGGGCGGCGAGGACGGCGAGCAGCGCGGCGGTGACGGGCAGCACGGGGAGCGGCCCGGGTCAGCCCTGGGCGGAGTCGTCGGCGCCGGCGGCGGCCAGCAGGTCGCGGAGCATGCGGGCCTCGTCGGCGTCGACGGCGCCGACGAAGCGCGCCAGCACGGCCTGCCGGTCGGCCGCCTGCCCCAGCACCTCACGCATCACCTGGGCGGCGTGGTCCTCGCGGCTGGCCCGCGCGGAGAACCGGCGCGGGCGGGCGTCGTCGTGGACGACGAACCCCTTGTGCTCCAGCCGGCTCAGCACCGTGTGCACGGTGGTCAGCGCGAGGCCCCGGTCGGTCAGCTCGTCGCGCAGCCAGGTGGCGGCCACCGGGACGTCCGCGGCCCACAGCCGCTCCATGACGGCTCGCTCCAGGTCTCCCAGCGATGCCATCGGTCCTCCTGTCCGGCAGATCACACGCGACTCTTCTACGTGTCGTAGAAAAACGTCTTCTACGAGGCGTAGAAAGAACGTGTCGATAGTAGACCGCAGAGAGGATCCGGGCCGTGGACGTCCTGGACATCGCACGCTGGCAGTTCGGGATCACCACCGTCTACCACTTCATGATGGTCCCGCTGACCATCGGCCTGGGGATCCTGCTGGTGGTCATGCACACCATGTGGGTGCGCACCGACGACCCCGAGTGGCTCCGGATGACCCGGTTCTGGGGCAAGATCTTCTTGATCAACTTCGTGCTCGGCGTGGCCACCGGCCTGGTGCAGGAGTTCCAGTTCGGTCTGGCCTGGAGCGAGTACTCCCGCTTCGTCGGCGACGTCTTCGGCTCGCTGCTGGCCCTCGAGGCGCTGCTGGCCTTCTTCCTCGAGTCCACCTTCCTCGGTCTGTGGATCTTCGGCTGGGGCCGGATCCCGAAGAAGCTGCACCTGGCGACGCTCTGGGCCGCGGTGCTCGGCTCGATCGTGAGCGCCTACTTCATCATCGCGGCCAACTCCTGGATGCAGCACCCGGTCGGGGTCGTCGCCGACGACGCGACCGGCCGCCCGGTGCAGGTCGACTTCCTCGCGGTGCTCACCAACAACACCGCGCTGGCCGCCTTCACCCACACCATCGTCGCCGCGCTCATGGTCGCCGGCGCCCTGCTCGTCGGCGTCGGGCTCTACCACCTGCGCAAGCGGAAGCTCGCCGGGAAGCCGGCCGGGGAGATCGACCACGGGGTGTGGCGCCGGTCGGTGCGGATCGGCGGCTGGGTCTCCCTCGCCGCCTTCGTCCTGGTCGCCGCCACCGGCGACTGGCAGGCCAAGCTGATGTACCACCAGCAGCCGCTCAAGATGAGCTCGGCCGAGGCGCTCTGCGAGACCGAGGCGCCGGCGTCGTTCTCGATCTTCGCCTGGAACAAGCTCGGCTCCAACGAGTGCGACGACGTCCACTCGATCACCGTGCCGGGGCTGCTCTCCTTCCTCGCCCACGGCGACTTCACCAGCGAGGTCCCCGGCGTCAACGAGCTCCAGGAGCGGTACTCCGAGGTCTACGGCGCGACCTACCCCGACGACCCGGCGCGCTTCGGCAACCTGGCCGGGGAGCCGGTCGACTACCAGCCGGTGCTCGCGGTCACCTACTGGAGCTTCCGGCTCATGATCGGCATGGGCGCGGTCTCCGCCGGTGTGGCGGCGTACGCGCTGTGGTCGACCCGGCGCGGGAGGGTGCCGACCTCCCGGATCGGCGTCTACGGGTCGCTGGCCGCCGTGGGCGCGCCGTTCGTCGCCAACGCCGCCGGCTGGATCTTCACCGAGATGGGCCGCCAGCCCTTCGTCGTCGTCCCCAACCCGGACGTGCCGGTCGAGGACCAGATCTGGTTCTTCACCGCGCAGGCGGTCTCCCCCGGCGTCACCCCCGCGGAGGTCTGGACGTCGCTGGGCGCGCTGACCCTGGTCTACGGGGTGCTGGCGGTGATCGAGCTCTGGCTGATCACCACATTCGTCCGGTCGGGCATCACCGCCGGCGACACCAGCGCCACGCCGCCGATCGGCCCCGGCAAGGACGACGACCGCCGCGAGGGCCCGGACGGCGACGCCGGTGGTGCCGGCAGTGGCCGCCGCGCCGACGACGACGTCCTCCAGTTCGCCTACTGACCGCCCACCCCGCAGACCCGAGGAACCCCGTCATGGACCTGCAGACCCTGTGGTTCGCCGCCGTCGCCGTGCTCTGGATCGGCTTCCTGCTGCTGGAGGGCTTCGACTTCGGCGTGGCCGCCCTGCTGCCGGTGCTGGGCCGCCGTACCGCCGACCGGCACCTGATGCTGCGCAGCATCGGCCCGCTGTGGGACGGCAACGAGGTGTGGCTGATCACCGCCGCCGGTGCGGTGTTCGCCGCCTTCCCCGGCTGGTACGCCACCTGGCTGCCGGCCCTGTACCTGCCCTTCGTCTTCGTGCTGTTCGGGTTGATCATCCGCGCGGTGGCCTTCGAGTGGCGCCACCAGTCGCACGACCCGCGCTGGGACGGCACCTGGACGCACGTCATCACGGTGGGCTCGCTGATCGCCGCCCTCGGTGTGGGCGCGGCGCTGGGCACCACCACGCTGGGCCTGCCGATCGACGGTGACGGCATCCGGGTCGGCGGCAGCTTCGCCGGCGTGGGCTGGGCGGCGCTGCTCGGCGCGGTCGCGGTGCTGGCCTTCTCGGTGGTGCACGGCGCGCTGTTCCTGGCGCTGAAGACCGACGGCGACGTCCGGCTGCGGGCACGGGCTTTCGCCCTGCGCTGGTCGCCGGTGGCCGCGCTGCCGCTGCTGGCCTGGGCCGGCTGGGTGCACCTGCGCTCCGGGACGCCGGTCACCGGCGTGCTGTGGGTCGTCGGCGCGCTGGCCGTCCTGGTCACCTGGGCCCGGATCCGGGTCGACCGCGAGGGGCAGGCCTTCGCCGGCTGGGCGGTGCTGCTGGTCAGCTCCGCCGCCACCGTCTTCGGCGCGGCCTACCCCGTCGTCGTCCCCTCGACCATCGACCCCGCGTTCGACGTGACGATCGCGGACGCCGCGGTCAGCGACTACACCCTCACCGTCATGACGTGGGCGGCCGCCGTCGGGCTGCCGGTCGTGCTGGCCTACCAGGCCTGGACCTACTGGGTGTTCCGCAAGCGGCTGACCGCGGAGCCCCAGCACGAGGACGCGCCCCGCAGCGGCGAGGCCCCCGCGCCCAGCGAGCTGCCGGCATGACCACCGGCGCGCCGCGTGGCCCGCTCGCCGCGCTGACCGGCGTCCCGGGCCTGCGCGGCGCGCTGGTGCGGGCCGGTCTCGCCGCGCTCGCGCAGACCGCGGGCCTGGTCCTGCTCGCCGCCGGCCTGGCCCACGCCGTCGCCCGCGCGAGCGGGCTGGACGAGGGCTCCCCCGCGGTGCCGCTGCTGCTCGCTGCCGCCGGTGTCGCGGTGCGCGCCGTCGCCGGCAGCGTCGGCGAGGCGGTGGCCGCGCGGGACGCCCGCCGCGCGGAGGAGCTGCTCCGGCGCCGGCTCCTCCAGCGGCTCGCCACCTCCCCCGCCGCGGTGGCCGCGGCCGGCGGCCCGGCCCCGGCCGCCGTGCTGGCCACCACCCGGCTGCACGACCTCGGCCCGGCGCTGGCCACCTACCTGCCGGCGGTCGCGCAGACGGTCGTCGTCCCCCCGGCGCTGCTGCTGGCGCTGGCCTGGACCGACCTGCTGTCGGCGGTCGTCGTCGCGGTCACCCTGCCGCTGGTGCCGCTGTTCATGGTGCTGGTGGGCAAGCACACCCAGGACGCGACGGCCGGCTCCGCCCGGGCGCTGGACCGGATCGCCGCGCACGTGGCCGAGCTGGTCCGCGGGCTGCCCGTCCTGGTGGGGCTGGGCCGGGCGGCCGAGCAGACGGCGGCGCTGGCCGCGCTCGGCGAGGCCCACCGCACCCGCACCCTGGCCACGCTGCGCATCGCCTTCCTCTCGGCCCTCGTGCTGGAGCTCATCGCCACGCTGTCGGTGGCGGTCGTGGCGGTGACCGTGGGCGTGCGGCTGGTCGAGGGCCACCTGGTGCTGGCGCTCGGGCTCACCGCGCTGCTGCTCGCCCCCGAGGCGTTCGCCCCGCTGCGCGCGCTCGGCGCCGCCCACCACGCCGCTGAGGACGCCTCGCTCGCCGCCGCCGAGGCGCGCGCCGCCCTGGCCGCCCCCACCGGCATCTCGCCCGCCCCGGCGCCGGCGGACGACGACCCGCGCGGTGCGGAGGTCGCCGTCGCCGGGCTGCGGGTCGCCTACCCGGGTCGCGCCGTGCCCGCGCTCCCGCCCACCGACCTCGTCGTCCGCCCCGGGGAGCTGGTGGTGCTGCGCGGGCCCAGCGGGTCGGGCAAGTCCACCCTGCTGGCCGCCCTGACCGGCCTGACCGACCCGGGCGCCGACGTCGGCGGCGTCGTGGTCGCCGGCGGCCCCGCCGCGGTGGTCCCCCAGTTCCCCCGCGCCACCGGCGCGACCGTCGCCGACGAGCTGCGCCGGCACGCCGCCGCGGCCCCGGGTGCCGACGAGATCGTCGCCGAGGCCTACGTCGTCGAGGCGCTGGGCCGGGTGGAGGCGCACGACCTCGCCGGCCGGGCGCCGGAGTCGCTCTCCCCCGGCGAGCTGCAGCGGGTGGCGCTGGCCCGCGCGCTGGTGCGGGTGCGCCGCGGCGCCCGGCTGCTGCTGCTCGACGAGCCGACCGCGCACCTCGACGACGACGCCCGCGGGCTGGTGGCCGCCGTCCTCACCGCCCTCCGTGGCACCGTGACCGTCGTCCTGGTCACCCACGACCCGGTGCTCGCGGGTCTGGCCGACCGCACCGTCGACCTCCCCGCCCCGGTCGCGCCCGCGGAGCCCGCCGCCCCGGCCTCGTCCGCGATCACCTCCCCTCCGGCGGAATGTGCACAAAGCGCCCAGGACCCGACGCCGGCGGCCCCGGTCCACACCAGCCGTGCGCTCCGCCGCGCGGTGCTGGCCGGCGCGCTCTCCTCCGCGGCGGGGGTCGCGCTGACCGCGGCCTCGGGCTGGCTGATCGTGCGGGCGGCGGAGATGCCACCGGTGCTCACGCTGCTCGTCGCGACCGCCGGCGTCCGGTTCTTCGGCCTGGCCCGCGCCGTGCTGCGCTGGCTGGAGCGCCTCTCCGCCCACGACGTCGCGCTGCGCCAGGCAGCCGACCTGCGGGTGCGGGTCTGGCGGGCGCTGGCCGCCCAGGGGCTCGCCGCCGACCGCACCCCCGGCTCGGCGCTTGCCCGCGTGGTCGGCGACGTCGGCGTGGTGCAAGACCTCACCGTGCGGGTCCGCCCCCCGGTGCTGGTGGCCGCCACGGTGCCCACCGCCACCGTCGCGGTGCTCGCGCTGGTGGACCTCGCCGCCGCGGGCGTGGTCGCGGCGGTGCTGGCGGCCACGGTGGCCGCCGTCGTGCTCGCGCACCGCGGCCTGGACGCCGGCGCCGCCCGCGCCGAGAGCACCGCGCGGGTCGCGGCGCTGCGGGAGACCACCACGCTGCTCGAGGGGCTGGCCGACCTGCGGGCCCACGGGCTGGCCGGCCGGGCCGCCGCCGACCTGGACACCGCCGCCCGGCAGGCCGGCAGCGCCCGCACCCGTGACCGCGCCGCCGCCGTGGGAAACGGCCTGGTGGTGCTGGGCACCGGGTCGGCCGCGGTGCTCGGCACGGTCGCGGCGTGGGCCGGCGGGCTCACCGGCCCGGTGCTCGCCGTGGTCGCGCTGGCCCCGCTGGCGCTGGTGGAGCCCCTGACCGGGCTGGTCGCCGCGCTGCAGCGCCGCGGCGCGCTCGCCGACGCGCAGGCCCGCATCGACGCCGTCCTCACCGCCCCGGTCGCCGCCGAGCCCGCCGACCCGCTGCCCGCCCCCGACGGCGTCCGCTCGCTGCGCACCGAGGCGCTGGCCGCCGGCTGGCCGGGCGGGCCGGACGTGCTGCGCGGGCTCGACGCCACCGCCCGGGCCGGGGACGGCTGGCTGGTGCTCCGGGGGCCGTCGGGCTCGGGCAAGTCCACTCTCCTGGCGGTGCTCATGGCCTCGCTGCGGCCCCGCGCCGGCAGCTACGCCGTCGACGGGGTGCCGGCCGACCGGGTCCGTGGCGACGACCTGCGCGCCCGCATGGCGTGGCTGCCGCAGGAGGCGCACGTGTTCGCCTCGTCCATCCGGGCCAACCTGGCGATGGCCGCCCCCCGCGGGGAGCTGGCCGGCCCCGCCGGGGAGGCCCGCATGCGCGCGGCCCTGGCCGCGACCGGGCTGTCCGGGCTGGTCGCGACCCTGCCCGACGGGCTGGACACGCCGGTCGGCGCCGGCGGCACGGCGCTCTCCGGTGGCGAGCGCCGTCGCCTGGCCGCGGCGCGCGCCCTGCTGGCCGACCGGGACCTCGTGCTGCTCGACGAGCCGACCGCCCACCTCGACCCCCCGACCGCCGCGGCGCTGGTCCGCGACCTGCGGGCGGCCTTCGCGGGGCGGGTCGTGGTGTGCGTGACGCACGACGGCGACGTCGAGCGCCCCGGCGACACCGTGCTGGACCTCGGTGAGCCGGCGGCCCGGGCGGCCGCCTGAGAGGTCCGGGCCGCCGTCCGCGGGGTCCAGCCGGCGTCCTGCCGAGTCGTCCCCCAGCAGTAGCGCTCTGCCCACCCCCACGGGGCAGAGCGCTACTGCCCCGGCACCCTCTGCTCGTCGCCCCTCCCGCTGCACCGGCGGCGTGGGACCGGGAGGCGCCGGGAGGGCCCTGCGGCGCTCCGCCGGCGCCGTGGGTCAGCCGGCCGGGACGTCGACCGGGATCTCCGGGCCGAGGCGGGCGCCCTGCAGCAGCGGCAGGTCGTCGCCGGACCAGAAGCTCCCCGGGTCGTAGGCGTTCAGCGGGCGGTGGCCGGGCAGCAGGCCCATGGCCGTGTACGTGGCCGCGACCAGCTCGGCGCAGAAGACGGTCTCCGCGGACGTGTGCCGCCGCAGCCGGCCGTTCACCCAGCCGCGCACGAGGCCGCGGGTGGTCGGGAACGGCCGCCCGTCGAGGCGGGCGATCGTCCGCAGCACGGCGTCCTCCATCGCGGGGGTCACCCCGCCGTCCTCGGCGGGGCCGACGAGCTGCCGCAGCCAGGCGCGCTGGCCGTACCGCCCGCGCCAGGTGAGGACGGCGTCGCGCAGGTCGTGCAGCTGGACCCCGCGCTGGTGGGTGCCGCTCCACGCGTCCGGCAGCGACTTCCCGAGCTCGGCGTGCCAGAGCAGCGGGGGCAGGTCCTCCAGCACGACCGCCATGCCGACGTGGTTGACCGGCGCGTTGGTCAGCGCCCGGATGGCGCGGTCGGCGAGCGAGGGGCCGCGGAAGACCCAGACGTCGCCGGTGCGCGTGAGGTCGACGGCGGCATCCAGGGAGAGGTCGGGCACGGGCCGCTACGTTACGGACGTGCGCCTCTGGAAGCTGCTCGGACTGGCCGGCCTCGCGGGAGTGACCGCCGGGGGTGTCGTGCTCGCCCGCGACGAGCGGCAGCGCCGTGCCTACACCGCCGACGACGTGCGGGCCCGGCTGCACGAGCGGGCCGCGGCGGTCCCGGAGCCGGAGGCACCCGCCCCGGCGACCGCCGCCGAGCTCACCGGGGGCCGGAAGCACCGGCTGGCCCGCCTCCTCCGCCGCCCCTGACGACGGCCACCGGCGACCCCACCCGGTCGGCTCCGCATGGACGGACGGGCAGCGGCCGGGGCCACGTTTCGCCCCCGCCCACCCCGCGCATGCACCGGGGGTGGCCGACGACCAGCACGCCGAGGAGCAGGCCCCCACGGAGGGGTTCCGCGACCGCGACGACACCGCGGTGCGCGAGGAGAGCCTGGGCGAACGGGTGCTCGGCTCACTGCTCGACCGGGCGCACCTGATCCCGCCCCGGCTGGTCGGACCGCTGGTGGCCCAGGAGCTCGCGGGCCTCGGCTGCCGCGATGTCGCCATCCACCTCCAGGACTACGACCAGCGCACCCTCCAGCCGCTGCGCGGGCGCGGGCTGCACGCGGAGGTGCTGCCCATCGACGGCAGCGCCGCCGGCCGGGCGTTCGCCACCGAGCAGCCGGTGGAGACCGACGAGGGCGGCGGTGCGGTGCGGCTGCACCTGCCGATGCTCGACGGCTCGGACCGGGTCGGCGTGCTCTCCTTCACCCTCGACCGGGTCAACGCGCACGACCGCCGGCTGGCCCAGCGGCTCGCCGGCCTCGTCGCGGACCTGGTCGTGACCAAGAGCGAGTACACCGACGCCTTCGCCCAGGCGCGCACGACCCGGCCGATGAGCCTCGCCGCGCAGCTGCAGTGGCAGACGCTCCCCCCGCTGTCGATGAAGACCCCCGAGCTCGACCTCGCCGGCGTCCTCGAACCGGCCTACGAGGTGGGTGGCGACTGCTTCGACTACGCCTACGACCACCACACGCTGCACCTCGCCGTCTTCGACGCCATGGGCCACGGCCTCGAGGCCGCGACCATGTCGACCGTCGTCACCGCCGCCTACCGCCACGGCCGGCGCGCGGACGTCGAGCTCGCCCGGCTGTGCGCGGACATGGACGGCGTCGTCGCCGCCGCCTACCCGGGCCGGTTCGCCACCGCCCACGTCGGGCAGCTGGACACCCGCAACGGCGTCCTCACCTACGTCAACGCCGGGCACCCGGCGGCGCTGCTCGTCCGCGACGGTCGGGTGGCCGACGAGCTCCCGGGTCCCACCGCGCGCCCGCTGGGGCTGGGCACCGGGGAGCCGGGCGCGGAGAAGGTGCAGCTGCAGCCCGGGGACCGGGTCCTGTTCTTCACCGACGGCGTCGTGGAGGAGCGCCTCGACGACGGCGAGCAGTTCGGGGAGCACCGGCTCCGCGAGCTGCTGGAGCAGAGCAGCGCGGACGGGCTGCGGGTGCCCGAGACGGTGCGCCGCCTGTCGCACGCGCTCATGGACGCCCGGCACGGGAGGACCAGCGACGACGCGTCGCTGCTGCTGGTCGAGTGGAAGCAGCCCCCGCACGACGACGAGCTCTCCCCCGACATCCCCGAGGCGCGGCCCACCCGCGGGCACGACGGCTAACCGGCCGGGAGCGCGGGACCCTCGTCCTTGAGCGCCACCCCCGAGGCCCCCAGCTCGCGGGCGGACGCCAGCAGCCGCGCCACCACGTCGGCCGCCTCCGCGTAGCCCAGCCCGTGCGGCGGCCGGACGTTCGAGACGCAGTTGCGCTCGCTGTCGGCCCGGCCGGGCCGCGGGTCCCAGGTGAGGTAGACGCCGAGGGAGTCCGCCGAGGAGAGCCCCGGGCGCTCACCGATGAGCACGAGCACCACCCGCGCCCCCAGCGCCGCGCCGATCTCGTCGCCGAGCGCCACCCGCGCCTGCGTCGCGAGCACCACCGGGCCCACCGACCAGCCGGTCAGCCGGTCCAGCAGCGCCGTCACCAGGGCGGCCCCGTGCTCGTGCACCGCCCGCGGCGAGAGCCCGTCGGCGAGCACGAGGGCGACGTCGGCGCCCTCCCGGGGCAGCGCGCACCCGGGTGCCAGCCGCCGGCCGAGGTCGGGCCGCTGCAGGTACTCGGCGCGGTCGGCCGCCGCGGAGCGGACCTCCACCACCGGCACCCCGTCGAGGCCGGCCCGCACCACCGCCGGGTCCAGCGGCGTGTGCACCGCGTCGCGGGCGACGGCGTGGGCCAGCCGGAACTCCAGCTCGCGCGCGGTCGGCAGCCCGTCGCCGGCCCGGCCCAGCGCGACCCGGGCCCGGGTCGCCGCCCGCAGCACCGCCCACGGGTCGTTCCCGGTGACGGTCACGGCCGGGCCGCCGCGAGCAGCGCCCTGGCCGCCGGCGCGTCGGCGGTCAGCGTGCGCACCCGCCCGTCGGCGTCCAGCAGGTCCATCCGCGCCAGCCACGCCTCGAACTCCGGTGCCGGGCGCAGGCCCAGCACCCGCCGGGCGGTGAGGACGTCGGAGAACGACAGCGACTGGTAGTGCAGCATCACGTCGTCCGACCCCGGGACGGCGATGACGAACGAGCAGCCGGCCGCCCCCAGCAGCAGGGTCAGGGTGTCGGTGTCGTCGGCGTCGACCTCCGCGTGGTTGGTGTAGCAGACGTCCACGCCCATGGGCAGGCCGAGCAGCTTGCCGCAGAAGTGGTCCTCCAGCCCCGCTCGCACCACCTGCTTCCCGTCGTACAGGTACTCCGGCCCGATGAACCCCACGACCGTGTTCACGAGCAGCGGCTCGAAGTGCCGGGCCACCGCGTAGGCGCGGCACTCGAGCGTCTGCTGGTCCACCGGCCGCCCGTCCACCCCGCGGTGCGCGTCGGCCGACAGCGCCGACCCCTGCCCGGTCTCGAAGTAGGTGACGTTGCGCCCGACGGTGCCCCGGCCGAGCTCCAGCGCGCCCGCCCGCGCCTCGGCGAGCAGGTCCAGCGTCACGCCGAAGCCGCGGTTGGCCGCCTGCGTGCCGGCCACCGACTGGAACACCAGGTCCACCGGCGCGCCCTGCTCCAGTGCGCGGAGGGTGGTGGTCACGTGCGCGAGCACGCAGGACTGGGTGGGGATCTCGTAGCGGCGGATCACGGCGTCGACGAGCTCCAGCAGGGCGACCGTGCGCGCCGGGGAGTCGGTGGCCGGGTTGATGCCGATGACCGCGTCCCCGGACCCCTGGAGCAGCCCGTCGACGATGGACGCCGTCACCCCGACCGGGTCGTCCGTCGGGTGGTTGGGCTGCAGCCGGGAGGCCAGCCGCCCGGGCAGGCCGAGCGTGCTGCGCAGGCCCGTCACCACCCGCGCCCGCCGCCCGACCGCCACCAGGTCGGCGTTGCGCATGAGCTTCGAGGTGGCCGCCACCATCTCCGGGGTCAGGCCGCGGGCCAGCGCGCTGATCGAGGTCTCGTCGCCCTCGGCGGCCCAGGTGAGCAGCTCGTCGCGGAACTCCCCCACGGTGAGCCCGGCCACCGGCGCGAACGCGACCGGGTCGTGCGTGTCGAGGATCAGCCGGGTGACGTCGTCCTCCTCGTAGCCGACCACCTGCTCCTCCAGGAAGGTCGCCAGCGGCAGGTCGGCGAGCACCACCTGCGCGGCGACCCGCTGCGCCGCCGACTCCGCCGCGCACCCGGCCAGCACGTCACCGGAGCGGGCCGGCGTCGCCTTGGCCAGCAGGTCCGACAGCGAGGCGAACTCGTAGGTGCGCCCGCCGAGCGTGGTGCGCCGCACGGTCATCGCACCTCCTCCTCGGCCGCGGCGAGCAGCTCGAACTCCTCCTCGGGTGCCGAGGCCACCAGGTGGTGGCGGCTGTAGACGGCGAAGTAGCCGAGGAAGAGCGCGTAGGCGCCGAGCGTCCACAGCGCAGCGACCTCGTCGACCAGGAAGGTGGCGACGACGGCCGCGGCGGCCAGCACCAGCGCGACGCCGGTCGTCGCCGTGCCGCCCGGCGTCCGGTACGGGCGGGGCAGGTCGGGCTCGCGGCGGCGCAGCACGATGTGGCTGACCATCATCAGCACGTAGGAGACGGTGGCCCCGAAGACGGCCATGTTCAGCAGCATCGCGCCCTGCCCGGTCAGCGACAGGACGAAGCCGATCGCGCCGGGCACCAGCAGCGCCAGCACCGGGGCCTTGCGGCCGTTGGTCACCGACAGCGCCCGCGGCAGGTACCCGGCGCGGGAGAGCGCGAAGGTCTGCCGCGAGTAGGCGTAGATGATCGAGAAGAAGCTGGCCACCAGGCCGAAGAGCCCGGCGTAGTTCACCACCGTGACCAGCGCCGAGGGCGACCCGGCCACCTCCAGCGCCTCCACGGGCGGGTTCCCGCTGGCCGACATGGCCGCCGAGCCCCCGGCGCCCGCGGTGAAGACCAGCATGAGCAGCGCCAGCACCAGCAGCAGGCCCATGGCCGCGACGATGCCGCGCGGCATGGCCCGGGCGGGGTCGCGGGCCTCCTCGGCGGCCAGCGGCACGCACTCGACCGCCAGGAAGAACCAGATGGCGAACGGGAACGCCGCCCAGATGCCCATCAGCCCGAACGGCAGGAAGTCCGAGGCGCCGGCGGCGTCGGTGGGTGCGATGTCGAGCAGGTTCGCCGAGTCGAACGCCGGGACCGCCCCCACCAGGTACACGACCAGGCCGGCGACGGCGATGCCCGCGATGACCAGCATGACCGAGAGCGCCTCGCCGACGCCCATGAGGTGGATGCCGATGAACAGCGCGTACACCGCCAGGTACACCCACCAGCCGTCGGTGATGCCGAAGAGCCCGAGCGACTCCACGTAGGCACCGATGAAGGTGGCGATCGCGGCGGGCGCGATGGCGTACTCGATGAGCACCGCGACCCCGGTGGCGTACCCGCCCCAGGGGCCCAGCGCCCGGCGGGCGAAGGTGTAGCCACCGCCCGCCGTCGGCAGGGCGGAGCCGAGCTCGGCGAGCCCGAGCACCATGGCCGAGTACATGACCGCCATGAGGATTACGGCGATGAGCAAGCCGCCGAAACCGCCCTCGGCCAGGCCGAAGTTCCAGCCCGCGTAGTCCCCGGAGATGACCGCGGCGACGCCGAGACCGGCCAGCAGCACCCAGCCGGCGGTGCCGGTGCGCAGCTGCCGCTTCTGGTGGTAGCCGGCCTCCACCGTCTCGGCCTCCACGCCGTGCCGGGCGACCGGCCGGGGGTGGTGTTCCTGCGGTTCCGCGGTCATGGGCCGGCCTCCGGGTGAGCCCCCGCAGGTCGGGTGGGGTCAGCCTGGCCCGGCGCCGTCGCCGGGGCAATGCCCTGCGACGGGACGGAACAGGCTGTTCACACGCCCGCCTCAGATGCTGCGCCAGCGCCCCTCGACGGCGTTGCCCTCGGGCCGCGACCGGAACACGTTGCCCTCGGTGGGCGGCGCGTCGTCCCCGGCCAGGGCGAAGGTGCGCAGCAGCGGCTCGACGAGCCGGTCGTAGAGCCCGGGCAGCAACCGGAACCCCGCCGTGACGACGTGGTTGAACGCGCCGGCCTGCACGGCCCGGCGCGGGCGGTCCACCGTGGCGAGCACCCGGCGGGCCACCCGCGCCGCGGAGTAGACCGGCGGGGGCGGGCGGCCGGTCGAGCCGGCGTACGAGGCCCCCTGGTAGTAGATCGGCGTGTTGACACCGCCCGGGTGCACCACGGAGACGGAGATCCCCGGCTCGTCCCGGGTCTCCTGCTGCAGCACCCGGGCCAGCGCCAGCTGACCCCACTTGGCGACGGCGTAGCTGCCCAGCACGGGAGTCGTCACGGTGCCCAGCAGCGAGTTGACGATCACCAGGTGACCGCCGCGCTGCCGGCGGAAGACCGGCAGGACGTGCCGGGCCAGCGTCGCGGTGCCGTGCAGCGAGGTGTCGACGACGCGCTCGTACACCTCCTTGGGGACGTCCTCGATCCGGCCGTAGGCCATCACCTGGGCGGAGTGCACGACGACGTCGAGGCGGCCGAACTCGCGCACCGCGGCGGCGACGACCGCGGCGATCCCCTCCTCGTCGAGGACGTCGGCCGGGCAGACCGTCACGGCCGCGGCACCGGCGGCGCGCAGCTCCTCGGCGGTCTCCTCCAGCGCCGACCGGCCGCGGGCGACCAGCACCAGGTTCGCGCCGCGGCCGGCCAGCCGCAGCGCCGTCGCCCGGCCGATGCCGCTGGACGCGCCGGTGATCAGCACGGTGAGGGGTGACCCGCTGGGGTCGGGGATCGGCACGGGGGGTGCTCCTCGCTGCGGCGGCGGCCGGTGCCCGAGGACACCGGTTGTCCGCAACCGGCTACCCGACCGACCCCGCGGTCATGCGGTGCGCCGGTCCAGTTCGGCCAGCAGCCAGCCCGGCCCGGTCACGGCGATGCCGCCGGGCAGCCGGGCACGCAGCCCCCGGTCGGCGGTCACCACGAGCACCTCCTCACCGGCTCCCGCGAGCTCGGCGGCGGTCGCGGCGAGGGCGTCGTCCCCGCTGCCGGGCGCGCGCACCACCGCCACCCCGTCGGGCGCCGGCACGTCCCGGGCCCGGCCCTCGACGACGGCGATCACCCGGGTGCCGGGCAGCTCCTGCCCGTCGGGGCCGGGCACCGTGCTGCCCGCGAGGCCGGCCAGCCGGTCCAGCAGCCGGGTGGCCGCCCCGGCACGGTCCCGCCACCAGCCGTCGGGGCGTGCGCCGACCACGTTGGCCACGTCCACCAGCAGCACCGCCACCGCGTCCTCCTCCGCTCCCCCAGGAGCGTGCGCCGCGCCCGCCCCGCCGGACGGATCCGCCCCTACGCTGCCCCGCATGTGCCGGAACATCCGCCCGCTGGCCAACTTCGCACCACCGGCCGCCGATGAGGAGATCCACGCCGCGGCCCTGCAGTACGTGCGCAAGATCAGCGGCACCACCAAGCCGTCCCGGGCGTACGCCGAGGTGTTCGAGCAGGCCGTCGCCGAGGTGGCCGCCGCCTCCGCCCGGCTGCTCGACGCCCTGGTCACGACCGCGCCGCCGAAGGACCGGGAGGTGGAGGCCACCAAGGCGCGCGCCCGGTCCGCCGCACGCTACGGAACCTGATCGCCGCGACGGCGGAGTCCGTCCCGGTGCCGGCGCACCTGCGGGGCTCGGCAGGCTGTCGGCGCCGGGGCGCAGCACCTGCCCCGGCACGCTCTGCCTCTGTGCCCCCGGGTAGTCGCGCTCTGCCCCGCCGGGGTGGGCACAACGCGAGCCAGGCAGCCTGGGCACAGCGCTACTCGCACAAGTGATCAGCGGCTCCGCCCCGCTGCGGCACACGGCACCGCGCTGCGCGCAGCGGCCCGTGGTCGACCGAGTTCGCCCGGGCCCGCCGCTCCTCCACCAGCTTCGGATGCAGGGCGCAGGAGGCGTGGCAGCACGCGCGCCGGCACCCGGTCAGCTCGGTCGCGGTGACCGTGGGCGGGCCCGTCCTGGCGGGCGCCACCTTCCGGGCGGTGGGCCACGTCCAGCTGGTGGACCGGGCCGTCGCCGCGGTGAGCGGCTGACGGCCCGGGGCCGCTCAGTTCTCCGTCGTGGGGCCCACGTCGTGCGGGTCCGGCGTCCGGAAGCCCGGGTCGTCGGCGGAGCCGGCGTCCTGACCGGCGACGTCCACGGGCGATCCGGCGGGGTCCGCCGGCGTTCCGGCGGTCTCCTCCGGCGGATCGGGCGCCCCACCCGGCTCGCCGAAGCCCTCGGCGGTCGGCGGCGCACCCGCACCGGGGTCGGCGGCGGGGATGCCGTCGTCGGCCTCGCGGCCGGAGAAGGGGTCCAGGGGGTCCATCATCGACATGCCCTGCCCCTACCCCGCGGCCGTGCCCCACTCCCCGGTGCCCGGAGTTTCCCCCGCCCGACCCCCGCGCGCCGGTGCGGCGGCCTCCCCCGGCTACAACTGCTGCATGACCTCCGCCGGGACCGCCCCCGAACCCGTGCTGCGCCGCGCCCGGTTCGCCGATCTGTCGCCCTTCGAGGTCTACGCCCTGTGCCGGCTGCGCGTCGACGTCTTCGTGGTGGAGCAGGAGTGCCCCTACCCGGAGCTGGACGGCCGGGACGTCGAACCCACCACCGAGCACCTCTGGTTCGAGCAGGACGGCGAGGTGCTTGCGACCATCCGCGTGCTGGACGACGGCGCGACCCGGGCCGTCGGCCGGGTCTCCACCGCCGCGGGGGCCCGCGGGCGTGGGCTCGCCGGGCGGCTCATCGAGGCCGCGGTGGCCAGCTACGGCGACGGGCCGCTGACGATGGGGGCGCAGGCCCACCTCGAGGAGTGGTACGGCCGCTTCGGCTTCCGCCGGAGCGGGCCGGGTTACCTGGAGGACGGCATCCCGCACGTCCCGATGCGGCGCGAGGCCGGCCGCGTGACGGCGTCGTCCCCGGGTGCCGACGAAGGGTCGCCTAACCTGCTGGGGTGAGCACGGCGACCGAGGCGACCGCGGCGGCCCGGACCACGGGCGGCCGCGACCGGGCTCCCGTGGCGCCGGTCCGCTGGTCGCCGGTGGAGCTCCTGCCCGCGGCGCTCATCGGGCTGCTCGGCGGCTGGCTGCTGCTCCCCGGCCACGGGCTGTGGTTCGACGAGTTATTCACCGCCGAGGTGGCCCGCCTGCCGCTGGGCGACATCCTGACCGCGATCGCCACCGGCGAGGGCACCGCCAGCTACCTGGCCGGGGTGCCGCCGTCCTACAACGCCCCGTACTACCTGGTCACGCACCTGTGGGTGTCCCTGCCGGGCCTCGGCGGGGACACCTCCCTCCGCGTCCTCTCCCTCCTGGCGACGGCCGGCGGCCTCGCGCTGATCACCCGGACCCTCACCCGCCTGGCGGGCCGGGCCACCGGGGTGCTGGCGGGCCTGGTGCTCGCGGCCAGCCCGCTGCTGCTCGAGCACTCGGTCGAGGCACGCAGCTACGGGCTCGCCGTCCTCGCCACCGGGGGCGCGCTCCTGGGGCTGGTGCGCTGGCTGCAGGAGCCACCTCGCGGACTGCTGCTGTTCGGGCTCGCCGGCGCCGGGATGGGCCTGGCCCACTGGTACGCGGTCACGGTGCTCGCCGCGTTCGTCGTCGCAGCCGCGGTGCTGCGCCGCCGGCGGGCGGTGCCGGTCGTGCTCACCGGCGCGCTGGCCACCCTTCCCGCGGTCGGCTTCGTGACCCTGGCCGTGCTCAACGGCACCGGCGCGCGCAACGCCGAGCACCTGACCGACACCGACGGGGAGTTCCTCCTGCGGGCCGCCGAGGCGTGGGCCGGCGGCAGCAACCCGCTGCTGTACCTGGCAGCGGGGCTGGCCGTGGTCGGCGCCGTCCGGGCCACCGGTGCGCGGGTGGTGGGGGCCTGCTGGCTGCTGGTCCCGCTGGCCCTGCTGCTGGTCGCGGAGCTGGCGCGGCCGGTCTACCACCCCCGCTACCTGCTGGTCGGGCTGCTCGGGCTGGGAGTGCTGGCGGCGGCCGGCGCGATGTCGCTGCCGCGGCCGGCCCGGGTGCCGGTGAGCGCGCTGCTGCTGGCCTGCGCCCTCCTCGCCTCCGCCCCGCTGGCCGACCGCGGCCCGCGGGAACGGGCCGACGACCTGGTCGCGGTGCTGGCGCAGGTGCACGCACCGGGCGAGCCGGTCGTCGCCGCCGACCAGCGGTCGGCGACCGGCCTGGACCACTACGTCCGCGGCCTCGCCCCCCGGCTCCGCCCGGACGTCGTCCTGCCGCCGGAGGACGCGCCGGCCGACGCCGAGCGGGTGTGGCTCGTCCGCCGCCTGATCGACGGCGAGCCCGAGCCCACCGACGACGACGGCATCCTCCGCGCGGCGGGCCTGCGCATGGCCGAGCAGTACGACTTCCCCGCGACCAGGACCCACCTGGTCCTGCAGCTCTGGACCCGCTGAACGCCTCGGCGTCAGCGGCGGGCCCGCACCGCCCAGGCCAGCGATCCCAGCGACTGCCGCAGCCGGGCACGGGCGGTCCAGGCCGACCGGCCCACCGGCCGCCGGTCCCGGACGACAGGCACGCTCGCGACCGGCCGGCCCGCGCGACCGACGGCGAGGACCACGCTCGGCGCCCCCTGCTCGCGGACGGCGGTGACGACGGCGGCGCGCACGGCCGGGCCCATGGCCAGGAAGGCGCCCGCGTCCGGTGGAAGGCCGGTCAGCCTGCCCGCCACGCGCCGGTGGAGCGTGCCGGTGAGCCGCCGCAGCGGCGACTCGTAGCGGCCGCGCCGCCCGGCGAAGACCGCCGCCACGTCCCCGGCCGCGAGCCGGTCGAGCAGCAGCGGCACCGCCTCCGGCGGGTCCTGGAGGTCGGCGTCCAGGCAGACCCAGACGTCAGCGGCGGCCTCCTCGGCGAGCCCGTGCGCCAGGGCCGCGTGCTGCCCGACGTTCACCGCGAGCTCGGTGACGGCGATCCGGGCGTCCGCGGCGGCGAGGGAGCGCGCCACGGCGGCGCTGGCGTCGGGCGAGGCGTCGACGACCAGCCGCAGCCGCCACGGCCGGCCGGCGAGCGCCGCACCGAGCCGGTCCGCGAGCTCGACGAGGGTCGCCTCGTTGCCGTGCACGGGGACGACGACCGCCACCGGGGGGCCCGCCTCCCCGCGGGCGGTCACCCGGCGGCCCACGTCCGGGCCAGGCCGTCGGCCAGGTCGACCTCGGGGGTCCAGCCCAGCAGCCGCCGGGCCAGCGCCGGGTCGCAGACCCAGTCGGCGGTGTCCCAGCCGCGCCCGGGGTGCGCGCCCGGGGCGGTCGCGATCGGGCGACCCGTCACCCGCTCGGCGGTGGCCACGAGCTCCTCGGTCCCGGTCTGCACCCCGGTGCCGATGTTGAGCACGGCGCCGGGGGGCAGGTCGTCGGCCACCGCGGCGCGGACGCAGGCGTCGACGACGTCCCCCACCCACACCCAGTCGCGCCGGCTCAGGTGGGCCGGCAGCGGCACCGTGCCGCCGGTGCGGGCGGCAGCCATCACGACCGGCACCAGGCGGGTGGGGTGGTCGCCCGGCCCGTACACCTGGAAGGCGCGCAGCACGGCCGCCCGGATCCCGCGCTCGGCCGCCGCCGCCTGGAGGAGCAGCGAGCCCGCGGCCTTGGTGGCGCCGAAGAAGCCGCGCGGCTCGAGCGCGGCGTCCTCCGCCAGCGGGTGCGGTGCGGCGGCGTACTCGGTCGACGAGCCCAGCCGGACCACGACCCGGCAGCGGTCGGGCAGCGCGTCGACCAGCCAGGGGCTGGTGTTGACCGCGGTCGTGGCGGCGCGCTCCGCCGCGGTGGCCTTGGCCCGGCCCGCGGCGAGCGCGAAGACGACGTCCGGGTCCGCGGTGCGCACGGCCGCCGCACCGGCGACCGGATCGGCCAGGTCGACGTCCCGGCGGGTCAGCCCGGTGACCTGCCAGCCCTCCCGCTCGAGCCGCTCCACCAGGTGCCGCCCGACGAAGCCGCCGGCGCCGGTCACGAGGGCTCTCACGCCGGCAGCGCCACCCGTGCCGGGGGCTCCTGCACCGCGGCGGTGACGGCGTCGACGAACGCCCGGCGGTGCTCGGTGGCGCGCTCGGCACCGGCCCGGCGCAGCTCGTCCAGACCGTGGAGCAGGCGGGGCACCTCCACGAACGGGTCGCGCCCGGCCATGTCGGCGGTGAACGAACGGCGCAGGAACGTGAACTCGGTGCCGATGCGGACGAGCTCGGCGGCCAGCAGGTCCCCGGGCACCGGGAAGCCGCGGCCCGGGAGCGTCAGGCCCCCCACCCCGAACGGCACGGCCACCTGGGCCCGGACCGCCTCCACGGTGCCGTCCACGAGCGGGCCGAACAGCGAGGTGGACCGGCGGTCGATCCGCAGGTCGTTCAGCCCGACGTAGATCCGCGAGAGGGGGCGCCGCGCCAGCTCCGCCGCCCGGTCCACCGCGTCCTGGGTCTCCACCAGGATGCCCAGGCCGCACCGGCCCGCGACGAGGTCGAGGGTCCGGTCCACCTCCTCGCTGGAACGCACCATGGGCAGCAGCAGCTCGTCGGCCCCGCGGGCGATCGCATCGGCCACCTCGCCGGCCGTCCACGGCCCGAAGCCGTTGATCCGGCAGAGCACGCGCCCCGGGGTCGCCGCCCGCACGCGCGTCAGGTCCTCGGGGGTGTCCTCGTTGACCTGGGTGCCCTCCCCCTCCTGACGCCGCAGCTTGCCGCGCCGCTCCCAGTCGACGACGATCCCGGCGGCACCGGCAGCCACGACGTCGCGCCCCCACTGCGGGTCGACGGTGAAGAGGAACAGGTCCATGCGCGTCAGCTTAGGCTTTCCTAACCTGCGCGCGCGGCCGGGTCGCGGCGCGTCCCCGAGATCGCGGGGTCGGCGAGGACCGGCCGTGCGGCTCGGGCACCGGCCGGGAAGGTCAGCGCCGCACCTGCCACCTCGATGGTGACCTCCTGCCCGACCGCCGGGAGCTGCGTACCCTCCAGCCGCGCGGTCACCGTCCCGCCGCCGGCCAGCGTCAGCCACACCCGGGAGTCGTGGCCGTAGAAGTCGACGGCGTGCACCAGCGCCCGCGCACCCGCGCCGAGCGGTGGCCCGAGGCGCAGCTGCTCCGGGCGCAGCAGGACCCGGGCGGGCCCGTCGGCCGCGACGCCGTCGACCGGGAGCGCGCCGAGGACGCAGAGCGCGCGGCCCCCCCGGATCTCGGCGTCGAGGACCACCGACTCCCCCACGAAGGCGGCCACGTCGAGGTCGGCCGGCCGCCGGTAGAGGGTGCGCGGATCGGTCAGCTGCACCAGCCGGCCGCCGCGGAGGACCGCCACCTGGTCGGCCATCGACAGCGCCTCGGCCTGGTCGTGGGTGACCAGCACGGCTGTCGCCCCGGCGGCGGCGAGCGCGGCGAGGACGGCCCGCCGGGTGTCCTCCCGCAGCGCGGCGTCCAGGGACGAGAACGGCTCGTCGAGGAGGACCAGCGCCGGCTCCGGGGCCAGCGCCCGGGCGAGGGCGACCCGCTGCTGCTGGCCGCCGGAGAGCTGGTGCGGCGCCCGGTCCGCCAGGTCGGCGTCCAGCCCGACCAGGGCCAGCAGCTCGGCCACCCGCCCCCGGTCGGCGCGCCGGCGGCGGGGCAGGCCGAAGGTGATGTTGCCGGCGACGCTCAGGTGGGGGAACAACCCGCCCTCCTGCGGCACGAAGCCGATCCCCCGCTGCCGGGCGGGCACGCCCCGGCCGGCACCGGCCACGACCCGGTCACCGACGGCGACGGTGCCGCTGTCGGGTTCGTCGAAGCCGGCGACCAGCCGCAGCAGCGTCGTCTTGCCGCAGCCCGAGGGGCCGAGCAGGGCGGTGAACCCGCCGGCCGGCACGTGGAGGTCCACCCCGGTGAGCACCGGGGTGGCGCCGAACGCCTTGGTCAGGCCGGTCACGGTGAGGGAGCTCATGGGGTCGGACCTCGTCGGGTGTGGCGGGACAGCAGGACGGTGGCCGGGGCGGACAGCAGCACCATCACGGCCGCGTACGGGGCGGCCGCACCGTAGGCGAGCGCGCTGCTGGCCGACCAGAACGCGGTCGCGAGGGTGGCGGTGCCGGTGGGCGCGAGCAGCAGCGTGGCGGTGAGCTCGGTGACCACCGCCAGGAACACCAGGGCCGCGCCGGCGCCGAGACCGGGCGCGAGCAGCGGCAGCGTGACGCGGCGCAGCCGGTCGACGCCGGAGGAGCCCAGGGAGGCGGCGACGTCGTCGTAGAGCGGTGGGGACTGCTCGACCGCCGCGCGGACGGGGACGATCGCCCGGGGCAGGAAGAGGATCGCGTACGCGGCCAGCAGCACCGGGACCGTCTGGTACAGCCACGGCGTGACCCGGATGCTCAGCGTGACCAGCGCCAGGGCGACGACGATGCCCGGCAGCGAGCTGCCCAGGTACGTGGCCCGTTCCAGGAGCGTGGCCGTGCGTCCCCGGGCGCGGACGGCCAGCCACCCGGTGGGCAGGGCCATGGCGGTGGTGAGCGCCGCCGCAGCGGCGGCCAGGGCCAGCGTGGTCCCCGTCGTCGCGGCGAGGTCTCCCCAGTCGGGGCCGGCCGGCGTCCCACCGGCCAGCCAGTAGGCCAGTGCGCCGAGGGGGACCAGCAGCGCCAGGGCGACGAGCCCGGCGAGCGCCACCAGCGCCGGCGCGGTCAGGGCCCGCAGCCGCACCGGCGGGGCCGGACGGACCGCACCCCGCCCGGTGCCGGCGTAGCCGCGGTGCCCCCGCAACCGGACCTCGGCCAGCAGCAGCAGGAGGCAGAGCAGCACCAGGACACCGGCCAGCATGGTGGCCGCCGGGCCGTTGAAGGTGGCCCGGTACTGGTCGTAGATGGCGGTGGTGAAGGTCGGGTAGCGCAGCATCTGCAGCGCCCCGAACTCGGCGAGCACGTGCAGCGCCACGAGCAGGCAGCCGCCCAGCAGCGCCACGCGCAGCTGCGGCAGCTGCACCCGCCGGAAGACCGCCCAGCCGGACAGGCCCAGCCCGCGGGCCGTCTCCTCCAACGCGGGGTCCAGGCCGCGGAACGCCGCGACCACGGGCAGGTAGACGAAGGGGAAGTAGGACAGCGAGACCACCAGCAACGCGCCGGCGTAGGTGTCCAGGCCCGGCAGCAGGGAGATCCACGCGAAGCTGTTCACGAACGCCGGTACGGCCAGCGGCGCCACCAGCAGCACGTGCCACGTGCGCCGCCCGGGCACCGACGAGCGCGCCACCAACCAGGCGGCACCGACGCCCAGGACCGCGCAGACAGCGACCGTGCCCGCGGCGAGGCGGGTGGTGTTCCAGAGCAGTTCGGCGACCCGCGGCCGGAGCACGAGCTCGCGGACCCCCGACCAGCCGACGTCGGCGGTGTACCCCGCGATGTGGATCAGCGGCAGCAGCGCCAGCGCGGCGACGCAGGCGGCCAGCGCGACGGTCACCGGCGACCGGCGCAGCGGTCGCCGCCCACGGCTCGCGGACGCGCCGGAGCCCCGGGGCGCCGGCGGGGCCGGTGCTCCGGGGCTCGCGGTGACGGGCACGGGAGGGGTCAGAGCAGCCCCACTTCCTGCATCAGCTCGGTGACCCGCCGGGAGTCGAGGGTCCCCGGGTCGACGGGCGGCGCCTGCAGGTCCGCCAGCGGCGGCAGCGCCTCGGCGGAGGCGACACCCGTCCCGACGGCGTACTCGAGGGCGCTGCTGCCGGCGAGCCGCTCCTGCGCGGTGCGGCCGGTGAGGTACGCGACCAGCTGCTGGGCCTGCTCCGGCTGGTCGGAGGAGGCGAGCACCCCCGCACCCGACGTGCTGAGGAAGGCGCCCGCGTCCTGGTTGCGGAAGTAGTGCAGCGCGGCGTCGTCGCCGATGAGGCCGTCCTGGGCCTGGTCACGGAACCAGTAGTAGTGGTACGTGATGCCGACCGGGACCTCGCCCTCGTCGACCGCCTTCATGATCGCGGTGTTGCTCGCGTAGATCTCGGCGTTGTCCTCGAGCCCCGCGAGCCAGTCCCGGGTCGCTTCCTCGCCCTCGAGCTCGAGCACGGCGCTGACGATCGCCTGGAAGTCGGCACCACCGGCGGCGATCCCCACGCGGCCGGCCCAGGCGGGGTCGGCCAGGTCGAGCATCGAGGCCGGCAGCTCCTCCTCGCCGATCTCCGCGGGGTTGTAGATCAGCGTCGTCGATCGGGCGGCGAAGCCCACCCAGTTGCCCGAGGACGGCCGGAACTGCTCGTCGACCTGGTCCAGGGTGGCCTGGTCCAGCGGCGCGAGCAGCCCTGCCTCGTCCACCGCCGAGATGGCCGGGCTGTTCTCGGTGAGGAAGACGTCGGCCGGCGAGGCCTCGCCCTCCTCGATGATCTGGTTGGCCAGCTCCGAGTCGTTGGCGTCGCGGAACTCGAGCTCGATGCCCGTCTCCTCGGTGAAGTCCTCGAGCATCGCGCGGACCAGGCTCTCGTGCTGGGCGCTGTAGACGGTCAGCGTGTCCGCGTCGGATCCGCACGCGGCCAGGGATGCCGCGAGGGTGAGGGTGGAGACGGCGGCGGTCGCTCGCCCGAGCCTGGTCACTGAGGTCCTCCTCGAGGTAGGTGAGGCACACCTAAGCATGCCGGTCCCGCGGGGGACGAGCCGCCCGTCCCCACCGGGCTGCGATCGTGATGTCATGCGCACCGGCACCCGCGAGGAGCCCCACGACCCACCGGCGGGCGACGCGGCGCTGCTGCGCGAGGCCGCGGACCGGCTGGAGGCGCTCGCCGCCACCACCACGCCCGGCGACTGGCGCCTCGGCGGGTTGCTGGCCAGCCGCCCGGAGGTCGTGGCCCCGGCCCCGGCGGCCGCACCGAGCACGTCGCCGAGGCGCGCACCCGGCTGCCCTGATCCGGGAGGCACCGCCGCGCGCACGGGGTAGGGGACGTCGATGCAGCCCCCGCACCCCGACCGCCCGGACCGGCCCGCCGGCGCCTCCGTCCCCGAGGCCGACGACACCCCGGAGCGGACGGGGCTGGCCCGGCGGCTGGACAAGCCGATGGGCGCGCTCGGGCTGGTGTTCGTGCTCGTCGTCCTGGGCCAGTCGCTGGCGCGGCAGCCCTGGCTGACCACCACGCTGAGCGTGGTCGGCTGGGTGCTGTGGGCGGTGTTCGTCGCGGAATTCGTGCACCGGGCGGTCACCGCCCGCGACCAGCGCCGGTTCTGGCAGCGCAACTGGTGGCAGGTCGTCTTCCTCGCGGTGCCGTTCCTGCGGTTCGCCCGCGCGCTGACGCTGCTGCGCGCGGCGCGGGTCGGGGGCGTGGTGTCCGCGGCGGTCCGCGGGTCGCGGTCGGCGGGGCGCCTGCTCAGCGGCCGGATCGGCTGGCTCGGTGCGGTGACGACCGTCGTCGTGCTGGCGACCAGCCAGCTGCTGTACGTGCTCGGCGCCTACGAGTCCTACGGCACCGCGCTCTACGACGCCGCCCTGGCCACGATCGTCGGGCAGCCGCTCACGGCCGACGGCGGGCTGGCGCGCGTCCTCGACGTCGCCCTGGCGACCTACTCCGTGGCGGTCTTCGCCACGCTGGCCGGCGCGCTCGGCGCCTTCTACCTGGAGCGCCGGGGCGGCGAGGACCCCGCCGCGCAGCAGGGGTGACCGCCCGGGACGACGGGTGCCCCGCCGGCGGACCGGCGGGGCACCCGGTGGCGCGGAGGGATCAGACCGGCTCGGCGCAGTAGATCGTGCCGGGCTCGGCCTCGTCGGCACCCACCCAGATGGCCCCGACGGCGGACTCGAAGTCGAGGCAGACGTCCTGGGCGAGGAAGTCCGCGTAGTTCAGCTCCTGCTCGTCGATGCCGACGATGCGGGCCTCGGCCTCGGCGGCGTCGCACTCGACGGTCTCGACCTCCTCGCCGGCGAGGTTGGCCACGCAGTCGCCGACCTCGGGGTCACCGCCGCCGAGCATGTCGAACAGCAGGCCGACGGCGACGAGGGCGACCAGGACACCGCCCACGGCCAGGAGGACCTTCTTGGCCGTGCTGCCCTTCCGGTCCGGCTGACCCCACGGCGTCGCGCCGCCCTCCGGCGGCACCCAGCCGCCGCCGGGCTGGTACGGCTGCTGGCCGGGCTGGTACGGCTGCTGGCCGGCCTGGTCGAAGGGCTGGTACGGCTGACCGGGCTGGCCGTGCGGGCCCGGCTGCTCCGGCTGACCGTGCGGAGCCGGCTGACCGGGCTGACCCGGCTGGCCGGACGGCCCGGGCTGGCCCGGCTGCTGGCCGGACGGGTTCTGGTCCGGGCCGTTCCCGGGGTGGCTCATGGGTGCTCCTGGATCGCTGGACGTCGTGCGTACGCACGGATCCTCGCCCATCGGGGTGGCACCGTTGGGCGGCTGGACGGGGCCGGTGCCCCGGACGGGTCACGACGGGCAGCGCGCCCACGCCCCGTCCCGGCCGCCCCGCGCGCCGGGGCGTGCACCTGCCCGCGCCGGGGTAGCCGCCGGGGATGAGCGACGACACGGCCTCCAACGGGTTCGCCGAGCGGCTGGGCGCCCGGCCCGAGCCGGACGGGGAGGGCGCCGCCCGGATGGCGTTCGAGGTGGGCGAGGAGCACCTCAACCCGGCCGGGACGCTGCACGGCGGGGTGCTGGCGACGCTGGTCGACACCGCGATGGGCCAGGCGGTGCGCACCACCACCGACGACGGCGAGGTGCCCGCGACCAGCCAGCTGACGGTGACCTACCTGCGCCCGGGCACCACCGGACCGGTGCAGGTGACCGCCCGGCTGCGCACCCGCGGGGAGCACCTCACGGTGTGCGAGGCCGACGTGGAGCAGGACGGCAAGGCCCTCGTGCACGCCGTGGCGACCTTCGCCCTGCTGCACTCCTGACCGCGGGAGATCAGCCGGCCGGCGGGGCCGGCAGCTCCAGCACCACGGCGGCCGCCGCGCCCTCGTTCTCGAAGAGCTCGTCCTCGTCCTCGGTGCTGCCCAGGGTGACGACCAGGATGTAGGTGAAGATGCCGAGGATCACCAGCAGGATGCCCAGCGGGATCAGCACCCGGCCGAGCCGCCTGCCCTTCGGGCTGCCCTCGCCCCGGTCGTCGGCACCCTGCTGGTGGGGCTGCGCCATGGGAGGTCCTCCTGTGGTCCGGATCGGGGTCGGTGACCGGGCGGTCACCCCCTCCTCCATGCCCACGCCGTCGCGGGTCACGCCCCTCGATCGCGACCGGCGCGGCGAGGCCGGGCGGAGGACCATCGGGGCATGACCACCGCTACCTGGAACGGCGTCGTCATCGCCGAGTCCGACGACATCGTCACCGTCGAGGGCAACGCCTACTTCCCCCGTGGCTCCGTCCGGGCCGACGTGCTCCGCCCCTCGGAGACGCACACCGTCTGCCCCTGGAAGGGCACCGCCTCCTACTTCACCCTGGAGGTCGACGGGCAGCAGAACCCCGACGCCGCCTGGTTCTACCCCGAGCCCGAGACGGCCGCGCGCGAGATCACCGACCGGGTGGCGTTCTGGCGGGGCGTCGAGGTGCGCTGAGCCTGAATCCACCGGTCCTGAGCGGGTGATCGGTGTGGCAACGAGAAGAGGGTGCTTCTGAGCTGGACGATCACGGTTACCAGGCCAAGATCGT
>NZ_SSXC01000200.1 GCF_021699055.1 Blastococcus sp. MG754426 | reverse complement strand
GGCGTCGACGACGAAGAGCACCAGGTTGCCCTCGCGGCCCTCGAGCACGGCCTGGCGGAGGTCGTCACGTTCCACCACCAGGCCCGGTCCGCGGCGGCCGCGGGCCCGCTGGTGCGGGGCGGCGGCGAGCACGGTGCCCGGCAGGTGCAGCTTCGTGACGGTGCCCTCGGGGCGGGTCGAGCCGACCACGCGGCCCCGTTCGGCCCGGGCCCGCGACCGCCGCGGACCGGGCCTGGTGGTGGAACGTGACGACCTCCGCCAGGCCGTGCTCGAGGGCCGCGAGGGCAACCTGGTGCTCTTCGTCGTCGACGCCAG
>NZ_SSXC01000199.1 GCF_021699055.1 Blastococcus sp. MG754426 | reverse complement strand
TCCACCCGCTCCATGACCAGCAGGAACGCGATCAGCAGCGGGGGGAAGAGGATGACACTGAGGGCGACCAATCCCGATCTCCTCTGCATCGACGGCGGGACGGGGGGGAAGCGGTCCGTCCTCGATCATGGCACGCGAGGAGAGGGTCAGCAGGGCCGCCTACCCTCGACCGCGTGTCCGCCCCCGCGTCCTCGCCGGCCTACGCGCGCCCCACCCGGGCCCGCCGTCGATGCAGAGGAGATCGGGATTGGTCGCCCTCAGTGTCATCCTCTTCCCCCCGCTGCTGATCGCGTTCCTGCTGGTCATGGAGCGGGTGGA
>NZ_SSXC01000198.1 GCF_021699055.1 Blastococcus sp. MG754426 | reverse complement strand
GCTCTGGAGCCCCGTCCGCGACGTCGACCCGCGGGTGGGCGAGCACCTCCTCGACGTGCTCGAGGCCGCGGGCATCGCCGCCTACCTGGAGCCGGCCGCCGACGTCGGCCCCTACACCCGGTCGGTGTCCCTGCCCAGCCCGCCGTCGGACCGGTTGTTCGTCGACCGGGCGCGCCGGGCCGAGGCGCGGGGGCTGGTGGATCAGCACGCCGACGACCACCCCGTCGAGCGGCCGGCTCCAGGTAGGCGGCGATGCCCGCGGCCTCGAGCACGTCGAGGAGGTGCTCGCCCACCCGCGGGTCGACGTCGCGGACGGGGCTCCAGAGC
>NZ_SSXC01000197.1 GCF_021699055.1 Blastococcus sp. MG754426 | reverse complement strand
GACCAACCTGGCACGTGCGCTGCACAAATGCCCGGAGCTGACGCAGCATGCTGCCGAGGTGATTGTGATGGGCGGCGTGGTGCAGGGCTTCGGCAACATTACGCCGACGGCCGAATACAACATGTACGTCGATCCGGAGGCGGCCAAGCTGGTGCTGGCGGCCGGGTTCCCCCGGCTGACGCTGGTCGGGCTGGATGTGACCCGCAAGGCGCTGCTAAGCGCAGATGATATAGCGAGGCTGCAGAATCCGGTGATCCGCGATTATGTGGAGAAGAGTACGGCGGATTACCGTAAGCGTTATTGGGAACGGAACGGTGTGCAGGCCTGTGCGC
>NZ_SSXC01000196.1 GCF_021699055.1 Blastococcus sp. MG754426 | reverse complement strand
GTGTTCTCCGTCGAGCGGACGGGCACGAGCTCCGGTGTCCCCGTCGAGTGGCGGCACACCCTGATCCGGGCCGACCGCTTCGCCCTGACCAGCACGCTGGACCCCCGGCCGGGAGCGACCGAGCCGCCCAGCGGCGATCTCGCCGCCTCCGCGCTCACGCCGAGCTTCGGCTGACCCCACCCAGGAAGGACCGACGATGACCGAGGCGTCCCGCACCACCCGGCTCCCCGATGTGGATCCCGGCCAGGCCGCCGAACTGCTCGAGCGGGGCGAGGCCGTGCTCCTCGACGTCCGCGAGCCACAGGAGTGGGCAGCGGGCCACGCCCCGCAGGCCGAGCACCTGCCGCT
>NZ_SSXC01000195.1 GCF_021699055.1 Blastococcus sp. MG754426 | reverse complement strand
CGTTCGACGGGGTCGCGTTCACCGTCCTGCCGGTGACCTACCAGGAGGCGCTGGAGACCTACCTGGTCGAGGACCTCGGCGGCGTCGTCAGCGCCACGGGAGCAGTCTCGCACGCCGGTCGAACATGCGTTCGACGGCGCACCGGCCGCCGGACGTGGGACGGGCGCCCTCCGCGGTGATCGCGGAGGGCGCCCGTGCGGGGTGCTGCGTCAGGCGACGGGCGTGATGCGCCCCTCGCCGCCGACCGGGTAGTCCGTGGCGCTGACGACGCCGCCGAGGTCCTCGACCAGGTAGGTCTCCAGCGCCTCCTGGTAGGTCACCGGCAGGACGGTGAACGCGACCCCGTCGAACG
>NZ_SSXC01000194.1 GCF_021699055.1 Blastococcus sp. MG754426 | reverse complement strand
CACCGGCCCGTGCAGGGCGTGCCCGGCCCCCGAGGCCGCGTACACCTCCCCACCCTGGAAGGCCATCACCACACCCACCCCGTCCGCGGTCGGCACCGCGTCCGAGGTGGGGTAGCCCAGCACGCCGTCGATGCCCCCGGCGGCGTCCCACGCCTCGACCACCGCACCCGGCACGACGTGCCCACCGAGGGCGGCGTGCAGGTAGACCGCGCCGCCGGCGAACCGGCCGTACTGGGCCAGGCCGTCCGGGGTGCTCGCGGCGTCCGCGACCGGCATGCCCAGGTCGCCGGCGTCACCGCCGGCGGCCAGCCACGCGTCCCGCACCGGCCCGCCCACGACCCGCGCCCCGGTGGCGGCCGACCAGTAGATC
>NZ_SSXC01000193.1 GCF_021699055.1 Blastococcus sp. MG754426 | reverse complement strand
TTTCCTCTGCGCTGTGCTCCTTCACCCACAGCTGGGCCCGCTGGACCGCATTGGTGAACTTTTGCACTGTATCACCATTTTTGCTGATATAGCTTTGCTTGGACATGAAGACCGTATAAGGCAGATAGCCGCTCTCCACGCCGAACGAAGCTACGACTGTACCGCGCCCTTCACTTTCAAAGATCGAAGCCTGCGGCTCGAACAGCTGCACGTAATCTCCTGTACCGGACGCAAACGCACCGGCAATATTGGCGAAGTCAATATTTTGAATCAGCGTAAGATCTTTGCCGGCATCAATCCCTTTGTTATGCAGCGTAAATGCACCGGCCATCTGCGGCATGCCGCCCACCCGCTGCCCGAGGAACGTCGCTCCTTTC
>NZ_SSXC01000192.1 GCF_021699055.1 Blastococcus sp. MG754426 | reverse complement strand
CCGGCACCGTGCAGGGCTCGTTCGCGACCACGGCGGCCGAGGAGGACCTGGGCGTCGACCTGGACGACGAGCTGCTCGCGCCCTTCGAGGGCGACCCCTTCATCGTCGCCGACAGCGCGGGGGACGTGGTCAGCACGACCTGACCGCGCCGGTGCCCGGTCCCCCGCGCCGGCGCCCCGCAGCTGGTGGCCTCGCCGCTGGTGGCGCCGGCGCGGGGGACCGGGCACCGGCGCGGTCAGGTCGTGCTGACCACGTCCCCCGCGCTGTCGGCGACGATGTAGGGGTCGCCCTCGAAGGGCGCGAGCAGCTCGTCGTCCAGGTCGACGCCCAGGTCCTCCTCGGCCGCCGTGGTCGCGAACGAGCCCTGCACGGTGCCGG
>NZ_SSXC01000191.1 GCF_021699055.1 Blastococcus sp. MG754426 | reverse complement strand
GCGGGGCTGGATCTACTGGTCGGCCGCCACCGGGGCGCGGGTCGTGGGCGGGCCGGTGCGGGACGCGTGGCTGGCCGCCGGCGGTGACGCCGGCGACCTCGGCATGCCGGTCGCGGACTCGGCCGCGACGGCCGACGGTCTCGCGCAGTACGGGCACTTCCAGGGCGGCTCCCTGTACCTGCACCGCGACCTGGGCACGCGCCTGGTCCCCGGCGACGTCCTCCTCGGCTGGCAGGAAGGCGGCGGGCCTGCGGGGCCGCTGGGTTACCCCACCTCGGATGCGGTGCCGACCGCGGACGGGGTGGGTGTGGTGATGGCCTTCCAGGGTGGGGAGGTGTACGCGGCCTCGGGGGCCGGGCACGCCCTGCACGGGCCGGTG
>NZ_SSXC01000020.1 GCF_021699055.1 Blastococcus sp. MG754426 | reverse complement strand
CGGCCACCCCCATCGCCGGCCACCCCAGCAGGTCCACGCCCAGGTCGCGGCGCACGACGGCGGCGAAGCGGGCCAGCGCGGCGTCGAGCACCGCCACGTCCTCGGGGGTCGCCCCCTTCTGCGGACCGAAGACGGCGGCGGCCCCCTCCGGGCCGGTCAGCGGGTTGTCGACGTCGACGCCGACGACCAGCTCGACCTCGTGCAGCCGGAGGTCGCGCGCCCCCATGTCGATGCGGTCGAGCCGGGCGAGCCCCGCGCCCCCGCGGGGGACGTCCCGGCCCTCGGCGTCGAGCAGCCCGACGCCGAGCGCCTGCAGCAGGCCGGCGCCGCCGTCGGTGGTGGCGCTGCCGCCGGCGCCGAGCACGATGCGCCGGGCTCCGGCGTCCAGCGCCGCGCGGACCAGCTCGCCGACGCCGTACGTGGTCGCGGTGAGCGGGGCCGGCCGCGCCAGCTGCCCGAGCCCGGCCGCCGAGGCGAGCTCGAGCACCGCCGTCGTCCCGTCGAGGGCGAACACCGCGTCGACCGGCCGGCCGTCGGGTCCGCTGACCCGGGCGGTCCGGGGCCGGTACCCGGCCCGCAGCGCCGCCGCGACCGTGCCCTCCCCGCCGTCGGCGACCGGGCGCAGCACCACCTCGGCCTCCGGCCGGCCCCGCCGCACGCCGTCGGCGATCGCCTCGGCGGCGCGGTCGGCGTCGAGGCTGCCCTTGAACGAGTCGGGTGCGATGAGGACGTGCACGACGGGCAGCATCCCGCAGTTCGCCGTACGTTCGGGGTCGTGACCGCCGACACCCCCGACTTCTACGCCGTCGAGGACCTCCTCGAGCCCGCCGAGATCGAGCTCCGCGACCGGGTGCGCGCCTTCTGCGACGCAGAGGTCACGCCGCACATCAACGACTACTGGGATCGCGCCGACTTCCCGCTGGCGATGGCGAAGAAGCTCGCCGGGCTGGGCATCGTGGGCGGCACGATCGAGGGCTACGGCTGCCCCGGGATGAGCAACGTCGCCGCCGGCCTGGTCGCCGCTGAGCTGGCCCGCGCCGACGGCAGCATCGGCACCTTCAACGGGGTGCACAGCTTCCTGGCGATGCAGTCGATCGCGGTCCTCGGCGACGAGGAGCAGCGGGAGCGCTGGCTGCCGGAGATGGCACGGCTGGAGAAGATCGGCGCGTTCGGTCTCACCGAGCCCGCGCACGGCTCCGACGCGGTGGCCCTGGAGACCTCGGCCCGCCGCGACGGGGACGCCTACGTGCTCAACGGGCAGAAGAAGTGGATCGGCAACGGCTCGATCGCCGACTACGTCATCATCTGGGCCCGCGGGGAGGACGGCGCCGTCGGCGGCTACGTGGTCGAGAAGGGCAGCCCCGGCTACGAGGCCACGGTGATGACCGGCAAGACGGCGCTGCGCGCGGTGTGGCAGGCGGAGATCACGCTCACCGACGTCCGGGTGCCGGTCGAGAACAAGCTGGCCAACTGCCACTCGTTCAAGGACGTCTCCCAGATGCTGGACCGCACGCGCTACACCGTGGCGTGGCGGGCGCTGGGGCTGGCGACGGCGTCCTACGAGCTGGCGCTGGCCCACGCGCTGCGCCGCGAGCAGTTCGGCCAGCCGATCGCCGGGTTCCAGCTGGTGCAGGACAAGCTCGCCCGGATGCTCGCCGAGATCACCGCGATGCAGCTGATGTGCTGGCGGCTGTCCAAGCTCGCCGACGCCGGCCGGATGACCGCGGCGATGGCCTCGCTGGCGAAGATGAACCACGCGGCCAAGGCCCGGGCGATCGTCGCCGACGCGCGCGACATCCTCGGCGGGGACGGCATCCTGCTGGACCACCACGTCGCCCGGCACCACGCCGACATGGAGGCGATCTTCACCTTCGAGGGCACCGACTCGGTGCAGGCGCTGATCGTGGGGCGCGCGGTGACCGGGCTGTCGGCGATCAGCGGCCGCAGGCCGGAGAAGGGCTGAGCGGTCAGCGGGCGGTGGTCAGCCGCTTGTCGACGGCGGTGGTGCGCGCGCACTCCGGGCAGCCGGTGCGGCCGATGCCGACCCGCTCCCACTTCTGGGTGCCCCAGATCTGGACGATGGCACCGCACACGGCCAGCTCGACCTCACCGTCCAGCTCGGCCGGCGGGCGGTGCGCCTCCACGGCGTGCCACGGGTAGCTCTGCTCGGTCCGCTGCCCGGCCGACCAGCGGTCGGGTCGGGCGAATCCCACGGCGTACGTGTCCACGGGTCACACGTGCCCCGGATCACTGCCGCTCAATCCCCTCGATCGGGCGAATACGGCTCCGGGTCGGGCGCTCTCCCGCGGCGCAGGGTGACCGCTCCCACCTCGGTCGCCGGGAGCCCGGTGCGCGCCTCCGGGGACGGCGTCGGCGCGCTACCGTCGGAGGCTCGCGCGGGAGGTGCACGCAATGGATCCGATCAGCCTGCTGGTGGGCGCCGGGCTGCTCGGCGCCGGCTTCGTCGCCGGGCGCCTGGGCCGGAGCCGGGGCAGCGCGCCGCCCCCGCCGGTGACGCCGCTGTGCGGCTGCGGGCACACGCTCAGCCAGCACGACACGGAGACCAACACCTGCTACGCCGAGCTGCGCCGCGACACGTACGACAAGCGCGGGCGCTGGTCGGGGCACAGCTGGGTGCCCTGCACCTGCCGCCAGTACGTCGGCCCCCGCCCGATCGACGAGGTGTTCGTCCCGCGCGTGCTGCCGCCGGGCGACTGACCGCACCCCCGCGCGGGCATGCAGGGCCGGTGAGCACCCCGCCCAGGCGCCCCCGCGCCGCCCGCACCGACGACCTGCTGGCCCTGACCGAGCCGGCCCGCGCGCTGGTCAGCGCCGGTGCGCTCGCCGCCGGCAGCCCCCTGCTGCGGCTGGCGCCGCGCGGCGAGCCGCACCCCGTCGTCGTCCTGCCCGGGTGGCTGGCCTCCGACGTCTCCACCCGGACGCTGCGCGGCTGGCTGCGCCGCCTCGGCTACCCGGTGGTCGGGTGGGACCTCGGCCGCAACCACGGCCCGCGGCCCGAGGTGGTGGACGGCGTCCGGGACCTGGTGCGGCGGCTGGCCGGCGAGCACGGGGGGCCGGTGAGCATCGTCGGGCAGAGCCTCGGCGGCATCTTCGCCCGCCGGCTGGCCGAGCGCTCCCCCCGGCTGGTGCGGCAGGTGGTCTCGCTCGGCTCCCCCTTCGCCGCCGCGCCCGCCCGGCCCCGCGGCGCCGCCTCGCGCGCCGGCACGTACCGCGAGTTCCGGCGGCTGCGGGCGGTGCACGACGTACGCCCGGCCCCGCCGCTGCCGGTGCCGAGCACCTCGGTGTACTCCCGGTGGGACGGCGTCGTCGACTGGCGCACCTGCCTGCAGCGGGAGGGGCCGACGAGCGAGAACGTCGCCGTGCACGCCGCCCACCTCGGCATGGGGGTGGACCCGGCCGTGCTGTGGGTCGTCGCGGACCGGCTGGCCCAGCCGCGCGGGGGCTGGCAACCCTTCCGGCGGCCGGAGCGCCTCCCGCTGCGGGCGCTGTTCCCCGAGAGCTGACGACCGGGGCGGGTCCGGGGACACGGGACCCGCGACCGGTCGGGTGGCTCAGCGGTGCAGCAGCTCCCGGAAGCGGGCGCACGACTCGTCGATCGCCTGCTGGGCGGCCGGCGAGATCGTGCCCATGTCGAAGAAGCCGTGGATCATCCCGTCGTAGCGCCGGACGTCGGCGGTCACGCCCGCGGCGCGCAGCGCCTCGCCGTAGGCCTCGCCCTCGTCGCGCAGCGGGTCGTACTCGGCAGTGACCACGACCGCGGGCGGCAGCCCCGAGAGGTCGCCGTGGTGCAGCGGCGACAGGCGCGGGTCCATGGCGTCGTCCCAGCCCTCGGCGTAGTGCCCGTAGAACCAGTCCATGGTGTCCTTCTCGAGGAAGTACCCCTTGGCGTTCTCGATGCGGGACGGGTACTCGCCCTCGGCGTCGACCGCCGGGTAGATGAGGAACTGGGCGGCCAGCGGCGTGCCGTCGGCGTGCAGGGCCTGGGCGACCACCGCGGACAGGTTGCCGCCGGCGCTGTCCCCGGCGACGCCGAGCCGCTGGTCGCCGCCGAACTCGTCGAGGTGGGCGGCGATCCAGCGCGCGGCCGCCACGGCATCGTCCGCCGCGGCCGGGAAGGGGTGCTCCGGGGCCAGCCGGTAGTCGACGGCGACCACGACGGCGCCGCTGCCCCGGCAGACGTTGCGGGCCATGTTGTCGTGGGTGTCGAGGTCGCCGATCACCCAGCCGCCGCCGTGGAGGAAGACGACGGTCGGGAAGGGCCCCTCGCCCTCGGGCCGGTAGACGCGGGCCTTCAGCTCGCCCTCGGCGCCGGGCACGGTGCGGTCCTCGGTGGAGCCCACCGGCACCAGCTGCTCGGGGGTGCGGGCTCCGTGGGTCAGCGCGAGGTACAGCTGCCGGCCGGCCTCCGGGGTGCCTTCGTACATCGGCGGCAGGCCGGCCTGCTCCATCATGGTCAGCATCGCGGCGATGTTCGGGTCGACGGGCACGTGCGCTCCTGATCTGTCGGGGTCGGGCGGTCAGCGGTAGACGAGGGACTTGTCGTCGAGGTCGACGGCCGGGAGCGCCGTCCGCTCCTCGGCGTACTCCAGCAGGTGGGTCCACGGCTCGCGGTCCCCCTGCTTGAACATGCGGTCCACGGAGCGCATGACGTAGCCGGAGTTGAAGTTCTCCGGGTCGGCCCACGGCCGCAACGGCATGTCTGCGTCCTCGGGACGGAGCGTGGGGACGACGACGGATGCGCCGCGGTCCTGCATGTGCGCCAGGAGCCGGCAGACGAGCTCGCTGACCAGGTCGGCGCGCAGGGTCCAGCTGGCGCGGAAGTACCCGAAGACGTAGGCCATGTTGGGCACGCCGCTGATCATGGTGCCGCGCCAGGTGACCCGTTGCGTGAAGTCGACCGGCTCGCCGTCCACGGTGAAGGCGACACCCCCGAACAGGCAGAGGTCGAAGCCGGTCGCGGTGACGACGACGTCGGCCTCGAGCTCCTCCCCCGAGGAGGTGCGGATCCCGGTCTCGGTGAAGGTGTCGATGGTGTCGGTGACGACCGACGCCGCGCCCTCCCGGATGGCGGTGAACAGGTCTCCGTCGGGCAGCAGGGCGAGGCGCTGCTGCCAGGGCCGGTAGGTCGGGCTGAAGTGCTTGTCGATGTCGAAGCCCTCGGGCAGGAGCGGACGCATCGCCTCGATGAGCATCTCGCGCAGCTCACCCGGCTGCTCGAAGGACATGCGGGTGATCTCGTCGCCCTCGGCGATGTAGGCCCGGCGCAGGATCTCGTGGGTCCAGTCGTCGGGCACGTCGAGCGCCCGCAGCGTCTCGGCCAGCTCGTGCGTGCGGGGTCGGGCGAAGAAGAACGTCGGGGACCGCTGCAGCATCGTCACGTGCGCGGCGGTCTCGGCCATGGCCGGCACGATCGTCGCCGCGGTGGCCCCCGAGCCGATGACGACGACGCGCTTGCCGGCGTGGTCGAGGTCCGCGGGCCACTGCTGCGGGTGCACCACCACCCCGCGGAACCGGTCCATGCCGGGCCACTCGGGCCGGTAGGGGCGCCCGTGGTCGTAGTAGCCCTGGCACATCCACAGGAAGTCGGTGGTGAGGGTGAGCTCCTCCCCGGTGTCCTCGCGGGAGACCTGCACGGTCCACCGCCGCTCGGCCGACGACCAGCTCGCCGAGGTGACGCGGTGCCGGTAGCGGATGCGGTCCGCCAGGCCGTCCTCGGCGATGACCTCGTCGAGGTAGGAGAGGATCTCCGCCGAGGTGGCGATCGACGCGCCGCGCCACGGCTTGAACCGGTAGCCGAAGGTGAACAGGTCGCTGTCCGACCGGACGCCGGGGTAGCGGTGGGTCCACCAGGTGCCGCCCCGGTCGTCGAGGGCGTCGAGGATCGCGAAGCTCCTCCCCGGGAAGCGGTCCTTGAGGTGGTGGGCCGCCCCGATGCCCGAGATGCCCGCCCCCACGACGAGCACGTCGACGTGCTCGGTCGTCGCCGTCGTGGCCGGTTCCTGCGCGATCGCCGTCATGCCCGGTCTCCCCCTCGGTGCGCGACCCGTGTCGACCGCGAACGTAGTGAGGCATCGCCCGTGTGAGCCATGACACAATCGGCCTCATCTTGATGATTTCGGCCAACCCCGTCCACGCCGCCTCCCGGGGCACGGGCAGCGCGGCGCTGCTGTGCGCGCTCGGCGAGGAGCACGGCTTGCCGCGGGCCGGCCTGCTCGCCGCGGCCGGCGTCACCGAGGCCGAGCTGGCCGACCCGGAGGCGGAGATCGCCGCCGAGCAGGAGGTGCGGCTCGTGGCGGCGCTCGCCGCCGCGCTGCCCGAGGACAGCGGCCTGGCCGCCGGCAACCGGTACCGGCTGGCCACCTACGGCATCTGGGGGTTCGCACTCCTCTCCAGCCGCACCCTGCGCGCCGGGCACGAGGTCGCGATGCGCTTCCTCGACCTCACCTACGCGCTCACCCGGGTCAGCGCCGTGGAGGACGGAGGCGAGCTCCGCCTGTTCTTCGACGACCTCGACGTGCCCGAGCCCGTGCGCCGGTTCGTCCTGCTGCGCGACGCGACGGCGGCGCTCCAGCTGTGGCGGGAGTCCCTCGGCCGGCCGGTCGTGCCCCGGCGGGTGGAGCTCCGGCTGCCCGCCCCGGCCGACCCGGCGCCCTACGCCGCGGCGTTCGGCGTGCCGCCGAGGTTCGCCGCCCCGCGGTCGACCGTGGTCTTCGACGCCGCGCTGCTCGACCAGCCGCTCCCCCAGGCGGCCCCGCTGACCGCGGCCCTGTGCGAGGCGCAGTGCCGGGAGCTGCTCGAGCGACTGGTGTCCCGCCGGGGGCTCAGCGGTCAGGTGCGCGACCTCCTGCTCCGGCAGCCGCAGCGCATGCCCGGGCAGGAGGAGGTCGCCGCCGAGCTGCACGTGAGCGTGCGCACCCTCCGCCGCCGGCTCGCCGAGGAGGGGACGAGCTTCCGCGCCGTCCTGGACCAGACCCGCCGGCACCTGGCCGAGGAGCTGCTGGTGACCGTGGGCCTCAGCGTGGAGGAGGTGGCCGAGCGGGTCGGCTACTCGGAGGCGTCGGCATTCGTGCACGCCTTCCGGCGCTGGACCGGCGCCAGCCCCCGGCGGTGGGCGCGCACCGCCACGCGGGAGTGATCCGGTCAGGTCCACGTGGTACCGGCGGCGAGCACGACCAGCGCCGCGGCCGTCCCGGTCTCCACCACGGCGCCGAAGACGTCGCCGGTGACCCCGCCCAGCCGGCGGGCCGCGTGCGCGGCGAGCGCCGCGCCGACCGCCGGCGCGACCAGCACGGCGGCGACGGCCCACACCACGTCGGCCGCGGACCCGCCCGCCAGCAGCCGCAGCCCGACCGCGCCGGCGACCAGCAGCACCGTCGCCGTCCACCGCACCACCGGCGAGCCGGCCCCGGCCACCAGCACCCCGAGCGCGGAGCCGTCCGCCGCCGGCCGCGCGGCCGCGTGCAGCACCGCCACCCGGCCGGCCGTCGTCGCCAGGACGACCCCCACCAGGCCGCCGGCCAGGGATGACTCCCCCAGCACCGCCGCCAGCGCCGCCACCTGCACGAGCAGCAGGCAGGCCAGCGCGGCCACCCCGAAGGCGCCGACGTCCGGTCGCCGCATCATCGCCAGCGCCTGGTCGGCCGGCCGGCCGCTGCCCAGCCCGTCGGCGAGGTCGGCGGCGCCGTCCAGGTGCAGCCCGCGGGTCAGCAGCGCCAGCGCGCCGACCACCAGCGCGGCGGCCAGCAGCGGGGCGCCCCCGTCGCTCCCCCGCCACACCGCCAGCGCCGGCACGGTCGCCAGCGCCCCGAGCAGCGCCCCCACGAGCGGGAGCCACCGCAGCACGCCGGGACCGGGGGTGCGCGCGGACGCCGGCACCGGCAGCACGCTGAACACCCCGAGCGCGGCGAGCGGGCCCCCGCCCGTCACCGGAGCCGCTGCGGGAGGCCGGCGGTGAGCAGCCACACCCGCCGGGAGGCGGCGGCGACACGCGCGTTGAGGATGCCCAGCTCGTCGCGGTAGCGGCGGCCCGAGGCCGTCGCCGGCACGACGCCGGACCCCACCTCGTTGCTGACCGCGACCACCCGGCGGCGGGTGCCCGACCAGGCGGCGACGACGTCGTCGACAGCGGCGGCCAGCCGGGCGTCGGCGCCCTCGGTCCCGGTCCAGACGCCGCAGTCGTCCATCACCCGGGCCAGCCAGGTGGAGAGGCAGTCGACCAGCACCGGCGGGCCCGGCTGCCCGAGCACGCCGACGAGGTCGACGGTCTCGACGGTGCGCCAGGACGCCGGGCGGCGGTCCCGGTGCAGCGCCACACGGCCGGCCCACTCGGGGTCCCCGCCGTCGGCCGGCAGGCCGCAGGCCACGTACTCCACCCGGCGGGCCCGGGCCAGCAGCTGCTCGGCGTACCGGGACTTGCCCGAGCGCGCTCCCCCGAGGACCAGCACCCGGCGGGGCGGCCGGCCGATCACCGCACCCGCCCGGCGGCGCGCCGGGCGCGCAGCGCGGTGAGCAGCAGCTGCGCGGCCAGGGCGGCGCCGACGCCCTCCCCCGCGCGCAGCCGCAGGTCGAGGAGCGGCTCGAGCCCGAGCTCGGTGAGGACGGCGGCGTGCCCCCGCTCGCGGCTGCGCTGACCGGCGATCAGCGCCGCCTGCGCGGCCGGCTCCAGGCGCACCGCGACGGCGGCGGCGACCGAGGTGACCAGGCCGTCGAGCACCACCGGCGCACCGGCCGCGGCGGCCCCCAGCGTGATGCCGGTGAGCACCGCGACCTCCGGCCCGCCGAGCGCGGCGAGGAGGGGCATCGGGTCGCGCACGCCCCGGACCCGGTCCAGGGCGCCGCGGACGACCGCCCGCTTGCGGTCCAGCATCGCCGCGTCCGCCCCCGCCCCGAGCCCGACGGCGTCGTCCGGGGCGAGGCCGAGCAGCCCGCAGGCGAGCGCGGCCGCCACCGTGGTGTTGCCGATGCCGACCTCGCCCAGGCACACCAGCCCGGTGGCGGCGAGCTCCCGCCCGAGCTCCCGGCCCTCGGCGACCAGCGCGGCGGCGGCCCCCGCGGTCAGGGCGTCGGCGGTCAGCAGGTCGCCCTGCGCCTCCGGGGAGACCGCGTGGTGGGCGCGCACCCGCAGCCCGGCCTGGCGGGCGGTCGACGCCCCCAGCGACTCCCCGGTGCCGGTGGCGGCCAGCACGTCGGCGGTGACCGACGACGGGTAGGCGGAGACGGCGTGCGCCAGGGCGACGGGGTGGTCGCCGGCCACGACCACCAGCGTGCCGGCGTCGGGCACCGGTCCGGGGAGGGCCAGCACGCGGTCGACGGCGCGGTCGAGGACCCCGAGCGACCCGGGCACGGCGAGCAGGTCGTCACCGGTGTCCCGCGCGGCGACCACCGCCTCGGGGCGCGGCCCGGCGAGGTGGCTGACCGGGGCGGCGGGGCTGTCGTCGGACGGCCACCGCTCGCGCAGCACGACGTCCTCCAGCGGCGCCCGGTGCGACCAGCCGTGGCGCACCAGCCCGGGCTCCGGTGGGCGCTCGTCGGGCCAGCCCAGGCACAGCCAGCCGAGGGTCTGCACACCCTCGGGGAGGTGCAGGAGCGCGGCCAGGTCGGCCGGCTGGAAGAGCGTCACCCAGCCCATGCCCAGCCCCGCGGCGCGGGCGGCCAGCCACATGTTCTGGATCGCGCAGGCGCAGCTCCAGAGGTCGGCGTCGGGGAAGGTCGCCCGGCCCAGCACCCCGGTGGCGTGGGCGCGGCGGTCGCAGGCGACGACGACGCCCAGCGGCGCCTCGCGGATGCCCTCGAGCTGCAGGTCCAGCAGCCGTGCGCGGCGGTCGGGGGTGAGCAGCTCGGCCTGGCGCAACCGCTCGCGGTCGGCGAGCACGGCGGCGCGGTCGCGGGTGGCCTGCTCGGTGACGACGACGAAGCGCCACGGCTGCGAGTGGCCCACCGACGGCGCCCGGTGCCCGGCCTCCAGCACCGACCGCAGCAGCTCGGGGGGCACCGGGTCGGGTCGGTAGCGGCGGATGTCGCGCCGGGCCCCGACGACGGTGTGCAGCGCCTCCACCGTGGCGGCGTCGAAGGCCCAGCCCGCGGGGTCGGCGGCCCGCTCGGCGGCGTGCGTCTGGTCACCGATCACCGGGACCGGCCGGGGCCAGGTCATGCCAACTCCTCCATCGGGTCTCCGGGAAACCCTCGCACGCCCGCAGGCGCGCGTGGACCCCGGTTCCCCCGCCGGGGTGCGTGCCGGTCGGGGCTGCGGGGGCCGCCGGGTGCCCGCCGCGACCCTCCGCCATCCTGGGGCACCTGTCGTCACCGGCAGGAGCACGCCACCCGCGAACGGAGGAGACCCGTGGCCCTCGAGGTCGTCCAGCTCACCCCCACCCCCGACCAGTACCGGTACGTCTTCGGCGGCGCACCCCAGCCGCTGGTGCGGGTCCGGCCGGGCACGGTCGTCGAGCTCACCACCGAGGACTGCTTCGGCGGCCGGGTGACCAGCACCGACGACCTGCCGAGCCAGGTCTGCGACTTCTCGCAGCTCAACCCGGTGACCGGGCCGATCCACGTCGAGGGCGCCGAACCCGGCGACACCCTCGCCGTCCACTTCGCGGAGATCGCGCCGGCCCGCGACTGGGCCGTCTCCACGACGTTCCCGCACTTCGGGGCGCTGACGGCGACGCACAGCACGGCGATGCTGCACGACCCGCTCGAGGAGGTCGTGTGGCTGTACGAGGTGGACCGCGAGCGGGGCACCTGCCTGTTCCGGCCGCGCCGCGGCGGGCCGGAGGTGGAGCTCCCGCTCGACCCGATGCACGGCACCGTGGGGGTGGCACCGGCCGGGGGCGAGGCCTTCGCGACCGTCACGCCGGGCGCGCACGGCGGCAACATGGACACCCCGGAGATGCGGGCGGGGACGACGGCCTACTTCGGTGTCAACGTCCCCGGCGGGCAGCTGTCGATCGGTGACGGGCACTGCCGGCAGGGTGAGGGCGAGGTGTGCGGCACCGCCGTCGAGGCGGCGATGCGCACCGTCGTCGTCGTCGACCTGGTCAAGGGCGGTGGACCCGCATGGCCCCGGCTCGAGACCGACGACCTCCTGATGTCGACCGGCTCGGTCCGGCCGCTCGAGGACGCCTACCGGGTCAGCCAGCACGACCTGGTCACGTGGGCCGCCGAGCTCACCGGCTGGGACCTGCTCGACGCCTACCAGCTGGTCAGCCAGGCCGGCCTGGCGCCGGCCGGGAACGTCGTGGACACCAACTACACGATGGTCGCCAAGCTGCCGAAGGCCTACCTCGGCCGCCAAGGCGTCGTCGCCGCCGACGGCGTGCACGACCGGCTGCGGCAGACCGCCGCGGCCTACCTCGCCCAGCGCTGAGCGCGGCCTCAGGGCGACGCGTAGCCGGCCGGGCGGACCTCGAGCCGACCGTCCCGGGGGTCCTCGGAGAACAGCAGCGCCCCGCTGCGGCGGCTGCCCGGCGGCACGTAGGCGATCGTGGCCGACGACTCCTCCACCTCGCGGCCGCCACGGGTGAGCGAGCCGGACACCTCCAGCTGCTCGGCCGTGCGGTCGCCGGTGTTCTCGACCCGGAAGGAGACCGCCCACCCCTCGCCGCTCGGCTCCACCGCCGTCACGCTCACCGCGAGCTCGGGGGCGGCACCGGCGTCGGTGACCGCCTCGAACGCGACGAACGCCAGCAGGACCAGGACCAGCAGCCCGCCGAGGGCGCCCAGCGCGTACTCCCCCGCCGTCGTCCGCTCCGGGCGCCCGGTCTCCTCCTCCGGCTCGTCCACCGGCCCCTCCCTCACAGGATCAGCCGCGCCGCCGCGGCGCCGACGCTGGCGGGGAAGGCCAGCACGACGGTCTGCGCCACCACGACGACGGCGCCCGTGCCGTCGAAGCGGCCGAAGGTCCACAGCACGTAAGCCGAGACGGCGAAGGCCGCCGCGTACCCCACCACGGTCAGGGTCAGGAACGACCCGACGAACCCGCCGGTCGACCGCTCCTGCCCGCGGAAGCCGACGGTGTACACGAAGCCGTGCATGACGACCAGGCTCAGGACGACGAGCAGCGCGGTGCCGACCGTGCTCATCCGGGCCGCCATGAGCACCACCTCCTCGGTGGGCGCGATGTTGGCGGCGAAGACGATCGCCCCGGCGGTCATGAGGAAGACCTCGTGCCCGTACCGGTCCGGTTCCCTCCGCCGGCTGCGCTGCCCGAGCTGGCTGCGGGCGTAGGAGGCCCCGACCGCGGCGGGGAGCGCCTCGATGGCGGTCACCCCGAGCGCGTCCTGCCAGTTCCGGACCGGGTCGATGACCCCCAGCACGGCGAGCACCAGCGCGGTGGTGGCCGCGGCCACGAGCAGGGCCACCCCGGCGTCGGCGAGGTAGCCCCCCACGCCGACGCCCCCGGGCCCGGTGCCGAAGTACCGCGACAGGGCGATCACGAGCGCGACCGTCGTGACCACCAGCAGCGCCAGCCGGTAGCGCTCGACGGTGTGCGCCAGGCGCCACAGCTCCATGGTCATCATCAGCGGCAGCGCGAACAGCAGCGCCCCGCCGAAGGCCCGGCCGACGCCCCGGGCGAGCTCGTGCTCGTGGCCCGCGGTCACGCTGCACCGGGTGCCGGACGGCGGGCGAGGAGGTCCACGGGCTCCCCCTACCCCGCCGGGCCGGCGATGGAGCCCGTTACGTTTTGCCGACGGAACCGCCGGTAGGGGCCTCGTCGCACCGTTTCCGGCTACCCCTCCGGGATGCCGGCCACCTCGACCGACGACAGCATGGGCAGCGTGCCCGTCGCCGACGCACCCCCCGTGGTGGGCCTCGACGACGAATCCGCCACCGACGGGCAGGTCAGCGGGGCGAAGGCGGCCGCCCTCGCGCGGGCGCACCGGGCGGGCCTGCCGATCGTGCCCGGCTTCGTGGTGACCACGGCGGCCGTGGAGCGGCTCGCCGCCGGTGGCCCCCTGCCCGACGACGTCCACGTCGCCTGGCGGCAGCTCTCCGCGGAGGGGCGGCGCGCCCTGGTGGTGCGGAGCAGCTCGACGGTCGAGGACCTCGGCGACTCGTCGATGGCCGGCCGGTTCGAGTCGGTGGTCGGGGTGCGGGGCGCCGAGGAGTTCGAGCGCGCCGTCGCGACCGTCGTGGCCAGCCGCGGGACCGCCGCCGCGGGGTCGGACACCCTCACCGGCCGGGAGCCGCTGGCCGTGCTGGTCCAGCCGCTGCTCGACGCGCGCAGCGGCGGCGTGCTCTTCGGCATCGACCCCGTGTCCGGGCGGGAGGACCGCCTCGTCGTCGCCGCGGTGACCGGGGGACCCGACCGCCTGGTGAGCGGCGAGGTGGACGGCGACCGCTACGAGCTCGACCGCGACGGCCGCCGCACCGACGTCACCCGCGGCGACGGCGGGGTGCGGCTGCGGAAGGCGCAGCTGCGGGCGCTGGCCGACCTGGCGCGGCGCACGGCCCGGGTGTTCGACGGCCCCCAGGACGTGGAGTGGGCCTTCGACGAGGAGAACCGGCTGCGGCTGCTGCAGAGCCGGCCGGTCACGGCAGAGGCGCGCGGCCGCCCGCACGGGCCGGTGCTCGGGCCGGGCCCCGTCGCCGAGACCTTCCCCGAGCCCCTGCAGCCGCTGGAGGCCGACCTGTGGATTCCGCCGCTGCGCGACGCGCTGCGGCACGCCCTGCTGCTGGCCGGAACCACCGACCGGGACGCCGTGGAGGCCTCCCCGCTGGTCCGCGTCCTGGGCGGCTGGGTCGCGCTCGACCTCGACCTGCTCGAGCGCCGGCCGGAGGCCCCCCGGCTGCGCGACCGGCTCGACCCGCGCCCCCGGCTGCGGCGGCTGCGCGCCTCCTGGCGGGTCGGCCGGCTCCGCTCGGCCCTGCCGGCCCTCGCCCGGGACGTGGTCGGGGCGGCCGACCACGCCCTCGGCGGGGTGCCGCCGCTGGGCGAGCTGACCGACCGGCAGCTGGTCGCCCTGCTGCACCGCACCGGCCCGGCGCTGCGCTCGGTGCACGCGCACGAGGTGCTCGTGGGCATGCTCGTCGACCCCGACGCCCCCCGGCTCACCGGGGTGAGCGCCGCGCTGCGCGTGCTCGGCCGGTCCCGGCAGGCCGGGCTCCCCGACGCCGAGATCGTCGCCGCCAACCCGGTGGTGCTCGCCCTCGCCCCGCCGAGGATCTGCCGCCGCCCGCAGCTCCCGCCCGACGTCGACCCGCCGGACAGCCCCCCGCCGGTCGAGGAGACCGACGCCGGGCTGCTGCGGGAGGCGTTGCGGCTGCGGGTGCGGTGGCTGCAGGAGGTCACCGCCCGCGCCGCCTGGGCCCTCGGTGAACGGCTCACCGCCGCCGGCCGGCTCGGCGACCCGGAGGAGGTGCGCGGGGTGCGGCTGGCCGATCTGGCCGCCGCCGTCCACGACCCGGCGGTGGTGCTCCGGCCGGCGCCCGAGGAGCCCGGGGAGCCGCTGCCCGCGCGGTTCCGGATGAGCGACACCGGCCGGCCCGTACCGGTCGCCGGTGCGGCCGGCGGCACCGGGGCAGGAGGTGGATCGGGCAGCGGGCCGGTGCACCACGGGGACGACCCGCCGGAGGGCGCCGTGCTGGTGGTGCGCACCCTCGACCCCTCGCTGGCGCCGGTGCTGCCCCGGCTGGCCGGCCTGGTCGCCGAGACGGGGAGCGTGCTGGCGCACCTGGCGATCCTCGCCCGCGAGTCGGGGGTGCCCACGGTGGTCGGCCACGCCGGCGCGCTGGAGCGGTTCACCCCCGGCACCACCGTCCGGGTGGACGGGGACAGCGGCGCCGTCGAGGAGGAGGACTCGTGAAGAAGCTGAGCTGGCTGGTGGGGGTCCTCGCGCTCCTGGGCTCCGGCGGCTACCTGTTCGTCTACGTCTACCGGTGGGAGTGGCACCGCGCCCTGCTGGTCGGCATCCTCTTCCTCGCCACCCTGGTGGGGCTGTGCACCGGCCTGGTCGTGCGTCGGCTGAACGCGGTGGCCGAGACCGTGCGGGCGTCCGCGGCCGCGCAGCGGCCACCCGGGGCGCTCGAGCGGCTGCGCGCGGCGCCCGTGGAGAGCAGGCCGTTCACCTGGCTCCGACCCGCGGACCTCGACCGGACGCACATCTTCATCCCGGTGCTGCTCGGCGGTGGCTTCGTCGTCTCCGGGATCGCCTGGCTGGTCGAGCGGGTCGCCGGCGGCTCGGCCCGCGCGGGGGTGGAGCGGGAGGTCGCCGACCAGCTGGAGGAGATCGCCTTCCCGGCGACGTCGCTGGTGCCCACGGAGGCCGAGCTCCTCGCCGGCGACGACGGGTTCGGCGACGACCCCGCCCTGCGGGTGCTGCTCGGGCCGGCCGCCACCGCGACGTCGCCGTGAAGCGGGTGCTCGCCTGGGTCGCCGGCGCCGCCGTCGTCGCCGCCGCGGTCCTGCTGCTGCGCGCCGAGCTGATGACGGTGCATGTCCCACTGCCGGAGGGCTCCTACACCGACGTGGTCCTGGCGGTGGAGATCCGGGAGGACCCGGCGCTGCGCGAGGAGATGACCCGCGGGCTGGTGAGCACCTGCCGGTTGCTGGTGAACGCCGACGTGGTCGAGGACTCCTTCGGGACGGTCGGCGACGGCGTGTACGCCTTCCGGCTGCGGCCCGGGCTCGACGAGTTCGACCGGCGCGAGATGCAGGGCTGCCTGCGCGACACCCGCGTGCAGCACCTGCTCGCCGACGTCCGCCGGATCGCGACGGTGACGCCGGAGGAGGCGGCCGGTCGCTGAGCCGCCGGCAGCCGTCATCGGATCGTCGGGTGCCCGGCCGGTGTGCCCGCCGCCGCGCGGGTACCGGGGACGGGCATGAACCGGGTGGACGAGCGTGCCGGCATCCAGGACGAGCGCAGCACCACCGGGCTGGGGCGCTTCGGGGTGCGGACCGTCCTCGGTCTGGTCGCGCTGCTCGCCGGGCTGGTGCCCTTCCTGCTGCTGCTCCTGCTGGTGCAGCGCGAGTGGTCGCCGCTGGCCGCGCTGGACGGCGACGTCGCCGCCGGTCTGAACGAGGCGGTGGCCGACTCCCCCACGACGGTGCGCGTCCTGCAGGCGGTGACCGACCTCGGCGGGCACCCCGCCGCCATCCTGCTCTTCACGCTGACCACGGTGTTCCTGCTCGTCCGGGGGCAGCGGCGGCTGGCCGTCTTCGCGACGGTCACCGGTCTCTCGCTGCCCGTGCTGGTGCCCGTGACGAAGGCGCTGGTCGACCGCGCCCGACCGATGGTGGCCGACCCGGTCGCGGACCTGCCTTCCAACGCGAGCTTCCCCAGCGGGCACGCCACCGTCTCCCTGGTCACCTTCGGGACCCTGGCCCTGCTGGCCCTGCCCGCGGTGCGCCGTGGGCTCCGGCCGTGGGTGGTGGCGGCCGCCCTCGTGGTGGCGCTCGCCGTCGGGTTCACCCGGCTGGCGCTGGGGGTGCACTTCGTCACCGACGTCCTCGCCGGTTACGCCCTCGGGGCCGGCATCCTCGCGGTGACGACGGCGGCCTTCCGCGCCTGGCAGCACGACCACCACCACCACACCGAGGAGCCGCTGGACCCGCTGGACGTGGAGCCGGGCGCGATGGAGCACGCCGCACCGAGCGGCCAGCCGGCCCTGCCCGACGGCCGACGCACCGTGACCCGCCTGCTGGTCGCCGCCGCGGCCCTGTCGGCCGCCCTGATCGTGCTCGGCCTGCTGGTCACCGGCGTGCTGGGCGGTGCAGCGCTCGGCCGGTTCGACCGCTCCGTGGTCGAGGCCTTCGTCGCGGCGCGCACGCCGGTGCTCACCGACGTGACCGACGCCGTGGAGCGCCTGTCGGGCACCGCGATGGTGATCGCGGTGCCGGTGACCCTGGCCGTGCTGGCCCTCGCGGTCACCGGGAGCTGGCGGCCGGTGGTCTTCGTGCTGGTCACCGTCGTCGGCGAGCTCGGCATCTACTTCGTCGTCTCGCGCACCGTGGAACGCGCCCGGCCGGCCGTCGCCGACCTCACCTCCGGCCTGCCGACCGCGGCGAGCTGGCCCTCCGGGCACGTCGCGGCGGCGGTGGCGCTCTACGGCGCGCTGGCCGCGCTCGTCATCACCCTCGCGCGGAGCCGGTGGCGGTGGGCGGTGCTGGCCGTGCCCGTCCTCGTCGTCCCGGCGGTCGCCCTCTCCCGCATCTACACCGCCGCGCACTACCCGACCGACGTCCTCGCCGGGGTCGTCCTCGGCACGGTGTGGGTGCTGGTCTGCGCCCGGTACCTCCTCCCCGGGGTGACGGCGATGCGCCACCACGCCGTCGCGGGCCCCCGCCGTCCCGTGACGGTGGGATGACAGGACCGCGACCGTCACCACATCGACGCAGCGGCGGCCGGCCGGCTGGGTAGGGGCCCGCCATGACCGACGTGACCTCCTTCGACGGCACCCGCCTGGCCCTCTACTCGTGGGGGGACGAGGACGCGCCCCTGGTCGTCCTCGTGCACGGGCTGGGGATGTCGGCGGACTCCTGGGGCGAGGTGCCGCGGCGGCTCGCCGAGGACCACCGGGTGGTCGCCTACGACCTGCGCGGGCACGCCCAGTCCGGCGACGCGCGCTCCGGCGGCTACGGCCTGGCGTCGCACGCCGCCGACCTGGGGGCGGTGCTCGGCGCGGTCGTGCCGCGCGGCGGCTCCGCGGTCGTCGTGGGGCACAGCCTCGGCGGAGCCGTGCTGCTGCGCCACGTGGACGGCGGCGCGGACGCCCGCATCACCGGCGCGGTCTTCGTCGGCTCCGGCGGCGCGGGGGTGACGGCGCCGGGGTTCCCCGGGCGCCACCTGCCGGCGTGGGCGCGCGCCCGGCTGGCCTCCGTGTGGTTCGCGCTCCTGCGCGCCGGCTCGCGGTGGGGCCGGCGGCTCCGGCCGGTCCGCGCGGTCTCCGACCGCGGCATCCGGCACTTCGCCTTCGCCCCGGGCGAGCCCCAGGAGGCCGTGGCGCGCATGCGGGACGACTTCCTGACCACCCGGCCGCTGGCGCTGGCCGGGTCGGCCCTCGGGGCGCTGGCCGACGACGGTGTCGACCGGGCGCACTCCCTCACCGTCCCGACGCTGCTCGTGCACGGCGACCGCGACCCGGAGGTGCCGAACGCGGAGATCCACCGGCTGCTGTCCGCGCTGCCCGACGGGGAGCTGGTGCAGGTCCCCGGCGCGGGCCACATGCTGCCGCTGACCGAGCCCGACGTGGTGGTCGAGCAGGTGGCCCGCTGGGTCGGCCGTGTCGGCGGCGAGCGGGACGCCGCGGCCTGACCGACCGTCAGTCCTGCACGAGGACCTCGACCACCGGGTAGCCGGACGCGCCGTCGGGTGCCACGGGGGTGCGCTCGTCGGTCTGCACCTCGCCCAGCCCGTCGGTCGCCCGTGCGGCGATCACGTGCCGACCCGGCGTCGGGTCCCACGGGAGGTACCACTGGCGCCAGACGTCGACGTCGTGGGCCTCGGCGAGCTCCGCCTCCTGCCACGGGCCGTCGTCGATGCGCACCTCGACCCGTTCGATCCCCCGGGTCGGCGCCCACGCCACCCCGGCGATGGGTCGCCGCGCGGCGGGGACGGTGCTCCCGGACGCGGGGACGTCGATGCGCGTCTGGGTCTTGATCGGCCCCTCCTTGGCCCAGCCGCGCGGGATCCAGTAGCCGTCGACGTCCCAGCCCGTGAGCTCGATCGCCGAGAGCCACTTGGTGGCCGAGACGTAGCCGTAGAGGCCGGGCACCACGAGCCGGGCCGGGAAGCCGTGCTCGGCCGGCAGCGGCTCGCCGTTCATCGCGACGGCGACCATCGCCTCCTCCACGTCGAGCGCGGTGATCGTCGCGAAGCCCGCGGTGAACCCGTCGACGGAGCGGCCGATCAGCTGCGTGGCGCCCTCCTGCAGCCCGGCGCGCTCCAGCAGCGCACGCAGCGGGACGCCCTGCCAGCGGGCGGTGCCGACGAGGTCGCCGCCCACCTCGTTGGAGACGCAGGCGAGGGTGATGTCCGCCTCGATCTGCGGGAGCTCCATGAGCTCGGCGTAGGTGAGCGTGAACGGGTCGTCCACCATCCCGCGGACCGCGAGCTGCCAGCCGTCGGGGTCGACGGTGGGCACCCGCAGCGCGGTGTCGATCCGGTAGAACTCGGCGTTCGGGGTGAACAGCGGCGTGATGCCCGGGATCTCGAGGGTGGCCCCGGCCGGCACGGGCCCCGCCTGCCGTACCGGGACCGGCAGCCGGATGGCCGCCCGCAGCTCGTCGAGCCGTTCCCGGCCGGAGAGCAGGTAGCCGCCGATCCCGGCGAGCACGCCGAGCAGGGTGGCCCCGCCGGTCACCGCGAGGAAACGGCGCCGGTCCACCTCGCTCAGCAGGGGGACCGTCCCCGGGTCGGCGGGGTCGGTCGAGCCCTGGCCGCCGGCGGGCGCCGGCACGGCCCGGCGCGGCAGGCCGACGACGAGCCACCCCAGCACCGCGGTCCCGGCCGCCGCCCCGACCAGGCCCACGAGCGCGGTCAGGAAGACGGGGTTGCGGTCGTCGGCGAGCGCGGCGACGACGCCGAGCGTGGCGAACAGCGCAATGCCGCCGCCGGCGAGGACGACGAAGCGCCGGGCGAGCACGCCCAGCCCCGCGCCGATCAGCACCGAGACGACCAGGATGCCCGCGAGGAGGACCGGCTTGTCGGCGGCACCCAGGGTGGCGATCGCCCACTGCTCCAGCCAGCCGGGGACGCTGTCGATGACCGCGTCCCCCACCGCGATCACCAGGGAGGGCGCCGCCGGGACCAGCCCGGCGACGAGCTCGGCCAGGCCGAGCCCGGCGGCCACCGCGGCCACCCCGGCCAGCGCCGCGCTCCCCCGGCCCAGCGCGTGGGCCCGCCCCGTCCGTGCCTCCGCCGGCTGCGTCGTCCCCGCCACGTCCGACCCGTGTCCCGCCGGCGCGGGCGGGACACCGCCGTCCCGCCTTCGTCCCGGGAACGTCATGCGACGGTCAGGGACGGCGGCCGGCCAGCCCGACGGCGCCCCAGCCGCGCAGCGGCCGGCCGACGACGTCGGAGGCCACCTCGAGGGTGCGGCGGTACAGGCCCCGCTCGCGCCAGCGCACCGGGTCCACCTGCACGCTGCGGGCGAGGTCCTCGTCGAAGTCCGCGTCCAGCGCCCCGGCGACGGCGGGGTCGTCGGCCAGCAGGCACACCTGCTCGTTGAGCCCCAACGACCGGGTGTCGACGTTCGCCGTGCCGATCATCCCGAGGGCGCCGTCGACGGTGACGACCTTGGCGTGCAGCAGCGCCGGCTGGTACCGCCAGATCTCGACCCCGGCGTCCAGCAGCTCCTGGAAGTCCAGCTCGCCCTGCAGGTGGACCGCCGGCCGCTCCACGTGCGGGCCGGCGACCAGCAGCCGGACGCGCACCCCCCGCCGTGCCGTCGTCCCGACCGCCCGGCGCAGCCAGCGCGGCAGCCGCACGTAGGGCGTGGTGATGCGGACCTCCTCCCGCGCGCAGTGCAGGAGGGCGGCCAGCGCCAACGCCGCCTCGCTCCACCCCGGCTGGGACGGCGGCCGCAGCACCTGGACCGCCGAGCTCCCGGCCGGGCCGAGCTCGGGGAACGGGTCCTGGTCGGACAGCACCTCACCGGTGAGGCGGACCTGTGCCTGCATCCAGGGCTGCACGAACGCCGAGCGCAGCCCGGCGACGGCGGGTCCCTCCACGCGGACGGCGGTGTCCCGCCAGCTGCCGGGGTGCCGGCCGTCGCCGGTCCACGCGGTGTCCACCCCGGTGCCGCCGGTGAAGGCCACCGTCTCGTCGCAGACCAGCACCCGCCGGTGGCTGCGCTGGTTCCACACCCCGATGCGCAGCGTGTGCAGCGGCCGGTAGAAGAAGACGCTGCACCCGGCCTGCCGCATGGTCCGCAGGTCCTGCCGGTCGATCTGCTTGGCCCCGTAGCCGTCGAGCAGGACGCGCACCCGGACGCCGGCCCGGGCGCGCTCGGCGAGGGCGCCGGCCATCCGGTGGGCGATCTCCCCGCCCCGCCAGGAGAACCACAGCAGGTCGATGCTCCGCCGGGCGGCCGCGATCGCCGCGAGCAGCGCCGGGAAGGTCTCGTCCCCGTTCCGCAGCAGCGCGAGCCGGTTGCCCTCGGTGAACGGCACCCCGACGAGCGCCTCCAGCGCTCGCCGGGGGGACGGCCGCTCCTGCGGCGTCGGCGTCGTCCCGCTCGGCCGGGTCCCGGTTCCGGTGCCCACGAGGTCTCCTCCCGCGTCGTCCTCCGGGTCCGGTGTCCAGCTCGGCCACGGGGAAACGTGCGCTGACCTCAGCACGGCGGCGGGCACCCGCCGTCCCGCACCCGCAACCGCTCGTCGAGGAGGTGGTCGACGAGCCGTGACCGGCAGTCGAGGGTCACGAGCAGGGTGGCCGCGAGCTCGGCCAGCTCCTCCTGGCGGCGCCGGACCTCGGCGAGCTCCCGTTCCACGTCCCGGCGGATGCGGTCGCAGGTGCGGAGGTCGTCGTCGACGGTGGCGAGACTGCGGGGTCGGGCCCCGGCCGGGTGGGGGAGGACGGGCTGGGACATGGGGACCTCCGGGTGCGCGCGGCGGCCGGCGTGGGCGGCCGCTGTACCGGGTGTGCCCGTCCGCGCGGTGGTCAGCGCGGCGCCCGCCGTCCTGACACGGATCTGCAAGAGGACCGCAACAGAACCCGCCCGCACCGGGCGCTCGCCCGGCCGGACGCGCCGCGGTGGCCCAGGATGCGGGGGTACCCCCGGCCGCGGAGCGGTGCGGGACCACCACGACCGGAGGAGCGGGTGTGCGGGCGGGACGGCGGCGGTGAGCTGGTGGCCGAGGCGGGCGGCGGACGACGGCGCCGGCGCCGCACCCACGCCGGCCGTCGCCGCATCTCGGGACGGGCACCGCGTGCCGGTGGCGCCTGCCGCACCGGCCTGGGCGGTGCGGACCCTCGTGGTCGGCGCCGCGCTGCTGGTGCTGGCCGCGGTCGCCTGGCTGCTGTTCTGGGTCCTGCTGCGGCTGCCGCTGGTGACGGTGACCGTCGCCGTCGCCCTGCTGCTGACCGCCATCGTGCACCCGTTCACCCGGTTGCTGTCCCGGGCGCTCCCCCGGGCGCTGGCCGCGCTGCTGTCGGTGTTCCTGCTGTTCGGCCTCCTGGCCGGCGTCGGCTTCCTCGTGGGGTTCCGCGCCGCCGAGGAGCTGCGCGACCTCGCCCGCCCGCTGGCCGCCGGGATCGACCGGATCCGGGTCTGGCTGATCGAGGGCCCGCTGGGGCTGGACCCCCAGCAGGTGACCGAGGCGCGCAACGCGGTGGTCGACCGGATCTTCCGGCTCGCGCCGGAGCCGACGGCCGCGGCGGGGATGGCGCTCTACGTGCTGGCCGCGGTGGTGCTGGTGGCCTTCCTGACGTTCTTCCTGCTCAAGGACGGCGCGTCGATGTGGGCCTGGGCGCTGCGGCTGGCACCCGCCCGGCGCCGCGAGCAGGTCGACGGCGCCGGCCGGACGGCGTGGACGACCCTCTCCCAGTACGTGCGCGGCGTCGTCATCGTGGCGCTCATCGACGCCGTGGGCATCGGTGCGGCGCTGCTGGTCCTGGGGGTTCCGCTGTGGCCGTCGCTGACCCTGCTGACCTTCCTCGGCGCGTTCGTCCCGCTGTTCGGGGCGACGGTGAGCGGGGCGGTGGCCGTGCTCGTCACGCTGGTGACCAACGGGCTGACCGACGCGGTCATCGTGCTGGTCGCCGTCCTGGTCGTGCAGCAGGTCGAGGGCAACGTCCTGCACCCGGTCATCGTCGGGCGGGCCCTGCGGCTGCACCCGGTGGTCATCCTCGTCGCGGTCACCGCCGGGACGATGCTGTGGGGCCTGGCCGGTGCGCTGCTGGCCGTGCCGCTCGTGGCGGTCTCCTACCGCGTCCTGGTGCACCTGCGCGAGAACCCGGTGCCGGGTCCCGCTCCCGCCGTCCCGCGGACCGAGGTGCCGGAACCGGCGCCGGAGAGCACCCGGTAGAGGACCTCAGCCGGAGGGCTGCCGCACGACCTCGATGTCCCGGGCCGCGATCGCGACGTCCCCGGCGAGGGCGGCGAACAGGGTCTCGGGGTCGTCGGCCAGCACGTCGGCGGAGATGCCGAAGTCCGCCTCGAAGGAGCTCCGCCGGACCCGCTCGACCGGGCCGGTCACCCGGAGGACGTCGCCCACCTCCAGCTCGCCGGGAGGCGTCACCGTGATCACGCCGACGGTGGTCCCCTCCCCGCCGCCGAGCCGGAAGGCGGCGCCCACCTGGGAGACCGAGACCAGGCCGACCACCTCCGCCGTCACGGTGACGTCCTCACCGATGAGGGGCTCGGGGTCGTCGAACAGGCCGGCGGGGTCCTCGAACGGCTGCGCCGGGTCATCGCCCGGGGGCTGCTCCCCGTTGTCGGTCGGGGGCGCCTCGGCCGAGGGCGTGGTGGGGGCGGCCGACGGCACCGGACGTTCCTCCAGCGCCTCGACGCGGTCCCGCAGCCCGTCGATCTCGTCGGCGAGCGCCGCCACCTCCTGCGCCGTGGGGCCGGTCGCGTCGTCGCCGCAGCCGGCCAGGCCCGCCACCGCGAGGGCCGCGGCCACGGCGACCCGGCTCGCCCGGGCGCCGCTGCCCGCACGCGTCCGCCGCTGGGCGCGCATGCCCCCTCCTCCGCTCGACCGGCCCGTCCTGCGCCCCAGCCTGGGCCCGGGGCGCACGCGGAGCAAGCCGGTGGAGGTCACGGTCCGGACACCGGAGGGTGCGCCTGCCCGGACGCGCGCGGAGCCGCCGTTAGCGTGCCGGGCGTGCTCCCGCCCGATCCTGCGGACGCCTCCGCCTGTGCCACCTGCGGCCGGCCGTGGGCGGACGTGGACGGCGGCCGGGGCTGGCTGCACCTGGAGGTCACCCGGTCCGACGAGGCCGAGGGGCTGCGCTTCCTGGACGCCGACTTCTGCACGCAGGAGCACGCCGCCCAGTGGCTCGCCCGGCCGCTCCCGGACCCGGTGGCACCGGAGCTCCACGGGGCGACGTGGCCCGACCGGCTCGCCGCGGCGTGGGTCGTCCTGCTCGTCGTGCTCGCGGCGGCGCTGACCGGGCTGGGCGCGTGGACGGCCGGGGCGTTCCTGCTCGGCCTGGTCTGAGGGCGCCCGCGGCCGGACCCCTCCCGCCGGGGGCGGTCGATCTGCCAGGGTCGGGCGCATGGCGCACCGGGGAGCGAGCGGGTTGGTGGACGAACTGGCCAGGACCCTGCTGGGCGCCCCGCTGCCGCTGTCGGTGCGCTGCTGGGACGGCTCGGAGTCCGTCGTCGACGGCGCCCCGACCCTGGTGGTGCGGAACCGGCGGGCGCTGCGCCGCCTGGTGTTCGCGCCCGGGGAACTGGGGCTCGCCCGGGCCTACGTCAGCGGCGACCTCGACGTCGAGGGCGACCTCTACGCGGCACTGAGCTTCCCCGACGACCTGCCGGCCCGACCGGAGCTGCGGCTGGACCGGCGGGCCCTGGTCCGCCTGGCCGGCCCCCTGCTGCGGCTCCGGGTCCCCGGGCCACCGCCTGCGCCGCCCGCCGAGGAGGCCCGCCTGCGCGGGCTGCGCCACTCGCTGCGCCGCGACCGGAGCGCGATCAGCCACCACTACGACGTCGGGAACGACTTCTACCGGCTGCTGCTGGGCCCCTCGCTGGTCTACAGCTGCGCGTACTTCCCGGGCCCCGGCGCCACGCTCGAGGCGGCGCAGGAGGCCAAGCTCGACCTGGTCTGCCGCAAGCTCGGGGTGGAGCCCGGGATGCGGCTGCTCGACGTCGGCTGCGGCTGGGGGTCGCTCGCCCTCCACGCCGCGTCGCGGTACGGGGTCTCGGTGGTGGGCGTGACCATCTCCGGAGCACAGGCCGACCTGGCCCGCCGGCGGGTGACCGAGGCCGGGCTGGCCGACCGCGTCGAGATCCGGCTGCAGGACTACCGCGAGGTCGACGACGGACCCTTCGACGCGATCGCGTCGGTCGGCATGGCCGAGCACGTGGGCCACGACCAGCTGCCCGCCTACGCCGCCCGGCTGCACGCGCTGCTGGCCCCCGGTGGGCGGCTGCTCAACCATGCGATCGCGCGGGGGCCGGCCGCCGGGCCGGACCGCCCGGACCCGGGGTCGTTCCTCACCCGGTACGTCTTCCCCGACGGCGAGCTGCAGCCGGTGGCGACCCACGTGCGGGTGCTGGAGGAGGCGGGGTTCGAGGTCGTCGACGTCGAGGCGCTGCGCCGGCACTACGCGCTCACCTGCCGTGCGTGGGTGCGCAACCTCGAGGAGAACTGGGAGGAGGCGGTGCGGGAGTCCTCGCCCGGGCGGGCGCGGGTGTGGCGGCTGTACCTGGCGGGGTCGGCGCTGGCCTTCGAGCGGCACCGGGTGGGCGTGAACCAGGTGCTGGCGGTGCGGCCGGGCGGCGAGGACCGGCTGCCGCTGCGCCGTCCGGACCGGAGCCGTCCGCGCTAGTCCGGGAGCGCGACCGGGCCGACCTCGGCGAACACGTCGCCGGGGCCCGGGTTCTCGGGGTGGGTGCCCCCGCCGAAGTGCCGCATGATGCCCCAGACCGCGTTGAGCGACGTCTGCACCGCGCCCTCGACCCAGGCGGGCGTCCACGAGACGTCGTCGCCGGCCAGGAAGATCCCGCGGTGCTCGGCCGGGAAGTCGTCCTGCACGAACTGCGCGTACATCCGGTGGTTGTAGCGGTAGTGCCCGGGCAGCGCGCCCTTGAAGGCGCCGAGGAAGTGCGCGTCGGCCTCCCACGAGACCGTGATGGGGTCGCCGATGATGTGCCGCGCGATGTCCAGGTCGGGGTAGATCTTCTTCAGCGCGCCCAGCGCCAGGCGCACCCGCTGGTCGACCGGGTACGGGAGCATCTTCAGCGCGTCGCTCATCCACGAGTAGGTCAGGCAGATGACACCGGGCTTGTCGTCGCCGTGGTCGAACAGGTACGTGCCGCGGGTGAGCCGGTCGGTGAGGGTCATGCTCATGACGTCGCGGCCGGTGACCGGGTCCTTGTCCTTCCAGAACGGCCGGTCGACCATCACGAAGGTCTTCGACGACTGCATGTACCGGGTGCGGTCCAGCGCCGTCCACATCTTCTGCGCGAAGAGGTCCTCGTCGCAGTCGATCGTCGTCGTCAGCAGCCAGCTCTGGCAGGTGACCAGCACCGCCGGGTAGCGGGCGGTGTGCCCCCAGGCGTCCGTGACGGCGAAGCTGCCGTCGGCGGCGCGGGAGACGGCGGCGACGCCGGCCCGCGGCCCGCCGGAGTGCAGCTTCGCCAGCGTCGTGCCGGCCGGCCAGTGCGCGGGCGCGTCAGGGGCGTGGTTCCACAGGCCCCACGGGACCTGCTCCACCCCGCCGACGACGAAGCGCTGGTCCTCGTCGCAGTTCGTCATCACCACGCGGAAGATCTCGAGCATCGAGTTCGGGAAGTCCGAGTCCCACCCGCCGGTGCCGAAGCCCACCTGGCCGAAGACCTCGCGGTGGTGGAACGACAGCCGGGAGAACGCCTCGGAGCTGGCGATGAAGTCGTAGAAGGTGCGGTCGTCCCAGAGCGGCACCAGCTCGTCCCACAGGGACTTGAGCGTCTTCACGTCGCGCGCCCGGATCGCGTCCTGGATCTCGGCGAACCGCACCGTGCCCAGGGCGTCCGCCCACGCCGCCGCGACCTCGCGGAACAGCTTCGGCAGCGCCTCCGAGGACTCCGCGTAGTGCGTCTCCCCCTCGATGTCGATGACCGTGCTGCCCGACGCCGGGGTCAGCGGGTTCGGGAAGGGCCGCGTCTCCAGGCCGAGCAGGTCGACGTAGCGGTAGAAGGCGGTCGACGAGACCGGGAACCGCATGCCGCCCAGCTCGGCGACGATCTCCGGCGGCGCGCCCTCGAACCGGGCCGACCGCAGCCGGCCGCCCATCTGGGAGGCCTCGTAGAGGACGGGCTTGAGGCCCAGCTTCATCAGCTCGTAGGCGGCGACCAGGCCGGAGATGCCCGCGCCGACGATCGCGACCTCCTCGCCGTGCCGATCCGGTGGGATCGCGCCCAGGCCCGAGGGGTGGGTGATCCAGTCGTCGAACGCGAACGGGAAGTCGGGGCCGAAGATCGTGACCGGCGGCCGGTCGTCGTGGGCGGTCTCCTGGCCGGGACCGGTGGTCATCGCCTCGTCCTCCCTGCTGCCGACGGCTGCCCGCCGCACCCTACGGGGGCCGGCCGACGCCTCCCCCGGCTCACGCGAGCAGCGCCGCCATCCGCTCGCGGAGCGCGGTCGCGGCCGAGTAGGGGCGGACCATCACGGTCAGCTCGGTGAGCACGCCGTCGCGGCCGCGCAGGATGTCCACGCCCTGGAGGGCGCGGTCGCCGACCCGGGTGTCGAAGGCGAGGACGTGCCCGCCGTCGCCCCCGTACGAGGCGGTGTAGCGGAAGTCCTCGAACACCGACATCACCCCGGTGAGGATCGCGCGCAGCGGCCCGGTGCCGCGGTAGGGCTCGTGCACGATCGGCGACAGGAAGACGCAGTCGTCGCTGAACAGCCGCACCGCGGCGTCGACGTCGCGGTACTCCACGGCCGCCCGGAAGGCGGCGAAGGGGTCGGTCGGCACGGTCGTCCCTCTCTGCACGGTTCCAAGCCGTCGCGCGGTGCGCGGCACGGGCACCCTCCCACCCGCGGGCCCTGCGGGGCCACACTGCGGGGGTGGCGACCTGGGACGACGTCCGGCGGCTCGTCTCGGGGCTGCCGGAGACCGACGAGCACCCCTCGTACGGCGGGCACCCCTCGTGGCGGGTGCGCGGGAAGGCGTTCGTGTGGGCGCGGCCGCTCCGGCAGGGGGAACGGGCGGCGCTCGGCGACGCGGCGCCGGACGAGGACGAGCCGCTGCTGGGGGTGCGCGTGGCGGACGAGGGCGAGAAGGCCGCGCTGCTCGCGTCGGCGCCCGCCGCCTTCCTCACCACCCCGCACTTCGCCGGGTACCCCGTCGTCCTGGTGCGGCTCGAACGCATCCCGGCCGGGGAGCTCACCGAGCTGGTGGAGGAGGCCTGGCGTACACGGGCGCCGAGGCGCCTGGTCGCCGACCTCGACGGCCGTCGCGGTCCCACCTGACCCGGCCCGGGCCCCCGATCAGGTCAGGCGCGCCACTCCGCGGTCCGCTCAGGGCTCGCCTGCGCCAGCAGTCGACGGACGCCGTCCGCGTCAGCGGTGGCGCCGTACACCGGTGTGCCGGGCTGCTGCCGCCACGAACCGTCGAGATCGCCGGCATCGACCCCGTCGAAGCCCAGCTCGTCGAGCAGGTCGATCACCACCTGCTTGGCGGCGGCGTCGTCGCCGGCCACGGGGAGCGCCCGGCGGTCCGGTGCCCCTGCGGGCCGGCCGGCGTCGAGCAGGTGCTGGGCGTAGATGCCGTTGAACGCCTTGACGACCGGGCGCCCGAGCTGGTCGGCGACCCACCGGCTCTCCGTCGTCCCGTCCTCGATGGGGACGATCCGACCGTCGCGCTGCGGGTAGTAGTTGCCCGTGTCGACGACGACAGCACCCGGGGCCGCGCCGTCGAGCACCCCGGCGGGGAGGTCGGGCACGCTGCGCTGCGGGACGGCCACCACGACGACCTCGGCGTCCCGGGCGGCCTGCTCGACCGGGACGGCGGTGGCGCCGGTCTCGGCGGCGAGCTCCGCGAGGGTCCCGGGGCCGCGTGAGTTGGCCACGGATACGTCGTGCCCAAGGGCGGCGAGCCTCCGGGTGAGGTTGCCGCCGATGTTGCCCGCGCCGATGATGCCGATCTTCATCTGTGCTCCTCCGGGCCGGTCGGCGGCACCGTCCGGGTTCCGCCATGTCGGGGTCCGTCCCGCCACCGACAACCGCGAGGAGGGCCCGGCTGCTTCCCGGTCACCCGCAGGGGGCGCCCGTCAGGTCACCGGCGGCCCGGCCGCGTGACCCGGCCCTCGACGGAGCGTCGGCCGCGCCGGTCGCTCTGGCAGGGAGGACGCGAACAGCCCTGTGCGGCCTCGTCGATGCGGCGGAGCCCGGTGCTGCTCCCCCGATTGGACTCGAACCAATAACCCTGCGATTAACAGTCGCATGCTCTGCCAATTGAGCTACGGGGGATCAGCGGGCGCGACCCGCTGGCGCCGACGAGACTACCCCACGCCCCGAGCCCGCCCGAGGGTGGCTCGCGGACGGCGGCGCGATGCTCGCCACAGGTACCGTGTCCGCTGTTCACCGCCCGTTCACGCAGGAGGTTCCCGTGGCCAAGCTGTCGTTCCTCGCCGGATTCGGCGCCGGCTACGTGCTGGGGTCGCGGGCCGGCCGCGAGCGCTACGAGCAGATCCGCCGCGCCTGGGAGCACGCCAAGGACGACCCGCGCCTGCAGAGCATCGCGGGCATCGCGCAGGCCAAGGCCGACGACGCGGTCTCGACGCTGAAGTCCCAGCTGGGCAGCGAGCCCCAGCGCTGAGCCGCCGGCCGGTTCAGTCCGGCTGCTCGGCGGCGAGCGCCTCGGTGAGCTTGCGCCGCGCGATGTCGCGGGCCACCGGGTCGTCGCGGTCGGCGTCGTCGTCGAACACGACGGTCCACTCCCGGGCCGCCTGACCCGGGACCCGCCGGGCCACCAGCAGCAGACCGCCCCGATCGGGCAGCGGGCTGCGCCGGCTGGTCACGATGGTCTGGTCGACCCGCCGGCGCACGGTCGCCGGGAGGTCGCCGGCATCGGTGAGCACGTGCCGCACGGCGGGCAGCCGGGCCTGCACGCCGGGCTCCACCTCGGTCAGCGGCGTCACGGTGAAAGATCCGCCGCCGTCGGTGGTCGAGGCCCAGCGGGCGTGCCCCACCTCGTGCCACGGGAGCACACCGCCCTCGGCGCCCGGGCCGACCGTCCGCAGGCCGCGGGAGGTGGCCACCAGCCAGCCGGCGCCGCGCGCGAGGACGCCCCAGGCGAGCACCCGCTCGTCGGGGTCGGCCACCGCCGCCCGGACCTCCTCCGGGGGCCGCGCGAACCGGCGCCGGAGGCTCTCCACCAGGTTCACGAGGCGATCCCGCCCATCGCGCGCTCGCGCAGCGACCGCGCCTGCTGCTCCAGGGCGACGAGCTGCCCGAAGACCTTCGTGTACTCCTCGGCCTGCTCCACCGGGTTCATCCGCTGCAGCCGGCCCTTGAGCGCGGCCACCTGGCGCACGGTGGCCATCTCCTGGAGCCGGGCGAGGATGGCGTTGACGTAGGAGGGGTCGCACTCGCCGGTGACCGAGCGCATCGGCTCCACCGCCAGCGCGGTCAGCAGCGCGCGGGCGCTCTCCCGCTCGCAGTGCGCGGCCACCTGGTCCAGCCACGCCGGCCCGGTCACCGTCACCCCGCCGGCGCCGCCCGCCCCGGTCACCGCCGCGGCGACGGCGGCGTAGTCGGGGTCGGTGTAGGCGGCCGGCGGGACGGCGTCGAACGCCGGACCCGCGTACTCGGGTGCCTGCAGCGCCGCCTTGACGGCCTCCCGCTCGACGGCGACCGCGGCGTCGTCCGGCGTGCGCTTGGGGGCGCGCGGGCGGCCCCGCGAGGACGCCCCTCCCCCGTCGCCGGTCAGCCGCCGCACCCGCTCGAGCACCTCGGCCTCGTCGGTGTTGCCGATCATCCCGGCGAGCTCCCGGGCGTAGGCCGGGCGCAGCGCGTGGTCCTTGATGCCGGCGACCAGGGGGGCGGTCTTCTCCAGCGCGGCGACCCGGCCCTCCACGGTGTCGAGGTCGTAGCCGGCCAGCGTCGTGCGCAGCACGAAGGCGATCAGCGGCGTGCGCCGGGCGACCAGGTCCCGGACGGCGGCGTCGCCCTGCTCCTGGCGCAGCTCGCACGGGTCGCGCCCCTCGGACTCGACCGCGACGAACGTCTGCCCGACGAAGCGCTGGTCCTCGGCGAAGGTCTTCATCGCCGCCGCCTGGCCGGCCGCGTCGCCGTCGAAGGTGTAGACCACCTCGCCGCGGAACTCGTCCTGGTCCATCAGCAGCCGGCGCAGCACCCCGATGTGCTCGGCGCCGAAGGCGGTGCCGCAGGAGGCCACCGCCGTCGTCACCCCGGCCAGGTGGCAGGCCATCACGTCGGTGTAGCCCTCGACGACGACGGCCTGGTGCCGGCGGGCGATGTCGCGCTTGGCGCGGTCGATGCCGTAGAGCACCGAGCTCTTCTTGTAGAGCGGCGTCTCCGGGGTGTTGAGGTACTTGGGGCCCGGGTCGTCGTCCATGAGCTTGCGGGCGCCGAAGCCGATGACGTCGCCGGTGATGTCGCGGATCGGCCACACCAGCCGGCGGTGGAAGCGGTCGATCAGCGTGCCGCGGGAGGACTCCTTCGCCAGGCCCGCCGTCACCAGCTCGGCCTGGGTGAAGCCCTTGGCGCGCAGGTGGCGGGTCAGCGCGTCCCAGCCGCCGGGGGCGTAGCCGCAGCCGAAGTCCAGCGCGGCCTGCCGGTCGAAGGCGCGGTCGGCGAGGAACTGGCGGGCGGGCGCGGCCTCCGGGGTGCCGAGCTGCTCGGCGTAGAACGCGGCCGCGGCGGTGTTGGCGGCGACCAGGCGCGCCCGCTGACCGACCGAGGCGCGGTCGGGGCCGGCGGTCGGCCGCCCGCCGTCGTCCTCGTACTTCAGCTCGATGTTGGCGCGGCCGGCGAGCAGCTCCACGGCCTCGGTGAACGACAGGTGGTCGATCTGCTGGACGAACGAGATGACGTCGCCGCCCACCCCGCAACCGAAGCAGTGGAAGAGGTTTCTCGACGGCGTGACCTGGAAGGACGGCGTCTTCTCGTCGTGGAACGGGCACAGGCCCTTGAGGCTGCCGCCACCGGCGCGCTTGAGCTGCAGGTGCTCGCCGACGACCTCGTCGATCTTGCTGCGCTCGCGCACCAGCGCGATGTCCGCGGCGCGGATGCGTCCCCGGCCGGCCATCAGCTGCTCCCCCCGACCACGGCCACCCCGACCGCGCCGGCCACCACGGCGGTGTTGCGGCGGGACAGCACCAGCTCCACCCACAGCAGGAAGACCTGGTGGGGCAGCGGCACCGACGGATCGGCGTCGAGCGTGGGCCGCGGCGACCAGCCACCGGTCGTCCCCGTCTCCGCGACCGGCCGACCCCCGGCGGTGTAGCGGTGCGTGCCCTTCCACACCGAGGCGTTCTCCCGCTCGACGACGACGCCGTCGAGGTCGAGCGCCCAGCTGCCCTTCCAGAACGACGTCTGCCGGGCACGCAGCCGGGCGGTGCCGGCGGGGTCGACGTCCCAGCGGCCGGTGAGCACGCCCTTCTCCTTGGCGAACACCCAGGATCGGTCGCCGACGAGGGCCGTCGCCGCCTCGCGCCAGTTCTCCGCCCGCAGGCTCGCCACGAGCGCACCGCCCGACAGGACGGGGACCACGCCCTTGCCCACGCCGGAGGTGCCGGCCTTGCCCAGTTCGAGCACCGCGTCCTCCCTCAGCCGATGCCGGGTGCGCCGGCGACGCTCTCACCGGTCACGCGGTAGAGCAGGTAGGCAGCAGTCTCCCGCAGGATGTACCGGACCTGGGTGGCGCGGGTCTGCACGGCCGGCCCCTGGCGGGTCGGGGAGCTCTCCGCCTCCATGCCGGCATCCTCGGCCATGCGCTCGGCGCGCATCGCGTGCCAGGGGTCGGTGACCAGGACGGCCCGCTCCCAGCCCCGCTCGGCGAAGGCCGCACCGACCACCCGCATGCTCTCCAGGGTGTCCACGCCCTCGGGGACCGCGAGCAACGCCTCGGCGGGCACCCCGGCGCCGGCCAGGTAGTCGCGACCCGCCTCGGCCTCGGTGAACTGGTCACCGGCGGCCTTGCCACCCACGGTCACGACGACCGGCGCGACGCCCTGCTCGTAGAGCGCCAGCGCGTGCTCCAGCCGGGCCTCGAAGATCGACGACGGCACGCCGTTGTACTGGGCGGAGCCGAGGACCACGATCGCGTCGGACTGCGGCCGGGCGTCCTGCCGGGCCGTCCACCAGATGGCGAGGGCGGTCGAGGCCACGAAGAGCACGGCGGCCAGCACGCCGGCCCCCGCCACCCGCGCCAGCAGACTCCGCACACCCACGCGTCATGGGTACCACGCGGGACCGACCTCCCGCGGCTCCCGGGGGCGTGCGCCCCGCCGGCTCCGGCACACCCCTAAATGAGAATGATTCTCGCTCTTGGTTAAGGTCTGCACGTCCCGTCCCCCCGTGAAGGAGCACCCCGTGCGCCCCCTGGCCACCCTCCGCACCACCGCCCTCGCGGCGGTCGTCCCGCTCGCCGCCGTCACCGGCTGCGCGTCCACCGATCCCGGCGGCACCGCCGCGCCCGCGGCGGAGACCACGACCGCCGCCGCCGAACCCGTCGAGGTGGGGGCGAACAAGCCCCGCCTGGCCGTCACCTACGACGGCGGGCTGCTGGTGGTGGACGCCACCACCCTGGAGGTGCTCGCCGACGAGCCCCTCGACGGCTTCAACCGGCTCAACCCCGCCGGCGACGGCCGCCACTTCCTCGTCTCCACGCAGGGCGGCTTCCGCCTCCTGGACGGCGGGGCCTGGGCCGAGCCGCACGGCGACCACTCGCACTACTACACCGTCGCCCCCCGGCTGACCGACGTGCTCTTCGAGGCCGAGACGCCGGGGCACGTGGTGGCGCACGCCGGTCGCACCGTGCTCTTCGACGACGGCACCGGCGAGGTCACCGCCTTCGACAGCGCCCACATCGCCGACGAGGACGTCGAGCTCGCCCGGTTCTCCACCCCGGAGGCCCACCACGGCGTCGCCGTCGAGCTCGAGGACGGCACGATGCTGGTCTCCGAGGGCACCGAGGAGTCGCGCAGCGGCGTCCGCATCCTCGACGCCGACGGCGAGGAGATCGCCGCCCGCGACGACTGCCCCGCCGTCCACGGCGAGACCGTGGCAGCCGACGAGGCGATCCTCATCGGCTGCCAGGACGGCGCCGTGCTGCACACCGGCGGCGAGCTGACCAAGATCCAGAGCCCCGACGAGTACGGGCGGATCGGCAACCAGTTCGGCACGGACGGGTCGCCGATCGTGCTGGGCGACTACGAGCGCAGCGCCGAGGACCGGTCCAGCACCGTCGCGCTGATCGACACCACGACCGCGGAGCTGCGCCTGGTCGACCTCCCCGCGCCGTACTGGTACCGCTCCTTCGGACGCGGGCCGGACGGCGAGGGCCTGGTGCTCACCTACGACGGCGCCCTGCAGGTGATCGACCCGACCACCGGCACGATCACCCGCTCCATCCCCGTCACCGGCCCCTGGGAGGAGTCCCAGGACTGGCAGGACCCGCACCCGCAGGTCTTCGTGGTCGACGGCATGGCGTACGTGACCGAGCCGGCCACCCAGCAGGTCCACGCGGTCGACGTCGAGGGCGGCGAGGTCTGGAAGAGCGGCGACCTGGGGGTGACGCCCATCGAGCTCGCCGGGGTCTCGGGTGACGCCGAGGAGCACGCCGCCCACGAGCACGACGGCGAGGAGCACGACGAGCACGACGAGAAGGGCGAGTGACCGGCGCCGGCGCCGCGCGGAGGGCGGCCCTCGCCGGGCTGGTCGTCTGCGCGCTCTCCGGCTGCGGCGGGAGCCCCGCCGGGGCCTCGGACGGGTCGCTCGACGTCTTCGTCTCGTCCTACCCGCTGGAGTACGTCGCCGAGGAGGTCGGGGGCGAGCACGTGGCGGTCGCGAACCTCGTCCCGCCCGGCGGTGACAGCCACGGGCTGGAGCCGGCGCCCCGTGACGTCGCGGCGCTGGGAGAGGCGGACCTGGTGGTCCACCTCTCCGGTGGGCTGCAGCCGGCCGTCGACGAGGTCCTGGAGCAGCAGCCGCCCGAGCACCTCGTGGACGCCGCCGGCGTGGCCGACCGCGGACCGGACCCGCACTTCTGGCTGGACCCGCTCCGGCTGGCCGAGCTCGGGCGGCAGGTGGCCGACGAGCTGGCCGCGCTCGACCCCGACCACGCGGCGAACCACACCGCGTCGGCCGACCGGCTGGCGGACTCGCTGGCCCGGCTGGACCTGGAGTACGCCGAGACCCTGGCCCCCTGCCGGGGCGCCACGCTGCTGGCGACCCACGAGGCGTTCGGCTACCTCACCGACCGGTACGGGCTGCGCCAGGTGGGGGTGGCCGGCCTCGACCCGCAGGTGGAGCCGCCGCCGAACCGGGTACGGGCCGCCGCCGACGCCGTCCGCCGGTCGGGGGCGCGCACCATCTTCTTCGACACGGCGGCGGGGTCGTCGGTGGCGGAGGTGCTCGCCGCCGACCTGGGGCTGGGGACCGACGTCCTCCACCCCATCGAGAGGGTGACGGCCGAGCAGACCTATCCCGGGCTCATGGCCGCCAACCTGGCCGCCCTGCAGCGCGGTCTGGTCTGCACCGGCTGACGGCTGACCCCCGGCCGGTTCCCGACCGGCCGGAGGGCCGCTCCCTCAGGAGCCCACGTGCTCCGCGCCGAGGGCGGCCCGCCCCGCCTCCAGCCGCGCCACCGGCACCCGGAACGGCGAGCAGGAGACGTAGTCCAGCCCGACCTCGTGGAAGAAGTGCACCGAGTCGGGGTCGCCGCCGTGCTCCCCGCAGACGCCGAGCTTGAGGTCCGGCCGCGCCGCCCGACCTTTCTCCGCACCGAGGCGCACCAGCTCGCCGACGCCGTCGCGGTCCAGCGACTCGAACGGCGAGATGCCGAAGATGCCCTTGTCCAGGTACTGGTGGAAGAACGCGGCCTCGACGTCGTCGCGGGAGAAGCCCCACGTCATCTGGGTGAGGTCGTTGGTGCCGAAGCTGAAGAACTTCGCGTGCTCGGCGATCTCGCCGGCGGTCAGCGCGGCGCGGGGTACCTCGATCATGGTGCCGATCAACGGGCGCACGTCGATGCCGCACTCCTCGCACACCTCGGCGAGCACCCGCTCGGCCTCCTCGCGGATGGCCTCGAGCTCCTGCACCGCGCCCACCAGCGGGATCATGATCTCCGGGCGAGGGTCGCCGCCGGCCGCCTTCCGCTCGCAGGCCGCCTCGGCGATGGCGCGCACCTGCATGGCGAACAGCCCCGGCACGACCAGGCCCAGCCGCACCCCGCGCAGGCCCAGCATCGGGTTGGACTCGTGCAGCCGCCGGACGGCGGCCAGCAGGCGCAGGCTGCCCTCGTCGGGCTCACCCCGCTCCTCGGCCACCGCCACCCGCACCGAGAGCTCGGTGAGGTCGGGCAGGAACTCGTGCAGCGGCGGGTCGAGCAGCCGGACGGTCACCGGCAGCCCGTCCATCGCCTCGAAGATCTCGAGGAAGTCCTGCTTCTGCAGCGGCTCCAGGGCGTCCAGCGCGGCCTGCCGCTCGTCGTCGCCGTCGGCCAGGATCAGCTTCTCGACGAGCTGCCGCCGGTCGCCGAGGAACATGTGCTCGGTGCGGCACAGCCCGATGCCGCGGGCGCCGAAGCGGCGAGCGCGGGCGGAGTCCTCCGGGGTGTCGGCGTTGGTGCGCACGTCCAACCGCCGCACGTCGTCGGCGTGGGTGAGGATCCGGTGGACGCTGCGCACGAGGTCGCCGGCGTCCTCGGACGCCGGGTTCAGCTCGCCCTCGAAGTAGCGGACCACCTCCGACGGCTCGACCGGCACCTCCCCGAGCCAGACCTTGCCGGTGGAACCGTCGATGGAGACGACGTCGCCCTCGCCCACCACCGTGCCGTCGGGGGCGGTGAAGCGCCTGGCCTTCGTGTCGACCTGCAGCTCCTCGGCGCCGCAGACGCAGGTCTTGCCCATCCCCCGGGCGACGACGGCGGCGTGCGAGGTCTTGCCGCCGCGGCTGGTCAGGACGCCCTCGGCGGCGATCATGCCGGAGAGGTCGTCGGGATTGGTCTCGCGGCGGACGAGCACGACCTTCTCCCCGCGCTGCGCCCACTCCACCGCCGTCTCCGAGGAGAAGACGGCCCTGCCCACCGCAGCGCCCGGCGAGGCGTTCATGCCCTGGGTGAGCTGCTGGGCGTCGCCGCCGGAGACGAACCGCGGGAACATCAGCTGCGCCAGCTGGTCACCGGTGACCCGGCGGACGGCCTCGTCCATGTCGATGAGGCCCTCGTCGACCAGCTGGGTCGCGATCCGGAACGCCGCGCCGGCGGTGCGCTTGCCCACCCGGGTCTGCAGCATCCAGAGCTTGGTGCGCTCGACGGTGAACTCGATGTCGCAGAGGTCGCGGTAGTGCTGCTCGAGGCGGCTCATGATGCCCATCAGCTCGCCGTAGGCGCCCGCGTCGATCCGCTCGAGGTCGCGCAGCGGCACGGTGTTCCGGATGCCGGCGACGACGTCCTCGCCCTGGGCGTTCTGCAGGTAGTCGCCGTAGACGCCCCCTTCCCCGGTCCCGGGGTCGCGGGTGAACGCCACGCCGGTGCCGGAGTCCATGCCGAGGTTGCCGAACACCATGGCGACGACGTTCACCGCGGTGCCCGCGTCGCCCGGGATGCGCTCGCGGCGGCGGTAGAGGATCGCCCGCTCGGAGTTCCACGAGTCGAAGACGGCGTTGATCGCCAGGTCCATCTGCTCGCGCGGGTCCTGCGGGAAGTCGCGGCCGGTGTGCTCGCGGACGATCGCCTTGAACCGGTCGACGACGTCGCGCAGGTGCCCGGCGTCCAGGTCGAGGTCGGACTCGGTGCCCTGCTCGCCCTTGACCGCGTCGAGGGCGTCGTCGAACTGCTCGCCGTCGATGCCCAGCACGGTCTTGCCGAACATCTGGATGAGCCGGCGGTAGGAGTCCCAGGCGAAGCGCTCGCTGCCCGACTGCTGCGCCAGACCCTGGACCGACTCGTCGTTCAGGCCGACGTTGAGGACGGTCTCCATCATCCCCGGCATGCTCGCCGCCGCCCCCGACCGCACCGACACCAGCAGCGGGTCGACCGGGTCGCCGAGGGTCTTGCCCATCGCCTTCTCCAGCGCCGCCAGGTGCTCGCTGACCTGGTCGGCGAGCTCGGGCGGGGTGCCGCCGTGCTCCAGGTAGTGGCGGCAGGCGTCGGTGGTGATGGTGAAGCCGGGCGGCACGGGCAGCCCGAGGTTGGTCATCTCGGCGAGGTTGGCGCCCTTGCCGCCGAGCAGGTCCTTCTGGTCCTTGCTCCCCTCGCTGAAGTCGTAGACCCACTTCACGTCTGCCACCCCGCGCACCTCCGCATCCGCCCGCACCGATCCATCTGGACAACAATGCCGTGCGGGGCGGACGTCCTAAACGTCTACCCCTGCGGCGTCCGTCGATCGTGGCGTACCGGCCGCGTCGGCGCGAGCCCTTCCCGGCGTGGCGCGGGTGGTCAGCCGATCCCGCAGATGCGCGGGCCGTCCTCGTTGACGACGGCGAGCTGCGCCGTCCCGCCGTCGTCCCAGCGGACGGTCACCTGCTGGACCCGGGCGCCCTCAGCCGGGTCGTCCCGGACCCCGGAGACCTCGGCCGAGCCGGGCCGGACGTACTCGGCCTCCATGCCGGTCGCGTCCAGCCGCCCCTGCTCCTCCTCGCAGAGCAGCGCGTACGCCGTCTCCGTGTCCCCGGCCGCCAGGGCCGCGTAGAAGACCTGGGTGACCTCGGTGGACTGGTCGGCCGGGGACCCCCGGACCACGTACAGGCCGGCGACCATCCCGCCGGCCAGCAGGACGACGCCGAGGATGCCGGCGATGAGCCAGCCCTGCCGCCGGCGCGGCGTGCCCGTGTGCAGCGGCGCCGGGCCGTCGTCGTAGAGGAAGGGGCCCTGCGTCATCCGCCGCTCGTCTCCAGTTCTGCCCCCGCCGGCGGGCGGGGGTCGTCGCGGTCGTCCAGCCAGCCCTCGGGCAGGGCGACCGGCCGCGGCGTGCTGGTGCGCCCGCGCGGCGCCCCCAGGACGGCGGTCGGGTAGGGCTGGTCGGGGATTCCGGCCAGCAGCTCGGCGAGCTCGTCGAGACGGCTGACCATGGCCAGCGCCCGGCGAACGTCGGAGCCGACGGAGAAGCCCTTGAGGTACCAGGCGACGTGCTTGCGGAAGTCGGTGCAGCCGTGCGGCTCGCCGTGCTCCTCGGCAAGCAGGGTGGCGTGCCGGTGCATGACCGCGGCGACCTCCCGCATGGTCGGCAGCGCCCGGCGGGCCTCCCCGGCGAAGGCGGCGGCCAGGTCGCCGAACAGCCACGGCCGGCCCAGGCAGCCCCGGCCGATGACGACCCCGGCGCACCCCGTCTCGGCGACCATGCGGAGTGCGTCGTCGGCCTCCCAGATGTCGCCGTTGCCGAGCACCGGGATGCCGACGGCCTCGACCAGCCGGGCGATCGGCGCCCAGTCGGCGGTGCCGCTGTAGAGCTGGTCGGCGGTGCGGCCGTGCAGCGTGATCGCGGCGGCGCCCTCGTCCTGCGCGATGCGGCCGGCATCCAGGTAGGTGACGTGGTCGGCGTCGATGCCGATGCGGGTCTTGACCGTGACCGGGACGTCCTGCGCGGCGCGCACGGCCGACCGCACGATGTCGCGCAGCAGCACGCGGCGCCAGGGCAGGGCCGAACCGCCGCCCTTGCGGGTCACCTTCGGCACCGGGCAGCCGAAGTTGAGGTCGATGTGCGCCGGGCGGGTGCCGGCGACACCCTCGTCCACCAGCATCTCGACCGCCCGGCCGACGGTGGCCGGGTCGACGCCGTAGAGCTGGACGGAGAAGGCGTCCTTCTCGTCGGCGGTCGCGCGGATCATCCGCAGCGTCTTCTCGTTGCGCTCGACCAGCGCCCGCGTGGTGATCATCTCGCAGACGTAGAGGCCCGCGCCGAACTCGCGGCACAGCGTGCGGAACGCCGGGTTCGTGATGCCGGCCATGGGCGCGAGCACCACGGCCGGGTCGACGACGAGCGTGCCCAGCTTGAGGGCAGGCAGGGGCGTCGTGTTCACGCCGTCCAGGGTAGGCGGCGACCTGCCGTGGTCACCCCGCCCCGGCCGGGCAGCTCTGCCGGTTCGCTCCCGGGTCGACCCGCCCGAGGGAAGGTCGAGCCGCAGGCGCCCGCGGCTTGACCTCGCCGCACCTGGCTGAAGCCGCACCCGACGCACGCTCCCCTCGCCGTCCACACGACAGGGGTGCATCCACAGCTGCCCGGGCGCCGGGTGCGGACCGAGCCGACGGTCCCAGCATCGGGGCATGCTCCGGACCGCTGCGGCCCCCATCTCCGTCACCGAGCCCGGTCGACGCCGGCTCGGGCTCCTCCCCACCGCCGAGCTCACCGCGGCCGGCGTCACGAAGGCCGAGATCGCCGCGGCCGTCCGCAGCGGCACCTGGACCAGGGTGCGGCCCGGCATCCTGATCTCCTCGGCCGACCTGGCGGAGGTCGAACGGACCGGACGACGGCCCGGCCTCGACGCCCTGGCCGTGACGACGCACCTCGCTCGCCCGTCGGCCGTCCTCAGCGGTGCCACGGCGGCATGGGTGTGGGGCCTGCCTCGGCCGCGGGTGACCACCCCGGTCGTGGAGCTGACCGATCCCCACCGGTGGCGGCGCGGTCAGGGCTGGCTGATGACCCGGGCGAGCCTTCCCGAGGACGAGATGACCGTGCGCGGGGCCTACTCGGTGACGACGGTGGCCCGCACGCTCGTCGACGTCGCCCGGGCCTGGCCGGAGGTGCACGCCGTCGCGGCGATGGATGCGGCCCTGCTGCGCGGGCTCACCACCCGTGCGGAGCTTCAGCGCGTCCTCGACCGGCAGTTCTGCGTCCCCGGCATCCCCCGCTCCGTCCGCGCGGTCCAGCTCGCCGACGGGCGCGCCGAGTCGTGGCTGGAGACGCTCGGCCGACTGACCTTCGCCGCGCTGGGTCTGCCGCCGTTCGTCCCGCAGGTGGAGCTGTGGGTCGGCGGACGGCTGGTGAAGGTCGTCGACGGCTGGTACCCCGGGCCAGCACTGGCCGTGGAGTTCGACGGGCGGGTCAAGTACGCGCGGCCGGCGTTCGGGCGAACTCCGGCCGAGGAGCTCTGGCAGGAGAAGCGTGACGAGGACCTGCTCAGGTCTCTCGGTGTCGCGTTCGTCCGAGTGGTCGGCGACGACCTCTCCGGCGGCCGGGGGGCGCTCGAACGACAGGTCCGGCGCTCCCTCGACCGCCCGGCACCGTCGGTGCGCGAGTTCCAGGAGGTCCCCCGGCCCGCCGGTCGGACGCGGACCGATGCGCCGCTCGACGACGGCTGGCTGGCCCGGGCCGACGACCTGGTCGGCGCCGCCCCGCCGTCGGCTTGACCCGGTTGCGGCAGGGTCGAGCCGAGGGCGCACGCGGCTCGACCCCGTCCCGCCCGGGTCCAGCCGGACGGGACGAAGTCGGACGGGGCGGCGAGCGGGGGCGAGAGGCTCAGGACCTCAGCAGCCGGGGAGCCGGGCCGCGAGGTAGGACTCGACCTGGTCCAGGGCCACGCGCTCCTGGCTCATCGAGTCGCGCTCGCGGACGGTCACGGCCTGGTCCTCGAGGGTGTCGAAGTCGACGGTGAGGCAGAACGGCGTCCCGACCTCGTCCTGGCGCCGGTAGCGGCGGCCGATGGCGCCGGCGTCGTCGAAGTCGACGTTCCAGTTCCGGCGCAGCGCGGCGGCGAGGTCGCGGGCCTTGGGCGAGAGGTCGGCGTTGCGGGACAGCGGCAGGACCGCGGCCTTCACCGGCGCCAGCCGCGGGTCCAGCTTGAGCACCGTGCGGGTGTCGACGCCGCCCTTGGCGTTGGGCGCCTCGTCCTCGGTGTAGGCCTCGATCAGGAAGGCCATCAGCGAGCGGGTCAGACCGGCCGCCGGCTCGATGACGTACGGCGTCCAGCGGGTGTTGCTGGCCTGGTCGAAGTAGGACAGGTCGGTGCCCGAGTGCTCGGTGTGGGTGGACAGGTCGAAGTCGGTGCGGTTGGCGATGCCCTCCAGCTCACCCCACTCCGACCCCTGGAAGCCGAAGCGGTACTCGATGTCGACGGTGCGCTTGGAGTAGTGGGAGAGCTTCTCCTTGGCGTGCTCGTAGTGCCGCAGGTTGTCCGGGTCGATGCCCAGGTCGGTGTACCAGCGGGTGCGCTCGTCGATCCAGTACTGGTGCCACTCCTCGTCGGTGCCGGGCTCGACGAAGAACTCCATCTCCATCTGCTCGAACTCGCGGGTGCGGAAGATGAAGTTGCCGGGGGTGATCTCGTTGCGGAACGACTTGCCGATCTGGCCGATGCCGAACGGGGGCTTCTTCCGCGCCGCACCCATCACGTTGGCGAAGTTCACGAAGATGCCCTGCGCGGTCTCCGGGCGCAGGTAGTGCAGGCCGGACTCGTCCTCGACCGGGCCGAGGTAGGTCTTGAGCATCATGTTGAAGTCGCGCGGCTCGGTCCACGCGCCCTTGGTGCCGCAGTTCGGGCAGGTGATGTCGGCCAGCCCGTTCTCGGGCGCCCGGCCCTTCTTCGCCTCGAACTCCTCCTCGAGGTGGTCGGCGCGGAACCGCTTGTGGCAGCTCTGGCACTCGGTGAGCGGGTCGGTGAAGACGCCGACGTGGCCCGAGGCGACCCAGGTCTGGCGCGGGAGGATGACCGAGGAGTCCAGACCCACGATGTCGTCCCGGCTCTGGACGACGGTGCGCCACCACTGGCGCTTGATGTTCTCCTTGAGCTCGACGCCCAGCGGGCCGTAGTCCCAGGCGGAGCGCGTACCGCCGTAGATCTCCCCGGACGGGAACACGAAGCCCCGTCGCTTGCAGAGGTTGACGACCTTGTCGAGGCGGGCGGCGTCGTGCTTGGCGGTGCTCACGGGGAGGGGGCTCCATCCGGCTGGCGGTCGGCGGTTGACCTGCCCACGGTAGTTGGCCGGGAACCCGCCCCCGTCAGTCGGTGGCCCCGGCCGGCCCCGGGCCGAAGAGCAGCGCGAGGGAGGCCCGTATCTCGGCGTGCCGCACGAGGAAGGCCCGCTCGTCCAGCCGCTTGCGGCGCATCCACCCCGTCACCTCGTCGTTGCACTTGCTCGCGTTGCACGAGCCGCACGCCGGGACGACGTTGCCGGACGTGTAGCGCCCACCGCGCGAGATCGGGAGCACGCAGTCGCGCTGCAGCGGCCGGCCGGTGGCCCCGCAGTAGGCGCAGCCACCCCACGCGTGCTCCAGCGCGGCCCACTGCTGGTCGCTCAGGTCGTGCTCGACGGCGTCCAGGCGGCGCCTGCGCCGGCGGGCGTAGCGGGCGGTGCGGGTGCGGCTGACCACGGGCCGACCGTAGGCGCTGGGCGTCACTCGGTGAGGTAGGCGCCCGGCTCGTCGAGGGCGTGCACCCACACCGGTGCCCCGGCGATCTTCACCTCGGCCGCCGAGAGCCCGCGCCGGTAGGCCCCGACTCCGTCCCAGCGGGTCACCAGCGCCCACAGCGTCGGGTCGTCGGCCGACCGGCCCACCTCACCGCCGCGGAAGCCGGGCCGGTCGCCCAGCGCCGCCAGCAGCCCGGCCACCGCCTCGGCGAGCGCCTCCGCCTGCCCGGCGGTCACCCGCAGCCGCGTCACCGCGAACACCCGTGCCTCCCCCGTCCGCCGTCACCGGCGTGCTCCGTTCCCGTCCCGCCGTGGCCGGCGTCCCCAGCGATCAGTAGAAGTCGCAGACAGCGCCGTCCTCGTCGACGTGCACGAGCAGCAGGAACGGCTCGCCGTCGTCGAGCTCCAGGGTGAACGAGGCCACGTCGGTCGCGGACTGCGCCTGGTGCTCGATCCCCTCCACGGTGCCGCCGGTGAAGCCCTGCCCGCCCAGGGTGTCGCTGCGGAAGTAGTCGCCCAGCACCTGCGCCGGGTCCTCGTCCGCCGCCGCGGCGGCGGACGCCGCCTCCTGCACCTCGGGGCAGGAGAGGTCGTAGGCGGTCCGGAAGTCGCCCTGCCCCATGGCCTCCACCCAGGCGAGCGCGACCTCCGCCGAGGCGGGGTACAGCCCTGCGTCCGCCGGCACGGTCCCGCCGAGCCGGGCACCGCCGGGCAGCTCACCGGTCCCGCCCACCGGCGACGTCGACGACCGGGCCGGCTGCTCCTGCCCGGTGGTCAGGACGGCGCCCCGGCCGCCGCGCTGGTCCCCGGCCTCGCCGTCCAGGAGGAACAGCAGCAGGGTGCCCAGGCCGGCGACGAGCAGGACGGCGGCACCGATCAGCCACGGCAGCAGCGTGCGCTTCCGCGGGCGACGAGGCGGCGCCCCCGGCCCCCCGCCGTGCCCGGGCGGGCCGTACGGCGGCGGCCCGACCGGGGCGGCCGGGAACGGCGCGCCGGGCGCGGCCCAGCCGGGGGCGTTCCCTGTCGCACCCTCCCGTCCGTCCGGGTCCGGGGGGCCGGCGCGGTGGCTCCCCGACGGTGGCTGCGTCATGGCGATCGCTCTTCTGCTCGGTACCTCCGCGGACCGTTGCCCCCGGCTGAGCAAAAACCTACGTGCCGGTGGCCTCAGGCGGAACCGAACCGGCGCTGCCGGGACGCGAACTCCTCGCACGCCGCCCACAGGTGCCGGCGGTCGAAGTCGGGCCAGAGCGTGTCGAGGAAGACGAACTCGGCGTAGGCGGACTGCCAGAGCAGGAAGTTGCTGGTCCGGTTCTCCCCCGAGCTCCGCACGAAGAGGTCGACGTCCTCCATGTCCGGCTCGTCCAGGAACCGGGCGACCGTGGCCTCGTCGACCTTGTCCGGGTTCAGCCGCCCCGCGGCGACCTCGCGGGCGATCGCGGCCGCGGCGTCGGCGATCTCCGCCCGCCCCCCGTAGTTCACGCACATGGTGAGGGTGAGGACGTCGTTGTCGCGGGTGAGCTCCTCGGCGATCTCCAGCTCCTTGATGACGCTGCGCCACAGCCGCGGCCGGCGCCCCGCCCAGCGGACCCGGACCCCGAGCTCGTGCATCTCGTCGCGGCGACGGCGGATCACGTCGCGGTTGAAGCCCATGAGGAAGCGCACCTCCTCCGGGCTGCGCCGCCAGTTCTCCGTGGAGAAGGCGTACGCACTGATCGCCTTGACGCCCAGCTCGATCGCGCCCTCGACGCAGTCGAACAGCGATGACTCGCCCGCCTCGTGCCCGGCGGTGCGGGGCAGGCCGCGCTGCTTGGCCCAGCGGCCGTTGCCGTCCATGACCAGGGCGATGTGCCGGGGCACCTTGTCCTTCGGCAGCTGCGGCGGCCGGACGCCGGACGGGTGCGGGTTGGGGGCCTTGACCTCACGCCTCATGCAGCAGGCTCATCTCCCGGCGGGGCGCCGACTCGGTGCGGTCCACCAGCGGCAGCGAGCGCAGCCCGCGCTCCAGGTGCCACTGCAGCAGCGCGGCGACCAGTCCGCTGCCCTCCCGCCGGTTGGTGCCCTGGCTCGCCTCGGCGCGGGGCCAGTCGCCGGTCAGCAGCGCGTCGAGCAGCTCGATGGTCACCGGGCTGGGCATCGCCGAGCCGGTCGGGCGGCAGGCCGGGCAGACGGTTCCGCCGGCGGGCACGGAGAAGTGCCGGTGCGGGCCGGCCTCACCGCACCGGGCGCAGTCGGCCAGCGCCGGCTCCCAGCCGGCCACCGACATCGCCCGCAGCAGGAAGGCGTCGAGCACCAGCGGCGCGGGGTGGGCCCGCTCCCCCAGCGCCCGCAGCGCGCCGACGACGAGGAGGAACAACCGCAGCGAGGGCTCCTTCTCCTCGGCGGTGAGCCGGTCGGCGGTCTCCAGGACGGCGGTGCCGGCGGTGTAGGCCGGGTAGTCGGCGACGATCTCCTGGCCGTAGGCGCGGATCGACTCCACCTGGCTCACGATGTCCAGGTTCCGGCCGGTGTAGAACTGCACGTCGACGTGGGTGAACGGCTCGAGCCGGGCGCCGAACTTGCTCTTGGTCCGGCGCACGCCCTTGGCCACCGCGCGCACCTTGCCGTGCCGGCGGGTGAGCACGGTGATGATCCGGTCGGCCTCGCCGAGCTTCTGCGTGCGCAGGACGATGCCCTCGTCCCGGTAGAGCGCCTTCGGGGTGGTGCTCACCTCAGTAACCCAGCCGGTTGAGCTTCTTCGGGTCGTCCTGCCACTCCCCGAGCACGGTGACGTGCAGCTCCAGGTGCACCCGCGCGTCCAGCAGCGCCTCCATGCCCTGGCGCGCCTCGGTGCCGATCGCCTTGATGACCGACCCGCCCTTGCCCAGCAGCATCGGCTTCTGGCTGGGCCGCTCGCAGTGCAGCAGCGCGTGCACCTCGACCAGCTCCCGCCCGGCCCGCTTGGGGTCGGGACGGCGGTTGACCTCCTCGATGGTGACCGCGAGCGAGTGCGGCACCTCCTGGAACACCTTCTCCAGCGCGGCCTCGCGCACCAGCTCGGCCAGCTGCCGCTCGGTGTCCTCGTCGGTGGTCTGCTCCTCCGGGTAGAGCGGCGGCCCCTCCGGCAGCAGCCCGACCAGGAGGTCCTCCAGCAGCTCCACCTGGTCGCCCTTGACGGCGCTGACCGGCACCACCTCGGCGGCCTCGACCAGCTGGCTGGCTGCCACCAGCTGCTCGGCCACCTGCTTCTTCGCGGCGGCGTCGGTCTTGGTGACGACGACGACCACCGGCGCCCGCACCTCCCGCAGCTGGCGGGCGATGAAGCGGTCACCCGTGCCGACGGGCTGGTCGGCCGGGACGCAGAACACGACGACGTCGACGTCGGCCAGCGTGTCGCGCACGACGTCGTTGAGCCGGCGGCCCAGCAGCGACCTGGGCTTGTGCAGCCCCGGGGTGTCGACCAGCACGACCTGCCCGCCGGGCCGGTGGACGACACCGCGGATGGCGTGCCGGGTGGTCTGCGGCCGGTTGCTGACGATGCCGACCTTCTCGCCGACCATCGCGTTGGTCAGCGTGGTCTTGCCGGCGTTGGGGCGCCCGACCAGGGCGACGAAGCCGCTGCGGTAGGGCTGGTCAGGGTCGGTCACACCGGTCAGTCTCCCACCGGTCGCCGACAAGCCCGCGCCCCGGCGGACGACGGCACGACGGGGGCACGGCGGGGCACGGCCGGCGTCAGGACCAGGGGCGGCCCATCCGGTCGCGCCGCCCGGCGTCGAGCCGGCCGAGCACCCGGGCGCCGGCCAGCACCTCGCGGGTCAGCCTGCGCCCGGCCTCCGGCCACGACCACGGCAGCGACCCCTGCCGCGCGCCGGGGCCGGCCAGCGCCCGCAGCACCAGGAGCGCCAGCAGCAGGAAGAGCAGCGTCGTCACGGCTCGACGGTCCCCCGCGTCGCCCGCGCGCGGAAGCGGCAGGCAGGACGAGATGCGCAGCGTTCCTGCCACCGGCTGCCGCGCTCCCCCGGACCGGACCCCGCTCCGGCTGGGAGGATCGATGCCGTGGCAGGACGACAGCGGAACAGGGCGCGGCCACCCCGCGCGGCGGCGGACCGCGCCCGGCGGGCGCACGTCGAGCAGGTGCGCGGGCACCGGTTCATCGCCGGCTGGGGCCCGAAGCGGACGGCGACCGTCGTCCCCGCCCCGCTGCGGTACTGGCAGTACCGGCCGGGGGGTCCGTACGCGGCCGGCGCGGCGGTGCTCGTCGTCGTCCTGTGGCTGGGCCTGTTCGGCTGGCTCGCCGGCTCGGACGCGGTGCGCGACGAGTTGCCGCTGGCGCTCGTCGCCGGGATCGCGGTGTACGTGCTGAACGCCCGCCGGGTCACCGTCTCCGACCACGGGCTCTCCTTCGACGTGGCCGGCAGCCGGACCGATCCGCGGGCCGTCGTCCCCTCCGCGCTGGTGCAGGAGGTGCACGCCGGCCGCACCCCGGAGGACTGGCCGCGCCCGGAGAAGCGCGGCGGGTGGCTGCCGGGGCGCAGCCGGGTCGCCGTCCGGCACCTCGACGACGACGGCGAGCGGGCCCTCACCCTGTGGGTGCGGGACCCGGCCGCGTTCGCCGACGCCCTCGGGGTGCCGCTGACCCGTTAGGCGGAGGCGCGCAGGGCGCCGTCCGGCCCGGCCAGGTGCACGGGCGCGCCGGCGGTGAGGTCGCGGACGGCGGCCAGCCCGGCGGGCTCCACCGCCTCGGCGGCGGAGACGACGACGGCGGCCTCCAGCCCCTCGACCCCGCTGGAGACGGCCGCGGCGACGGCGGCCTGGAGCGCGGTGAGCGTCAGCGACGGCAGCGCCACGCTGGCCGCGACGTAGGTGCGGCCGTCGGTGTCGCGCACCGCCGCACCCTCGGTGGCGCCGGTGCGGGCGCGCGCGGACCGGGCGAGCGTGACGAGCTTCGCGTCCTCGGGGTGCAGATCAGCCACGGTGGTTCAGCTTTCCACGCCGGCGGGCTGCTCCGCGCGGGTGGCCCCCGACGCCTGCGGCTCGTCGGCGCCCTCGTCGTCGTCCTCCGAGGGCTCGGGCAACCGGCACACCAGCATGGTGTCGATCCGGTTGCGCCGCCCGCCGGTGCTCTCGGCGACCAGCCGCAGCCCGGCGACCTCGGCCGCGGCGCCCTCGATCGGCACCCGCCCCAGCTCGCGGGCGAGCAGGCCGCCGACGGTCTCCACGTCGTCGCCCTCGGGCAGCTCCACGCCGGGGAAGAGCTGGGCGAGGTCCTGCACCGGCAGGCGGGCGGTGACCCGGGCCGAGCCGTCCTCGAGCTGCTCGATCTCCGGCCGCTGGAAGGCGTCGTGCTCGTCGGCGATCTCGCCGACGATCTCCTCGAGGATGTCCTCGATGGTGACCAGGCCGGCGAACCCGCCGTACTCGTCGACCACGATCGCGATGTGGATCCGCTGCGCCTGCATGTCCCGCAGCAGCTCGTCGACCGGCTTGGACTCCGGGACGAACGTCGGCGGACGCATCAGCTCCTCGACCCTGGGCCCGTTGCGGTCCTGGGCGTTCTGCGAGCGGCGGACCAGGTCCTTGAGGTAGACGACGCCGACGACGTCGTCGACGTTCTCGCCGATCACCGGGATGCGGCTGAAGCCGCTCCGCAGCGCCAGGGCCAGCGCCTGGCGGACGGTCTTGGTGCGCTCGATCCAGACGACGTCGGTGCGCGGGACCATCACCTCGCGGGCGATGGTGTCGCCGAGCTCGAACACCGAGTGGATCATGTTGCGCTCGCCGGACTCGACGACGCCGCGCTCCTCGGCCATGTCGACCAGCTCGCGCAGCTCCACCTCGGAGGAGAAGGGGCCGTCGCGGAAACCGCGGCCGGGGGTGATCGCGTTGCCGACCAGGATCAGCAGGGTCGCCACGGGGCCCAGCACCCGGCCCAGCAGCCGGACGACACCCGCGGTGGCCAGCGCGGTGCCGTATGCGTGCTGCCGGCCGAGGGTGCGCGGGCCGACGCCCACCAGCACGTAGCTGACCACGGTCATGACACCCGCGGCCACGAGCACCGCCTGCAGGGTGCTGTCCCACAGGTCGAAGAAGAGGAGCGCCACGATCACCGCGGCGACCATCTCGCAGAGGATCCGCAGCAGCAGGAGCAGCGAGACGTGCCGCGCCCGCTCGGCGACGACCTCCTCCAGGCCCGCCGCCCGCTTCACGCCGTCGCGGCGCAGCTCCTCCACGCGCGCCTTCGAGACCCGCTGGAGGGCGGCTTCCATCGCACCGAACAGTCCGGCGAGGGGGATGAGGCAGATGGCGACCACCAGGCTGGTGATCGAGCCGGCTGTCATCGGGAACCGGTCTCCTTGACCACCGGCGCCCCGGTCACCGGCTCACGGGGAGCGGCGCGCCAGGCGTCGATGAGCTTCGACTGGAGGCCGAACATCTCCTTTTCCTCCTCGGGCTCCATGTGGTCGTAGCCCAGCAGGTGCAGCACCCCGTGGGTGGCCAGCAGCACCAGTTCGTCGTCCATGGAGTGCCCGGCGGCGCGCGCCTGCCGGACGGCGACGGCGGGGCACAGCACGATGTCGCCGAGCAGGGCCGGCCCGGGCTCGGGGTCGTCGGGCCGGCCGCTGTCGAACTCGTCCATGGGGAACGCCAGCACGTCGGTGGGGCCCTTCTCGCCCATCCACCGCTCGTGCAGGCTGCTCATGTAGTCGGGGTCGACGCAGAGCACGGAGAGCTCGGCCATCGGGTTGATCTTCATCTCGCCGAGCACGAAGCGGCAGACGCCGGCCAGTTCCGCCTCGTCGACCGCGATCTCGGACTCGTTGGACACCTCGACGGGCACGGTGGTCAGCTCCCCTGCCGGCGCGGCCGGGCGGTACGGGCCGGCGCACCGGCGGCCGATCGGGTGGTGGGCGCCTGGCGGGTCGCGTCCCAGCGCTCGTAGGCGTCGACGATGTCGCCGACGAGCCGGTGGCGGACGACGTCGGTGCTGGTCAGGTTGGCGAAGTGGACGTCCTCGATGCCGTCGAGGATCTCGCGGACGATCTTCAGCCCGCTCTGCGCGCCGCCGGGCAGGTCGACCTGCGTGACGTCACCGGTGACGACGATCTTGGACCCGAAACCGAGCCGGGTGAGGAACATCTTCATCTGCTCGGCCGTGGTGTTCTGGGCCTCGTCGAGGATGACGAACGCGTCGTTCAGGGTCCTTCCCCGCATGTAGGCCAGCGGCGCGACCTCGATGGTGCCCGACTGCATGAGCCGCGGGATCGACTCCGGGTCGACCATGTCGTGCAGCGCGTCGTAGAGCGGCCGCAGGTAGGGGTCGATCTTCTCGGAGAGGGTCCCGGGCAGGTAGCCCAGCCGCTCGCCGGCCTCGACGGCCGGCCGGGTCAGGATGATCCGGTTGACCTGCTTGGTGGTCAGCGCCTGCACCGCCTTGGCCATGGCCAGGTAGGTCTTGCCGGTGCCGGCCGGGCCGATGCCGAAGACGACGGTGTGCTGGTCGATGGCGTCGACGTAGCGCTTCTGGTTGAGCGTCTTGGGCCGGATCGTGCGGCCCCGGCGGCTGATGATGTCCAGGCTCAGCACGTCGGCCGGGCGCTCCGCGCCGCCGGCCTTGAGCATGCCGATGACCCGGCGCACCGAGTCCGGCCGGAGCACCTGGCCGGTGCCCAGCAGCGCGATCAGCTCGTCGAAGACGCGGACGGCGAAGGCGTTGTCGGCCGGCTGCCCGGTGACGGCGATCTCGTTGCCGCGCACGTGGACGTCGGCGTCGAGCTCGCCCTCCACGAGCCGGAGCAGCTCGTCGCCCGAACCGAGGAGGGCGACCATCGAGACCCCGTCGGGGACGGTGATGGTGGCCCGGACGGGCGCGGTGGAGGGGGTGGGCGGAGCGGCGAGCGTGCCGTCCGCCGCGGCTGCCTGCGCCGAGGCCTCACGCGACGTGGGCGCTCCTGGCACGGGGACGTTCGGGGAGGTGTCGGGCAAGAACCCTCGACCCTGCCTCTCTGCGACGGCGAGGTGCGGGGACCCGCACCGGTGACCCGCACGACTCTACCCGCGCCAGGCCACCCGGAACCCGCGTCGCCCGAAGGGGTCAGCGCCCGGTGTAGGTGGCCTTGCCCGGCCCGTCTGCCAGGAACGACGCGACGGCACCGCGCAGGTCGTCGGTGGCGAACAGCGGCCCGGAGATCTCCGGCACCAGCGCGTCCGCCGCCCGGGCGCCCTCGCGGACGGCGACGGTCGCCAGCCGCTTGGTGGCCGCGTGCGCCACGGTGGGCCCGGCCGCGACCCGCTGCGCGTACGCCCGCGCCGCCTCGGCGAAGCCCTCGTCGGGGAGCACCCGGTTCACCACGTTCCACCGCTCCAGGACGGCGGCCGGGTAGCGCTCGCCGGTGTAGATCAGCTCCTTGGCGCGGGCCGGGCCGGCCCGCTCGGCCAGCCGCTGGGGGCCGCCCATCGACGGGGTGAGGCCCACGACGATCTCCACGAGACCGAACGACGCCTTCTCGGCGGCCAGCAGGATGTCGCAGGACAGCGCCAGCTCGAAGGCGGCGGTGAGGCAGAGCCCGTGCGCGGCGAAGACCGTGGGCACGGGGAGGTCCTCGAAGGCGTTGGCCACCCGCAGCAGCCGGGCCCACAGCTCGCCGCCGCGCCGGGCCGGCTCCGGGCCCTCGGCGATGTCGCGGAAGTAGGTGACGTCCACCCCGCCGGAGACCACCTTGCCGCGGGCCTCGACGAGCACCGCGCGCGCCCGGTCGGCCCGCGCCGGGTCGGTCAGCTCCACCAGCTCGCCGGCCACCCGCTCGATCGCGTCGAACACCGCGGCGTCGAAGAGGTTCAGCGGCGGGTTCTCCAGCACGACGACGGCGACGTCGCCGTCCCGCTCGATCCGGACGGGGGCTGCGGTGGTCTCGGTCATGACGCCCAGCCTGGCAGCCGCGCCGGTCAGGGGCCCGGCGGGGTCGGCGTCCCGGGTGGCGTGAGGGGGACCAGGCCGCTCCGGAAGGCGAAGGCCACTGCCTGCACCCGGTCGCGCAGGTCGAGCTTGGTCAGCATCCGCGACAGGTAGGTCTTGACCGTGGCCTCCCCGAGGTACAGGCGGGCGGCGATCTCGGCGTTGGTCAGCCCCTCGGCCACCAGCCGCAGGACCTCGGTCTCCCGCGTGGTGAGGGTCGCCAGCGCGGCGGCCGACCGCGGGTCGGGCGCCGGCGCAGCGGCCGAGGCCCGGATCACCCGGAGGGTCACCGCCGGGTCGAGCAGGCCGTTGCCGGCGGCGACGGTGCGGACCGCCTGCAGCAGCTGCTCCGGCGGCGCCACCTTGAGCAGGAAGCCGCTGACCCCCGCGCGCATCGCCTCGGCCAGCGGTGCGTCCTCGTCGAACGTGGTCAGGACGACGACGGCGACCTCGGGCGTGGCGGTGGTGATCCGGCGGGCCGCCTCGATCCCGTCGCAGCGGGGCATCCGCACGTCCATCAGGACGACGTCGGGTCGCGTGCGGGTGACGACCTCGACCGCCGCCAGGCCGTCGGCGGCCTCGCCCACCACCTCGAGGTCGGGCTGGAACTCCAGGAGCATGCGCAGGCCCGCCCGCACCATCTCCTGGTCGTCGGCGAGGACCACCCGGATCGTCACCGGGCCTCCCGCACCGGGAAGCGGGCGTGCAGCCGGAAGCCGCCGTCGGCGCGGGGTCCGGCGTCGACCGCGCCGCCGAGGACGGCGACCCGCTCGCGGATGCCGATCAACCCGTGCCCGCCCACGCCCCGCGGCGCCGGTGACGGGCCCGGCCCCGGCCCGTCGTCCTCCACGCACAGCTCGAGGCCGGCCGCGTCGTGCCGGACGACGACCGTCGTGCGGACCGGGCCGGCGTGACGGAGCACGTTGGACAACGCCTCCTGCAGCACCCGGTAGGCGGAGACGTCGACGGCCTGCGGCAGCTCCCGCGGCTCGCCCTGCACCTCGAGGACCACCGGCAGCCCGGCCCCGCGGACCTCCTCGACCAGCTCCGGGACGCGGGCCAGCGACGGCGGGGCGGAGACGCCCTGCTCCTCGCGCAGCAGCCCCACCAGCCCGCGCAGCTCGTCGACCGCCTCCCGGCCGATCCGCTCCACCCCCGCCAGGACGCCGGCGGCCCGGTGGCCCGGGTCGAGCGTCGTCCGCAGCGCCCCGACCTGCAGGACCATGACGCTCACCGAGTGGGCCACCGAGTCGTGCACGTCGCGGGCGATCCGGGCGCGCTCGGCCGCCACGGCGGTGGCCTCTGCCACCTCGCGCTCGGCGTCGAGCCGGGCGGCGAGCCGGCCCAGCTGCTCCGCACGCTCGCGCGACCGCCGGGTCAGCACCCCGACGCCCCACGACCCCCACAGGAGCAGACCGAAGAACAGGTTCTCCCAGGCCTGCGACGGCGCCGCCCACAGGAGGATGCCCACCGTCGCCAGCACCTGGTCGGCGGCCGGCGCGGCCCACGAGCGGCGCGGCGGCTCCTGGCTGCCGGCCCACCCGGTGGAGAGCAGCAGCGCGAACAGCTGGGCGCCGTTCGGCCCGTCCAGCCCGGCGGCCGAGCCGACGGGGAACGTGAGGCCCACGACGAGCGCCGCCCCGACCGGCGACCACGGCGCGAGCGCCCCGGCGAGCCCGACCAGCGCGAGCACCCCCGCGGTCGCGGCGAACCCCGGCCCCCGGGGGTCGAGGAGGAACTCGGCCGCGCCGACGACCAGCACCGCCAGGGCACCGCCCCAGGGGACGGCGACGGTGCGCAGGAACGCGGGCACGGGCGGCCTCCGGCGGCGCGGACGGAACGGGCCCGCCGAGGATAGGGACGCCGCGCCCCCCGTCGGGTCCCCCGCGAGGTGGACACGACCGCGCGTCCCCCGTCCACCGGACGGCCGACGCAGGTCGAGCCCGCGGAGGGCAGCCGGCGACCGGGCCCCGCTCCTAGCTTCTCCGGCGACCCGACACCACCGCCGAGAGAGGCACCCACCGTGAGCACCGTCGTCCCCACCGCCCCCACCGCGCCGTCCCCCAC
>NZ_SSXC01000190.1 GCF_021699055.1 Blastococcus sp. MG754426 | reverse complement strand
CGCCCTGCACGGGCCGGTGCGTGACCGGTTCACCGCCGCCGGCGGGCCCGCCGGCGAGCTGGGCTACCCGACCACGGGGGTGCGGGCGCTGCCCGACGGGGGTGCGTTCGCGCACTTCGAGAACGGCTCGATCTACTGGTCGCCGGCCACCGGCGCCCGGGTCGTCTCCGGTGCGGTGCGGCAGCGGTGGGCGGCCACGGGCTGGCAGAACGGGGTGCTGGGCTACCCGACCACCGAGGCCACCGACCTGCCCGGGGGCGGCCGGGCGGCGTCGTTCCAGGGCGGGGCGATCTACTGGTCGGCCGCCACCGGGGCGCGGGTCGTGGGCGGGCCGGTGCGGGACGCGTGGCTGGCCGCCGGCGGTGACGCCGGCGACCTGGGCATGCC
>NZ_SSXC01000189.1 GCF_021699055.1 Blastococcus sp. MG754426 | reverse complement strand
GGCGTCGACGACGAAGAGCACCAGGTTGCCCTCGCGGCCCTCGAGCACGGCCTGGCGGAGGTCGTCACGTTCCACCACCAGGCCCGGTCCGCGGCGGCCCCGAGGGCGGCGGCCCCGACGGCGGCGGCCCGGACGGCGGGGGCCCCGACGGCGGCGGGAACCCAGGCATAGGAGGCAATACCTACGGATCCGACCCCGGAACGCGGGTGAAGGATCCTCTGCCCGGGGACGGCGAGGTCGCGGGCGAGCCCACGACGGCGCCGCGGGGCGAAGGTGGTGGGCACGCCGACGCCGCCCCCGCCCGGGAGCAGGCCGCGGTCGCCCCGGCCGACCCGTTCCGCACCCGGCGGCTGGAGGTCCCGGGCATCGGCGCCGGTGCGGCGGGCCGGCGGTCG
>NZ_SSXC01000188.1 GCF_021699055.1 Blastococcus sp. MG754426 | reverse complement strand
CCGGTGACCCTGCTCGGCGAGACCGCCGAGGACGTGGCGGAGGCCCAGCGGGAGCTGGTCCGGGTCGGCATCGACCGGCCGGCCGCGATGGCCACCGGCACGGTCGAGGACTGGTCCGGCGGCGGGCCGCTGCGGGCCTACCGCACCGCCACCTTCGCCGACCTCGCCGCCGAGTTCACCGCCGGCCGCAGCCCCGTCGTGCTCGACGTGCGGCGCAACCAGGAGCGCGCCGAGCGGCACGTCGCCGGTTCGCTGCACATCCCGATCCACGAGGTGCTCGAGCGCCTCGACGAGGTCCCGACCGGGCCGGTGGCCATCGCGGCCGGCCGGTCGATGCCGACCCGGACCAGCTCCCGCTGGGCCTCCGCCACGTCCTCGGCGGTCTCGCCGAGCAGGGTCACCGG
>NZ_SSXC01000187.1 GCF_021699055.1 Blastococcus sp. MG754426 | reverse complement strand
CGCCCACCCCGAGCAGTCCTGTGCCTGCCCGCTGCTGGGGCCGCCGGCGGCAGCAGACGGCTACCGGCCCTCCACCGGCCAGCAGCGCTTCCTGCGGCTGCGCGACCGCACCTGCCGCCACCCCGGCTGCGGCGTGCCCGCCGGCTGGGCCGACCTGGACCACGTCATCGCCCACAGCCAGGGCGGGGCCACCGCGTGCGAGAACCTGTGCTGCCTGTGCCGGCGGCATCACCGGCTCAAGACCTTCGCCCCCGGCTGGACCCACACGATCAGCGACGACGGGGTGCTCACCGTCACCACCCCCACCGGGGTCACCCGCACCACCCGCCCACCGGGCTACCGCGTCCTCACCACACCACCCCAACCACCACCGGACCCGGCCGACCGGACACCCGACCCCGACGACGACCCACCACCCTTCTGACC
>NZ_SSXC01000186.1 GCF_021699055.1 Blastococcus sp. MG754426 | reverse complement strand
CGCGAACAGGTCCACGGCGAGCATGGCGACGATGCCGCCGAGCACGGCCAACCACAACCACAACGGGACATCCATGCGGAGACTCCTGCCTCGGTCGGTACTGCTGACCTGAGGTCTCTCCCGGCACCTCGGCGCGGTCGCCGGGCGCCCGCTACGCCGAGTCCCTCCGGCGGGACCGTACTGACGGCAGAAGCGTCGCTGGGGATACTCCCCTCCTGCACACGAGTGAAGCACACTTCAGCTATCGACGTCGAGGGACCACGGCGAAGGGGGAACACATGCCTGAGGACCGCCGTCGGTCCTGGACGTTCCTGACCAACCACGGCCACGTGCTGCTAGCTAGGGCGTGTCTCCTAAGTTGAGCGTGGTGGGGCTGATTTGCTGCGGATATGTCTCGCGATCGAGTGCTGACCGACGCTCAGTGGGAGCGGATTGA
>NZ_SSXC01000185.1 GCF_021699055.1 Blastococcus sp. MG754426 | reverse complement strand
CTGCGGAGGGGCCGGGGTGCGGCCCACGTCCAGGGGCTGACCCTCGGGGCCCAGCACGATGCGGGTGATGCCGCCGTCGCAGGCCAGCCAGCGGGCACGCGCGGCGGAGATGATCGCCCCGAAGCCCAGGGTTGCCGCCCCGCGCCCGGCGGCGGGGTCGACCAGGTCCTCCAGGTCGACACGGACCACCACGTGCGGCTTCTGGGTGCGCAGCACCGGCAGGGTGCCGGCGGCGAGCTGGTTGTCGCAGAGCTGGACGAGGGCGTCGGCCTGCTGCTGGGCGCGGGTGCGGGTGTCACCGGCGGGCCGGGAGGCCTGCACGATCGACTCGACCGCGGCCCGGACCTTCTCCCCGCCCACGGCGTCGAGCTCGAACCGGCCGCTGACGCTGCCGTCGGCGTGCTTGACCAGGGTGAACGACCGGCCCTCGGTGGGGTCGGGCTC
>NZ_SSXC01000184.1 GCF_021699055.1 Blastococcus sp. MG754426 | reverse complement strand
GCGCTCTCGGCGGTGCTGGTCGCCACCCCGCCGGCCCGCACGGCGCTGGCCCAGCCGGTGGAGGTCGTGCTGCCGCTGCAGGGCAGCTCCGGCGCGTCCACCGGCAGCGTCCAGCTGACGGTGGAGCCGGCGCGCCCCGGCGAGAACGCGCTGCACGTCTACCTCTTCGACGACGCCGGGCGGCTGACCCAGCCGGCCGAGATCCGGCTGACGCTCACCGAGCGCAGCCAGCAGATCGGGCCCCTCGACGTCGCCCTGGAGCCCGCGGGGCCGGGGCACTACGTCGGCGACGGCATGTCCATCCCGGGCGCCGGCACCTGGACGCTCACCGCCACCGTCCGGCTCGACGAGTTCACCGCGCTCTCGGCGGTGCTGGTCGCCACCCCGCCGGCCCGCACGGCGCTGGCCCAGCCGGTGGAGGTCGTGCTGCCGCTGCAGGGCAGCTCCGGCGCGTCC
>NZ_SSXC01000183.1 GCF_021699055.1 Blastococcus sp. MG754426 | reverse complement strand
GCTGGACGACCTGGCCGGTGAGGAGCTGGCCGGCCGGTTCGGGTCGCAGCTGATCGAGCAGCTGGGGGCGTTGCTCACCGCGTCGAACCGGCTGGCCGCGCAGGTGGCGCGGCGGGTGCGGGAGTGCGAGCTCACCCAGGCCGCCGAGCACGACGGCAAGGCCTCGATGGCCTCCTGGCTGCGCGGGCACGCGCTGCTCTCGGCCGGCGCGGCGTCGCGGCTGATGCGCTCGGGCCGGGCACTGGCGGAGCTGCCTGCGGTGGCCGCCGCGTTCGCCGCCGGGGCGGTCACCGCCGAGGCGGCGGTGGTGATCGCCGCGGTGGCCACCCCGAGCAGCCTGGCCGCCGCCGCGGCCCAGGACGTCGACCTGGCCGGGGTGGACGAGGCGCTCGCGCAGGTGGCCGCGACCCGGCCGCACGCCGAACTGCGCCAGGTCGTGCGCCACCACCTGGCCCGGCTGGACCCCGACGG
>NZ_SSXC01000182.1 GCF_021699055.1 Blastococcus sp. MG754426 | reverse complement strand
CACCGACTCCCGGGCCACCCCCAGCTGGCGGGCCACCGCCACCGCCGCGGCCGTGGTCGAGGAGTACTCGCCCCGGTGCTCACGCACCAGCCGCACCGCGCGCTCCCTCAGCGCCGGATCGATCTTCTTCGGCATGACGGCCATCCTCCGTGACTCACAAGGAGGCGGCACAGAACCTGGGGCGCTTCAAGGTCGAGCGGCTCAACCGCACCCTGCTCACCGAATGGGCCTACGCCCAGCCCTTCGACTCCAGCCAACACCGCGCCGAGGCCTTGCCCGGCTGGCTGCACACCTACAACCATCACCGAGCCCACACCGCACTCGGCGGACGCCCTCCGATCAGCCGCATCCCCGTCAACAACCTCGCGGGGCACTACAGCTAGAGCGGCCCACCAGGTGACGTCCCGCTGAGTGGTGGATGTAGTCCTCACCGTGTTGGTCAGCGGTGTGGTGACTATGACGCGATCAGTGCCGGTTGCGCCACCTCCTTCGCC
>NZ_SSXC01000181.1 GCF_021699055.1 Blastococcus sp. MG754426 | reverse complement strand
CTGGAACTGGTCGCCGACATCTGGGCCGCCGACGCCCGCGAGGCCCGGCACGCCGCCCAGCGCGCCGAGGCCATCGCCGCGCTCGCCCGCCGCCGCTCGATCGAACGCGACCGCGACTTCGGCCCGCTGGGTGGCCCGGGCCGCGACAGCCGGCTGCGCCGCTCGACGGTGCTGGCCCAGGTCAGCCAGACCTTCGTGACCGAGCTGGCGCTGATCCGCAGCTGCTCCGAAGCCGAGGCCGAGGCCCTCGCCGTCGAGTCGATCCTGCTCACCACCCTGCTTCCCGGCACCTGGGACGCCCTGTTCGCCGGGCGCATCGACGTGCGCAGGATGCGCGCCCTGGTCGACCTGCTGTCCACCGCCCGGCCCGAGGTGGTTGCCGAGGTCGAGCGCCGCGTCCTGCCCCACGCCGGGCGGCTGACCGTGCCCCAGCTGCGCGCCCGGGTGCGCCGCGCCCTGGCCCGGCTGGACGCCGACGCCCTGGACAAGCGCCGCGAGGAAGC
>NZ_SSXC01000019.1 GCF_021699055.1 Blastococcus sp. MG754426 | reverse complement strand
GACCCACCACCCCGGCGGGTACCCACCCGGGCAGTCGCGGTCTGCCCACCCCCCGTGGGCAGAGCGCGACCACCCCGGCGTCACCTACCCGTGCCGGCCCGTCGGCCGGGCCGGCCGGGCGAACGGTTACTTCGTCGGGTCGGACGGGCCGGGCGCACCCGGCTCGCCGGGGAGCGCCGGCTCCTCCGGCTTCGCGTCGATGCCGGCCTCCTTGCGCTGCGCCTCGGTGATCGGCGTCGGCGCGCCGGTGAGCGGGTCGAAGCCGGCGCCGGTCTTGGGGAACGCGATCACCTCGCGGATCGACTCCACCCCCGACAGCAGCGCCGAGAGCCGGTCCCAGCCCAGCGCCGCCCCCGCGTGCGGCGGCGGGCCGTAGGCGAACGCCTCGAGGAAGAAGCCGAACCGCTCCCGGGCCTCCTCGCGGGACATGCCGAGGGTCTCGAACACCCGCTCCTGCAGCTCGGCGTCGTGGATGCGGACCGAGCCGCTCATCACCTCGTTGCCGTTGATCACCATGTCGTAGGCGTCGGACAGCGCCGCGCCCTTGTCCTCGGCGAACCGGTCGCGCCACTCGGGGGTGGGCGAGGTGAACGGGTGGTGCATGAAGGTCCAGTCGCCGTCCTCGGTCTCCTCGAACATCGGGAAGTCGACGACGAAGAGGAACGACCAGCTGCCCGGCTCGATCAGCTCCAGCCGCCTGGCGATCTCGTTGCGCGCCGCGCCGAGCAGCTCCTGCGAGGAGCGGCGGGCACCGGCGGCGAAGAACACGCAGTCCCCCGGCTCGGCCCCCACGGCCTCGACCAGCCCGGCCCGTTCCTCCTCGGAGATGTTCTTGGCGACCGGTCCGCCCAGGGTGCCGTCCTCGGCGATCGTCACGTAGGCCAGCCCGCGGGCGCCGCGCGACTTGGCCCAGTCCTGCCAGGCGTCGAACGCCCGCCGCGGCTGCGATCCGCCGCCGGGCATGACGACCGCGCCGACGTAGGGCGCCTGGAACACCCGGAACGGCGTCCCGGCGAAGTAGGAGGTCAGCTCGGTGAGCTCGATGCCGAACCGGAGGTCGGGCTTGTCCGAGCCGAACCGGTCCATCGCCTCGCGGTAGGTCATCCGCGGGATCTCGGGGATCTCGTAGGAGGCCAGCTCCCGCCACAGCGCCCGCACGACGTCCTCGGCGACCGCCAGCACGTCGTCGCGCTCGACGAAGCTCATCTCGAAGTCCAGCTGGGTGAACTCCGGCTGCCGGTCCGCGCGGAAGTCCTCGTCCCGGAAGCAGCGGGCGATCTGGTAGTACCGCTCCAGGCCGCCGATCATCAGCAGCTGCTTGAACAGCTGCGGGGACTGCGGCAGCGCGTACCACTTCCCCTGCTGCAGGCGCACGGGCACGAGGAAGTCCCGCGCACCCTCGGGGGTGGAGCGGGTGAGGTTCGGCGTCTCCACCTCGGTGAACCCGTGCCCGGCCATCACCCCGCGCGCGATCCGGCTGACCTCCGACCGCAGCCGGATCGCCTTCGCCGGACCCTGCCGGCGGAGGTCGAGGTAGCGGTACCTGTAGCGGACGTCGTCGGACGCCGCCTGGTCGGTCTCGATGGGGAACGGCAGCGGCGCCGACGACGAGAGGACCCGCAGCTCGGAGGTGGCGACCTCGACGTCGCCGGTGGGCAGCTCGGGGTTCTCGTTGCCCTCGGGGCGGCGCCGCACCTCACCGGTGACGAGCACGCAGTACTCGTTGCGCAGGTGGTGGGCCTCCTCCTCGCGGACGACGACCTGCACGTACCCGGAGGCGTCGCGCAGGTCGAGGAAGACCACCCCGCCGTGGTCGCGGCGGCGGGCCACCCAGCCGGCGAGGGTGACGGTGGTGCCGGCGTCGGACGCGCGCAGCGTTCCGGCGTCGTGGGTGCGGAGCACGGTGGTGCCTTTCGAGAGAGGAGGGGGCGTTACCAGCGGTCGTGCACGTGGGCGCGGATGCGCTCGTCGTACACCCGCTCGAGGTCGGCGAGCTGGGCGTCCGAGAGCGGCGCCATCGTGGCGGCCGCGACGTTGCCGCGGACCTGGGTGACGTTCCGCGCCCCCGGGATGACGGTGGTGACGCCGGGCTGGTCGATGACCCAGCGCAGCGCGAACGCCGCGGTGGGCACCGCGTCGCCGGCGATCTCGGCGACCTCGCGGGCCGCGGCGACGCCGACGTCGAACGGCACGCCGGCGAAGGTCTCGCCGACGTCGAAGGCCTCGCCGTTGCGGTTGAAGTTCCGGTGGTCGTCGGCCGGGAAGGTCGTCGACTCGTCGTACTTGCCGGTCAGCAGCCCGCTGGCCAGCGGCACGCGGGCCAGCACACCCACCCCGGCGGCGGCCGCGGCGGGCAGCAGCTCCTCCAGCGGCTTGCGCCGGAAGATGTTGAGGATGACCTGGATGGTGGCCACGCCCTCGTGCTGCAGGGCGGTCAGCCCCTCGGCCACGGTCTCCACCGAGACGCCGTAGGCGGCGATCGAGCCGTCCGCGACGAACCCGTCGAGGGTGTCGTAGACCCGCTGGTCGGAGTAGACGGCGGTCGGCGGGCAGTGCAGCTGCACCAGGTCCAGGGTGTCCACGCCGAGGTTGCGGCGCGACCGGTCGACCCAGGCACGCAGGTTCTCCGGGGTGTACTGCGCGGCCTCGAAGGGGTCGGCGCGCCGGCCGGCCTTCGTCGCCACGAACGGCCGGTCGGCGCGCGGCGCGAGCGCCTTGCGGATCCGCTCCTCGGAACGGCCGTCGCCGTAGACGTCGGCGGTGTCCAGCAGGGTCACGCCGGCGTCCAGCGCGGCGTCGAGCACCTCGGCGGCGGTGTCCTCGTCGACGTCGCCCCAGTCACCGCCGAGCTGCCACGTGCCCAGCCCGATCACGCTGACGTCGGCCCCGGTCTTCCCGAGCGGTCGCTGCTCCATCGAAGTGCTCACTCCTCCACACTCGCACGCACCCGGTCGAACAGCTCGCCCACGGGGACGGCCACCTGCTCGCCGGTGCGCATGTCCTTGAGCTGGCCGACCCCGTCGGCCAGGTCCCGCTCCCCCACGACGACGACGTGCGTGGCGCCGGAGCGGTCGGCGGCCTTCATCGCGCCCTTGAGCCCGCGGTCGCCGTACACGGTGTCGGCGGCGACGCCGGCCTGCCGCAGCTGCCCCACCAGGCGGACCGCCACCCGCTTGGCCTCGGCGCCCAGCGGGACCACGAAGGCCTGCACCCCGGCGACCGCGCCGAGGTCCAGCCCCTCGGCCTGGACGGCGAGCAGCGTGCGGTCCACCCCGACGGCGTAGCCGATGCCGGAGACGTCGGGCCCGCCCAGCGCCGCGGACAGCCCGTCGTAGCGCCCCCCGCCGCCGATCGCCGACTGCGCGCCCAGCCCGGAGTGCACGAACTCGAACGTCGTCTTCGTGTAGTAGTCCAGGCCGCGCACCAGCTTCGGCGCCTCGGTCCACGTCACGCCGAGGTCGGTCAGGTGCTGGCGGACGGCGTCGTAGTGCGCCTTGGTCGAGTCCGACAGGTGGTCGACCATCAGCGGGGCGTCGTCGAGCTGGGCCTGCACCTCGGGCCGCTTGTCGTCGAGCACCCGCAGCGGGTTGATGGCGGCCCGGCGGCGGGTCTCCTCGTCCAGGTCGAGCTTCTCGAGGTAGGCGACCAGCAGCTCCCGGTACTGCGGCCGGCAGGTGGCGTCGCCCAGCGAGGTGAGCAGCAGCTCGAAGTCGGTCAGCCCGAGATCGCGGAACCCCTGCACCCCCAGCGCCACCACCTCGGCGTCCAGCGCCGGGTCGTCGACGCCGAGCGCCTCCATGTCCACCTGGGTGAAGTGGCGGTACCGGCCCGCCTGCGGCCGCTCGTAGCGGAACGCCGTGCCGACGGTCCAGAGCTTCACCGGCAGCGCCCCGCCGTGCAGGCGGTGCTCGATGAAGGCCCGCATCAAGCCGGCGGTGAGCTCGGGGCGCAGGGTCAGCGAGCGCCCGCCGCGGTCGGTGAACGTGTACATCTCCTTCGTCACGACGTCGGTGGACTCACCGACACCGCGGGAGAAGACGGCGGTCTCCTCGAACACCGGGGTCTCGACGTAGCCGTAGCCGGCCCGCCGCAGGGGTGCGGTCAGCGTGTCGCGGACGGCCAGGAATCGGGCGGAGTCCGGCGGGAGGGTGTCGAAGGTGCCCTTCGGGGCGGTCAGGCCGGTCACAGCCCCCGGCCCTTCGGCGCGGCGGCCGCCTCGGCCAGGTAGGGGTTGGTCGCCCGCTCGCGGCCGATCGTCGTCGCCGGACCGTGCCCCGGCAGCACGACCGTCTGGTCGTCCAGCGGCAGGACGACGTCGCGCAGCGACGAGAGCATCGCGTCCCACGAGCCGCCGGGCAGGTCCACCCGGCCCACGGAGCCGGCGAAGAGGACGTCACCGGCGAGCAGGCCGGGCGCCTCGCCGAGGTCGAGCTCGAAGACCACCGAGCCCTGGGTGTGCCCGGGCGCGTGCCGCACGGTGAGGTCGACGCCGGCGAGCGAGAGCACCGCGCCGTCGTCCAGCGGCAGCACGTCGGCGGGGTCGGGCAGCCGGACGCCGGTGATCAGCGGGGCCAGCTGGGGTCCGTGCCACCGGGCCGGGTCCGAGAGCATCCCGGAGTCCCGGGGGTGCAGGTAGGCGGGGATGTCGTAGCCGTCGCACACCGGCAGCACCGAGAAGGTGTGGTCCAGGTGGCCGTGGGTGAGCACGACGGCGACGGGCTTGAGGCCGTCCTCGGCGAGCATCCGGGCGAGGGGCTCGACGGCGTCCATGCCCGGGTCGACGACGACGCACTCCTGGCCCGGTCCGGACGCCACGGCGTAGCAGTTGGTGCCGAACGCGCCGGCGGGGAACGAGCGGATGAGCACCCGTGCAGGTTACGCGGGGGCGCACGGGCTTCCGGCGCTGCCAGGGAACGCCCAGTCCCGCCACCTAGACTCCCTCCCCGACCAGCGCCGCCGCCCGCCGCCGCGGCCGCCGACCGAGCCCCGTCCGCCCGAGGAGTCCGCCCCCGTGCCCACGAACAAGCAGCGCCGGGAAGCCGCGCAGCGTCACCTGCAGCGCCAGCTGGAGCGCCGTGCCGAGCAGGCGAAGAAGCGCCGCCGCAACCTCGGGCTGCTGCTCGCCGCGCTCGCCGTCGTCGTGGTCGCCGGGGTCGCCCTGCTCGTCACGGGCGTGTTCGGCGGGGACGACCCGACCGACGACCTGGCGGCCGAGCCGACGACGCCCGCGGCCACCTCGTCGGCGGCGCGCACCACCAACGCGGACGGCACGGTGACCTGCGAGTACCTGCCCGACGAGTCCGGGAACACCAACCTGACCGACGTGGGCACCCCGCCGAACCCGGAGGCCACCCCCACCCAGGGCACCGCCACCGTCCTCATGAGCACGAACCAGGGCGACGTCACCCTCACGCTGGACCGGGCGCAGGCCCCCTGCGCCGCGGCCAGCTTCGTCTACCTCACCGAGCAGGGCTTCTACGACGGCACGCCCTGCCACCGGCTGGTCGATGCCGAGACCTTCGGCGTGCTGCAGTGCGGCGACCCGACCGGCACCGGCTCCGGCGGGCCCAGCTACAAGTACGCCGAGGAGGTCACGCCGGACACGACCTACCCCCGCGGGACCGTGGCCATGGCCAAGACCGCGGCGCCGAACAGCACCGGCGGCCAGTTCTTCCTGACCTTCGTCGACACCGAGCTGCCCCCGGAGTACACGGTGGTCGGCACGGTCGACGAGGCCGGCCTGGGCGTGCTGGACGCGGTCGCCGCCGGCGGGGTCCAGGGCGCGGAGGGGCCCGGCGACGGCGCCCCGAACATCCCGGTCACCATCGAGGACGCATCCGTCGTCGGTTGACGGCGGACCTCCTGGCTCACCTGCAGGGGTCCTGGCTCACCGTCAGAGGTGAGCCAGGACCCCTCGCGATCAGGTGACCTGATCACGGAGGGGCAACGCGGTCCGGCGACGCGGCGTCGCGCCGGCTCAGGCCGTCACGCGCTCGACGTCGAAGACGCCGTCGACGTTGCGCACCGTCTGCAGCACCGCGCCCAGGTGGGCCGGGTCGGCGAGCTCGAAGGTGAACCGGCTGATCGCCACGCGGTCGCGGCTGGTCTGCACCGACGCCGACAGGATGTTCACCCGCTCGTCGGCCAGCGCCTTGGTGACGTCGGAGAGCAGGCGGTGCCGGTCGAGGGCCTCCACCTGGATGGCCACCAGGAAGACCGACCCCGGCGACGAGGCCCACTCGACCTCGACCAGACGTTCAGGCTTGCTGCGCAGGTCGCCGGCGTTGGTGCAGTCGGTCCGGTGCACGCTGACGCCCCCGCCGCGGGTCACGAAGCCGAGCACGTCGTCGCCGGGCACCGGGGTGCAGCACTTGGCGAGCTTGGCCCAGACGTCGGTCATGCCGTGGACGATGATCCCCGGGTCGCCCCGCGCCGGGCGCCGCGCCACCGGGCGGCGGGTCGGGATCGCGGTCTCGGCGATGTCCTCCGCCGCGCCCTCGCTGCCACCCAGGGCGGCGATGAGCTTCTCGACCACCGAGGCGGCCGACAGCTGGTTCTCCCCCACCGCGGCGTACAGGGCGGTGACGTCGGCGAACCGCAGGTCCTTGGCCAGCGTCGAGAGCGCCTCGCCCCCGAGCAGCCGCTGCAGCGGCAGGCCCGCCTTGCGCATCGCGCGGGTCAGCGCCTCCTTGCCGGCGTCGACCGCGTCCTCGCGGCGCTCCTTGGTGAACCACTGGCGGATCTTCGTCCGCGCGCGGGAGGAGCCGACGAAGGTCAGCCAGTCCTTCGAGGGGCCGGCGGTGGGCGACTTGGAGGTGAAGATCTCCACGACGTCGCCGTTGTTGAGCTTGCTGTCCAGCGAGACCAGCGAGCCGTTCACCCGCGCGCCGATGGTCCGGTAGCCGACCTCGGTGTGCACCGCGAACGCGAAGTCCACCGGCGTGGCACCCCCGGGGAGGCTCATCACGTCGCCCTTGGGCGTGAAGACGAACACCTCCTGCGGCCCGAGGTCGTAGCGCAGGGTCTCGAGGAACTCGCCGGGCTCCTGGGCCTCGCGCTGCCAGTCCAGCAGCTGGCGGAGCCACAGCATGTCGTCGGCCGAGCCCGCCTTGGGCGGCGCACCGCTCTCCCCCGCCGCGGGCTTGCCGCCGGCGCGGGCCTTCTCCTTGTACTTCCAGTGCGCCGCGATGCCGTACTCGGCGGTCCGGTGCATGTCGTGGGTGCGGATCTGCAGCTCGACCGGCTTGCCCTGCGGCCCGATGACCGTCGTGTGCAGCGACTGGTACATGTTGAACTTCGGCATGGCCACGAAGTCCTTGAAGCGGCCGGGCACCGGCTGCCAGTGGGCGTGCATGATGCCCAGCGCCGCGTAGCAGTCGCGCACCGAGTCGACCAGGATGCGGATGCCGACGAGGTCCCAGATGTCGGTGAAGTCCCGGCCGCGGACGATCATCTTCTGGTAGATCGAGTAGTAGTGCTTGGGCCGCCCCGTGACGACGGCCTCGATCTTCGCCGCCCGAAGCTGCTCGGTCACCGACGCGGTGACCTCGGCGAGGTAGGTGTCCCGCGACGGCGCCCGCTCGGCCACCAGCCGCACGATCTCGTCGTAGCGCTTGGGGTAGAGCGTGGCGAACGCGAGGTCCTCCAGCTCCCACTTGATCGTGTTCATGCCCAGCCGGTGGGCCAGCGGGGCGAGGATCTCCAGCGTCTCGCGCGCCTTCTTCTCCTGCTTCTCCGGCGGGAGGAAGCGCAGCGTGCGCATGTTGTGCAGCCGGTCGGCGAGCTTGATGACCAGCACCCGCGGGTCGCGGGACATCGCGACGATCATCTTGCGGATCGTCTCGGCCTGGGCGGCGTCGCCCAGCTTGACCTTGTCGATCTTCGTGACGCCGTCGACGAGGTGGGCGACCTCCGACCCGAAGTCGGTGGTGATGGTCTCCAGGGTGACGCCGGTGTCCTCGACCGTGTCGTGCAGCAGGGCCGCGATCAGCGTCGTCGTGTCCATGCCCAGGCCGGCGAGGATGGTGGCGACGGCGAGCGGGTGGGTGATGTACGGGTCGCCGCTCTTGCGCTTCTGGCTGCTGTGCGCCGTCTCGGCGACGTCGTAGGCCCGCTGCAGCAGCGCCAGGTCGGCCTTCGGGTGGCTCTGCCGGTGCAGGGCGGCCAGCGGCTCCAGGACCGGGCGGACCAGACCGCTGCGCTGGCCGGCGACGATCCGGCGGGCGAGCCGGTCGCGGACGCGCCGGCGCGGGATGCCCGGCTCGGCGTCGGGCTCGGGGCCGACGTCGTCGGGACGGCGGACCGCCGGCCGCTCGGGCAGCGGGCTGCGCACGGGCGGTTCGGTCACGGCATCGGCGACGGCCCCGCCGGCGGCTGCTTCGGCCCGCGCGGCAGCCGCGTCGGCGGCTACGTCGGAGGCCACGGCGACTCCTGCGGCTGGCAGAGGGGGGACCCTCACCATGCTAGCGGGAGCGCGCCAGGCCCCGCCGTGCCCGCGGGCGTGATCTCCCCCCGTCAGGTGGCCCAGAGGGCGTGCACGGTGTGGGGTGCCAGCAGCTGGCGGCCACCGAGCGCGGCGAGCTCGACGACCACCGAGATGCCGGCGACCACGCCGCCGAGCTGCTCCACCAGCGCGACGGCCGCCCCGAGCGTGCCGCCGGTGGCGAGCACGTCGTCGACGAGCAGCACCCGCTGGCCGGGCCGGACGGAGTCCGCGTGCAGCTCCAGCGTCGCGGTGCCGTACTCCAGCGTGTAGTCGGCCGAGACCCGCTCACGCGGCAGCTTGCCCGCCTTGCGCACCGGCACCACACCGACGCCGGCGTCCAGCGCGACGGCCGCGGCGAGCAGGAACCCGCGCGCCTCCACCCCGGCGACGACGTCGAACGGCCGATCGCCGGCGCCGCGGGCGGCCAGCGCCGCCGTCCGCGGGTCCGACGCCCCCGGGGTGGCCAGCCCGGCGACCATCCGCCGGAAGGCGGCGCCGTCGGCGAAGACCGGGGTGAGGTCCCGGAAAACGATCCCCGGTTCGGGGTGGTCGGGGACGTCGACGGTGAGCGAGGCGATGAGCTGGTCGAGCGGGAGCTCCGCGGCCGCCGCGCTCACCGGCGGCGCTTGCCCGACGGGCGGCCGGTGCCCGGGCGCTGCGGCCGGGCACCCGGCCGCGGCGCAGCCGAGGCGCCCCGCGGCCCGTCCGGGCGCACCGACGCCGGCGACTCCACCACGACGTCCGCGGGCACGCTCCGGGGCAGGTCGGCCACGGCCACCCCGCCGGAGGGCCGGCGCCGCCGGGCGCTCGCCACCGGCCCGCTCGGCGCGGCGGCACCGCCGGTGCGGGCCGCCGAGGAGCGCCGGGCCAGCACCCGCCGGCGCAGCGCCTGCACCTCGGGCTCCCGCTCCTTGAGGTCGGCGACGATCGGCGTCGCGAGGACGATCGAGGAGTACGTGCCGGCCGCGAGGCCCACGAAGAGCACGAGCGCCAGGTCCTTGAGGGTGCCGACGCCCAGCAGCCCGGCGCCCACGAAGAGCAGGCCGGCGACCGGGAGCAGCGCGATGACCGACGTGTTGATCGACCGCATCAACGTCTGGTTGACGGCGAGGTTGGCCGCCTCGCCCCAGGTCATCCGCGCGCTGGTCCCCAGGTCGCGGGTGTTCTCGTCGACCTTGTCGAACACCACCACGGTGTCGTAGAGGGAGAACCCGAGGATGGTGAGGAAGCCGATCACCGTCGACGGGGTCACCTCGAAACCGATCAGCGAGTACACGCCGGCGGTGATCACGATGTCGTGCGCGAGCGCGGCCATGGCGCCCACCGCCATCTTCGGCTGGAACCGCACGGCCAGGAAGAGCACGACCGCCACGAGGAACACCGCGAGCGCGACGAGCGCCTGGTCGGTGATGTCCTGTCCCCAGTCGGCGCTGACCGACTCCGGGCTCACCTGCGCGGGCTCGATGCCGACCGCGTCGGCCAGGCTCTCCACCACGGCCCGCTCGGCCTCGTTGTCGAGCTGCTCGGTGCGGATGAGCAGGGTGTCCCCGCCGACGATCTGCGCCGTCGCCACCTGGGCGCCGGCGTCCTCGGCCGCGGCCCGCGCGTCGGCCAGCTGCTCCTGGGACCCGGGCAGCCGGAAGCTGTTCCCGCCCTCGAAGTCGATGCCGAAGTTGAAGCCCCGGAAGACGATCGTGACGACGCAGAGCAGCACCACGATCGCGGTGATCTTGTAGATCAGCCGGCTCCGGCCGACGACGTCGAGCCCCGCCTCCCCGTTGTAGAGCCGGTGCGCCAGGCCCCCGCGACCGGCCCGGGGCGCCGAGGGCGGGGCGGTCTCGTCACCGGCCGGGTCCTGCGGCAGGCCCGCGTCGGCGAGCGCCTCCTCGCCGGTGCCCACCGGCTGATCCGCGGGCGTCGGCTCCGCCGGGTCCGTGGGGCGGGTCATGAGGTGCTCCTGTCCTGGCGGCCGCCCGCGGCGGCCCCGACGAGTTCCCCGGACGGCGCCTGCGCCCCGGGCCGGCGGGTGTGCTCCACCCGGCCCAGCCCGGAGAAGCGGTTCCGGCCGAAGCCCTTGAACCGCGACAGCACGGCCATCAGCGGGTGGGTGAAGAGGAAGACGACGACCAGGTCCAGGACGGTGGACATGCCGAGGGTGAAGGCGAAGCCCTTCACGTCGCCGATCGCCAGGACGTACAGGATCGCCGCGGCCAGGAAGCTGACCGCGTCCGCCGACAGGATCGTGCGCCGTGCGCGCACCCAGGCCCGCGGGACGGCGGAGCGCAGCGACCGGCCCTCCCGGATCTCGTCCTTGAGCCGCTCGAAGTAGACGACGAAGGAGTCGGCGGTGATGCCGATCGACACGATGAACCCGGCGATGCCGGCGAGGCTCAGGGTGAACCCGATCTCCCGGCCCAGCAGGATCAGGCAGGCGTAGACCACGACCGCCGAGAGCACGAGGCTGGCGATCATCACCAGGCCGAGCAGCCGGTAGTAGAGCAGGGCGTACACGAACACCAGGGCGATGCCGATGGCGCCGGCGATCAGCCCGGCCTGGAGCTGCTCCTCGCCGAGCTCGGTGGAGATCGACTGCGCCGTGGCCTGGGTGAAGGTCAGCGGCAGGGCGCCGTAGCGCAGCTGGTTGGCCAGCTCCGTGGCCGACTCCTGGTCGAACTGACCGGTGATCGTCGTCGGGTTCGTCGTGATCGCGCTGTTGATGGTGGGCGCCGAGATGACCCGCCCGTCCAGCGTGAAGGCGACGGGCGAGCCGACGTTGGCGGTGGTGTAGGCGGCCCACGTGGACAGGCCGTCGGACTGGAAGTCCAGCAGCACGACCCAGCTGCCGTCCGAGGGCTCGGTGCCGGCGTTGGCGTCGTCGATCTCGGTGCCCTCGATGATCGTGGGGCCGAGCAGGTACTTGGCGGTGCCGTCCTCGCTGCAGGCGGCCACGAAGTCCTCGGGCCGCGCGGTGTCGCCGGTGATGTTGTCCGCCTCGCAGGTGAGGGTGGCGAACTCGGCCGCCGCCTCCTCCTGCGTGACCGGGGGTGCGTCGGGGTCGGGCAGGGCCGGCTCGGCCACGGCGCCGTCGGCCCCCTCGGCGGCCGGGGCCTCGGCGGCCGGGTCCTCTGCGGCGGGGTCCTCGGCGGCCGGGTCCTCCTCCGCCGGGACCGCCGGCGCCGGGCCCTGGACCACCGGCCGGAACCGCAGCTGCGCGGTCGCGCCGAGCTGGCGGGCCTGCTCGCCGTCGTCCCCGGGGACGGAGATGACGATGTTGCTGTCGCCCTCGGTGACCACCTCGGCCTCGGCGACGCCGAGGCCGTTGACGCGCTGCTCGATGATCTGGCGGGCCAGCTCCAGGTCCTCCGGGGCCGGCGCCTGGCCGCCGGGGGTCTGGGCGGTCAGGGTGACCGTGGTGCCGCCGCGCAGGTCGAGACCGAGCTGAGGGGTGCGGGTGTCGCCGGTGAAGAACACCAGCCCGTACAGCACGGCGACGATGAGCACGAACGCGGCGAAGTATCGCCCCGCCGGGAGCGTGCGGTTGGCCACGGAGCTCCTCCGGGTCAGACGGTGCCGTCGGCGGGGCGCGCGCTGCCCCCGTCGGACGGCGCGGCACCGGCCGGGCGGCGCACCTCGAGGATCGCCTGCCGGGCGAAGGTGACCACCACGCCGGGGGCGATCTCCAGGTCCAGCGTCGTGTCACCCAGCGCGGCCACGGTGCCGTGCATGCCGCTGGTGGTCATCACCGGGGTGCCGATCTCGAGGGAGGCCTGCAGCGCGGCGTGCTGCTCCTGCATGCGCTTGCGCTGCCGGGCCGGCAGCACGAACAGCACGACGGCCAGCAGGGCCAGCATGATCAGCGGGAAGTACTCCACGACAGGTGTGCCTCTCTTCCGCGACAGGCCTCGCGGTGGTGCGGTCCGGGACGGGACCGCTCGGGTGCATCGGGTGCCGTGCGCGCGGCGACCAGGCGGGACGCGCACGGCCCGGCCTGCGAGTTGCGCGCCAGCGCTCCGGAGTCTAGGCGTCGAAGAGGGTGTCTGACGACGACCCCGGTACCTGTGGGTCTGCTGTGACCCGGCCGAGGGGGACCCCGCCGCGCGGCACCGGCCGCCCCAGGTGCTCCCAGGCGGCCTCGGTCGCGACCCGCCCGCGCGGGGTGCGCGCCAGCAGCCCGGCGCGCACGAGGAACGGCTCGCACACCTCCTCGACGGTGTGCGGCTCCTCGCCCACGGCCACGGCGAGGGTGGCGACGCCGACCGGCCCGCCGCCGAACTTGCCCACGAGCGCCTCGAGGACGGCGCGGTCGAGGCGGTCCAGCCCCAGGTGGTCGACGTCGTAGAGCGCCAGCGCGGCCTCGGCGACCTGGCGCGTGACGCGGCCGTCGGCCTCCACCTCGGCGTAGTCGCGGACCCGGCGCAGCAGCCGGTTGGCGATGCGCGGGGTGCCGCGGGACCGTCCGGCGATCTCGGCCGACCCCTCGTCGGTGAGCTCCACGCCGAGCAGGGCGGCGCTGCGGGCGAGCACCCGCTGCAGCTCGGCCGGCTCGTAGAACTCCATCTGCCCGACGAAGCCGAACCGGTCGCGGAGCGGGCCGGTCAGCAGCCCGGCACGGGTGGTGGCCCCGACGAGGGTGAACGGGTTGATCTCCAGGGGGATCGCCGTCGCCCCGGGCCCCTTGCCCACCACGACGTCGACGCGGAAGTCCTCCATCGCCATGTAGAGCAGCTCCTCGGCGGGCCGGGCGATGCGGTGGATCTCGTCGATGAACAGGACGTCACCGGGCGCGAGGTTCGAGAGCATCGCCGCGAGGTCGCCGGAGCGCTCGATCGCCGGGCCGCTGGTGATCTTCACCGAGGTGCCGAGCTCGGAGCCGATGATCAGCGCGAGGCTGGTCTTGCCGAGCCCGGGCGGCCCCGACAGGAGCACGTGGTCGGGGGTGCGGCCGCGCCGCTTGGCGCCCTCGAGGACCAGGGCGAGCTGGCGGGCCACCTTGGGCTGGCCGATGAAGTCGTCCAGCGAGTGCGGCCGCAGCGCCGACTCGACGACCCGCTCCTCGTCGCCGGCCTGCGGCGACACCGGCCACTCCGGCGTCACGTCGGCGGCCAGGTCACCGGTCAGGGACCGGTCGAACGGGGCGCTCACGACCTGCCCAGCAGCTGGAGAGCGCGCCGGAGCAGCACCGCGACCTCCACGCTGCCGGTCGCGGCGATCTGCTCGTCGGCCACGGGGGCGAGCTGGCCGACCGCGGTCTCGGCCTCCTTGCCGCTCCAGCCGAGGCCGACCAGCGCGCTGGTGAGCTGGTCGCGCCAGGGCGCCACCGGCGTCACCGACGGCAGCCCCGCGGGCGCGGGCACGTCGAGGGAGGTGTCGGTGGTGGTGGAGCCCAGCCGGTCGCGCAGCTCGAGGATCAGCCGCTCGGCGCCCTTCTTGCCGATGCCGGGCACCTGCATCAGCGCCTTGACGTCGGCCGTCGAGACGGCCCGGCGGACCTCCCGCGGCGGGTGGATGGCCAGCACCGCCTGGGCCAGGCGCGGGCCGACGCCGTTGGCGGTCTGCAGCAGCTCGAACAGCTGGCGCTCGTCGTCGTCGGCGAAGCCGTAGAGGGTGAGCGAGTCCTCGCGCACCACGAGGGTGGTCGCCAGCCGGGCGGACTCCCCCACCTGCAGGCGGGCGATCGTGCCCGGGGTGCACTGCACCGCGAGGCCGATGCCGCCCACCTCGACGACGGCGCCGTCCGGGGAGACCGCGGCGACCCGCCCGCTGACGCTGGCGATCATCGGGCCGCCACCCCCGTCCACCGCGGCAGCGTGGTGCTGCGCACCGGCGCGCCGATCCCGCCGGCGATCGCCGCCGTGCGCAGCCGCTGCTGCGCCGGCCCGCGCCAGGCGTGGCAGACCGCGAGGGCGAGGGCGTCGGCGGCGTCGGCCGGCTTGGGGGCGGCGGCGAGCCCGAGGACCCGGGTGACCATGAGGGTGACCTGCTCCTTGTCCGCGCGGCCGTTGCCGGAGATGGCCGCCTTGACCTCGCTGGGCGTGTGCCAGGCGACCGGCCGGTCGGCCTGGGCCGCGGCCAGCGCGGCCACCCCGGCCGCCTGCGCGGTGCCCGTGGCGGTGCCCTTGTTGTTCTGGGTGAACACCCGCTCGATCGCGACCACGTCGGGGCGGTGCTCGCGCAGCAGCGCGGCGACCGCGGTGTGCAGCTCCAGCAGCCGCAGCTCCAGGTCCAGCTCCGCCAGCGTGCGCACCACGCCGACGCCGACCGCCGTCGGCCGCGCGCCGGGGCGCCCGTCGACCACCCCCCACCCGCACCGGGTGAGGCCCGGGTCGATGCCGAGCACCCGCATGGTCACGCTCCCGTCAGCCGAACTGGTGTTCGACCGAGGCTAACCCCGCTCCCCGACCGGACCCCGCCAACACGCCCGGTGACGTACTGGAACGGCCCCCGTCCAGAGGCGCGCCCCGAGCGCAGCGAGGGGTGAGGAGGACGGGGGTCCTTCTAGGCGTCGGCCGCCACCTGCTCCATGACCTCGTCGGACACGTCGTAGTTGGCGTAGACGTTCTGCACGTCGTCGCAGTCCTCGAGCGCGTCGATCAGGCGGAAGACCTTGGCCGCGCCCTCGGCGTCGAGCGGCACCTGGACGCTGGGCTGGAAGCCGGCCTCGGCGGAGTCGTAGTCGATGCCGGCGTCCTGCAACGCGGTGCGCACGGCGACGAGGTCGGTGGGCTCGCAGAGCACCTCGAGGGTGTCGCCGAGGTCGCGCACCTCCTCGGCGCCGGCGTCCAGCACCGCCATGAGCACGCTGTCCTCGTCGACGTCACCGGACTTGGGCACCACGACGACGCCCTTGCGGGAGAAGAGGTAGGAGACCGAGCCGGGGTCGGCCATCGACCCGCCGTTGCGGGTCATGGCGGTGCGGACCTCCATCGCCGAGCGGTTCTTGTTGTCGGTGAGGCACTCGATGAGCACCGCGACGCCGCCGCTGGCGTAGCCCTCGTAGGTGATGCCCTGGTAGTCGACGCCGCCGGCCTCGAGGCCCGCGCCGCGCTTGACCGCGCGGTCGATGTTGTCGTTGGGCACCGAGCTCTTCTTGGCCTTCTGGATGGCGTCGTAGAGCGTCGGGTTGCCGGCGGGGTCACCGCCGCCGGTGCGGGCCGCCACCTCGATGTTCTTGATCAGCTTGGCGAAGAGCTTGCCGCGCTTGGCGTCGATCCCGGCCTTCTTGTGCTTGGTCGTCGCCCACTTGGAGTGGCCGCTCACGGCTCTCCCCTCTCTGCGTCGGCCAGGTGACGGCGCACGATGTCGACGAACAGCGCGTGCACCCGGCGGTCCCCGGTCAGCTCGGGGTGGAAGCTGGTGGCCACCACGTCCCCCTGGCGGACCGCGACGATCCTACCGTCGGCCGGTCCGCCGACGACCCGGCCGAGGACCTGCACCCCCGGCCCGGCCTCCTCGACCCACGGGGCGCGGATGAAGACGGCGTGCAGCGGCCCGCCGGCCAGGCCGTCGAGCTCGACCCGGGTCTCGAAGGAGTCGACCTGGCGGCCGAAGGCGTTCCGGCGCACCGTGACGTCCAGCCCGCCGACGGTCTCCTGGCCCGGCGGCGCGTCCAGCAGCCGGTCGGCGAGCAGGATCATCCCGGCGCAGCTGCCGTAGGCGGGCAGCCCGGCGCGGACGGCGTCCCGGAGCGGCTCGAGCAGCCCCCACCGGGCGGCCAGCTTCGCCATGGTGGTCGACTCGCCGCCGGGGAGGACGATCCCGTCGACGGCGGCCAGCTCCTCGGGGCGGCGCACCTGCCGGGCCTCGGCGCCCCCCGCCTGCAGCGCGGCGACGTGCTCGCGGACGTCGCCCTGGAGGGCCAGCACCCCGACGACGGGGCGGGTGGGGCCGGTGGACACGGCCGCCCACGCTACGGCGTCGCCTAGACAGCCGGCGCCGACGGGGCGAGCCCGGCCGCCCGGCTCGACGTCCAGGTGACAAGCGACTCCAGCGGGCCGCGGCCGATCGTGCGCCGCCACGCCCAGGCCCCGGCCAGCGCGGCGGCGGCGAACCACAGCCACAGGACCGCGCCCTGCACCTGGCCGGGCATGACGGCCATGAGGACGCGGATCGCCACGAGGTGGGCGGCGTAGACGGTGAGCGCCAGCGCCCCCACGGCCGCCACCGGGGAGGTCAGCCGCGGCAGCCGCTCGGCGGCCACCAGGCACCCGGCCACCACGAGGAGGGCGACGCCGGTCGAGCCGACGACCTCGAAGGTGGTCCCGCTGTGCGGTTCCGCGCCGGTCAGCCAGCCGGTGTCGAAGACCCCCGGGGCGGTGAAGCCGGCCTCGGGCCCCGGCGAGGGCACCCCACCGGCCAGCAGCCGGGTGCTCGCCCAGCCCAGGCCGTAGCCGACCACGGCGGCCGCCGCACCGGCCGCGGCGAGCCGCGCGCGCACCGCGGGAGAGGCCAGGTCCAGCCGGCCCACCGCCAGGCCGACCAGCACGAAGGCGATCCAGAGCAGCGCCGGGTAGTAGCCGGTGACCAGCAGGGAGGCGGCGAGCGAGTCGGCCACCTCCAGCGTGGTGAGCACCTGGCCGGCGACGACGAGCAGCGGCGGGACGGCGACGGCGACGACCGCCGCGGTGACCAGCAACCGGCGGACCGGCCAGCGCAGGAACGGCAGCACGAGCACGAAGAGCACCCCGTACACGCCCAGGATCACCGCGACGAAGGTGCCCAGCTCCTCCAGCGCCCACCCGATGGCGAGGACCCACAGCGCCCGGACGAAGATCCGCAACCGCACGCGGTTCAGCTCCGGACCCTCCGGCGGCCGGTCGCGCCCGGAGAGCAGCGCCACCGAGATCCCGGCCAGGGTGGCGAAGAGGATCGACGAGCGCCCGTCGACCACCGCCGTCCAGGTCTGCGGGTCCGGGTGCAGGTCGCCGCCCACCTGCATGTGGGCGGCGAACATGCCGAGGACGGCGAGCCCGCGCGCGACGTCCAGCCCGCCGATGCGCCGCCGGACGTCCACGCTCACCAGCCGCGGGTGGCGTACCGCTCGCTCTCCGGGAGCGTCGCGACGTCGATCCCCACCATCGGCTCGCCGAGCCCGCGCGAGACCTTGGCGATCACGTCCGGGTCGTCGTGGAAGGTGGTGGCCTGCACGATGGCGGCCGCGCGCTGCGCCGGGTCCCCGGACTTGAAGATGCCCGAACCGACGAACACGCCCTCGGCCCCGAGCTGCATCATCATCGCCGCGTCGGCGGGCGTGGCGATGCCACCGGCGGTGAAGAGGACGACGGGCAGCTTGCCGAGCCGCGCCACCTCGGTGACCAGGTCGTGCGGGGCCCGCAGCTCCTTGGCCGCGACGAACAGCTCGGTCTCGTCCAGGGTCGCCAGCCGGCGGATGCCGGCGCGCAGCGCCCGCATGTGGCGGGTCGCCTCGACGACGTTGCCGGTGCCGGCCTCGCCCTTGGAGCGGATCATCGCCGCGCCCTCGGAGATCCGCCGCAGCGCCTCGCCGAGGTCGGTGGCGCCGCAGACGAACGGCACGGTGAACGCGTGCTTGTCGATGTGGTGCGCCTCGTCCGCGGGGGTGAGCACCTCGGACTCGTCGATGTAGTCGACGCCGAGCGACTGGAGCACCTGCGCCTCGACGAAGTGGCCGATGCGGGCCTTGGCCATCACGGGGATGGAGACCGCGTCGATGATGCCCTGGACCATGTCGGGGTCGCTCATCCGCGCGATCCCGCCCTGGGCCCGGATGTCGGCCGGCACCCGCTCCAGCGCCATGACGGCGACGGCGCCGGCGTCCTCGGCGATGCGGGCCTGCTCCGGGGTGACGACGTCCATGATGACGCCGCCCTTGAGCTGCTCGGCCATGCCGCGCTTGACGCGGTCGGTACCGGTACCGGTCCCGCCGTCCATCCGGTCGAGGTGCTCTGCCACTGAGGTCCGCCTTCGCTGTCCCGGTCGAGTTGCGAGCAACCTTACGGCGGTCAGGATGCGCGCCGTCCGGCGACGTCGGCGCCGACCCCGATGCCGCCCAGCCGGTCGTCGATGTCGAAGTAGCGCGGCAGCGGGCGCCGGCGGTGCAGGCCCGCCCAGCGGGCCGAGCGGCGGCCGCGCAGCTCCCGCGTGTCGCGGACGGCGTCGTTGTAGAAGCGGCGGGCCAGCGCGACCCGGGTCTGGGTGCCGGCCAGGTCCGTGCGCAGCGCGGCCGGGACGCCGGGCAGGTCCGCGGGCAGCTCCCGCAGCTCGTGGCCCAGCGCGTTCTCGGCCAGTTCGCGGTCCCCGGTGTCGCGGGCGGCACGCGCCCCGGCGGCGCCGGCGGCCAGCCGGGCGCGGACACCCTCGCCGAGCGCGGCGGGGTGCTGCCGGGCCAGCTCCTCGGCCAGGCCGGCACGACGCTGCAGCTGGGCGTCCAGCGTGGCCCAGGCCCGGTCCACCCGCGCCGCCAGCCGGCGCAGCCGGACCAGCGTCCACCCGGTCCAGACCGCCAGGAGCAGCAGCACTCCGGCGGCGAGCAGCAACCAGGCCTCGGGCGTCACGGTCCCCGAGGCTAGCGGCGCGGCCGCCGGATGCGGGGAGGTCCGGCCGCGGTGCCCGTCGGCGGCACCCCGGGGAAGTCGTGGTCCGGTGCGGCGGTGACCACGCCGCCCCCCGGCGGGAGCACGGTCTCGTAGACCGCCAGGATGCGCCGGGCGAGCACCTGCCAGTCGTAGCGGGCGGCTGCCCGGGAGCCGCGCGCGGCCAGTTCGGCCCGCCTGCCCGGGTCGGCGAGCAGGTCCGACAGCGCCTGCCCGAGGGCGGCCGGATCGTCGCGCCGCACCACCACGCCCGCGGCGCCGTCGTCCAGCACCCGGACGAAGGCGTCGAGGTCGCTCGCGACGACCGGCGCCCCGGCGGCCATCGCCTCGATGAGGATCACGCCGAAGGACTCGCCGAGCAGGTTGGGGGCGCAGTACACGTCCACGCTGCGCAGCAGCGCCGCCTTGTCCGCCTCCGACACCTCCCCCAGCAGCGTGACGTGCGGCCGGAGGTCGGGGCCCACCATGGACCACAGCTGGTCGGCGTCGCCGCGCCCGGCGATGAGCAGCCGGGTGCCCGGGTGCGCCCGGACGACGGTCCGCATGGCCTGCAGCAGCACCGGCAGGCCCTTCCGCGGCTCGTCGAAGCGGCCGACGAACCCGATGGTCGGTGGTCCGCCGCTGCCCCGCCCGAAGCCCGGCAGCGCGGGGCCCTCGGCGAAGAAGGGCACGTGCACCCCGTTGGGCAGGATGACCGCGTCCCCGCCGAGGTGCTCGACCTGCACCCGCCGGGCGAAGTCGGAGACGGCGATCCGGCCGCTGATCTTCTCCAGCCACGGCCGGGCCATGGGGCCCACGGCGGCCAGCCACTTGGACCGCGTGGTCGCCGCGTGGAAGGTCGCCACGATCGGCCCGGTGGCGATCATGCACACCAGCAGGGACACCGACGGCGTGGCCGGCTCGTGCACGTGGACGACGTCGAAGCGGCCCTCGCGCAGCCAGCGGCGCACCCGCGCGGCCGAGACAGGCCCGAACTGCAGGCTCGCCATCGAGCCGTTGTAGGGCACCGGGACGGTGCGGCCCGCGAAGGTGAGCCAGGGGTCGGTGACGGACTCCTCGTGCTGGGCCGGGGTCAGCACCTCCACGTGGTGCCCCATGCCGCGCAGCGTCCCGGCGAGGTCGCGCACGTGGTACTGGACTCCGCCGGGGACGTCCCACCGGTAGGGGCAGACCAGGCCGATGCGCATCAGGACGCCGCCTCCCCGCGGGGCGGGTCCGGGGGGACGTCGGGCCACACCCGGCCCAGCATGTGCCAGTCCTCGGGCCGCTCGGCGATCCCGGCGGTGAACACGTCGGCGACCTGCTGCATCGCCGTCGACACCCGGTCCTTCAGCCGGCCGGGGCCCCGCACCGGCACCTCGGGGTGCACGCACATCCGCCACCCACCGGGGGTGAACTGGCAGACGACGGGGAGGAGCGCGGCGCCGGTGCGCTCGGCGAGCAGCGCCGCACCGCCGGGCATGGTGGCCGGCCGGCCGAAGAAGGTGACCGGGACCCCACCGGCGCCCAGGTTGCGGTCGACGAGCAGGCAGGCCACGCCGCCGTCGGCGAGCCACTCCCGCAGCACCTCCGAGCTGGGCCGCTCGCCACCGGTGAGCGGCACCACGCGGAAGCCCAGCGCCTCGCGGTACGCGAGGAAGCGCCGGTACAGCGATTCCGGGCGCAGCCGCTCGGCGACGGTCATGAACGGCCCGTCCAGCCAGTCGGTGAACCAGGCGCCGGCGGCATCCCAGTTGCCGCTGTGCGGCAGGGCGACGACCACGCCCCGCCCCTCGGCGCGGGCGCGGGCGATGTGCTCGATCCCGGGGACGTCGCTGTCCGCCCGGATGCGCTGCGCGGTCAGCGTCGGCAGCCGGAACGCCTCCTGCCAGTAGCGGGCGTAGGAGCGCATCGCGCGGCGGGTGAGCTCGGCGAGCTCCGGCTCGGTCAGCCGGCCGCCGGTGACCACCCGCAGGTTGGCCCGCAGCTGCCGCACGCCCCTGCCGTCGCGACCGGCGGCCCATCCCCCCGCCTGGTCGAACAACGCCCGCGCGGCCGGCTCCGGCAGCATGCGCACCGCCCGCCAGCCCGCCGCGTAGCCGGCGTCGGAGAGCCGGCCCGCGAGCCGCTGCCGGGCGGCGCTCACGGGTCGATCCGCCGGCCGTCGGCGGCCCGCCTGACCGCCAGCACCCGCTGGGCCACCGTGACGGCGCTGCCGGCCAGGAGCACCCACAGCGCCACGTGCACGGCGTACGGGATGCCCAGCCCGGTGAAGCCCGTGCCGGTCAGCACGAGGATCAGCCGCTCGGTCCGCTCGACCACCCCCACGTCGCAGGCCAGGCCCATCCCCTCGGCGCGCGCCTTGATGTAGGAGGTGAGCACCCCCAGCACCAGGCAGAGCAGCGCGAGCAGCACCAGCAGCCGGTTGTCGCCGGCGCCGGAGAACCACCAGACCAGGGCGCCGAAGATCGCGGCGTCGGCGGCGCGGTCGCCGGTGGAGTCCAGCACCGCGCCGAACACCGAGCCGCCGCCGCGCAGCCGGGCGAGCGCGCCGTCGAGCATGTCCAGCAGGACGAAGACGGTGACGGTGAAGGCGCCCCAGAACAGGTGCCCGGTCGCGATCAGCCCCGCGGCCCCCGCGATCGCGCCGACCGTCCCCGTGACCGTCACCGCGTCCGGCGTGACCCCCACGCGGGCCAGCCGCGCCGCCAGCGGGTTGACCACCTTGGCCACCACGGGGCGGGCGTTGACGCCGAGCACTCAGGCCTCCGCCACGGGTGCGGCGTGGTCGGCCCAGGCGTCGGCGAGCAGCGCCCGGGTCTCCCCCAGCACCTGCGGCAGCACCCGGGTGAGCCCGACCACCGGCATGAAGTTGGTGTCCCCGCCCCAGCGCGGCACGGCGTGCTGGTGCAGGTGGTCGGCGATGCCGGCCCCCGCCACGGCCCCCTGGTTCATGCCGATGTTGAACCCGTGGGCCCCGCTCACCGCGCGGACCACGCGCATCGCCGTCTGCGTGAACGCGCCCAGCTCGGCCACCTCCCCGGGCGTGAGGTCGGTGTAGTCCGGCACGTGCCGGTACGGCACCAGCATCAGGTGGCCGGCGTTGTACGGGTAGAGGTTGAGGACGGCGAAGACCGACGTGCCCCGCGCCACCACCAGCCCCTCCTCGTCGCCGAGGGTGGGGATGACGCAGAACGGGCAGTCGTGCGCCCCGGTGGGCTTGCCCTCCCCGCGGATGTAGGCCATCCGGTAGGGGGTCCACAGGTGCTCGAACACCGTCGCGGGGCCGCCCTCGTCCGAGCTGACCGGCACCCGGTACGGGGCGTTGTCCTCGCTCATCCGGGGACCGCCGCGTTCTCCGCCGTCGGGTCGGCGTTGCTGCGGGTCGCGATCCAGGCGGCGATCCGCTCGACGGCGGCGTCGACCGGCACCCCGTTGTCCTGGCTGCCGTCGCGGAAGCGGAAGGAGACCGCGCCGGCCTCGGCGTCGGTGGCCCCGGCGATGAGCACGAAGGGCACCTTCTGCTTCGACGCCGTGCGGATCTTCTTCTGCATCCGGTCGTCGGAGTCGTCGACCTCCACCCGGATGCCGCGCGCCCTGAGCCTCAGCGCGACGTCGGCCAGGTAGGGCACCTGCTCGTCGGTGACCGGGATCCCCACGACCTGGACCGGGGCCAGCCAGGCGGGGAAGGCGCCGGCGTAGTGCTCGGTGAGGACGCCGAAGAACCGCTCGATCGAGCCGAACTTCGCCGAGTGGATCATCACCGGCCGGGCGCGGCCACCCTCGGGCGTCGTGTACTCCAGGCCGAAGCGGGCGGGCTGGTTGAAGTCGTACTGGATGGTCGACATCTGCCACGTGCGGCCGATGGCGTCGCGCGCCTGCACGGAGATCTTCGGGCCGTAGAAGGCTGCGCCGCCGGGGTCGGGGACGAGCTCGAGCCCGGTCTCCTCCGCCGCCTCCGCCAGGACCTGCGTGGCGACCGCCCACTCCTCGTCCGACCCGATGAACTTGCCCTGCTTCTCGGGGTCGTCGCCGCGGGTGGAGAGCTCGAGGTGGTACTCGTCCAGGCCGAAGTCGCGCAGCAGGCCCAGGACGAAGGCCAGCAGGTGCCGGATCTCGCCGGGTGCCTGCTCGGGGGTGACGTAGCTGTGCGAGTCGTCCTGGGTCAGCCCGCGCACCCGGGTCAGGCCGTGCACCACGCCGGACTTCTCGTAGCGGTAGACGGTGCCGAACTCGAAGAAGCGCAGCGGCAGCTCGCGGTAGGACCGCCCGCGGGACCGGAAGATCAGGTTGTGCATGGGGCAGTTCATGGCCTTGAGCCGGTACTCGCTGTTCTCCAGCTCCATGCCGGGGAACATCGTGTCGGCGTAGTACGGCAGGTGGCCGGAGGTCTCGAAGACCCCGCTCTTGGTGATGTGCGGGGTGCCGACGTAGTCGAAGCCCTCCTCGATGTGCCGGCGGCGGACGTAGTCCTCCATCTCCCGCTTGACCACGCCCCCCTTGGGGTGGAAGACCGCCAGCCCGGAGCCGATCTCGTCGGGGAAGCTGAACAGGTCCAGCTCGACGCCGAGCCGGCGGTGGTCGCGGCGCTCGGCCTCGGCCAGGTGCTCGAGGTAGGCCTTGTGCGCGTCCCTGCTCTCCCAGGCGGTTCCGTAGACGCGCTGCAGCTGCGGGTTCTTCTCGCTGCCCCGCCAGTAGGCCGCGGCGCTGCGGGTGAGGCTGAACGCCGGGATGCTCGAGGTGCGCGGCAGGTGCGGGCCGCGGCACAGGTCGGTCCAGACCCGCTCGCGGGTGCGCGGGTCGAGGTTGTCGTACATGGTCAGCTGCGCGCCGCCGACCTCGACGTCGGCGCCCTCGGCCGCGTCGGAGGCGCCGCCCTTGAGCCCGATCAGCTCGAGCTTGTAGGGCTCGTGCGCGAGCTCGGCCTGCGCGTCGGCGTCGTCGATCTCGCGGCGCGAGAAGTACTGGCCGGCCTTGACGATCTCCTGCATCCGCTTCTCCAGCGCCTGCAGGTCCTCGGGGGTGAACGGCCGCTCGGGGTCGAAGTCGTAGTAGAAGCCGTTCTCGACCGGCGGGCCGATGCCCAGCCGCGTCCCCGGGAACAGGTCCTGGACGGCCTGGGCGAGCACGTGCGCGGCCGAGTGCCGGATGACCGCGCGACCATCGGCGCTGGACGCCGCGACCGCCTCCACCTCGGCGTCGGCCGCCGGTGCCCAGGCGAGGTCCTTCAGGTCACCGGTGGCGACCTCCCGGACGACGACCGCGCCGTCGGGGCCCTTCATCGGGACCCCGGCCGCCTTCAGCGCGTCCTGCGCCGTCGTCCCGGCCGGCACCCGGATCGGTCCGACGGCGGTGGGCGAGGGCTGGGTGGACACGAGCATGCTCCAGGGATCGAGGCGGCGGGTGTCGTGCGACGCCCGTTCTGCGGCCCCGAGCCTAGTGCGCCCGGCGCTCAGTCCCGGACGACCTCCAGCCCGTCCGCGACCGCGCCGCGCCGGTCGAGGACCTCGGAGATCCGCACGTGGCTCACCGGGTCGGCCGGCACCACCCGCACGCCGGCGCCGAACTCGATGCGCAGGGGCACGGCCTCGGCCGCCGAGACGGTGAACCGGCCGTCGTCCCCGCGGGTGAAGGTGAACCGCGCGGCCACCGAGTCCTCGGTCGGGTGGCCGCGGGTGGCGTGCTCGGCGACGTGGTTGCCGAGGCCGTAGGCGACCCACTCGCCGTCGATCCGCTCGACGGGCTGCACCACGTGCGCGTGGTGGCCGAGCACCAGGTCGACGTCGGGCGAGGCCAGCAGGGCGCGCGCCGCCTCCTCCTGGGCCTGCGTGGGCTCGTGCTCGTACTCCCGGCAGCAGTGCAGGCTCGCGATCACGACCTCGGCCCCCGCCGCCCGCGCCCGCGCCGCCCCGGCCAGCATCCCGGCGACGTCGGGCACCGCGGTGACGTCGACCGACCACTCCCGCCCGGCGGGCGCCGGCACGCCGTTGAGGCTGAACGTCGCGGCGACGTGGCCCACCCGGACGCCGCCCACCTCGACGACCGTCGGCTGCGCGCTCTCCGCCTCGCTGCGGTAGGTGCCGGTGACCACGATGCCGGCGCCCTCCAGGGCGTCGACGGTGCGGGTCAGCCCGTCGAAGCCGGCGTCCAGCGAGTGGTTCGACGCCGTCGAGCAGAGGTCGTACCCGGCGCCCGCGAGCGCGTCGACGATCTCGGGCTGGACGCTGAAGCTCGGGTAGCCGCGGTACGGCCCGCCCTCGGGTGCCACCGGCGTCTCGAGGTGGCAGATCGCCAGGTCCGCCCCGCCGATGATCCCGGAGACCGGCGCGAACACCCCGCTGAAGTCGTAGGAGCCGTCGGGTCGCAGCGCGCCGGAGGTGAGCGCCCGCCCCTGGTGCACCAGGACGTCGCCGGTCGCCACCACGGTGAAGCCGTCGGGTGCCGGGGTGGGATCCGGCGACGCGGTGGCCCGGGTGGGCGCACCGGCCGGTCCCGGGGGCTCCGGAACGCCCCCGCAGGCGGTCAGCAGCAGCACGGCCGCCCCCGCGGCCCACCAGCGACGCATGGCCGACGACGCTAGAGCAGGACCGGGTCGCCGACGGCGATCTCCCCGGGCTGCCGCACCTCCGCGTACACGCCCAGGCAGTGCTTCGGCGTGCGGACGACGGCCAGCCGGGCGGTCCCGATGCGCAGCTCGCGGCCCACCCAGGCGCGCTCGTCGTCGTCGGGCAGGTCCAGCAGCAGGTTGGCGCGGGGGTCCTCGGCCGAGCAGCCCTCGGGGACGTCGCCCGCCGCGGCGCGGTCGATGGCCTGCCGGGAGACCAGGTGCACCGGCGCGGCGTCGGCCGCCGACCCACCCCGCGCCGGCTCGATCCGCACCGGCCGGCCGAGCGCCGCGGCGACGGCGCCGGCGTCGGTCCCCGGGTCGCCGGACGGCGCCACGGCCGCGAGCCCCGGCGCGTGCCTGCCGCGCACGACGTGGCCGCTCTCCGCGTCGACGACCGTCCAGGCGCGGTCGCCCTCGGGCCCCGTCGCGTGCAGGTGCACCCGCTCCCGCGCCGTGCCGCCGAGGGACTTGACGGGGTAGACCCAGATCCGCGCCACGCGCCCGGTCGTCGTCACGGCCCCGACCCTAGGCCGCCGGGTGCGACCGGCGCAGGCGGCGCAGTTGCGCGTCGAGGTAGGGCCGGGCCCGCCGCTGCCCGCCGGTGCGCACGATCGCCGCGGCCAGGTCGCCCAGGGCGCGTCCCAGCCGGTCGCCGTCGGCCGGCCACCCCCGGCGTCGGCACTCCTCGAGCCACTCCACCGGGCTGCGGTGCCCCCGCTCCCCGTTGCACCGGCCGCACGCCGCCACCTCGTTCTCCAGCCACGACGGCCCGCCCTTGACCCGGGGCACGACGTGCTCGGTCGTGGGGCGGACCAGCGGGGAGAAGGGGCGCCCGCACCACACGCAGGTCGGCCCGTCGCGGTCCAGGACCAGCTGGAGCCGGGCGGCGCGGTCGGGCTGGGCGGCCATCGGCACCATGGTCCCGCGGTCGACCGCCCCGCGCCGCCGCGGCAGCCGGGAACCACCGAGGGCCAGGTTCCCCCGTCTCCGGGTTTCCCTGGCCCTCGTGCCGGTGGGCGATACTGGGTTCGAACCAGTGACCTCTTCGGTGTGAACGAAGCGCTCTACCACTGAGCCAATCGCCCGTTGCGCATCCGATTGTGCCAGACGCTCATCGCCAGAGCGGCACCCACCCCGGCACCCACTCCGGCACGCCCATCAGGTGCAGCCCGACGACGAGGATCCCGTACACGAAGGCCGCCGTGGCGAGCCCGATCAGCAGGCGCACCCACACCCGCTGGGCACCCACCCACGCGGTCCAGCGGGCGACGTGGCGCTTGGTGAAGGCGAGCAACCGCTCGGCCCAGGTGAACTCGGTGGCCAGGATGAAGAGACCGGCGATCACGGTGAGCCACCCCGGGCCGGGCAGGGGGATGGTGATCAGGCCCAGCGCGACGACGAGGCCGCCGACGATGCCCACGCCCACCCGGTAGGAGTGGTCGATGCTGCGGCGCAGCGCCAGCCGCCGGCGCCAGCGGGCCTCGGCGACGCGCTCGCGCAGGCTGTGCACCTCGTCGGCGTCGAACCGGGCGCGCCGCTCCGCCGGGGTCTCCGGCCGGCGCCGTGGTCCCCCCACGGGTGCCGTCGTCGTCTCTCGCGCGCTCAGCTGGCCACCTGCCCGGTTGCGACTACCTCCGTCGGGGTCGACGGAGCCTGCCGACCGGGCTCGATGCTGATGCCGTACTCCGGGAAGCCGTCGAGACCGGTCCCCTCGGAGCCTACGTTCTCGACCTCCATCTGCGAACGCTCGACGTCGAACGTGCCCAGCGCCACGGGATCACCGGCGCCGAGCCCCCACAGCACGTAGGTCGAGGACGACGCGTCGTTGGGTGCCAGCCCGTCGATGACCACCTGGACCGCGCCGTCCCGCGCCACGACCGTCGCCACCTGCCGCTCGTCGTCGGCGAGCGGCGCGATCGCGGCCCGTCCGGGACGCAGGAGCTCCGCCACCACCTGCTCCTGAGCGGCGACCGTGGCACGCAGGTCGTCGCGGGCGCGGTCGAGCGCGGCGACCCACACCCCCAGCCCCACGACGGAGGCGACCGCGGCCGCGACGAGCACCATCGGCAGCAGCCTCCGCCGCGCCGGGGGCGACGCCGGCTCCTCCCCGCGCGGGAGGAGGGGCGCCGGGGCTGCGGCCCCCCGGGGCGGCAGCTGCTCGGTCTCCTCCACCGCGGCGCGGAGCCGGTCGCGGAGCGCGGGCGAGGGCTCGGCGGCCGGCAGGTCGCGCGCCATGGCAGCCATGACCTCGGACGTCTCGGCCACGGTGCGGGCGCAGCGGTCGCAGCCGGGCAGGTGCCGGGCGAAGCGCGCGTCGTCCTCGGGCTCGAGGGCGTGCAGGGCCCAGCCGACCGCGAGCTCGTCGTAGGGGTGCTCGCCGCTCATCGCGCCGTCCCGTCCACCGGCGAGCCGCCCTCCGGCGCCCTGCCCCCGGGCGGGCCACCGAGCCCGCCGAGCTCCGACCTGAGCCGTCGCATGCCCGCCAGCATCCTCGTCTTCACCGTGCCGAGGGGCGTCCCCGTCAGCGTGGCCACCTCCCGCTGCGTGTAACCGCCGTAGTACGCCAAGGTGAGCGCCTCCCTCTGGGCGTCGGGCAGCTCACCGAGTGCGGAGCGCACCTGCTGGGAGACGACGCGCGACCAGGCGTCGTCCTCGACGTCGCGGGCGGCCACCGGCCCCTCGAGCACGGCCTGGTCCTCCGCCCGGTGCTGCCGCCGGCGCTGGGACTCCTCGCGGCGGACGGCGTCGACCGCCTTGTGGTGGACGACGGCCAGCAGCCAGGAGGAGAAGCTGCCCCGCGCGCGGTCGTAGGCGTCCGGGTCGCGCCAGACGCCGAGGAACACCTCCTGCAGGACGTCCTCGGCCAGGCCGTCGTCGGCGAGGATCCGCCGGGCCAGCGCGAACGCCGGCACGCGGAACCGCTGGTACAGCTCGTCGACGGCGTCGCGGTCCCCGGCGCGGATGCGCCGGAGGAGCTCGGCGTCGCCGACGCCGTCCTCCGGCCGGAGGACCGGTCGGCTCACGGCTCCCATGGTCACACGAGGCATTCGGAAGGACGCGCTCCCGAGGTTCAGAACCCCCTCCTGTGGCGCATGATGCTGGTGTGACTGGACGACACGAAGCACGTCACTTCTGCCAACCGCGGTCGTTGGAACTGTCATGACGAGCCGATGGACCCCGGGCCACATCTCCCCCATCACTCTTCAGCTGGTCGGCCCGCGGTCGTGGACCGAGGTCCCGGCCCTGCTGTGCTACGACCCGACCGACCCCTACGCCGTGCGCATCGCCTTCGGCGAGACCGACGAGAGCGAGGGCGAGGAGGGCATCGCCTGGCTGGTCAGCCGCGAGCTGCTCCAGGCCGGGCTCGAGCACCCGGCGGGCGACGGCGACGTCCGGGTCTGGCCGGCACGTGCGACGGCCGACCTGCTGTACCTGCACCTGCGCGCCCCGTCGGGCGAGGCGCTCTTCGAGCTGTCCCGCGCGACGGTCACCGCCTTCCTCCGGCACACCGAGGCGCTCGTCCCCTCCGGGTCGGAGGGGACGCTGCTGCAGCTCGACCAGGAGCTCGACGCCCTCCTGTCCAACGGCGGACCGGACTCGCCTGGGCGCTGACCTGCGGAGACGCTCCGGCGGCGCCCCCAGGGAGGGGGCGGGGGGACCCCCCCTGCACACCCCCTCAGGACGTCCGCTAGAGTTCTCCCCGTAACGCGGACGTGGCTCAGCTGGTAGAGCATCACCTTGCCAAGGTGAGGGTCGCGGGTTCGAATCCCGTCGTCCGCTCGGAACCTCGGGCACCGGTCGAGAGACTGGTGCCCGCGTGCGGTGGAGTGGCCGAGAGGCGAGGCAACGGCCTGCAAAGCCGTCTACACGGGTTCAAATCCCGTCTCCACCTCGTCGCTTCCTCGCGGGGCACGAGCGCGGAGGAGGGAACCGGTCGGCTGACCGGATCGGGCGATTGGCGCAGTGGTAGCGCGCTTCCTTGACACGGAAGAGGTCACTGGTTCGAACCCAGTATCGCCCACCGCACGAACCCCAGGACGCCGGCCGGCGCCTGGGGTTCCGTCGTTCCCGGGTGGCGCCCGGTCGTGCAGCACCGCCGTCACCGGTCACCTCGACGACGGCCCACGTCGCCTGCCGCGCCACCGCTCCCCCGCGCCGACGCCGCGTCAGCCACGGGCCGGCTCGACGAGCTCCACCCAGAGCCGGTCGACCTGCTCGGCCAGCTGCTCGAGCGTTCCGCTGTTGTCCAGGACGACGTCCGCGACCGCCCGACGCTGCTCGTCGGTGGCCTGGGCGGCGATCCGGGCACGGGCGTCGGCCTCGGTGAGCCCCCGCGCGACCAGCCGGGCTACGCGCGTCTCCCGCTCCGCCTCCACGACGACGACGAGGTCGTAGCTCCCCGCCTGCCCGGTCTCCACGAGCAGCGGGACGTCGTTGACGAGCACGGCGTCGTCCGGGGCCGCGGCGACGAGCTCGGCCGAGCGCTGCCGCACCAGCGGGTGGACCAGCGCGTCGAGCCGACGCCGCGCACCGTCGTCGGAGAAGACGACCGCGGCGAGAGCGGCGCGGTCCAGGGAACCGTCGGCGGACCGCACCCCCTCGCCGAACTCCTCGACGACAGCGGCGAGCCCAGGGGTGCCGGGCGCGAGCACCTCACGGGCGATCCGGTCGGCGTCCACGAGCACCGCTCCGCGTTCCACCAGCAAGCCGGACACGGTGCTCTTGCCCGAGCCGATCCCGCCGGTCAGTCCGATCCTCAGCACGCACGGACAGTAGCGACCGACCGACTGGAGATCACGGAGAGGTAACACGCGGCCGACACGCAGGGGTCGTTCCCTCCAGTCACACACGCACCACCGTTAACGTCTGCCCCGGCGATCTTCCCCGCCCAGAGAGGCAGACCGAGACATGTCCCGTTCCACGCCCGCCGCGTCCCCGTCGTCCCGCGCCGCCGGCCGGCACCGGCTCGGCTCCGCCTCGGGCGTGCGCTGCGCCGACATCCCGGCCGTCCGCGAGCGCATGGCTCTCCAGCGCCCGGCCGTCGCCCACCGCAGCTCGCTGCTGCGCTGGATGTTCTCGACGCCGACCACCGGCCGGCACACCTGGAGCTTCCTCGCGGGCTCCGGTGGCCGCCCGCGCACGGCGTTCGCCATCATCCTGAGCCTCTGAGCCCTCGCCCGGGAAGGGCGAGGACGACCAGGCCGCCGGGCTCTCCCGCGCCGCCCTGCGCTCCGTACGGACCCAGCGCGCGGTCCCGGTCCCTGCACGCACGAAGGCCCGTGGACGCCGTCCACGGGCCTTCGTCGTACCCGGCGGGTCAGGTCGACCCGTGGGACGGACGGAGGCCCAGGACCGGTGATCGGTCCTGGGCCTCCGACGTGCGGTGCTGCGCGGGTCAGACCCTCAGGTCACTCGCCGCCGGCCAGCTTGGCGCGGAGCGCGGCGAGCGCCTCGTCGCTGGCGAGCGTGCCACCCGTGCTCGGGGCGTCCGGCGTCGCCTCGGCGCTGGAGTAGCTGCCGCCGGCCGCCGCCTCGGCGTCGGCCTCCTTGGCCGCCGCGATCTGCTTGCGGTGCGCCTCGTAACGCGCCTGGGCCTCGGCGTACTGCCGCTCCCACGTCTCGCGGGCCTCGTCGTAGCCCTCGAGCCACTCGCCGGTCTCGGCGTCGAAGCCCTCGGGGTAGATGTAGTTGCCCTGCTCGTCGTAGGACGCGGCCATGCCGTAGGCGGCCGGGTCGAAGGTCTCCTCGTCGCCGACGACACCCTCGTTGGCCTGCTTGAGCGACAGCGAGATCCGGCGGCGGTCCAGGTCGATGTCGATGACCTTGACCAGGATCTCGTCGCCGACCTGCACGACCTGTTCCGGGATCTCCACGTGACGCTCGGCCAGCTCGGAGATGTGCACCAGACCCTCGATGCCCTCGTCGACGCGCACGAACGCACCGAAGGGGACCAGCTTGGTGACCTTGCCCGGCACGACCTGACCGATCTGGTGCGTGCGGGCGAACTGGCGCCACGGGTCCTCCTGCGTCGCCTTCAGCGACAGGGAGACCCGCTCGCGGTCCAGGTCGACGTCGAGGACCTCGACGGTGACCTCCTGGCCCACCTCGACGACCTCGGACGGGTGGTCGATGTGCTTCCAGGACAGCTCGGAGACGTGCACCAGGCCGTCGACGCCGCCCAGGTCCACGAACGCACCGAAGTTGACGATCGAGGAGACGACGCCGCTGCGGACCTGGCCCTTGGCGAGCTTGTTGAGGAACTCGCTGCGGACCTCGGACTGGGTCTGCTCCAGCCACTGCCGGCGGGAGAGCACGACGTTGTTGCGGTTCTTGTCGAGCTCGATGATCTTCGCCTCGAGCTCGCGGCCGACGTAGGGCTGCAGGTCGCGGACGCGGCGCATCTCGACCAGCGACGCCGGGAGGAACCCGCGGAGGCCGATGTCGAGGATGAGGCCGCCCTTGACGACCTCGATGACGGTGCCGGTGACGACCTCGTCGGCTTCCTTCTTGGCCTCGATCGTGCCCCAGGCGCGCTCGTACTGCGCACGCTTCTTGGAGAGGATCAGCCGCCCTTCCTTGTCCTCCTTCTGGAGGACGAGGGCTTCCACCTCGTCGCCGACGCTGACGACCTCGTTGGGGTCGACGTCGTGCTTGATGGACAGCTCGCGCGAGGGGATGACGCCCTCGGTCTTGTAGCCGATGTCCAGCAGCACCTCGTCCCGGTCCACCTTGACGATGACGCCCTCGACGATGTCGCCATCGTTGAAGTACTTGATCGTCTGGTCGATCGCCGCGAGGAAGTCCTCGGCGGTGCCGATGTCGTTGATGGCGACCTGGGGGGTGCTGGAAGGACGGACCTGAGTGGAGGTCATGTGGTTGGTTGCTCCGGACGGTTTATGCGTAGGGACAGGACGACCCGCGACCGTCGGGTCGCGGGGAGGAACAGCGGGGAGAACCGGCGCGGGCATTCCCGGTGGGGAAGGTCACGACAGACCTCTGGCGCCCCTCCATCGTACGGACGCCCGGACCGTCCGGTCCACCTGGGTGCGGCCGCTCGTCCCCGGCCGGCGGCGTGTCACGATCGGCGTGTCATGAGCATCCCGCCTCCCGACCCCGACCTGCCCCTCGGCAGCGACGGCTACCCCGCTCCGGCCGGGGTGGCCCGGCGCGCCGCCGGCACCGAGGAGTCGGCGCGGGCGAACCGCCGCTGGTGGGACGCCGCAGCCCCGGCCTACCTGGCCGAGCACGGCGCGGACCTCGGGGACGTCGACTTCCTGTGGTGCCCGGAGGGCCTCCGGGAGGCCGACGCGCACCTGCTCGGCGAGGTCGCCGGCCGGCGGGTGCTGGAGATCGGCTGCGGCTCGGCGCCCTGCGCGCGCTGGCTGCGGCGGGCCGGGGCCGAGGTCGTGGCCATGGACCTCTCCGGCGGGATGCTCGCCCGGGCCGCCGGGCTCAACCGCACCACCGGGATCGCCGTACCGCTGCTCCAGGCCGACGCCGGGGCGCTCCCGCTGGCCGACGCCTCCGTCGACGCCGTCAGCTCGGCGTTCGGCGGGCTGCCCTTCGTCGCCGACGTGGCCACGGCGCTGCGGGAGGTGGCGCGGGTGCTGCGTCCCGGCGGCCGGTTCGCGGCCTCGGTCAACCACCCGATGCGCTGGCCGTTCCCCGACTCCCCCGAGCCGGCGGACCTGCGGATCACCTCCTCCTACTTCGACCGCACGCCGTACGTGGAGACCGACGACGCCGGGCGCGCCGTCTACGTCGAGCACCACCGCACGGTCGGCGACTGGGTGCGGGCCGTGGTCGGTGCCGGGCTGGTGCTCGAGGACCTGGTCGAGCCGGAGTGGACCCCCGGGCGCACGGAGAACTGGGGGCAGTGGTCACCCGAACGCGGCGCCCTGGTCCCCGGCACGCTGGTCCTGGTCGCCACCAGACCCTGAAGCTCAGGTCGAGGTCGACCCTCCGGCGACGGGCCGGGACCCGTGCCGCACCCACAGCTCGTGGGCGGCGGCGGAGACCGCCGCGGCGAGCGGGACGAACAGCAGCGCCCCCGGGATGCCCCACAGCACGCCGCCCACGGTGACCGCGACCAGCACCGTCGCGGCGTTCAGCGGTAGCCGGTTGCGCATGACGTACGGCTCGACGAACGAGTTGCCGAGCTGCTGCACGACCACCACCAGGCCGAGCACGAGGGCGGCCGTGACGAGCCCGTCGGAGGCGTAGGCGACCACGACGGCGACGAGCCCGGCGACGAAGGCGCCGATCGTGGGGATGTAGGACGCCAGGAACTGCAGGACCGCGAGCGTCAGCGCCAGCGGGATCCCGAGCAGCAGCAGGCCCACCCCGATGCCCACGGCGTCGAAGACGGCCACGATGGTCAGCCCGCGGACGTAGCCACCGACGGTCGTCCAGGCCGCCCGGCCCGCGGCGTCGACGTCCTCGCGCACCCGGCCGCCGAACTTCCCGAGCAGCCAGCGCCAGATCCCCGGCCCCCCGTGCAGGAAGAGGTAGGTCAGCGCCACGACGAGGAAGGTGGCGACCACCACCTCGGCCAGTGCCTGCGCCGGTCCCAGCAGGTCCCCGGCGCTGGTCCCGCCACCGGAGCCGCCCCCGTCACCCCCGACCGACCCGAAGCCCGGCAACTCGACGCCGAAACGCTGGGACAGGTCGGTGGACACCTGCTGGAACTGGTCGCGGAGGCGGGGCAGCTGGCCGGCGATGCGCGTGCCGAGCGCCAGCAGGGTGCCACCCAGGACGGCGACCAGCAGCAGCACCGCGGCGCCGGCGGCCAGCCCGCGCGGCGCCCCGCGGCCGTGCGCCCACTCCACCAGCGGCGCCAGGATGCCGGCGACGAGCAGCGCGATCAGCACGGCCACCAGCGGCAGCGTCACCTTGACCGCGAAGCCGGCGAGCAGCCAGAGCAGCACCGCGAGGACGAGCAGCCGGCCGCCCACGGCGGACGACCGGGCCAGCCAGGCGGGCACCGCGGGCGGGGTCGGAGCGGACGGGGGTGGAGAGCCCATGCTCCGGGTGTGGACCGGGAGGCCGCTCCCGACACATCGGGCGCCTCCGCCACCGGGGATCGACAAGAGCCCGTAACGCGGGCGCCCGCCGTCAGTGCGCCGCGGCGTCCCAGCTCGAGCCGACGCCGACGGAGACCTCCAGCGGCACCGAGAGCTGCGCGGCGCCGGCCATCTCCCGGCGGACCAGGGCCTCCAGGGCCTCCTTCTCCCCCGGCGCCACCTCGAGCACGAGCTCGTCGTGGACCTGCAGGAGCATCCGGGACGACAGCCCCTCGGCCGCGATCGCCTTCTCGACGTTGAGCATCGCCACCTTGATGACGTCGGCGGCGGAGCCCTGGATCGGGGCGTTGAGCGCCATGCGCTCGGCCATCTGCCGCCGCTGCCCGTTGTCGCTGGTCAGGTCGGGCAGGTAGCGGCGGCGGCCCAGGGTGGTCTCGGTGAAACCGGTCTGCCGCGCCTCGTCGACGACCCCGTCGAGGTAGTCGCGGATCCCGCCGAAGCGCTCGAAGTAGGCGTGCATCTGCGCCCGCGCCTCCTCGGTGGAGATGCGCAGCTGCTGGGACAACCCGTAGGCGGAGAGCCCGTAGGCCAGCCCGTAGCTCATCGCCTTGATCCGGCGGCGCATCTCCGGGTCGACCTCCTCGATCGGGATGTCGAAGGCCCGGGACGCGACGAAGGAGTGCAGGTCCTCCCCCGACGTGAACGCCTCGATGAGGCCCGCGTCGCCGGACAGGTGCGCCATGATCCGCATCTCGATCTGGCTGTAGTCGGCCGTCATCAGCGACTCGTAGCCCTGGCCGACGACGAACGCCTGGCGGATCCGCCGCCCCTCGGCGGTGCGGATGGGGATGTTCTGCAGGTTCGGGTCGGTCGAGGAGAGCCGGCCGGTCGCCGCGATCGTCTGCTGGAAGGTGGTGTGGATGCGGCCGGCGTCGTCGACCATGGGGATCAGCCCGTCGATGACCGTGCGCAGCCGGGTGACGTCGCGGTGGCGCATCAGGTGCTCGAGGAACGGGTGGCCGGTCTGCGCGAGCAGGTTGGTCAGCGCCTCGGCGTCGGTGGTGTAGCCGGTCTTGTTCTTCTTGGTCTTCGGCAGCCCGAGTTCGTCGAACAGCACGATCTGCAGCTGCTTGGGCGAGCCCAGGTTCACCTCGCGGCCGATGACGGCGTAGCACTCGGCCGCCGCCGCGGCGACGCCCTCGGCGAACTCGCGCTGCAGCTCGTGCAGGAACTCGAGGTCGGCGGCGATGCCCCGGTGCTCCATCCGGCCGAGCACGAAGGTCAGCGGCAGCTCGATCTCGCCGAGCAGGTGCCCGCCACCGCGCTGCCCGAGCACCTGCTCGAGGGCGTCGGACAGGTCGTTGACCGCCACCGCCTTGAGCACGTCGGCCTTGGCCGCCTCGGCGGCGACGTCGGCCTCCGACGGGCCGAGGCCGTCCAGGGTGAGCTGGGCCTCCTCCTCGGCGGCGTCCTTCAGCTCGCGGCGCAGGTAGCGGACCGCCAGGTCGCCGAGGTCGAAGGAGCGCTGACCAGGCAGGGCGAGGTAGGCGGCCAGCGCGGTGTCGCTGACGACCCCGGCGAGCTCCCAGCCGCGCGCCCAGATGGCCAGCAGCGGGCCCTTGACCTCGTGCACCACCTTCGGGCGGTCGGCGTCGGCCAGCCAGGCGGCCAGCGCCTGCTCGTCCGCGACGTCGAGCGCCGGGCCGAGGTCGACGAAGGTGGTGTGGTCGTCGGCCGCGGCGAGCGCCAGGCCGGTGAGCTCGCCGGTGCCGCGGCCCCAGCTCCCGCGGAAGATCACGCCGGTGCGGCCGGTGCGGGCGTGCGCGTCCAGCCAGGCTCCCAGCCCGCCGGCGGCCACCTCGTCGACGGTGACCTCGAAGCCGCCGTCCACCTCCGGCTCCGCGCTGGACAACGTCGCGAACAGCCGGTCGCGCAGGACGCGGAACTGCAGGTTGTCGAAGAGGGTGTGCACCTCGTTGCGGTCCCACGGCTGGACGGCGAGGTCCACCGGCGCCACCTCCAGCGGCACCTGCCGGTCGAGCTCGGTGAGCCGCCGGTTCTGCAGTACCGAGGAGAGGTGCTCGCGCAGCTTCTCCCCGACCTTGCCCTTCACCGTGTCGACCTGGTCGACCAGCGCGTCCAGCGAGCCGTACTCGCGCACCCACTTCGCGGCGGTCTTCTCCCCCACGCTGGGGATGCTGGGCAGGTTGTCGCTCGGGTCCCCCCGGAGGGCAGCGAAATCGGGGTACTGCGCCGGGGACAGGCCGTACTTGGCCTCGACCTCCTGCGGCGTGAAGCGCGTCATGTCCGAGACGCCCTTGCGCGGGTAGAGGACGGTGACGTGCTCGTTGACCAGCTGCAGGGCGTCGCGGTCGCCGGTGGCGATCAGCACGTCCATGCCCTGCTCGACGGCCTGCACGGTGAGCGTGGCGATCACGTCGTCGGCCTCGTAGCCCTCGGCGGTGATCACCGGGACGCGCAGCGCGCCCAGGACCTCCTGGACCAGGCTCACCTGCCCGCGGAAGTCCGTCGGGCTCTCGGCGCGGTTGGCCTTGTACTCCGCGTAGATCTCGCTGCGGAAGGTCTTGCGGCCGACGTCGAAGGCGACGGCGAGGTGGGTGGGCTGCTCGTCCCGCAGGATGTTGATCAGCATCGACGTGAAGCCGTAGACGGCGTTCGTCGGCTGGCCCGTCGTGGTCGAGAAGTTCTCCACCGGCAGCGCGAAGAACGCGCGGTAGGCCAGCGAGTGCCCGTCCAGGAGCAGCAGCCTCGGGCGCTGGGCGGGCGGGTGAGCCGTCGTCGTGGGGACGGCGGGCGCGGGGGTGGAGACCGGAGCGGACATCGCCGCCGATCGTAGGGGCACCCACCGACACCCGGGCCGCCCCCGGGACGCCGCTACGGTGCCCCGGTGAGCACCCCTCCCCCGGCCTGGCTGCCCGAGGGCATGAGCAGCCCCCTCGACGACAAGCTCGGCGTCCGGATCACCGACTACGACCCCGACCGGCTCGTCGCCACGATGCCGGTCGCCGGCAACGAGCAGCCCTTCGGCCTGCTGCACGGCGGCGCGACCTGCACGCTCGTGGAGACCATCGGCTCGGTCGCCGCGGCGCTCGGCGCGGGGCCCGACAACCAGGTGGTCGGCGTCGAGCTCAACGTGAGCTACCTGCGCGCCGCGACCGCCGGCACGGTCACCGCCGTCTGCACGCCGGTCCGCCGGGGCCGCTCGCTGTCCACCTTCCTCATCGACGTCAGCGACGCCGAGGGGCGGCGGACCGCCACCGCGCGGCTGACCTGCATGACCCTGGCCGCGCGGAACCGCAGCCGCCGCGACGGGGGCTGACCCGGCGGACGGCGCCTCGACCGGTGCTGCGCCACTGGCCGTGACGCGGGCGGTACGGCGTGTCGCGGAAAGGTCACAGCTCGGCTCACTCTGGCGGCAGGACCCCGGAACTACGTTAGGTTCCGACCTCAACGAATCCGCCGAGGAGGTCGAGTGACGCACCCGACGGACCGTGTCCGCCGGCACGGTCGACGAAGCAGGCCCGTTCGACGAGGGTCTCCGACGCCGGCCGGTGCAGCCCGCCGCAGAGGCGTCACCGTCCTGCGCCTGCTGCTGGTCGCGCTGTTCACCGCCGGCCTGGCCACCCTGACCCCGGGCTTGGCCCAGGCCGAGCAGGCGGCGTCCGAGCAGGTCACCGGCACCCTCCGGACGAGCCTGAGCGGCCCCCTCGAGGACGTCGAGGTCGTCGTCACCGACGCCGGCGGCGACGAGGTGGGCACCGACGAGACCGACGAGAACGGCCGCTTCGCCGTCGACCTCCCGGGGCCGGGCGAGTACACGGTGACCGTCCCCGAGGACGCGCTCCCCGAGGGGGTGGAGTTCAACGCCGGCAACAGCCGCACGGTCACCGTCGACGCCGGCCGCACCCAGGGCGTCATCATCGGCCTCGACGACGGCACCCGGGGCGCCGGTGGCGGCACGATCCGCTGGGTCGAGCTCCTGGTGTCGGGCCTCCGGTTCGGCCTCCTCATCGCCATGGCGGCCATCGGGCTCTCGCTGATCTTCGGCACCACCGGCCTGGTCAACTTCGCGCACGGCGAGCTGGTGACCATCGGCGCCGTCGTCGCCTGGTTCATCAACGTGGGTGCGGGCGTGCCCCTGATCGTCTCCGCGCTGCTGGCGATGCTCGTGGGTGCCGGCATCGGCGCCCTCAACGAACTGGGTCTGTGGCGGCCGCTGCGCCGCCGCGGCACCGGGCTGGTGGCGGCGCTGGTCATCTCCATCGGGCTGTCGCTGCTGCTGCGCTACCTGTACCAGATCGTGTACGGCGGGCGCTCGAACGCCTACGCCGACTACCGCGGACAGCGCACGGTCGACTACGGCCCCTTCTCGATGACGAACAAGGACCTCACGTCCATGATCATCGCGCTGGTCGTGCTCGTGCTCGTGGCCGTGATGCTGCAGCGGACCACGATCGGCAAGGCCATGCGGGCCGTCTCCGACAACCGCGACCTCGCCGCCTCCTCCGGCATCAACGTGAACCGCGTCATCCTGGTGGTCTGGATGGTCGGCGGCGCCCTCGCCGCGCTCGGTGGCGTGCTCCTCGGGCTCTCCGACGAGGTCCAGTGGGACATGGGCTTCCGGCTGCTCCTGCTGATGTTCGCCGGCGTGACCCTCGGCGGCCTGGGGACCGCGTACGGCGCCCTCATCGGCAGCATCGTGGTCGGCGTCTTCGTGCAGATGTCCACGCTGGTCATCCCCAACGACATGAAGTACGTCGGGGGTCTGCTCCTCCTCATCGTCATCCTCATCGTGCGGCCGCAGGGCATCCTCGGCAGCCGGGCCCGGATTGGTTGAGCCATGGCTGAACTCCTCGACGCACTCGCCGTCGCACTCAAGGCGGGGATCGGCTTCCAGGCCGTCTTCTTCGCGCTGCTCGCCATCGGGCTGAACATCCAGTTCGGCTACACGGGGCTGCTGAACTTCGGGCAGATCGCGTTCGCCCTGCTCGGCGGCTACGGGATCGCGATCTCGGTGTCCCAGTGGGGCCTCCCGTTCTGGGTGGGCGTGCTCATCGGTCTCGCCGCCGCCGTGGTGCTCGCCCTGCTGCTGGGCATCCCGACGCTGCGCCTGCGCGCCGACTACCTCGCCATCGCCACCATCGCCGCCGCGGAAGGGCTCCGGCTCACCTTCCGGTCGGTCTCCGCCACGCCCGTCACCGCGGGCACCCGGGGGCTCTCCGGGTTCAGCGACCCGTTCGTGTCGCTCGCGCCGTGGGACCCGGCCGCGCGGTTCAGGATCCTCGGCACCACCTGGAGCGGCGCGGACCTGTGGGTCACCCTCGTCGGGTGGGTGCTCGTGGCCCTCGCCTGCCTGCTCGTCTGGCTGCTCGTCCGCAGCCCGTGGGGCCGGGTGGTGAAGTCGATCCGCGAGGACGAGGACGCCGTGCGCGCCCTCGGCAAGAACGTCTACGTCTACAAGATGCAGGCCCTGGTGCTCGGCGGTGTCCTGGGCGCCCTGGGTGGCATGGTCTACGCGGTCGGCACCGCGTCGGCGACGCCGGACCAGTACCAGAACGCCAACACGTTCCTGGCCTACGCAGCGCTGATCCTCGGCGGCGCCGCACGGGTGCTCGGGCCGGTCATCGGCGCGATGCTGCTGTACTTCATCATCCAGTTCGCGGACACCGGTCTGCGTACCCTGATCGGCAACGGGGTCATCCCGGAGGACCTGCTGTCCGCGACCGACGTCGCGCAGATCCGGTTCGTGCTCATCGGGCTCGGGCTCATCCTGCTGCTGATCTTCCGCCCGCAGGGCATCTTCGGTGACCGACGAGAGGTGATGCTCGATGCCCGCTGAGCCGACGCCCACCGGGGCGCACGCCGCGTCGACGGCGACGGGTGCGGGGGCCCCGCCGCAGCGGCTGGCCCAGGCCGCCCTCCGGGACGTGCCCTGGGAGGTCGGGGTCGCCAAGCCCGAGCCCGCCATCGTGGTCGACGGCGTGGTCCGGACCTTCGGCGGCCTGACGGCCGTCTCGGTCGACCACCTGGAGATCCAGCGTGGCGGCATCACCGGCCTGATCGGCCCGAACGGGGCCGGGAAGACGACGCTGTTCAACCTGCTCACCGGGTTCGACCAGCCCGACGGCGGCACCTGGTCGTTCGACGGCCGGCCGCTCGGGAAGCTCTCCCCGCACCAGGTCGCCCGGCTCGGTGTGGTCCGCACCTTCCAGCTGACGAAGGCGCTGTCCCGGCTCACGGTGCTGCAGAACATGCTGCTCGGCGCCCAGGGGCAGAAGGGCGAGAGCTTCTTCCGCGCCCTCGTGCCGGGGATCTGGCGGTCGCAGGAGAAGGCCAACACCGACAAGGCCATGGAGCTGCTGCGCCGGTTCAAGCTCGACGCCAAGAAGGACGACTTCGCGGGCACGCTGTCCGGCGGCCAGCGCAAGCTGCTCGAGATGGCACGGGCACTCATGAGCGACCCGAAGGTCGTCATGCTCGACGAGCCGATGGCCGGCGTGAACCCGGCGCTGACCCAGAGCCTGCTCGGGCACGTGAAGGACCTGCGGGAGCAGGGGATGACGGTGGTCTTCGTCGAGCACGACATGGACGTCGTCAGGGACATCAGCGACTGGGTGGTCGTCATGGCGGCGGGCAAGGTGATCGCCGAGGGCCCGCCCGAGTCGATCAGCCAGAACCGTGCCGTGGTGGACGCCTACCTCGGCGCGCACCACGACGCGCCGCTGACCGTGGAGGAAGAGGACCGCGTCCTCGCCGAGGCCGAGGCCAGCATCGCCGACGACGAGCGCACCGATGACGTCGGGCGGCCCGGTCGCGGGGAGAAGAAGAGGACGGACCGATGACCATCGACCCGAGCCAGGGCAGGGATCCGCGCGAGAGCACCGACCCCGAGTACGAGTTCGACCGCCCGGTCGGTGACGGAGACGACCCGGCGATCACCGGGCGCGGCCCCACCCGGGCCGAGGCGGCCGGCGACCTCTCGCCCGCCGAGCGGGCGGCGACCCGGGAGGAGCACGTCCGGCTGGCCGGAGACGCGCTGATCCGCGCGGACCAGCTGGTCGCCGGCTACCTCCCGGGCGTCAACATCCTCAACGAGTGCGACTTCTACCTGAACGACGGCGAGCTGGTGGGGATCATCGGCCCCAACGGCGCCGGCAAGTCCACCCTGCTCAAGGCACTCTTCGGCCTCATCCCGGTCCGGTCCGGCTCGGTGACGCTGCGCGGCGAGGACATCACCTCCGCGCCCGCGCACCGGCTGGTGTCCCTGGGCGTGGGCTACGTGCCGCAGAACAACAACGTGTTCCCCTCCCTCACCATCGAGGAGAACATGGAGATGGGCGCCTACCTCCGCCCCAAGGTGATCAAGCAGCGGTTCGACTACGTCGCGGAGCTGTTCCCCCTGCTCGGGGAGCGCCGCAGGATCAAGGCGGGCTCGCTGTCCGGCGGTGAGCGCCAGATGGTCGCGATGGGGCGCGCGCTGATGATGGAGCCGTCGGTGCTGCTCCTCGACGAGCCCTCGGCCGGGCTCTCCCCCGCCTACCAGGACGAGGTGTTCATCCGCTGCCGGCGGATCAACGCGACCGGCGTCTCGATCATCATGGTCGAGCAGAACGCCCGGCGGTGCCTGCAGATCTGCGACCGCGGCTACGTCCTCGACCAGGGCCGGAACGCCTACACGGCCACCGGCGAGTCGCTGATGCACGACCCCAAGGTCATCGAGCTCTACCTCGGGACCCTCGCCAAGGCGCACTGAGCCGCGACGGCACGACGACGGCGCCGGCCCCCTGTCGGGGGGTCGGCGCCGTCGTCGTGCTGCGGCGTCCCGCGGCCGCGCCCGGCCCGGCCCCCGTGGCGGTGCGCCGTCCGCGCGGGCCCGCTGCGGACGCACAGGGGCCCGGCACCGTGCGGTGCCGGGCCCCTGGTGGCCTCGGCGGATCAGCGATCCGCCGGCCGGGTCAGTCGCGCGCCGGGCCGATGCCCTCGGCGTTCAGACCCTCGATGATGCGGGCCGACTCCTCGAAGCCGATGACCACGATGGCGTCCGGGTTGAACTCCACCATCTGCTGGATCTCGGAGTCGAAGTTCGCCGCCTGCGGGTCGTAGGTCAGCGTCTCGATGCTGTCCTCCGACAGACCCGCAGCGACCAGGTTCTCCACGGTGTTCTCCATGAGACCGGTGCCGTACGGGTCGTTCAGGGCCATGATCCCGACGGTGTTGTTGCCGTCGTTGATGATCAGGTCCGAGAGCGCCCGAGCCTGCAGCGTGTCCGGCGGAGCCGTCCGGAAGTAGAGCCCGTTGTCGTTGTAGGTGGTGAACTGGTCGGACGTGTTCGCCGGCGAGATCTGCACGACGCCGGCGCGGGTGATCGCGTCGATGACGGTCAGGCTCACGCCGGAGGAGGCGGCACCGACGATGACGTCCACGTTCTCGTTCAGCAGCCGGTTGACCGTCTGCGAGGCCGTGTCGGTGGAGGCATCGCCCGAGTCACCCTCGACCAGCTGGACCGGCTGACCGAGCACGCCGCCGGTCTCGTTGATCTCCTGGACGGCCAGCCGGGCGCCGGCGACCTCCGGGGGGCCGAGGAAGGCGAGGTTACCGGTGAGCGGCAGCAGCGTGCCGATCACCAGCGGGTCGTCGGACGTGGCACCCGGGGCAGCCGGGGCGGGCCCCTCGTCGGTGGCCGCGTTGGCCTCGTCGCCGGCGAGCACGAACTCGGTGGCCTCGGAGTCGATGGCGTTGTCCTGGCCGAACTCCAGGATGCCGAAGCTCGCCACCGCCGGCTCACCCGGCTCGGTGAAGGCCAGCGGCCCCGAGATGCCGTCGTAGTCGGGGTTGCCGCCCCCGTCGACGATCTCCTTGCACTCGGCGAAGGTGGTGCAGGTGTCGCCGCCGAAGGTGACGCCGTTGATGTAGGGCGCGAAGACGGCCGGGTCGGTGCTGCCGGCCAGCTGCGCGGCGATCGCGGAGATCATGATCGCGTCGTAGGTCTCGCCGGCGTAGTTGAAGTCCTGCAGGTTCGGGTCGACCTCGAGCAGCCGGTTGGTGAAGTCGTCGCCGAGGTCGGTGAGCGGCGTGGTGCCCCGCATCCCGGCGAGGGCGCCCTCGGTGGTGAACGACTCCCCCAGGGCGTTCCCCATGTTGCCGTCGGTGCCGTAGACGTTGACCTGCCGTTCGCCGCCGCCGCCGCTGTCGCCACCACCTTCGGCCGACGTGCCACCCTCGTCGCCGCCACCGCAGGCGGTCAGCGCCAGCAGGGCAGCACCGGTGACGGCGATGCTGCGGGCAGTAGTGCGAGTGCGCATCAAGCAACTCCCAGTGTCATCAGTGCGCCCGGGCGCCGGCGCGTACGCGACGACCACCGACCGGGCGCCGATCGGTGCGCAGAACCTAGCTGCCGACCAGGGCGTTGCACCCCGCTGCGGAGGGACCGTGATGAGGTCGTGACCTCGACGTTCACACCGGGGACGAAGGACGACGGGGGGTGACCGTCCTGTGACGGAGCAGCGCGGCAGGCGCGGCCCGGCGCGCTGAGCGGGGTCAGGCCGTGCCGTCGCCGGCCGTCGTCGCCGCCAGGATCGACTCCGCCAGCGCCTTCATGCTCGTCCGCTGGTTCATGGCCGTCCGCTGGATCCACCGGAAGGCCTCGGCCTCGGTCATGCCCTGGTCGGCCATCAGCCGGCCCTTCGCCCGCTCGACGACCTTGCGGGTCTCCAGCCGCTCCTGGAGGTCCTTGACCTCCCCGTCCAGCGCCGTCATCTCGGCGAACCGGCCCCGCGCGACCTCGATGGCCGGGACGAGGTCGTTCTTGGAGAACGGCTTGACCAGGTAGGCCATCGCGCCGGCGTCGCGGGCGCGCTCGACCAGCTCCCGCTGGCTGAAGGCGGTGAGCACGATGACCGGCGCGATCCGCGCCGACGCGATCCGCTCGGCGGCGGAGAGGCCGTCCAGCACCGGCATCTGGATGTCGAGGATGACCAGGTCGGGGCGGAGCTCCTCGGCGCGCTCCACCGCCTGCTGGCCGTCGCCGACCTCGGCGACGACGTGGTACCCCTCCTCCTCGAGCATCTCCTTGAGGTCGAGGCGGATCAGTGCCTCGTCCTCGGCGATCAGAACCCGGATCGGCTCGCTGCTCACAGGACGGCAGCCTATCGACGTCGGCCGCCGGGCACCGCCCCGCTACTCTTCTCGGGCGCCGGTCCCACCCGGCACGCCCCCGTACCCCAATCGGCAGAGGGAGCGGATTCAAAACCCGCGCAGTGTGCGTTCGAGTCGCACCGGGGGCACCCGCCGTTGCCGCCGCTCCTCGAGGACCCCTCCGGGGCCCGCCCGTCGCGGGCAATACCCTCGGCTGGTGACCGAGCCCGCGCCGCACATGACGCCCGAGCAGTTCCGGCAGCACGGCCACGAGGTGGTCGACTGGATCGCCGACTACTGGACGCGCATCGGCACGTTCCCGGTGCGCTCGCAGGTCTCCCCCGGTGACGTCCGGGCGGCGCTTCCGGAGCAGGCACCCGAGCAGGGCGAGCCCTTCGCCGCGGTGCTGGCCGACCTCGACCGGGTCGTCCTGCCCGGCATCACCCACTGGCAGCACCCCGGCTTCTTCGGCTACTTCCCCGCCAACACCTCCGGCCCCTCGGTCCTGGGCGACCTCGTCTCCGCGGGCCTCGGCGTGCAGGGCATGTCCTGGGTGACCAGCCCCGCCGCCACCGAGCTCGAGCAGCACCTCATGGACTGGTTCGCCGGGCTCCTCGGGCTCCCCGCGTCGTTCCGCTCGACCGGCACCGGCGGTGGCGTCGTCCAGGACTCCAGCTCCGGGGCCAACCTGGTCGCGCTGCTCGCCGCGCTGCACCGGGCCGGCGGCGGCGCCACCGTGCGCCAGGGCGTGCAGCCCGAGCGCGCCACCGTGTACGTCTCCAGCGAGACGCACTCGTCCATGGAGAAGGCCGTCCGCATCGCCGGGCTGGGTACCGACGCCGTCCGCATCGTCGAGGTCGACGGCGACCTCGCCATGAACCCCGGCGCGCTCGCCGCCCGGCTGGAGCGGGACGTCGCGCGCGGCTACCGGCCGGTGCTGGTCTGCGCCACGGTCGGCACCACCTCGACCACGGCGGTGGACCCGCTCGCCGCCATCGGCCCGATCTGCCGGGACCACGGCGTCTGGCTGCACGTCGACGCCGCCTACGCCGGGGTGAGCGCGGTCGCCCCGGAGCTGCGCACGCTGCAGGACGGCGTCGAGTGGGCCGACAGCTACACCACCGACGCGCACAAGTGGCTGCTCACCGGCTTCGACGCCACGCTCTTCTGGGTCGGCGACCGCGCGGCGCTCACCGGTGCGCTGGCGATCCTGCCGGACTACCTGCGCAACGCCGCCACCGACGCCGGCGCCGTCGTCGACTACCGCGACTGGCAGATCGAGCTCGGCCGGCGGTTCCGCGCCCTCAAGCTGTGGTTCGTGCTCCGGTGGTACGGCGCGGAGGGGCTGCGTGCCCACGTCCGCGGCCACGTCGCCCTGGCCCAGGAGCTCGCCGGCTGGGCCGCGGCCGACGAGCGGTTCGACGTCGTCGCGCCGCACCCGCTCTCGCTGGTCTGCCTGCGGCCGCGCTGGCCGGACGGGGTGGACGCCGACGTCGCGACGATGACCCTGCTCGACCGGCTGAACGACGGCGGCGAGGTCTTCCTGACCCACACGACCGTCCGCGGTCAGGCCGTCCTGCGCGTGGCGATCGGCGCGCCGGCGACCACGCGCGCCGACGTCGAGCGGGTCTGGGCGCTCCTCGTCGAGGGGCACGACTGGCTGGCCGCCGACTTCGCCGCCCAGGCCGCCGAGCAGGCGGCGGCCCGTGCCGCCGAGCGGGAGCGGGCCGAGCGCGAGCGCGCCGAACGGGAGCAGGCGGCCGAGCCGGAGCCCGTCGCCGCCGACGAGACCTCGGCCGGCGAGCCCCAGGAGGCCGACAGCCCCGCCTGACCGGTGCGGCGGGGTCTCAGCGCTCCAGCGAGCGGATGAGGCCCTGCTGCACCACCGTGGCGACGTGCCGGCCGTCGGCCGACCAGATGTCGCCGGAGCAGAGCGCCCGGCCGCCCGTCGCCGCCGGGCTGTCGGTCTCGTAGAGGAACCACTCGTCGGCCTGCACCGGCTGGTGGAACCACACGGCGTGGTCGAGGCTCGCGCCCACGTACCGGCCGCCCCAGCCGCCGCCGAGCCGGGCCAGCCCCGCCGACAGCAGTGTCAGGTCGCTGACGAACGTCAGGGCCGCGGCGTGGACGGCGGGCTGCTCGGGCAGGCGGCCCGCCACGCGCATCCACGCGTAGGTCTTCGTGTGCGGCGGGACCTTCGGCGCGCGGGCGAAGGGGTCCTCCATGAGGCGCTGCTCCACCGACCGGCTGATGGCCAGCGCCGCCGAGGCGTGCTCGCCGTAGGGCGCCACCAGCTCGGCCAGCGTGGGCAGCGTCTCCGCCGGTGGCACCTCGGGCATCGGCCGGGTGTGCTCGGCGACCACCGGCTGCGGCGCCGACGCGTCCGCGGTCAGCGAGAAGATCGCGACATCGGCACCGTTGCGCCGCTGCCAGGCGACCACCCGGCGCGTGGTGAAGCTGCGCCCGTCGCGTATCCGGTCCACGGCGTAGCGGATCTCCTCGTGCGGGTCACCGGGCCGCAGGAAGTAGGAGTGCAGCGAGTGCACCGAGCGGTCCTCCGGCAGCGTGCGGGTGGCCGCCATCAGCGCCTGACCGGCCACCTGACCGCCGAAGATGCGCTGCAACGGGCTGCGCGGCGTCCGGCCCACGTAGACGTCGGTGTCGGCCTGCTCGAGGTCCAGCACCGTCATGAGGGCGGCCGCCTGGCTGCCGGCGGTCACCTCGCCCGCGACCTCGCTCACGAGTCGGTACCCACCTCGTGCACCCGGATCAGGTTGGTGGAGCCGACGGTGTTCGGCGGGCTGCCGGCGACGACGACCACGCGGTCGCCCACCTCCAGGCGGCCGATCGACAGCAGGGAGAAGTCCACCTGCGCCACCATGTCGTCGGTGTGCTCGACCGCGGGCACCAGGAAGGTCTCCACGCCCCAGGAGAGCGCGAGCAGGCTGCGGACGCGGGCGTCCACCGTGAAGGCGAGCAGCGGCTGCCGGGGGTGCAGGGCGGCCAGCCGGCGGGCCGTCTCCCCCGTCTGCGTGAAGGTCGCCAGCGCCTTCACGTCGAGCGACTCGCCGATGTCCCGGGCAGCACGCACGATCGCCCCCGACCGCGAGCGCGAGCGGCGCGCGAGCTCGGGCACCCACAGGTGGTCGCTCTCGACGGCCTCGATGATCCGGTCCATCGTCCGGACCGCACCGATGGGGTACTGCCCCACCGAGGTCTCCCCCGACAGCATGACCGCGTCGGCGCCGTCGAGGACTGCGTTGGCGACGTCGGAGGCCTCCGCACGGGTCGGCCGCGAGTTGGTGATCATCGACTCGAGCATCTGGGTGGCCACGATGACGGGCTTGTTCCGCTCGCGGGCGGCCTGGATGGCGCGCTTCTGCACCAGCGGCACCTGCTCCAGGGCCAGCTCCACGCCGAGGTCGCCGCGGGCGACCATGATGCCGTCGAACGCCTCGACGATGGCGTCGAGGTTGCGGACGGCCTCGGGCTTCTCCAGCTTGGCGATGACGGGGACGTGGATGTCCTCCTGGCGCATGATGTCGCGGACCAGGGCGACGTCGGTCGGCGAGCGCACGAAGGAGAGCGCGATGAAGTCCACGCCCAGGTGCAGCGCGAAGCGCAGGTCCCGCTCGTCCTTGTCCGACAGAGCGGGCACGCTCACCGAGACCCCGGGCAGCGAGAGCCCCTTGTTGTTCGACACCTTGCCGCCCTCGACGACCAGGCAGAAGACGTCGGGGCCCTCCACGCGGACGACGCTGAGCGAGAGGTTGCCGTCGTCGACCAGGAGCCGGTCGCCGACGCGCACGTCGTTGGCGAGGTCCTTGTAGGTGGTCGAGACCCGCTCGGCGGTGCCCTCGACGTCCTCGACGGTGACGCAGACCTGGCTGCCGGTGGCCCAGGTGACCGGCCCGTCGGCGAAGGTGCCGAGGCGGATCTTGGGGCCCTGCAGGTCGGCCAGGATGGCGACGGCGCGCCCGGTGCTGTCGGAGGCCTTGCGCACCAGGTGGTACGCGGCGGCGTGGTCCTCGTGCGCACCGTGGCTGAAGTTCAGCCGGGCGACGTCCATGCCCGACTCGACGAGGGCGGTGACCTGCTCGGCGGAACTGGTGGCCGGACCGAGGGTGCAGACGATCTTCGCGCGGCGGGACATGGGGATAACGCTAGTGCCACGACGAACTACGTGACGGGGCGGGACCGGCGTGTCGGCAGGTCCCGCCCCGTCAGGTGGTGGGTCGGTCGCGGTGCGGTCCGGAGGACCGCGGTGTCACAGCGACGTCAGCGCAGCGCGACCGCCGTGGGGGTCACCGGCCGGGGCAGCATGGACTCCCCCGTCAGCCAGGTGTCGACGCCGGCGGCCGCGGCCCGGCCCTCGGCGATGGCCCACACGATCAGCGACTGGCCACGGCCCACGTCACCGGCGACGAAGACCCCGGGGACGGTGGACATGAACTCCGCGTCGCGGACCACGTTGCCGCGCCCGTCGACCTCCACGCCCAGGCCGTCGACCAGGCCCTCGCGCTGGGCCCCCGTGAAGCCCATGGCGAGGAAGACCAGGTCGGCGGGGAGCTCGCGCTCGGTGCCCTCGACCTTCTGGAAGCGGCCGTCGACCCGCTCCACCTCGTGCAGCAGCAGGGCCCGCACGTTGCCGGCGTCGTCACCGACGAACTTCTCGGTGTTGACCGAGTAGAGCCGCTCGCCGCCCTCCTCGTGGGCGCTCGAGACCCGCATGACCATCGGGTAGGTGGGCCACGGGTTGCTGGCCTCGTCCCGGCGGTCCGGCGGCGCCGGCATGATCTCCAGCTGGGTCACCGAGGCCGCGCCCTGCCGGTGCGCGGTGCCCAGGCAGTCGGCGCCGGTGTCACCGCCGCCGATGATCACCACGTGCTTGCCGTGGGCGTCGATCGGCGGGTCGTCCAGCTCACCGAGCGCCTGCCGGTTGCCCATGGGCAGGTACTCCATGGCCAGGTGGATGCCGGCCAGCTCCCGGCCGGGGGCCGGCAGGTCGCGGCCCACGGTCGCGCCCATGGCCAGCACGACGGCGTCGTGGTCGGCGCACAGCTGCTCGACGCTCGGGTCGCCGTCCCGCCCGCTGCCGACCTCGACACCGGTGACGAAGCGCGTGCCCTCGGCGCGCATCTGGTCCAGCCGGCGGTCCAGGACGGACTTCTCCATCTTGAACTCGGGGATCCCGTAGCGGAGCAGCCCGCCGACGCGGTCGGCCCGCTCGAAGACGGTGACCTCGTGCCCGGCGCGGGTGAGCTGCTGGGCGGCCGCCAGCCCGGCGGGGCCGGACCCGACGACGGCGACCTTCTTGCCCGTGCGCTCGGCCGCGGACTGCGGCTGCACCCAGCCCTCGTCCCAGGCGCGGTCGATGATCTCCCACTCGATCTGCTTGATCGTGACCGGCGACTCCTGGAGGTTCAGCACGCAGGAGCCCTCGCACGGCGCGGGGCACAGCTTCCCGGTGAACTCCGGGAAGTTGTTCGTGGCGTGCAGCCGCTCGATCGCGTCCTGCCAGTCGTCCCGCCGGGCGAGGTCGTTCCACTCCGGGATCAGGTTCGCCACCGGGCAGGCGTGGTGGCAGAACGGGATGCCGCAGTCCATGCAGCGAGCGGCCTGGGTGCGCACCGCGGCCGTCGGGAAGAGCGGGTCCTCCCCGTTCTCCCGACGGCTGTAGACGTCCTTCCAGTCCAGGAGGCGGACCTCCACGGGCCGGCGCGGCGGCAGCGCGCGCTCGTACTTCAGGAAACCGGTCTGGTCAGCCACGTGCTGCCTCCCTCTGCTGCTCGTTCCACCTGCGGACGACGACGTCAGCCACGTGCCGCCTCCATCACCGCACGGTCGACGTCGGTCCCGGCGGCCTCGGCGGCCCGCCGGGCCTCCAGGGCGCGCCGGTAGTCGCGCGGCATGATCACGCTGAACCGCTCCGACCAACGGCCCCAGTCGGCCAGCAGCGCGCCGGCCACCGTCGACTCGGTGTCCGCGGCGTAGCGGACGAGCACGTCGCGCAGCCACTGCGCGGACTCGACGTCCAGCGGCTCGACGTCGACCATCTCGGGGTTCACCCGGTGCCGGGCGAGGTCGAGCACGTAGCCGATGCCCCCGGACATGCCGGCCGCGATGTTGCGGCCGGTGGCACCGAGGATCACCGCGCGCCCGCCGGTCATGTACTCGAGCGCGTGGTCGCCGACGCCCTCGACGACGGCCAGCGCGCCGGAGTTGCGCACGCAGAACCGCTCGCCGACCCGGCCGCGCAGGAAGATCTCCCCGCCGGTCGCGCCGTAGCCGATGACGTTGCCCGCGATGACGTTGTCCTCGGCGAGGAAGGGCGCCTCCCGGGACGGCCGGACGACGATCCGCCCGCCGGAGAGGCCCTTGCCGACGTAGTCGTTGGCGTCGCCGAAGAGCCGCATGGTGATGCCGCGCGGCACGAAGGCGCCGAAGGACTGGCCGGCCGACCCGCCGAAGGTCAGGTCGATGGTGCCGTCGGGCAGCCCCTCCCCGCCGAAGCGGCGGGTGACCATCGACCCGAGCATCGTGCCGACGGTGCGGTTGACGTTGCGCACCGGCAGCTCGAGGCTGACCGGCCGCGCGTCGAGCAGCGCGCCCTCGCACAGCTGGATCAGGGTCTGGTCCAGCGCGACGTCGAGCCCGTGGTCCTGGGTGCGGACCGCGCGCCGCGGGGCGCCCTCGGGCAGCTCGGGCACGACGAGGACCGGCGCCAGGTCCAGGCCCGCCGCCTTCCAGTGGTCCACGGCCTGGCGGGTGTCGAGCAGCTCGGCGTGGCCGACGGCCTCGTCGATGGAGCGGAAGCCCAGCTCGGCCAGGTAGGAGCGCACCTGCTCGGCGAGGAACTCGAAGAAGGTGACGACGAACTCCGGGCGCCCGGTGAACCGCTTGCGCAGCTCCGGGTTCTGCGTGGCCACGCCGACCGGGCAGGTGTCCAGGTGGCACACCCGCATCATCACGCAGCCGGAGACCACCAGGGGCGCGGTCGCGAAACCGAACTCCTCGGCCCCGAGCAGCGCCGCGACGATCACGTCCCGGCCGGTCTTCATCTGCCCGTCGACCTGCACCACGATGCGGTCGCGCAGCCCGTTGGCCAGCAGCGTCTGCTGGGTCTCGGCCAGCCCGAGCTCCCACGGGGAGCCGGCGTGCTTGAGCGAGGTCAGCGGCGCGGCGCCGGTCCCGCCGTCCATCCCCGAGATGAGGACGACGTCGGCGTGCGCCTTGCTCACGCCCGCCGCGACCGTCCCGACGCCCACCTCGGCGACGAGCTTGACGTGCACCCGCGCCTGGTCGTTGGCGTTCTTCAGGTCGTGGATGAGCTGCTTGAGGTCCTCGATCGAGTAGATGTCGTGGTGCGGCGGCGGGCTGATCAGCCCGACGCCCGGCGTCGAGTGCCGGGTGCGCGCCACCCACGGGTAGACCTTGCCGCCGGGCAGCTGGCCGCCCTCGCCGGGCTTGGCCCCCTGCGCCATCTTGATCTGGATGTCGTCGGCGTTGACCAGGTACTCGCTGGTGACGCCGAACCGGCCCGAGGCGACCTGCTTGATCGCCGAGCGGCGCAGGTCGCCGTTCGGGTCGGGCGTGAACCGGTCGGGGTCCTCACCGCCCTCGCCGGTGTTCGAGCGGCCGCCGAGGCGGTTCATCGCGATGGCCAGGGTCTCGTGCGCCTCCTGCGAGATCGAGCCGTAGCTCATCGCGCCGGTGTTGAAGCGCTTCACGATCTCGCTCGCGGGCTCGACCTCGTCGAGCGGGACGGGCGGGCGGACCCCGGTCCGCAGCGTGAACAGGCCGCGCAGGGTGGCGGCCTCCTCGGACAGCTTGTCGACCGACTGCGTGTACTTCTCGAAGACCTCGTACTGCCGCGACCGGGTGGCGTGCTGCAGCAGGAACACCGTCTCGGGGTTGAACAGGTGCACCTCGCCCTCGCGGCGCCACTGGTACTCCCCGCCGGTCTCCAGCCGGCGGTGCGCCCGCTCGGTGGGGTTCACCGGGTAGGCCCGGCGGTGGCGCATGGCCACCTCCTCGGCCAGGACGTCGATGCCGACGCCGCCCAGGGGTGCGGAGGTGCCGGTGAAGTACTCGTCGACGACCTCGCGGGACAGCCCGACGGCCTCGAAGATCTGCGCCATCGTGTACGAGCCGACGGTCGAGATGCCCATCTTGCTCATCACCTTGAGGACGCCCTTGCCCAGCGCCTTCACCACGTTGCGCACCGCCTGGGCGGGCTCGACGCCGGTGAGGTGGCCGTCGCGGATGAGGTCCTCGATCGACTCGAACGCCAGGTAGGGGTTGACCGCGGCCGCCCCGTAGCCCAGCAGCAGCGCGACGTGGTGCACCTCGCGGCAGTCGCCGGACTCGACGACGAGGCCGACCTCCATGCGGGTCTTCTCCCGCACCAGGTGGTGGTGCACCGCGGCGGTCATCAGCAGCGACGGGATCGGGGCGCGCTGCTCGTCGCAGTCCCGGTCGGAGAGCACGATGATCCGGGCGCCGGCCGAGATCGCCTTGGAGACCTTGGTGCGCAGCTGCTCCACGGCCTCGGCCAGGGCGGTGCCGCCGCCGTTGACGTCGAAGTGACCGGTGATCCGGACGGCGGCGTACCCGGGCAGGTCGCCGTCGTCGTCGATGTGCAGGATCTTGGCCAGCTCGTCGTTGTCGATGACCGGGAACGGCAGGTGCACCTGCCGGCAGGACGCCGGGGTGGCGGTGAGCAGGTTCTGCTCGGGCCCGAAGGTGCGGCCCAGGCTGGTCACCAGCTCCTCGCGGATGGCGTCCAGCGGCGGGTTGGTCACCTGGGCGAACAGCTGCCCGAAGTAGTCGTAGAGCAGCCGGGAGCGGTCCGACAGCGCCGCGATCGGGGTGTCGGTGCCCATCGAGCCGATCGGCTCGGCGCCGCTGGCCGCCATGGGGGTGACCAGCATGCGCAGGTCCTCCTCGGTGTAGCCGAAGAGCATCTGCCGGCGGACGACGGACTCGTGGCTGGGGCGCGAGCGGCGGCGCTCGGGCAGCTGCGGCAGGTGCACCAGACCGGCGTGCAGCCAGTCCTCGTACGGGTGCTCGGCGGCCAGCGCGCCCTTGACCTCCTCGTCGGAGACGATCCGCCCCGACGCGGTGTCGACGAGGAACATGCGGCCCGGCTGCAGCCGGCCCTTGGCGACGACGTCGGCGGCCGGGATGTCGAGCACGCCGACCTCGCTGGCCATGACCACCAGGTCGTCGCGGGTGTGCCACCAGCGGCCCGGGCGCAGGCCGTTGCGGTCGAGCACCGCCCCGATCAGCGTGCCGTCGGTGAAGCAGACGGCGGCCGGCCCGTCCCAGGGCTCCATGATCGAGGAGTGGAACCGGTAGAAGGCCCGCCGGGCCGGGTCCATCTCGTCGTGGTTCTCCCACGCCTCGGGGATCATCATCAGCACCGCGTGCGGCAGCGAACGGCCCGACAGGTGCAGCAGCTCGAGCACCTCGTCGAAGGTGGCCGAGTCGCTGAAGTCGCTGGCGGTGACCGGGAAGATGCGGTCCAGCCCCAGCTCGGCGGCGGTGCCGGCCGGGCCGTCGAACAGCTCGGTGGCGAGCTTGGCCTCGCGGGCGCGCATCCGGTTGCGGTTGCCCTTGATGGTGTTGATCTCGCCGTTGTGCGCGATGAACCGGAACGGGTGCGCCAGCGGCCAGCTCGGGAAGGTGTTGGTGGAGAACCGGCTGTGCACCAGCGCGATCGCCGACTCGTAGCGCTCGTCGCGCAGGTCGGGGAAGAACAGCGGCAGCTGATCGGTGGTCAGCATCCCCTTGTAGGTGATCGTCCGCGACGACAGCGAGGCGATGTACAGGGAGCTGCCCGCGTCGACCGCGGCGCGCTCGGCCCGCTTCCGCAGCACGAACGACCGGCGCTCCAGGCGGGTGACGCCGTTGCAGACGACGTTGCCGCCGAAGGCGCGCTCGTCGGCGCGGGCGCCCATCGTCTCGGCGACGAAAACCTGGGCGAAGTGCGGCATGACCGCCCGGGCCGTGGGGCCGAGGTCGGCGCCGTCGGGGTCGACCGGGACGTCGCGCCAGCCGAGGACGGTGAGCCCCTCCTCCTCGGCGAGACGGGCGACCTCCTCGTAGCGGGCGGCCCGCTCGGCCTCGTCGGTGGGCAGGAACGCGATGCCGACCGAGTACTCGCCCAGCGGCGGCAGGTCGAAGCCGACCTCGGCGCGCAGCAGCGCGTCCGGGACCTGGGTGAGGATCCCGGCGCCGTCACCGGAGTTCGGCTCGGAGCCGGCGGCCCCGCGGTGGTCGAGGTTGTGCAGCGCGGTCAGGCCGGCCTGCACGATGCGCCGGCTCTTGCGACCCCGGGCGTCGGCCACGAAGGCGACACCGCAGGCGTCCTTGTCGTTGGCCGGGTCGTAGAGGCCGGACGGTGCGGGCACGGCCGAGAAGGGCACGGCCGGCGGCACGGCGCTGGTGCTGGTCGCCGCGGTGGCGGGGGCGGGAAGGTCGGTCATGTCACTCCCGTCGTCGGCGCACCGTCGTCCCTCGCGGGCGAGGGGTGGGAC
>NZ_SSXC01000180.1 GCF_021699055.1 Blastococcus sp. MG754426 | reverse complement strand
GTCCACGCCCATGAGGACCACCAGGGTGCCGCGGAGGCGGCCCAGGGAGGCCCAGTCGACCAGGGAGTCGGGGTGGCCGGGGGGCAGGTGGCCGGAGACGACGACGAACTCGTGGGTCAGGCCGCGGTGGGTGACCGGGATGCCGGCGAGGGCGGGGACGGCGACGGCGCTGGTGATGCCGGGGACGACCTCGACGGGGATGCCGGCGGCGGTGCAGGCCTGGAGTTCTTCGTAGCCGCGGCCGAAGACGTAGGGGTCCCCGCCCTTGAGGCGCACGACGCGGCGGCCGGCGCGGGCGTGGGTGAGGAGCAGGTCGTTGATGGTCTCCTGGGCCATGGCGCGGCCGCGGGGGAGCTTGGCGGCGTCGATGACCTGGACCTCGGGGGGCAGGGCGGCCAGGAGGGCCTGGGGGGCGAGGTGGTCGGCGACGACGACGTCGGCGGTGGCCAGGGCCTGGCGGCCGCGGACGGTGATCAGGCCGGGGTCGCCGGGGCCGCCACCGACCAGCACCACGCTGCC
>NZ_SSXC01000179.1 GCF_021699055.1 Blastococcus sp. MG754426 | reverse complement strand
CTGCGGAGGGGCCGGGGTGCGGCCCACGTCCAGGGGCTGACCCTCGGGGCCCAGCACGATGCGGGTGATGCCGCCGTCGCAGGCCAGCCAGCGGGCACGGGCGGCGGAGATCGTCGCCCCGAAGCCGAGGGTGGCCGCGCCGGGCCCGGCGGCGGGGTCGACCAGGTCCTCCAGGTCGACACGGACCACCACGTGCGGCTTCTGGGTGCGCAGCACCGGCAGGGTGCCGGCGGCCAGTTGGTTGTCGACCAGCTGGACCAGGGCGTCGGCGGACTGCTGGGCGCGGGTGCGCATGTCCCCGGCGGGCCGGGACGCCTGCACGATCGACTCCACGGCCGCCTGCAGCTTCTCCCCGCCCACGGCGTCCAGGTCGCCGCGGAAGGACAGTGATCCGTCGGCGTGCCGGGTGAAGGTCAGCGACCGGCCCTCGGTGGGGTCGGGCTCGGCCCCGTCGGGGTCCAGCCGGGCCAGGTGGTGGCGCACGACCTGGCGCAGTTCGGCGTGCGGCCGGGTCGCGGCCACCTGCGCGAGCGCCTCGTCCACCCCG
>NZ_SSXC01000178.1 GCF_021699055.1 Blastococcus sp. MG754426 | reverse complement strand
GTCACCCTGCGGGCGACGGTCCTGCCAGTCCCCACGCGGGCGCTCCGCACGCTGCGGCCGGTCACCCTGCGGGCGACGGTCCTGCCAGTCCCCACGCGGCCGCTCCGCACGCTGCGGGCGCTCGCCCTGCGGGCGGCGGTCCTGCCAGTCCCCACGCGGCCGCTCCGCACGCTGCGGGCGCTCGCCCTGCGGGCGGCGGTCCTGCCAGTCCCCACGCGGGCGCTCCGCACGCTGCGGGCGCTCGCCCTGGGATCCACCACGGGGGGCGGCCCCGCCAGTCCGACGATCGCCCTGGGGTCGCGAGCCACGCGACGCCGGCCGCCCCCGCCCGGAATCGGACCCGCCGGGGCCACGTCGCGGAGCAGTCATGATTTCGATTACCTCTTTGCTCGACGCCGCACACAGCCCGAACGGCCGGCGGCGGACATGGAAAAAGCGAACGGGGGTCAGAGCAACCGCTCTGACCCCCGTTCGGTGAAGTATGTCCGGCGGCGTCCTACTCTCCCACCCCGTCTCCAGGGCAGTACCATCGGCGCTGAGAGGCTTAGCTTCCGGGTTCGGAATGTTGCCGGGCGTTTCCC
>NZ_SSXC01000177.1 GCF_021699055.1 Blastococcus sp. MG754426 | reverse complement strand
TCTCCCCGCCCACGGCGTCGAGCTCGAACCGGCCGCTGACGCTGCCGTCGGCGTGCTTGACCAGGGTGAACGACCGGCCCTCGGTGGGGTCGGGCTCGGCCCCGTCGGGATCGAGGAGGTCCAGGTAGTGGGCCACGACCTGGCGCAGCTCGGCGTGCGGGCGGGTGGCGGCGACCTCGGCGAACGCGGCGTCCACCCCGGCCAGGTCGACGCCCTGGGCCGCGGCGGCGGCCAGGTTGCCCGGGGTGGCCACCGGGGCGATGACCGCCAGTGCGTCGGCGGGCAGCGCCCCGGTGGCGGCCGCGGCGGCGACCGCGGGCAGGGCCTCCAGCGCCCGCCCGGAAGACACCAGCCGGGCGGCGGCGGCCGGAGAGAGGCGGGCGTGGCCGCGCAGCCAGGCAGCCATGGTGTTCTGCCCGTCGTGCTCGGCGGCCCCGGTGAGCTCGCCCCGGCGGACGGTGCGGGCGATCTCGGTCGCGAGCCGGTTGCCCGCGCCGAGCAGCGGGGCCAGCCGGTCGATCAGCTGCGGGCCGAACGCGCCGTCGAGCCGCTCGGCGGCCAGGTCGTCCAGCGCGGCGACCAACCGGCCGATCG
>NZ_SSXC01000176.1 GCF_021699055.1 Blastococcus sp. MG754426 | reverse complement strand
CGGGCGGGTGGTGCGGGAGACGCCCGACGGGGTGCGGACGGCCAGCTGCCCGTCGGGGAGGAGGGTGAAGGCCCACCCGCGGGCGGAGGTCTTGATGCGGTGGTGCCGCCGGCAGAGGCAGCAGAGGTTCCAGCAGTCGGTGGGGCCGCCGTGGGCGTGGGCGGTGGCGTGGTCGATGTCGCAGCGGGCGGCGCGCCGGCGGCAGCCGGGCATGCGGCAGTGGCGGTCGCGGACGTGCAGGAAGCGGCGTTGGCCGGCGGTGGGTCGGTAGGCGGTGGTCGGTGCCGGTGGGCCGAGGCCCGGCCCGTTCGCGGGCCGGTCGGTGAGCTGGGTTTCCCGGCCGGTCGCGGGCCCGGTCGTCGGGGTGGCGGCGCCGGCGGTCCCGGCCTTGCTGCCGTGGCGGGTGCGGTGTCGGTTGCGGGTGCGGCGGCGGTGGCCGGCGGCGCGGCGGAGCCGGCTGCGGGTGGCGACGGTGATCAGCCGCCCGTCGGCGGGGTTGCCGATGGCGATCTGCACGCATCCGCCGGTGGGGGCGGCGCCGACGCCGAGCAGGTCGAGTGCGCGGAGGATCTCCCGGCACTGGGCGGCGGTGACGACCTCCCCGGCGACCTCGGCGGCCGGCTG
>NZ_SSXC01000175.1 GCF_021699055.1 Blastococcus sp. MG754426 | reverse complement strand
TCGCACGGTCACCCGCCACCCCGTCCCGTCGCCCGGCATCGCCGGCCGCTACCGCTTCGACCGGCACGCCGGCACCTGGTGGTGGTCCCCCGAGATGCACGCGTTGATCGGCCCGGAGGCGGCGCCCTGCACCGAGGCGCTGCTCCGGGTCCAGCACCCCGCGGACGCCGCCCGGCTGCTCGCCGCCCTCTCCGCCTGCGGCAGCGGGCAGCCGTTCGCAGTCGAGACGCACGTGCACCACCCGGACCGGCCCGCGCGACCGGTGCTGCTGGTCGGCGAACCCGCCGGGGACGGGGCCGGGGGCGTGCGGGCGGTCGAGGGGTTCTGCGTCGACCTCACCGCCGCCCGGGCCCAGGCACCCGACCCGACCGGGGCGGCGGCGCTGCGAGCGGAGGTCGACCAGTTGCGGACGGCCATGGCCAGCCGGGCGGTCATCGAGCAGGCCAAGGGCATCCTCATGCTGCTCACCGGCTGCACCGAGCAGCCCGCGTTCGACCTGCTGTCGCACATCTCCAGCCACACCCACCGGAAGGTGCGCGACGTCGCGCAGGCGATCACCGCCTCGGCCGCGGGGCACGGCGTCCTCCCCGAGGACGTGAGCACGATCCTGCGCGACGCCTGCCCCCCGCGGTAGCCGCCGGCCGGCCCCTCCC
>NZ_SSXC01000174.1 GCF_021699055.1 Blastococcus sp. MG754426 | reverse complement strand
GACCGGTGGGCCGCGGCGGGGTGGGAGCGGGGTGCGCTGGGTTACCCGGTGGGGGACACGACGTGCGGGTTGCGTGATGGTGGGTGCTTCCAGCACTTCCAGGGCGGGTCGGTGTACTGGTCGCCGGGCACGGGTGCGCGGATCCTGTCGGTGGAGATCCGGGACCGGTGGGGTGCGGCGGGCTGGGAGAACGGTGCGCTGGGCTTCCCGGTGAGCGACGTGGGGTCGCTGAAGGACGGTGGGCGGTTCGTCCACTTCCAGGGTGGGTCGATCTACTGGTCGCCTGCGACGGGTGCGCGGATCGTGTCGGGGGTCGTGCGGGACCGGTGGGCCGCGGCGGGTTGGGAGAACGGTCCGCTGGGTTTCCCGGTCAGTGATGTGACGGCGTTGGCCGATGGTGGGGCGTTCGCGCACTTCCAGGGCGGGTCGGTGTACTGGTCGTCGGGCACGGGGGCGCGGGTGCTGCTGGCGCCGGTGCGGGACCGGTGGGCGGCGGCGGGCTGGGAGACCGGTGCGCTGGGTTATCCGGTGGCCGATCAGGTGGCGACCCCGGGTGGGGCCGGGCAGGTGGTGCAGTTCCAGCGGGGCTGGATCTACTGGTCGGCCGCCACCGGGGCGCGGGTCGTGGGCGGGCCGGTGCGGGACGCGTGGCTGGCCGCCGGCGGTGACGCCGGCGACCT
>NZ_SSXC01000173.1 GCF_021699055.1 Blastococcus sp. MG754426 | reverse complement strand
GCCGGGTACGTCCCGTCGCGGGTAGGGCCGCTTCCCGCCCGAATCCGTCAGCTAACCCGGTAGGCGGCAGACGGAAGAACGGAGAGCCGCCGCATGGCGAGCCTGCGGGCCCACCTTGCACGGAACCGCAGCCGGTACGGAGCCTCGCGCGCGCCTGCCCCGCGCTGAGCGCCCGGGCACCCGCCCGATCCCCGCTGCCACTCGACCACCCCGCAGCGCGCCGCCTCCGCGGCCCGCCGTGCCCTGCCCCTGGAGCAGTCCCTCCCCATGAACCTCCGCCCCACCTCGATCACCCGCGCTCTCGGCCGCACCGGCGGGCGCGGCGCCACCCGGTCGGCCCGGCGCCCCGCGCTGTTCCTGGCGGTCACCGCCGCGGGCGGCATCCTGGCCGGCGTCGTCGTCGGCAACGAGCCGGCCGCGCAGGCCGAGCCGGAGCTGGCGTCGGTCAGCGTCGCCGAGCAGCTCGGGATCCCCACCGGGGCCCCGGCCGAGGACGCCGTCGAGTCCGCCGTGCAGAGCCTCGCCCCGCTGGCCGCCAGCCGCAGCCAGCGCGCCGCCGAGCAGACCGCCGCCGCCGAGGCGCGGGCCGCGGCCGAGCAGGCCGAGCTCGACCGCCGCGCCGCCGAGGAGGCAGCCCGCAAGGCCGCCGCCGAGGAGGCAGCCCGCAAGGCCGCCGAGGAGGAGGCAGCCCGCAAGGCCGCCGAGGAGG
>NZ_SSXC01000172.1 GCF_021699055.1 Blastococcus sp. MG754426 | reverse complement strand
AGCAGGCCGGTGCGCCAGCGGACGCGCCCGGCGCGGGCGTGGCCGACCACGCTCACCGCCGCGGTGACGCCGACGACCACGAGCGAGGCGGCGATCGCCCCCTTGGCGTCCATGCCGGCCACGTAGACCAGCAGCGGCACCATCAGGATCGAGCCGCCCCCGCCGAGCAGCCCGAGGGTGACGCCGACGACGACAGCCAGTGCGACGGTGAGCGCGATCAGCATCGGGTCACCGCTTCCGGGTGAGCTGGTCCAGCGCCGAGCCGGTGGCGCGGGCGCCCCGCTTGTTCCACGGCATCTTCGCCAGTGCCATCCCCATGGCGCAGGTGTCGGAGACGGCGGCGAAGACCAGCCCGCCGCCCACGAAGCCGGACAGCCACTTGGCCCTGGGGGCGACCGTGCTGCCCAGGATCCCGGCGAGGACGAGGGACCCGGCGGCCAGGCGGACCTGGCGCTCGAGCTCCCAGCTCTGCCGGCCCCGGTTCACCGCGCCACCGGTCCTCTCCCAGTCCACGATGCCGCCGGAGAGGACGGTGGGCGAGGTGAGGCCGGCCGCCTGGAGAGCCTCCTGCGCCTGTCCCGCCCGGGCCCCGGAGCGGCAGACGAGGACGACGTCGTGGTGGTCGTCCAGGACCGTGCAGAGCTGGTCGAGCGAGCCCCTCAGCTCGTCGAGGGGGACGTTGACCGCGCCGGGGATGTGGCCGGCCTCGAACTCCGCCGGGGTCCGGACGTCGATCAGCGTGGGGTCCGGGTGGGAGC
>NZ_SSXC01000171.1 GCF_021699055.1 Blastococcus sp. MG754426 | reverse complement strand
GGCGGGGGTCGGCCGCGGCGGGCGACGGCGCCAGCTCCACACCACCCAGACCCGCGGCCCCGTGCACGTGCCCGGCGCGCTCCGGCTGCGGGTGGACCAGCGAGCTCCGCGCGCCGGCGGCGACCGGCACGTCGGAGCGACCGGCGAGGTGCAGCACCCGCAGGGCGTTCTCGGTGACCTGGGCCAGCTCCACGTTGCCGTGCACGGTGGTGACGAGCCGGAGGTCGACCTCCGGGCTGGCCAGTGCCAGCAGGATGGCGAGGGCGTCGTCGATGCCCGGGTCGGTGTCGATCACCAGGGGGGTGCGGTCGGTCACCCGCGCATCCTCCCAGGGGCCCCGGCCGACCCGGGCGGCCTCCGGGTGCGGACCCCGACACGCCGGGCGCGCCGGTGCCGCCCCGAGGTGACCGATGGCCCGGGGGACCCGTTCCACGCTCACGGGGCCCCGTCGAATCGACAAGGACACGCGCCGGAGGAGGGGTCACCGGCCGCCGCGGCGGCCCCCGGCAACGGTTCGGTCACGCGGTTCCGGAGGGGTGTCCCGGGAACCGGTCCGCGGGCCCGCCGGTCCCTACGTTCCTCCTTGTCCGCGGCACCTTCCCCTGCTGCGGACACGACTTCGGGAGGCGACATGAGCAGCAGCCGGCCGGCCATCGGGCCCGCCTCCGCCGCCCTGCGCGCCGACCGTGCCCTGCACGAGCCGGCCGGCACGCTGGCGGGCCTCATCGACGTCCTGGACCGGGCCGACCAGAGCCGCCCCCGCCCCCGTCCGCGGCCGGCTCGTGCAGGGCACGGTCGGCGCGCAGGGC
>NZ_SSXC01000018.1 GCF_021699055.1 Blastococcus sp. MG754426 | reverse complement strand
GGGGCGCCGGCGGGCGGGGAGCACCTGCCCGGGGAGACGGGAGCGCACGTGGGACCGCTGCAGCAGCCGGAGGTCACGGTCGACGTCGCCCGCGTGCAGCGCCGCACGCTGGGCGTCCTCAGCGGCGGCGTGGCGCTGGCGGGGCTCGGCGTCACCGTCGGCATCACCGCCGGCGGGCTGCTGGCCCGCGATGTCGCCGGCACCGACTCCGCGGCCGGGCTCGGGCAGACCGCCGGTGTCCTCGGCGCGGCGGTCCTGGCGGTACCGCTGGCCCGGATCAGCGACGGCGCCGGCCGGCGGGCGGGGCTGGCCGTCGGCTACGGCCTCAGCGTGGTCGGCGCCGTGCTGACCGTCGTCGCCGCGGCGGCGTCGTCCCTGCTGGTGCTGCTCTGCGGGCTGTTCCTCTTCGGCGCCGCCACCGCATGCGGTCTGCAGTCCCGGTACGCCGCTGCCGACCTCGCGGAGGCCGAGCACCGCGGCCGGTCGCTCTCGCTGGTCGTGTGGGCCACGACGGTCGGCTCCGTCGTCGGCCCGAACCTGGCCGCGCCCGGTGCCGAGCTCGGCGAGGCGCTGGGGCTGCCCGCCCTCGGCGGCGTCTTCGTGGTGTCGGCGGTCGTCTTCGCCGTGGTGGCGGCGGGGTTCCTCCTGCTGCTGCGGCCCGACCCGCTGCTGCTGGCCCGGTCGCTGGGCGGCGGCGCCGGCGGGCCCCGCCCGCGGCAGGCCACCGGCACCGCCCTGCGCGCGGTGTGGGCGACCCCGGCCGGGCGGCTCGGGCTGACCTCGGTCGTCGTCGCCCACTCCGTGATGGTCGGCGTCATGGTGATGACGCCGGTGCACATGGGCCATGCCGGCGGCCCCGAGGGGGCGGTCCTGCGCCTGGTCGGCCTGGTCATCAGCGTGCACGTCGCCGGGATGTACCTGTTCTCCCCGCTGGTCGGGATGCTCGCCGACCGCGTCGGTGCGCCGTCGGTCGTCGCCCTGGGCGCCGCGCTCCTGCTGGCCGCGGCGGCGGTGTCGGGGACGGCGGCCCCCGAGGACTCGGTGCAGCTCGGTGCCGGGCTGCTGCTGCTGGGTCTGGGCTGGTCGTGCGGGCTGATCGCGGGGTCCGCGCTCGTCACCGGGTCGGTGGGGCCGGACCTGCGGCCGACCGCGCAGGGCGGCACGGACATGCTCATGGGCCTCGGGGCCGCGCTGGCCGGCGTGGTCGGCGGCCCGCTGCTGGCCTGGGGCGGCTTCGGCCTGGTGTCCGGCGTCTCCGCGGCGCTGGTGCTCCCGCTGGTCGCGGTGTGGCTGGGGGCGCGGGTCAGCGCCCGCGGTAGTTCCTGATCAGCAGCACGACGAGCGCGACGAGCGCGATCACGATGGCGATCTCGAGGACGGTGTCGAGCGTCGCGGAGCCGGTGCCCGGGATCATGCGCGCAAGGGTAGGGCGGCAACGGCGCGGCCGGGGGCCGACGGGTTAGCGTCGTGGTGTGCGGCTGCAGGAGTTCTGGTCCCGTCTGGACGGTCAGTTCGGGGCGATGCGCGCCCAGAGCGTGGCGCGCGACCACGTGTTCTCGGAGCTCGGCGGGCGCACCGCCGTGGACGCCATCGAGGCGGGCCTGCCCGTGCGCAAGGTCTGGCTGGCCGTCTGCGAGGCCTTCGACGTGCCGGTCAAGGAGCGCTGAAGGCCGACCGGGTGCCGGCCCGGCGTGTCGGCCTGGCGATCGAACACCTGTTCGGCCTACTGTGGCGTCCACAGGCCGGCTGGTCCTCCCCAGCCCGCCCCACGAACCGGAAACTGTCGGTGCCTCGCCCTAGCGTCGGTCCCGACCCGCTTCCCGCGAACCGAAGGTGACGCACCATGGCAGCAACGCTCGACCGCGACAAGGCCCTCGACATGGCCCTCGCCCAGATCGACAAGCAGTTCGGCAAGGGCTCGGTCATGCGCCTGGGCGACGAGACCGCCCAGGCGATCAAGGTCATCCCGACCGGGTCGATCGCCCTCGACATCGCCCTGGGCATCGGCGGCCTGCCGCGCGGCCGGGTCATCGAGGTCTACGGGCCGGAGTCCTCCGGTAAGACCACGGTCGCCCTGCACGCGGTGGCCAACGCCCAGGCCAACGGCGGCATCGCGGCCTTCATCGACGCCGAGCACGCGCTCGACCCGGAGTACGCCCGCGCCATCGGCGTGGACACCGACGCCCTCCTGGTCAGCCAGCCCGACACCGGTGAGCAGGCCCTCGAGATCGCCGACATGCTGATCCGCTCCGGCGCGCTCGACATCATCGTCATCGACTCGGTGGCGGCCCTGGTGCCCCGGGCCGAGATCGAGGGCGAGATGGGTGACAGCCACGTGGGTCTGCAGGCCCGCCTGATGAGCCAGGCGCTGCGCAAGATCACCGGTGCGCTGAGCAACTCCGGCACGACGGCGATCTTCATCAACCAGCTGCGCGAGAAGGTCGGTGTGGTCTACGGCTCGCCCGAGGTCACCACCGGTGGGCGCGCGCTGAAGTTCTACTCCTCCGTCCGGCTCGACGTCCGCCGCATCGAGACCCTCAAGCAGGGCACCGACGCGATCGGCAGCCGCACGCGGATCAAGGTCGTCAAGAACAAGGTGGCCGCGCCCTTCAAGCAGGCCGAGCTCGACATCCTCTGGGGTCAGGGCTTCAGTCGGGAGGGCGGCATCGTCGACGCCGGTGTCGAGCAGGGCATCGTGAAGAAGTCCGGCGCCTGGTACACCTACGAGGGCGACCAGCTGGGCCAGGGCAAGGAGAACGTCCGCAACTTCCTGCGGGACAACCCCGACCTGGCCGACGAGATCGAGAAGAAGGTCAAGGAGAAGCTGGGTATCGGCCCGAAGCTCGACGCCCCGGCGCCGGTCGACGCCCCCGACTTCTGACCTGCCGGTGGACGAACGGCCACCGAACCGCCGGCGCGGCCCCGGGGAGACCCGGGCCGGCCGGCGCCCGCGGACGCCGGGCGGCGACGATCCCCTGACCCCGGACGTCGCCCCCGGTTCCCCGGAGGATGACCTCGGTGACCCGGAGCAGGCGGCGCGGAACATCTGTCTCCGCGCGCTGACCGGTGCGCCCAAGACCCGGCAGCAGCTGGCCGATCTCCTCGCGAAGCGCGGTATCCCGGACGACGCCGCCGAGGCCGTGCTCGACCGGTTCACCGAGGTCGGGCTCATCGATGACGCGTCCTTCGCGCGGGCCTGGGTCAGCAGCCGGCAGGCCGGCCGCGGGCTCGCCCGGCGGGCGCTGTCCGCTGAGCTCCGGGCCAAGGGCGTCGATCCGGAGACCGCCGCGGAGGCGGTGCAGCTCGTCGGAGACGACGACGAGCGGGAGGCGGCCCGGCGGCTGGTGGAGCGCCGGGCGCCGGGCATGCGCCGGCTGGACCGCCAGACGGCCACCCGGCGGCTGATGGGCATGCTGGCCCGCAAGGGGTACAACGGTGGCCTCGCGGCGGCCGTGGTGCGCGAGGTCCTCGACGAGGTCGGCGCGGCGGAGGACGACGGCGCGGACGTGGAGTTCGACGAGGAGAGTGCGCTGCCCTGAGCGGCGGCTCCTCACCCCGGTGCGCGACGAGGCGGCCCGGATCGCCCGGGCCGCCTCGTCGCGTCTCCGCCGTCGCCCCGGCTCAGCCCGTGGCGAGCCAGGCGGTCACGTCGACGGCCAGCCCGTCGGAGGCCTCCTCGTCGTCCACCAGCCAGGCGGGGTCCCGGCGCTGGCCGTCGGCGAGCCACCGGGTGATCTCGCCGTCCAGCGCGCCGGCCGCCGGAGCGTCCGGCCGCCGCCGCTCACCGACGAAGGTCAGGTCGGTCTCGGTGCCGTCCGGGTAGCGGAACACCACGCGGCAGCGCGAGCGCCGGTGGCGGGCCGGCGGCACGACCTCCCGGACGACGGCGCTCTCGGCCCCGGCCGCGTCCGCGAACGCGGCGGCAGCGGCGCGGAGCCGGGTCACGAATTCCTGGCCGGCGTCGAGCCGGGCGGCCGCGGCCAGGACCGTCGGGACGGCCGCCTGCTCGGCGGGCGGGGTCGTCTCGGCCGAGGTCCGGGGGACCGGGGGCAGGTTGCGGCGCCCCGCCGCGTGCATCGTCTCCATCGTGAGGACCAGTGTCCCGACAGTTCCGCCCGTCAGCCGTTCGGCGCGCCCGGCTGGGACGAGTGGGTCGGACGGGAAAGTGCAGGTCAGCGCGGCGAGCCGCGCCGGTCGTCAGGCGCCGTCGCGCACCGGTGCCAGGTCTCCGCGGGCGGTCGCCTTCACGGCGGAACCGCCCCTCGCCTGCCGGGCCTGGATCCACTGGGCCAACCGCCCCAGTGCGTAGTTGATCGCGATGTAGAGCACCGCGATCACGAAGAACGTCTGGATCGGGTTCCCCAGGTTGCGCTGGATGCTCTCGCCCTGGCTGAGCAGCTCGTCGAAGTTGGCGATGAAGGTGACCAGCGAGGTGTCCTTGAGCACGACGATGAGCTGGCTGATGATCGCCGGCAGCATGGTCCGGAACGCCTGCGGGAGCAGCACGATGCGCATCGTCTGCCAGGACGTGAGCCCGGTCGCGAGCGCGGCTTCCCGCTGCCCCTTGGGCAGCGAGGCGACACCCGCCCGCACGATCTCGGCGAAGATCACCATGTTGTAGACGGTGAGCCCGATGACCAGGCCCCAGAAGACCTGCCCGCCGGGCAAGCCGCGCAGGTCGACGCCCACGTCGGGCAGCACGCGGACGCCGATGTACACGAGCACGACGACCGGGATGCCGCGGAAGAGCTCCACCAGGCCGATCAGCGGGATCCGGCCGACCCGGCCGAGCGAGAGCCGGGCCACCGCGATCAGCGTGCCGAGGACGATCGACAGCACCATGGCCACCGTGGCGGCCTTGAGCGTGTTGACGATGCCCTCGCCGATCAGGCGCCAGACGGCGTCGAAGGCGTCGTTGCCCGGATCGATGAGCGGTCCCCACTCCTCCATGGAGAACTGGCCGCGCTCGTCGAGCCGCCGGTAGACCACGAAGGCCAGGCCCAGGAGGGCGATGACCGCCACGACGGTGCCGATCAACGTGCGCCGGCGGGCACGCGGCCCCTGGGCGTCGTAGAGGACGGTCTGCTGCTGGCTCATCGGGCGATCGCCACCCTCCGCTCGAGGACCTGCAACAGCGCACCGGCGGTGAGCGTGATGATCAGGTAGCCGACGGCGACCCCGCCGACGAAGATGGGAAAGGTCTCGTAGCCGAGCGCGCTGGTGAGCCGCTGCCCGGTGCTCCACAGGTCACCGCCCACACCGAAGGCGCCGACGACGGCCGAGTTCTTCATCATGGCGATGACGACGCTGCCCAGCGGCGGGACCACGGTCCGCAGCGCCTGGGGGAGCACGACGTAGCGCAACCCCTGGGTGAAGTTGAGCCCGATCGAGCGGGCGGCCTCCGCCTGGCCCGCGGGGACGGAGTTGATCCCCGAGCGCACGGCCTCGCAGACGAACGCGGACGTGTAGAGCACCAGACCGAGCACGCCGAAGAAGAAGAACGACCGGTTGATGCCGAGTTCGGGGAGACCGAAGGCGCAGAAGACGAGCACCACGGTCAAGGGTGTGTTGCGGAACGTCGTGACCCAGAACGTGCCGAAGGCGCGCAGCGGCGGGATGGGGGAGACCCGGCAGGCGGCGATCAGCACCCCCAGCGGGAGCGTCCCCGCCAGCGCCCAGAGGATGATCTCCAGGGAGGTCAGGAAACCGTCGACGAACAGGTCGATGTTGTCGAGGACAGGACTCACTGGCTCTCTCTCGGCGCCGGCGCTCTCGGATCAGGACGGTGCCCCGCGGCCGGCCGGCGTTCCGGCCGGCCGCGGGGCGATCAGACGGTCAGGCGCACTCGTCGAACTCGGGCAGCTCGGGGGTCTCGGTGCCCTCGACCTGGCCCGCGGTGGCCTCCCACGCCTCCGTGTAGGCGTCCTCGTTCTCCCGGAGCGTCTCGTGGATGAACTCGCAGAAGGCGACGTCGCCCTTGGGGATGCCGATGCCGTAGGGCTCCTCGGTGAACTGCTCGCCGACGAGCTTGAACTCGCCGTCGCTCTCCGACACGAACCCGAGCAGGATGACGTTGTCGGTGGTGACGGCGTCGACCTGGCCGTTGCTCAGCGAGTCGGCGCACTGCGAGTACTCGTCGAAGAGGACCAGCTGGTCAGGGCTGGCGAGGTACTCGGTGATCTGCTCGGCCGGGGTGGAGCCGGTGACCGAGCACACCGTGGCGTCGGGGTTGTCGGTGAACGACTCCGGCCCGGTGATCTCGTCGTTGTCGGCGGCGACCATGATCTGCTGGCCGGCCGTGTAGTACGGGCCGGCGAAGGAGATCCGCTCCTTGCGGGTGTCGTTGATCGTGTACGTCGCGACGACCATGTCGACCTCGTCGCCCTCGAGGACCTCCTCGCGGACCGCGGACGGCGTCTGCACCCACTCGATGTCCTCCGGTGCGATGCCGAGGCCCCCGGCGATGATCTTGGCGATCTCGACGTCGAAGCCCTCCACCTCGCCCTCGAGGTTCTCCAGGCCGAAGCCGGGCTGGTCGAACTTGGTGCCGACCCGGATGGTGCCGGCCTCGGCCAGCTCCGCCATGGTCGTGCCGGCCTCGAACTCGGGAGCCTCGGCGACCTCGGGCTCGGGGGCGGCCGTGTCGTCCCCGCTGCCGCCGCAGGCGGCGAGGACGAGGGCGGTGGCGGTCATCGTGGCGGCGAGCGCACCTCTGCGGAAGCTCATGGGACGGGTCCTCTCGATCGTTCGTGCGGTCGGTGGTGTCAGTGGGTGAGGATCTTGGACAGGAAGTCCTTGGCGCGGTCCGAGCGCGGGTTGGTGAAGAACGACTCCGGTTCGGCCGCCTCCACGATCCGGCCGCCGTCCATGAAGACGACCCGGTTGGCCGCCCGCCGGGCGAAGCCCATCTCGTGGGTGACCACGACCATCGTCATGCCGTCCTTCGCCAGGCCGACCATGACGTCGAGGACCTCGTTGATCATCTCGGGGTCGAGCGCAGAGGTCGGCTCGTCGAAGAGCATCACCTTGGGTTCCATGGCCAGCGCCCGGGCGATCGCCACGCGCTGCTGCTGGCCGCCGGAGAGCTGGGCGGGGTGCTTGTCGGCCTGGCTCGCCACCCCGACGCGGTCGAGGAGTTCCCTGGCGCGCTTCTCGGCGTCCGCCTTCGACTTCTTGCGCACCTTGGTCGGCCCGAGGGTGACGTTCTCGAGGACGGTCTTGTGCGCGAAGAGGTTGAAGCTCTGGAACACCATGCCGACGTCGGCGCGCAGGCGGGCGAGCTCCTTGCCCTCCTCGGGCAACCGCTCGCCGTCGATGGTGATCTCGCCCTTCTCGATGGGTTCGAGGCGGTTGATCGCGCGGCACAGCGTCGACTTGCCCGAACCCGACGGCCCGATGACGACGACGACCTCGCCCCGGGCGATGTCGAGGTCGATGTCCTGCAGGACGTGCAGTTCGCCGAACCACTTGTTGACGCCGGACAGGCGGACGAGAGGCTCTCCGTTGGGACGGCTGGTCACCCTGGGGACCCTAAGGGCGCGAGGTCGCGGTTCCCGCACTGCGGGATCACGAAGGCGTAACGAACGCGGGCGGGCCGGGCGGTCAGCGGCCGGAGTCCGCCCGTTCGGGTGATCGCCCACCCCGAGTGGTCCCGCCGGTCCACGGGCAGCGGCGTGACGCCTCGGGCAGACTCGAGACGATGACCCCCCGACCGGCAGGCGCCGCCTCGGCGGCCGGCACGAACGCGACCTCGATCGGTGGGCCGCGCGCCGCTCGGCGGTGGACCTCCGTCGCGGGGGCCGTGGGTGCCGTGGTCCTCGCGGCCGGACTGATCCTCAACTACGCGCACATCAACGTCGCGCCCGAGCCCTCGTTCCGGCGCGCGCTCCTGGCAGAGGGGGCCCGCCTCTTCTACGCGGATGCGGAGGGCAACGCCTGGTCCTGGTTCTCGGCGGCCTTGCTGGCGGTCCTGGCGGCTGCTCTCGCCGTGCTGTCGATCGCCGCCCGGTCGGAGGGTGGACCTGCGTCGCGGTACCGGGTCCTCGCCGGCGTCGCGCTCTTCCTCTCGCTCGACGAGGGGGCGCAGGTGCACGAGTTCCTGAACCAGGTGGGCGTGCGGGTGACCGACCGGCTGGGAACCTTCAACGCCTGGTTGATCCCGGGCGCGGGTGTGCTGCTCGTCGTCGGCGTGCTGCTCCTGTGGTTGGCGCGGGGCATCGAGCCGGCGCTGCGGCGACGGCTGGTCCTCGCCGGCGCCGTCTTCATGGCGGGTGCGGTCGGCATGGAGGCGCTCGGTGCCGCCTTCGCCCTCTCCAGCGATCTGCCGAACCCGTGGTTGACGGGTCGGTACCACCTGCTCGTCGCCGCGGAGGAGGGGTTGGAGATGGCCGGTGCGCTCATCGCCGTGCACGCGGTCGTGGCGAGGATCCGGGTGGACGTCCCCGGCGACGACCGGCGCCACCGCCGGTCGCGCTGACGGCGGTCGCGGGCAGTCTCGGCGCTACCCACCGGACCGTGGCGGCGCGACGGAGAAGAGCTCGGCCGGCTGGCAGGCCAACGCGTCGCAGATCGCGGTCAGCGTGGAGAAGCGCACCGCGCGCGCCCGCCCGTTCTTGAGCACGGAGAGGTCGACCACGGAGACGCCGACCCGCTCGGAGAGCTCGACGAGCGTCATGCCCCGCTCCTCCGGCAGCCGGTCGAGGTGGCACACCACCCGGTGGGCGGCGTCGTCCGGCGCCGGCCCGTCGCGGCGCGGGGTCACGGGGCGGTTCGTCGTCACTCCGCGGACCGTATCGACCGTCGATGGCAACGACCGGCGTTGCGCCCGCCGCGACGTACCCTTCCTCCTGTCATGAGCAGCGCAGCGCAGAGCCCCGCCCGCACCTACCGGGTGCGCACCTACGGGTGCCAGATGAACGTGCACGACTCCGAGCGCCTCTCGGGCCTGCTCGAGGCGGCCGGCTACACCGCCGCGGCGGAGGGGGACGACGCCGACATCGTCGTCCTCAACACCTGCGCGGTGCGCGAGAACGCCGACAACCGCCTGTACGGCAACCTCGGGCACCTGCGCCCGGTCAAGGACGCCCGCCCCGGCATGCAGATCGCCGTCGGTGGCTGCCTGGCGCAGAAGGACCGCGGGGAGATCGTGCGGCGCGCTCCCTGGGTCGACGTCGTCTTCGGGACGCACAACGTCGGCTCGCTGCCTGCGCTGCTCGACCGCGCGCGGCACAACGCCGAGGCCCAGGTGGAGATCGTCGAGTCGCTCGAGGTCTTCCCGTCGACCCTGCCGGCCAAGCGCGACTCCGCCTACTCGGGCTGGGTGTCGATCAGCGTCGGCTGCAACAACACCTGCACGTTCTGCATCGTCCCGGCGCTGCGCGGCAAGGAGAAGGACCGCCGACCCGGCGAGATCCTGGCCGAGGTGCAGGCGCTGGTGGACCAGGGCGTGCTCGAGGTGACGCTGCTCGGCCAGAACGTGAACAGCTACGGCAGCGACTTCGGCGACCGCGGCGCGTTCGCCGACCTGCTGCGGGCCACCGGCCGCATCGAGGGGCTGGAGCGGGTCCGCTTCACCAGCCCGCACCCGGCCATGTTCACCGACGACGTCATCGCCGCCATGGCCGAGACGCCGGCGGTGTGCCACCAGCTGCACATGCCGCTGCAGTCGGGGTCCGACGACGTCCTCAAGCGGATGCGCCGCGCCTACCGGCAGGAGCGCTACCTGGGCATCATCGACCGGGTCCGCGCCGCCATGCCCGACGCCGCGATCACCACGGACATCATCGTCGGCTTCCCGGGCGAGACCGAGGAGGACTTCCAGCAGACGCTGGAGGTGGTCCGGCGCGCCCGCTTCGCCAGCGCCTTCACCTTCCAGTACTCCAAGCGCCCCGGGACGCCGGCCGCCGAGATGGACGGGCAGCTGCCCAAGGAGGTCGTGCAGGAGCGCTATATCCGGCTGACCGCGCTGCAGGACGAGATCAGCTGGGACGAGAACCGGGAGCTGGTCGGCCGGCGGGTGGAGCTGCTCGTCGCGGCGGGCGAGGGCAGCAAGGACGCCGCGCGCGGCCGGCTCTCCGGCCGGGCCCGCGACGGGCGCCTCGTGCACTTCACGGCGGCCGGGGGCGTGCGGCCGGGTGACGTCGTCGAGACCGTCGTCACCCAGGCCGCGCCGCACCACCTGGTCGCCGACGGCCCGCTGCTGTCCCACCGGCGCACCCGCGCCGGGGACGCGAGCGAGGCCGGTACCCGGCCGACGACGCCAGGCGTCTCGCTCGGCATGCCCCAGGTCGGCGTCCCCGCCCCGCTGCCGGTGCTCTCCAGCGGCTGCTGACCCCGGGTGCCTACCGGCGGGCGGACTTCTCCGCCTCGGCCAGCCACTCCCGGCGGGTCGCCAGGTTGGCCTGCGCCTCCGCGATCCGGCGCTCGTCACCGGCGGCCTCGGCCTTGGCCAGCTGCTCCTCGGCCTTGGTGACGGCGGCCCGCATCGAGGCGACCATCGGGTTCTCCGGGGCGGTGCGCACCCGGCCGGCGTCGGCGGCGCCGCGGACCTTCTGCTCCACGGCCATCATCCGGTCCTCGAGCTGGCGCATCACCGCGCGCGGCACGTGCCCGATGGCGTCGTAGCGCTCCTGGATCTTCCGGAGCGCGTTCTGCGCGCCCCGCAGGTCCTTCCCCGGGTCGAGCTGCTCGGCCTCGGCCAGCAGCTCCTCCTTCGCCTGCTGGTTGGCCACCTGCTCGGCGTCGCGCGCCTTGTCCTGCTCGGCGCGGGCGCTGAAGAAGACGTCCTGCGCCGCGCGGAACTGCTTCCACAGGTCGTCGTCGCCGTCCCGGCCGGTGCGCGGCACGGCCTTCCAGCGGTCCATCAGCGACCGCATGGCGGCGCTGGTGGGCCCCCACTCGGTCGACGTCGACAGCCGCTGCGCCTCCTTGATCAGCTCCTGCTTCGCCGCGCGGGCCTCGCCGCGCTGGGCGTCGAGCTGCGCGAAGTGGGCACCCCGGCGGCGGCCGAAGGCGTCCCGGGCGGCGGCGAAGCGCTGCCACAGGGCGTCGTCGGTCTTCCGGTCGATGCCGCGGATGGTCTTCCACTCCTCGACGATCGCCTTGAGGCGGTCGCCGGCTGCCTTCCACGACGTCGACTCGGCGGCGATCTGCTCGGCCTCGGCCGCGAGCGCCTCCTTGCGGGCCACCTGCGCCGCGCGGGCCGCTGCCTTCTCGGCGCGGTACTCCGCGGCGGCGGACTCGGCGGTCGCCACCATGGCGTGCGCCCGGGCGGCGAGCCCCTCCAGGTCGCCGACGGCGGCGGCGGTGGGGATCGACGACGCGAGCGCTTCGGCCTTGGCCTTGATCTCGCCCGGGTTGCCGGTGTGCGCCTTGAGCCGCGCCTCGAGCAGCGCCACCTCGGTGGCGAGGTCGTCGTAGCGGCGGCCGTAGTGGGCCAGCCCGGCCTCGGCGTCCCCGGCCTGCCAGGAGCCGACCTCGCGCTCGCCGTCGGGGGTGCGCACGAAGACGGTGCCCTGCTCGTCCACCCGGCCCCACTGCGACGGGTCGCTGACCACGGTCTCCGCCGGTGCGGCGGGCGGCGCGGGGGCGGGCGCCGGGGTATGAGCCGCCGGCGGTGCCGGCTCCGCGGCGGGGTCGGCGAGCGCCGCGTCCGCGGGCGCGGGTGCCGCCGGTGTACCGGCCTCGGGGGTCACCGCCTCGGAGCCGCCGGGCGGCGTCGCCACCTCGGGGGCGGGGGTCTCGGGGGTCTCCGCAATCGGCGGAGCGGCCTGCTGCACCCCGTTGCCGGGGTCGTCCGTGCTCGACACGTCCCGCAGTGTCCCACGTCGCATCGGCGACACTGCTGCCGTGACCTCCCTCCCCGGCGGCGTCCCGGCCCCGGCGCCCCGTCCGTCGGCCGCCGTGGCGTTCTGCCCGTGCCCGCCGCTGCTCGTCCCGGCGGTGGAGGGGCGGCCCGCGCCGGAGACGACGGCGCTGCGTGCGGCCTGCGTCGAGGCGGTCACCGCGCTGCTCGGCGCCCGCCCGGAGGTCGTCGTCGTCGTCGGGCCGGGTGCGGCGCGGGGGGAGCGGTTCGGTGCCGGCGACGGCGGTGCCCTGCGCGGCTTCGGGGTCGACCTCGAGCTGCCGTTCGACGGACGGCTGCGGCCGGGGAGGCGCCGGCTCCCGACGGCGCACCTCGTGGGTGCCTGGCTGCTCGACCAGGTGGCGTTCGCGGGCACCCGTGTGGGGATCGGCCCCGCAGACCTGGGCCAGCTGCTGCGTGACCTGCCCCCGACCGTCGGCGTCCTGGCGATGGGCGACGGCTCGGCGCGGCGCACCGTCAAGGCGCCCGGCTACCTCGACCCGGCGGCCGAGCCGTTCGACGCCGCCGTCGCCTCCGCCCTCGCCACGGGGGACGCCGCCGCGCTGGCCGCGCTGGACCCGGCGGAGGGGGAGCGGCTGCTCGCCGCGGGGGTGCCGGTCTGGCGCGCGGTGGGCGCCGCGCTCGCCGGCCGGCACGTCACCGCCCACCTGCGCCACGACGCCGCGCCCTTCGGCGTCGGCTACCCGGTCGCCGACTGGGTCGTGGCGTGACGCCGCCGGTCGTCGCCGTCGTCGGGCCGACGGCCACCGGCAAGACCGCGCTCGCCGTCGAGCTGGCCCGGCGGCTGGGCGGCGAGGTGGTCAACGCCGACTCGATGCAGCTCTACCGCGGCATGGACATCGGCACCGCCAAGCCCGACCTCGCCGAGCGCGCTGGGGTGCCGCACCACCTGCTCGACCTGTGGCACGTGCGTGAGCCGGCGTCGGTGGCGGAGTACCGCCGCCGTGCACGAGCCGAGATCGACCGGCTGCGGGCGGCCGGGGTGGTGCCGCTGCTGGTCGGCGGCTCCGGGCTGTATGTGCGCGCCGTCCTCGACGAGCTGGACTTCCCGGGCACCGACCCCGCGGTCCGGGCCCGGCTGGAGGCCGAGCTCGCCGAGGCAGGCTCGGCGGCGCTGCACGCGCGCCTCGCGGCGGTCGACCCGGCGGCCGCCGCGGCCGTCCTGCCCAGCAACGGACGGCGGATCGTGCGCGCGCTCGAGGTGGTCGAGCTGACCGGAGGGCCGTTCCGCGCCCGGCTCCCCGAGCCGCGCCCGCACTACCCCGCGGTGCTCCTGGGCCTGGACCGCGAGCCCGCCGAGCTCGACGAGCGGATCGCCGCACGCGTGGACCGCATGTGGGCCGCGGGCTTCGTCGAGGAGGTGGCCGCGCTGGCCGCCGACGGCCTCCGCGAGGGCCCCACGGCCTCCCGCGCGCTCGGCTACGCCCAGGTGCTGGCGCAGTTCGACGGCGCCCTGTCGGCCGAGGAGGCGCGCGAGCGCACGGTGACCACGACCCGCCGGTTCGTCCGCCGGCAGCGCTCCTGGTTCCGCCGGGACACCGGCACCTCGTGGCTCGACGCCGGGCGGGCCGACCTGGCCGACGCCGCGGTCGCGGTGATCACCGCGCATACGATCGACCGGTGAGCTCCTCGCCCCGCGTGCTGATCGGCCACGGCACGGAGAACGACTTCGTCGTGCTGCCCGACCCCGACGGCGAGGTCTGGGCCGGCGACCGCCTGGACGCGGCGATGGTCCGGCGGCTGTGCGAGCGCCGGGCCGGGCTCGGGGGCGACGGCGTGCTGCGGCTGGTCCGCAGCGCGCACGTGCCCGACGCGCACGCCGTGCTGGGGGAGGACCTCGACCGGTGCGAGTGGTTCATGGACCACCGCAACGCCGACGGCTCCTACGCCGAGATGTGCGGCAACGGCATCCGGTTGTTCCTGCACGCGCTCGTCGCCGAGGGGCTGGTCGACCGCGAGGGGTGCGCCGACGGACTGCTGGTCGGCACCCGTGGTGGGCCCCGGCGGGTCGGGGCCGGCGCGGACGGTGGCTACTGGGTGGAGATGGGGCCCGCGCGGCCCTTTGGCGAGGGCTCGGCGGAGCTGGACGGCCGGACGTTCGAGGGGGTGGCGGTGAGCATGGGCAACCCGCACCTGGCCTGCCTCACCGACGTGCCCGTCGAGGAGCTGGACCTGACCGGGGCCCCGGCCTTCGACCCCGTGCTGTTCCCCGAGGGGGTCAACGTCGAGTTGGTCAACGTCCTCGAACCGGGCGCGCACGTGCGGCTGCGGGTCTCCGAGCGCGGGGTGGGGGAGACGCGGTCGTGCGGGACCGGCGCCTGCGCGGCGGCCTACGCGGCGCTGCGGGCGGAGGGGGCCACCGAGGGGACCGTCGTCGTCGACGTCCCCGGGGGCCGCCTGTCGGTGCAGGTGGCCCCCGGGACGACGGTGCTCAGCGGGCCGGCGGTCCTGGTGTCGGCCGGCGCGCTCTGCCCGGAGTGGCTCCTCGGCTAGCTCTCGCCTCGCCGGTCACGAGCTGTCGCGGCGGTCGTCGTCGGGCGCCATGGGCACCATCGCGTCGTCGTCGTCCGTGGGCGGAGGGGTCGGCGGCGCGCCCCGGCCGCTGTCCTGGTCCGCCCCCGCACCCAGGGGGTTCCGCGGTGGCCCGCCGATGCCCTTCGGGTCGCGGCCGGGGTCCTCCACGTCGCCGTCGGCACCCAGGCGGGTCGATCCGTGCTCGGTCATCGGTTCCTCCTCGTCGCGGGGCGTCTCGTCGCCGGGACCCCTACCCGTGGCGGCGACCGGGATGCATCCGGGTGCTCCGTGCGTTGCACCGGGCGATGACAACTCAGGTGCTTTCGCCGAAGGACCGTGCCACGCTGGAGACGATGACGACCGCCCCCGATGCCCTGCCCGTGGACGAGCAGGCCGACCCCGCCCCCGCCCCCGCTCCCGCCGGGCGGTGGGACGAGGCCGATGACACCACCGGTTCCTACGCGCTCGAGGCGCGCGGTGCCCTCCGCCGGGTGGCCGGCCTCTCCACCGAGCTCGCCGACGTCACCGAGGTCGAGTACCGGCAGCTGCGGCTCGAGCGCGTCGTGCTCGTCGGGGTGTGGACCGAGGGGACCCAGGCCGACGCCGACCGTTCCCTGGCCGAGCTCGCCGCCCTCGCCGAGACCGCCGGGTCGCAGGTGCTCGAGGCGGTGAGCCAGCGCCGGGACAAGCCCGACGCCGCCACCTACGTCGGCTCGGGCAAGGCCGCCGAGATCCGCGACATCGTCGCCGCCACGGGCGCCGACACCGTGATCTGCGACGGCGAGCTGACGCCCGGCCAGCTCAACCAGCTGGAGAAGGTGCTCAAGGTCAAGGTCGTCGACCGGACGGCGCTGATTTTGGACATCTTCGCCCAGCACGCCACCAGCCGGGAGGGCAAGGCGCAGGTCGAGCTCGCCCAGATGCAGTACATGCTGCCGCGGCTGCGCGGCTGGGGTGAGTCGATGTCCCGCCAGGCCGGTGGCCGGGTCGCCGGCGGTGGCGGGATCGGTACCCGTGGTCCGGGCGAGACGAAGATCGAGACCGACCGGCGGCGCATCCGCGCCCGGGTGAGCAAGCTGCGGCGCGAGATCGCCGGCATGGCGACCGCCCGGGCGACCCAGCGGGCAAGCCGCGGCCGCAACGCCGTGCCGAGCGTGGCCATCGCCGGGTACACCAACGCCGGCAAGTCCAGCCTGCTCAACCAGCTGACCGGTGCCGGCGTGCTGGTGGAGAACGCGCTGTTCGCCACCCTCGACCCGACGGTGCGCCGGGCCCAGTCGCCCGACGGCCGGGAGTACACGCTCACCGACACCGTGGGGTTCGTGCGCCACCTGCCGCACCAGCTCGTCGACGCCTTCCGCTCCACGCTGGAGGAGGTGGCCGAGGCCGACCTGCTGCTGCACGTCGTCGACGGCTCCGACCCGGATCCGCTGGGCCAGATCGAGGCGGTGCGCGTCGTGCTCGGGGAGATCGACGCCGCGTCGGTACCCGAGCTGATCGTCGTCAACAAGGTCGACGCCATGGGCGAGGAGGAGATCCTCATGCTCCGGCAGGCGCTCCCGGGTGCCGTCTGGGTGTCCGCGCGCACGGGGGCGGGGATCGACGGCCTGCGTCGGCTGGTGGCCGAGCGGCTCCCGCACCCCGACGTCGAGGTCGACGTGCTGGTGCCCTACGAGCGGGGGGACCTGGTCTCGCGGGTGCACCGCGACGGCGAGGTGCTCGGCGAGCGGCACGAGGCCGGCGGGACGCGGCTCACCGCACGGGTCGACGGCGCGCTGGCGGCGGTGCTCGAGCAGTTCGCGGTTCCCGTCGGCTGAGAGCCGACGCGTCGACCGCCGCGGATCACGATCCGGTCACGGGCCGGTACCGTGGCGGCGTGACCAGGGGTGCGGTGCGGGAGACCGGTCCACCGCGCGCGGCTCCCGTCGTCCCGGTCGGCCGGCCACCGTGGTGGCTGGTCGCCGCCGCGCTGCTGGTCACGGTGCTCGTCTCCGCAGACCTGGTCACCCACGGGCCGTCCGAGCGGCTGGACCTGCGGGTGTCCGAGATCGTCAGCGACTGGGGGCTGCGGGACACACCCGGTTACCCGGCGGTCTGGGTGGTCACCCAGATCGGCGGGCGCGTCACCATCCTGGTCGTGCTCGCCGGCCTCATCGGCTACCTGCTGTGGCGGCGCGGGACCTGGCTGCCGGCGGTCCGCGTGCTGCTGGCCCTGGGGCTGCTGACCGCGGGTGTCTATGCGATGAAGCACGGGTTCGGGCGCACGGCGCCGGCGTTCCCCGGCTCCTACTTCTTCCACTCCGACGGCGTCTCGTTCCCCTCCGGCCACGTCGCGAACGCGGTGCTCATGTGGGGCGTGGCCCGGTGGCAGGCCGTCGAGTACGGATTGCCTCCCGCGGTGCAGCGGACCTTCTGGTGGCTCAGCGTCGTCGGGCCGGTCGCCACCGGCGTGGCCATGGTGTCGCTGGACTTCCACTGGGTCAGCGACGCGGTGGTGGGCGCCGCCGTGGGGATCGTCCTGTTGGGCGTGGTTCATGCACTGGACGAGTTGGTTCTGTCACGCTGGGTACGTGCCCGAGCAGGCCGTCCCGGTTCCTGACCGTGCCCGGCGGTGCCGGGCCGTCGCCACGAGCGCCCTGGTGGGCGGCGCGGCCGTGCTCGCCCCCGCCCCGGCGCTCGCGGAGGTGGCGGCGCCCGCGCCCGAGGTGCGGTGCTCGATCACCGATCCACGGCTCGCCGAGCTCTCGGGGCTGGTGGACGTGGGGGAGCAGGTGCTCGCGCTGAACGACGGCGGCGAGCAGGTGGCCGTCCACGGGCTGGACTCCTCGTGCGCGGTCGTCGACGTCCGGACCGCGGCGGCCGACCCGTTCGACCCCGAGGACCTCGGCGTGGCGCCCGACGGGAGCGTCTGGGTGGCCGACATCGGCGACAACGGCACGGTCCGCCCGACCGTGGCGTTGCACGTCCTCCAACCCGACGGCACGGCCGCGCTGCACCGGCTGACCTACCCGGACGGCGCGCACGACGCCGAGGCGCTGCTCCTGGCGCCGGACGGCACCCCGTACCTGGTCACCAAGGAGGTGCTGGGGTCCAGCGGCGTCTACCGCCCCGCTGCGGCGCTGGTGGACGGCGGCACGGTGCCGCTGGAACGGGTGGGCACGGTGAACGTCACGCTGACCGGGACCCCCGGCGGGCCGGTGGGCCGGGCGGGGCAGCTCCTGGTCACCGGGGGCGCGGTCGCCGCGGACGGCAGCGCCCTGGCGCTGCGCACCTACACCGACGCGTACGTGTGGCCGCTCACCGGATCCGACGTCCTCGGCGCACTGGCCGGGGAGCCGGTGCGGGTGGCGCTCCCGGAGTCCCCGCAGGGTGAGGCCATCAGCTTCACCGCCGACGGCCAGGCGCTGGTCGTCGCCAGCGAGGGCCTGCCCAGCGCCGTCACCGTGGTGCCCGTCCCGGCCGGGGTCGCCGCGACGAGCCCGGCGCCCACCGGGGCGCCGCTGCCCTCCCTCGCCGAGCTGACCACCAGTTCGGACCGCTCGCCGATCGCCGCGGCGGTGATCGCCGCCACCGTCGCCACCGTCGTGGTCTGGCTGACCGGGCGGCTGCGCCGCCGGCCCTGACGGTCAGGCCGGGCGCCCGCCACCGAGTTCCCGGCTACACTCCTCGGCGGCCCGGGCGACCTGCTCGCCGTAGACCGGCCACAGCCGCCGGGGGAGCCGCTGTGCCGGCAGGGACAGGCTCAGGGTCGCCACCGGCCGCCCTGCCCCGCCGAGGACCGCGGCACCGACGGCCGCGATGTCCGGGTGCCGCGTGCCGACGGTGACCGCGTAACCCTGCCGGCGCACCTGCTCCAGTTCGCGCAGCAGGGCGTCGGCATCGGTGTCCGTGTGAGGGGTCAGCGCCTCGAGCGGCGCTGCCCGGAGGAGGGCCGCCGCCTGGGCCTCCGGCATGGCGGCGAGCAGCGCCTTGCCCGACGCGGTCGTGTGCATGGGGGCGCCGTGCCCGACGACGGCGTTGGTCCGCACGGGGTGGACGCCCTCGATCTTCTCCAGAAGGACGATCCGCCGCTCGTCCGGGACCGACAGGTGCACCGTCTCACCGGTCGCTGCGGAGAGCCGGTGCATGGCGGGCAGGGCGACGCGCCGGATCTCCTCGTCCCCCCGGTGCCGGGACCCGATGGCCATCGCCTTCGCGGTCAGGGACCACCGGGTCGGCTCCTCCCCGCCGGCCCGTATCCACCCCAGTTCGCCCAGGGCCAGCAGCATCCGCTGGGTCGTGGACTTCGGCAGGCCCATGGCCCTCGACAGCTCGCTGACGCCCACGGGTTGGCGCTCCGACACGGCCTCGAGCACGGCCAGCGCCACGGACACCGACCTCATGTGGTTGACGTCACCCTTCTCGACTCCCTACTGTGGCCGGCGTCATACCGTGCCACTACACGGTTCACCGTTCCACACAGTGGCACAACCGTCAACAGCAGGGAGCGCACGTGTCCGAACCCGTCCAGCCGGGCGCCCTCGCGGGGGTCCGGGTCCTCGACCTCACCCAGGTCATGGCGGGGGCGTACTGCTCGATGCTGCTGGCCGACATGGGTGCCGACGTGATCAAGATCGAGCGGCCCGAGGGCGGGGACGACACGCGGCGGATGTCGCGCGGTCCCGACGTGGAGCTGTCGCCGGCGTTCAACGCGATGAACCGGAACAAGCGCGGCCTGGCCGTGGACCTGAAGGATCCGCGGGGGGCCGAGGTGGTCCGCCGGCTGGCGCGCGACGCCGACGTGCTGGTGGAGAACTTCCGGCCCGGTCTGCTCGACCGGCTCGGCCTCGGGCAGGAGGCGCTGCGGGCGGAGAACCCCCGGCTCGTCTACTGCTCCATCTCCGGGTTCGGTGCCACCGGCCCCTACGCCGGGCGCGGCGGCTACGACCTGGTGGCGCAGGCGATGAGCGGGCTGATGAGCATGACGGGCGAGCCGGGGCGCCCGCCGGTGAAGGTCGGCGTGCCCATCTGCGACCTGAACGCCGGCGTCTTCGCGGCCTACGGGGTGTTGTCGGCCTACATCCACCGGTTGCGGACGGGGGTGGGGCAGTTCGTCGACACGTCGCTGCTGGAGGCGGGGATCGCTTACACCGTCTGGGAGACGGCGATGTTCTTCGGGCTCGGTGACGTGGCCCGGCCGATGGGGTCGGCGCACCGCCTGTCCGCGCCCTACGAGGCGCTGCCGACCGCCGACGGCTGGATCGCCGTCGGCGCGGCCAACCAGCGGAACTGGGAACGGTTGTGCGAGGCGCTGGACTGCCGGGCACTGGCCCTGGATCCTCGCTTCGCCGACAACCCGGGGCGCATGAAGCACCGGATCGAGCTGGCGGGCGAGCTGGCGACGAGGCTCCGCACCCGCCCCACCGCCGCATGGCTCGAGGTGCTGGAGACCGCGGGCGTGCCGAGCGGTCCGCTCTACGACATCGAGCAGGTCTACTCCGACCCCCACGTGCGGGCCCGGGACATGGTCGTCGAGACGGTGCACCCCCGGATGGGCACGGTGCGCCACATCGGGGCCCCGGTGAAGCTGTCCGGCACCCCGGCCGCGATCCGCCGGCCGGCGCCGCTGCTCGGTCAGCACAGCCGCGAGGTCCTGGTGGAGGCCGGCATGTCCGCCTCCGACATCGACGAGCTGCTCGCCGACGGCGTGCTGCTGACCACCTCCGCGGGGGATCACCCCGGTGCCGCGTCGGAGGCCCCCTCTCCCGAGCCGACGGAGGTATCCGCGTGACCCACCTCGTGATGTCCGGACTGACCAAGAGCTTCGGCGCCGCCCGCGTCGTCGACGGGGTCGACCTCTCCATCGAGGAGGGTGAGGCCGTGGTGCTGCTGGGGCCCAGCGGCTGCGGCAAGACCACGTGCCTGCGGATGATCGCCGGCTTCGAGCGCCCGGACGCCGGCGAGATCCGGCTCCGCGACGAGGTCCTGGTCGGTGGGCGCACGTTCGTGCCACCCGAGCGACGGCGGATGTCGGTGGTCTTCCAGAGCTACGCGCTGTGGCCGCACCTGAGCGTGCGCGAGAACGTCGGCTACGGACCCACGACGGCGAAGGTGGGCCGCGCCGAGGTGCGGCGGCGGACCGACGAGGCGCTGTCGATGGTCCAGCTGGACGGGCTCGCCGACCGGTACGCCCACCAGCTGTCCGGCGGCCAGCAGCAGCGCGTCGCGCTGGCGAGGGCCCTGGTCAACGACCCCGCGCTGCTCCTGCTCGACGAGCCGCTGTCCAACCTCGACACCCGGCTGCGGGAGGAGATGCGGTCGGAGGTGAAGCGGATCCAGCGGTCGCTGGGCGTGACCATGGTCTACGTCACCCACGACCAGGCGGAGGCCCTGTCGCTGGCCGACCGCCTGGTGGTGATGCACGACGGTCGCATCGTGCAGGTCGGCAGCCCCGAGGACGTCTACCGCCGGCCGCGCACCGGGTTCGTCGCCCGCGCCCTGGGAGCGACCAACGTGCTGCCGGCCACCGTCCGCGGTGCCGTCGGCGGAGCTGTCGCCCTCGAACTGCCCGGCGGCGTCCCGGTCGAGGCGGACGCGCCGGCCGACGGCCCGCTGGGCGAGGGCCAGGCCGTCATGGTCTCCGTGCGCCCGGGGGACGTCCGGCTCACCCCGGCCGACCCCGGCGACACCTCCGGTGCCGTGGTCCGCGAGGCCCTGTTCTTCGGCGATCACGTCCAGTACTCCGTGGAGCTACCCGGGCTCACCGAGCCGATCAAGGCGACCGGTCCCAGCGTCGGACGGCTCCAGCCCGGCCAGGCGGTGTCGCTCGGGGTCGACCGCGGGGCCGCCGCCGTCCTGGGCGACCGCCCCGCGGCCGCCACCGAACACGTCAGCGCCGTCCCGGCACCCGTTCCCGGCCGGTCCGCGGCGTGAGCGCCGCCGTCTCCCGATCCCCCCGTCCGAACAGCGTCACCCACCCGAGAAGAGGCCCTGTGTTCTCCCACTGCTCCGCGCGCCGCCTGCTCACCAGCCTGACCGTCCCCATGGCCGTCGTGCTCGTCGCCGCCTGCGGCAACGGCTCGACCACACCGGCGTCGGACGCCGGATCCGGCGGCGAGCCGGCCGCGGTGGAGGGGATCGACCAGGAGCTGGTCGAGGCCGCGCAGGAGGAGGGCGGCGTCGTCCTCTACGCCGGAGGGCACACCCGCCCCGGCCTGGAGCTGCTCCAGGAGCGGATGCAGGAGCTCTTCGGCATCCAGGTCACCTTCACCCGCGAGGACTCGGGCGCGATCGCCAACTCCATCTCCGCCGAGCTGGCCAGCGGGTCGGTCAACGCGGACGTCGTCAGCCTCACCGATCCCGGCACCATGCAGGACTGGGCGGACGAGGGCGTCATCGCCGATGCCGACGTGCCCAACCTCGCCGACATCAGCGAGGGCCTGGACAACCCGGACAACCCGCAGGTGCCCTACAGCCTCGTCCCGCTGGGGATCATGTACAACTCCGCCAACACCGACCCGGCAGACCTCCCCACCACCTGGGAGGAGCTGGCCGGCGAGGACCACGGCGCCATCATCAGCGCCGACCCGGGTGCATCGGGCACCGCGCTGGCCTACTACACGATGCTCACGGGCCTCCACGGCGAGGAGTGGCTGGAGCAGCTGGCCGAGCGGCAGGTCTCCGTCACCGACAGCAGTCTCGCCCTCGCACAGCTGGTGCTCACCGGTGAGGCCGACATCGGCATCCCGGCCATCGAGTCGGCCGTGATCAGCGCCGCGGAGGAGGGCGAGCCCCTGGAGATCGCCTTCATGGAGGACGGGGTGCCGTCCTTCGCGTCCGAGCTGGCGATGCTCGCCGACGCGCCGCACCCGAACGCCGCGAAGCTGCTGGTGCAGTACCACCTGAGCGAGGACTTCCAGCAGGCCCTCGCCGACCAGGGCGGGCGCAGCGTGCTCCAGGGTGGTCCCCAGCCGCCGACCGGCGCCGACCTCTCCGACGCCACGCTCCTGACCGCGGACCTCTCGGAGATCGAGGAGCGCGGCGAGGACGTCGTTGCCCGCTTCGCGGAGCTGTTCAACCGATGAGCCGCCGACCGAACGGCTCCACCGCACCCCCGGGCCGCCCGTCATGGCGCTGACCAGCTCCGCCGCCCCGGCCGCGTCGGGCACCGACGCGGCCGGGGTGCCCCGGGACACCGGGGCTCCGCCCCGCCGCCGACGGCAGGCCCATCGGCGCGGCACCGGCTTCGAGCGCGCCATGCGCTGGGTGTGGGTGGTCGCGATCGTCGCCCTCATCGGCTACCCGGTCGCGCAGGTCTTCGGCCAGAGCTTCGTCGCCGACGACGGCGGGTTCACGCTCGGCAACTACGGGCTGCTGGCCAGCGAACCCCGCTTGGTCGAGGCGATCCTCAACTCGCTGTGGATCGCCTCGGGCACCGTGGTGGGCAGCCTCCTGCTCGGCCTCCCCGTCGCCTGGTTCGCGGTGCGGACGGATCTGCCGTTCCGGCGCTTCTTCCGCGGCACCGCGGTCCTCACCTTCGCCGCGCCCAGCTTCATCGCCGCACTCGGGTGGATCCTCCTGCTGGGGCCGCGCAACGGGCTGCTGAACACCACCTTGATGTCCCTCTTCGGCCTGGAGTCCGCGCCGTTCGACATCTTCAGCCCGTGGGGGATCATCTTCGTCCTCTCCCTCTTCCTCTACCCCCTCGTCTTCCTCCCGGTGTCGGCCGCGCTCGAGGGCATCGACCCGGCGCTGGAGCACGCGGCGGCCAGTCTCGGTGCCTCCCGGGCCCGGGTGCTCCGGACGGTGACGTTCCCGGTCATCGCGCCGGCGCTGATCGCCGGGTCGATCCTCGTCTTCGTCAGCGCCGCGGTGATCTTCGGCCCGGTCGCCATCCTGGGTGCGCCGACCGGGTTCCAGACCATCCCGACCGTCCTGCTGAGCCTCATGCAGTTCCCGCCCCGGATCGAGGCGGCGGCGGTCATCTCCGTGCCGATCCTCGTGATCATCGCGGGACTGCTGCTGGTCCAACGGCGTCTCGTCGGGGGGAAGAAGTTCACCGTCATCGGAGGCAAGCCGGGGCGGCAGGAGCTGACCCACCTCGGTCCCGCCGGCCGGGTCGCGGGGCTGGCCTTCTGCACGCTGGTCGTCGTCCTCAGCATCGTGCTGCCGTTCGGCATCCTGCTGGCGACGTCGTTCCGCGAGGCCCTCGGGCGACCGTTCGGGGCGGACAACTTCACGCTGACCGGCAACTACGAGCAGGTGTTCAGCCAGCCGCTGATCACGGCGGCCATGGGCAACAGCTTCTTCCTGGCCGTGGCGGCGACGGTGCTGGCGCTCGCGCTCGCGCTGCTCGCTTCGTGGCTCGTGCACCGGACCAGGGCGCGCAGCAACGCGGTGATCGCACCGGCGATGGCGGCCCCGCTGGCGTTCCCGGGCGCCGTCCTCGGTATCGGGCTGATCATCGCCTACGCCGCGCCGCCGTTCGGTCTGGGCGGGTCGCTCACCATCCTCCTCATCGCCTACGTCGGCAGCGCGCTACCGCTGACCTTCGCCTACGTGCACGCGGGCATGGGGCAGATCGGCGCCGAGGTCGAGGAGGCGTCGCGGAGCCTGGGCGCCTCGTGGGCTCGCACCTGGCGGCGCATCACCGTGCCGTTGCTGCGCCCGTCGCTGCTGGCGGCGGGGCTGCTCAACTTCGTCCTGCTGTTCCGGGAGCTGGAGATGTCGGTGTTCCTCTACACCGGCGCCAACCCGACCATCGCCACCGTCCTCTACAACCTGTCCAACGAGTCGCTGTACCAGCGGGTGGGTGCTCTCTCGGTGGTCATCCTGCTGATCAACATCGTCGTGGCGGTCATCGCCATGCGACTGCTCGACCACCGGCCCGGCGAGTCCCGCCGTCGCCGGACGACGCCCCGTCCAGACGCCCACGCATCCTCGGAGGAAGCCGCATGACCGTGACCACGACCGACGTAGGCCCCGGGGTCCACCTGCGCTACGAGACCCCGCACATCGCCGTCCTCACCCTGGACAGCCCGCCCTCGAACACCTTCAGCTGGGAGAGCCGGCGGTCGTTCATGAGGGCGCTCGACATCCTGGACGCCGACGAGCAGGTGCGCTGCCTGGTCATCACCGGGGAGGGGCGGGCGTTCACCGCAGGTGCCCACCTCGGCGAGGACCAGTCCATGAGCGACGAGCAGCTCGAGGACTACCTGGCCGGGTTCGGCCGGGTGCTGAACGGGGTGCAGAACTTCCGGGCACCGGTGATCGCCGCGATCAACGGGGCGACCATCGGCGGCGGGCTGGAGTTCGCGCTCTGCTGCGACATCCGCATCGCATCCACCGAGGCGTTCTTCGTGGCTGCCGGGGTGAACGTGGGGCTCATCGTGAGCTTCTGGCGTCTTCCGCGTGTCATCGGCCTGGGGCCGGCCAAGGAGATCCTGCTGACCGGGGCCCGGTACACCGCGCAGCAGGCGCTGAACTGGGGCCTGGTCACGGAGGTGCACGAGCCGGCCGACCTCATGACGGCCGCGCTCGCGAAGGCCCAGCGGATCGCCACCCGTGCGCCGCTGTCCGTGGAGGCGACGAAGGAGGCGGTCACCGGGGCGTTCGAGATGGACTTCGCGCAAGGGCAGGCGCTGCAGACCAAGCGCTTCCTCGAGATGTTCCGCACCGACGACCACCAGGAGGCGCTGCAGGCCTTCTTCGAGAAGCGGGACGGGAACTACCAGCGGCGCTGATCACCGCGCCCGTGCACGTCGGTGGCCGGCCGGCACGAAGCCCCGGCCGGCCACCGACGTCGTGTCGTCAGACCCGGCGCAGGACCGAGACCACCCGGCCGAGGATCGTCGCCTTGTCGCCCGGGATGGGCTCGTAGGCCGGGTTGTGCGGCAGCAGCCACACGTGACCGTCCCGCCGCTTGTAGGTCTTGACGGTCGCCTCGCCGTCGATCATGGCGGCGACGATCTCCCCGTTCTCGGCAGTGGGCTGCTGGCGGACGACGACCCAGTCGCCGTCGCAGATGGCGGCTTCGACCATCGAGTCGCCGGCCACCTTGAGCATGAAGACGGTCCCCTCGCCCACGAGCTCGCGGGGGAGCGGGAAGACGTCCTCCACCGCCTGTTCGGCCAGGACCGGGCCACCGGCGGCGATCCGCCCGACGAGCGGGACGTACGTGGGGGCGGAGGCCTGCTCGCCGTCGGCGACCACCGGCGGCTCGGCGTGCGTGGCCGCGCCCCGGCCCGTGTCACCGGGGAGCCGGACGTCCAGCGCGCGGGGCCGGTTGGGGTCGCGCCGCAGCCAGCCCTTTTTCTGCAGCACGGACAGCTGGTGGGCGACCGAGGACGCCGACGACAGCCCCACCGCCTCGCCGATCTCCCGGACCGACGGCGGGTAGCCCCGGCGGTCGATGGAGTCGCGGATCACCTCGAGGACCCGCCGCTGCCGCTGGGTGAGCCCGTCGCCGTCAGCCGTGCGATCGGGGAAGGTGCGCACCGACGCGGTGCCGCCCGCCTCCGGGGTCGCCCCGCGCGTGCCGCGCCCACCGCCGGAGGTCCCGCTCGAGTCCGCCACGTCTCCTCCTCGCCGGCTGCCCGTGCAGCGCTCGACCGTCGTCGTCCGCTGAACGGTAGCGCCGATCCCGGGCCAGTTCAAACACACGTTCGAAAGTTCTCCGTGTCGCATCGCTTCTGTCGGCATCGTCCGGTAGACATCGGACAGGCGTTCGAATCGAACAGGTGTTCGGGCCGGCGGGGTGCCGGCCAGGAGGGCGGGAGACATGGACAGCGGTGCTGCGTTGCGCGTCCGCGCGGAGTCGTCGGTGGGCGTGGCGCACGGCAGCGCGGCGCGGGTGCCCGCGCGCCACCTGAGGGTCCTGCCACCGCCCCGCGCCTACGCGGAACCCGTCGCGCCCGCGACCCGCCAGGGGGAGTCCCGGCCGGCGGGCCGCGCCCGGACGGTCGCCGGCCGGGCGGTGCCGCCGCCGGTCCCACCGCTCCGGCTGACGGCGCGCGGGCGCCGCGTGGTCGCGGTGGCCGTCCTGCTCCTGGGTCTCGGGGTGGTCGCCCTCGTCGGCGCCGCCCTCGGCGAGGACGGGGGCGGGCTGGAGCTGATGGGCACGACGAAGGTGATCGTGGAACCCGGGGACACGCTCTGGTCGATCGCGGGTGCAGCAGCCGGGGGGCGCGACGTGCGCGACGTCATCGTCGACATCCGCCGGCTCAACGAGCTCGGGAGCGCGGCGATCGCTCCCGGTCAGGTGCTGCTGCTGCCCTGATCGGCCGGTCCCGTGCGGCCGCGCGGCCATGGCGAGAGGTTCACAATGCCCGTTCGACGACTTCGTCAACCCTCTGTGTCGGCGCGTTCACGCAGTGTGCTCATGGCCCGCCTACGGTCATCCCGTGTCCAGCGTCATGGAGAGTCGCGCCGCGGTGTTCACCAGCCAGCCCCAGGTCGTCGAGGTCCACCAGGCGGGGAACTGGTGCGCCGGCGAGCTCCTGGGCTGGCGGCACGACGACGCGGGCGCCTGCCAGATGTGGGTCCGCGTCGTGGTCGACGGTGTCGAATGCACGGCCTGGACCGATCTGGCAGCGGTGCGACTGCCCGAGCCGCCGCCCGCCGAGGCCGTCCCGGCGACGCGGGTGATGCCCGCGCAGGCGCCTTCCCCGTCGCAGGAGGCCGGCCCGGTCGCCCATGACGAGACCGCCGGTCTGCCGCTGGAGCGGGATGCGGGCGTCCGCCCGGCCACCGCTCGCCCCGAGGGGCGTCGGCGGGCTCCCGAGGTCGCCGAGAGCCCGGCCACTCCGAGGCCGGCGACCGCGGCCGGTCGTCACCGGGCCCCGGCGACCGCTTCCGCCCCTGCCGTCGGTCGGCACCGGGCCGCCGACACCGGTCACCTCGAGCCGGTCGTGACGGGTGGGCCGGTCGTGGCGCGTGGCAACCGGTCCGGCGCGTGGGCGGTGCCCGCGGCGCGCGCCGCCCACCCGGTGGAGCGGCGTCCGGCCGGGCACGGCTGGACCCCTCCCGCGGACGTCGAGCCCGACCTGCTCACCCGGCCGATGCGCCTGGGGAACCAGGTCCCGCACTCCCGGCGGCCCCGGTTGGACGGCGCCGTCCACGTCTGACCCGCTCGCGCCCCGTGACGGAGGCCCGGCGGCCGGCCTCGCCCTGCTGCCGTACATGGCCTCCGGGTGGTCGTCGGCCGGGTGGCCGGCGCGCTCGCGGTGTGTCGGGTGTGCGGTCGACCGTGCCCGGCGCGACGGGTGCCCTCCCGCGGGGCGTTCGTCGGCGTGTCGCCGCGGTGCCGCTGTGACGGCTGGGGGCCGCTGTTCCGCCTGCGCACCGCAGTGTCGGGGCGGAACACGCCGGAGAAACGATCACTTGCACATCTTGTGGGCGCCGTCCTAGGGTTCCCCTACATCTAGTAGTTACACAGCTGTAAGCCCGTCCACAGGCCCATCCTCAGGTTCTCCCCGCGGCGTCCACCGGATGTCCCCAGGGAGCTCCACAGGCAGCCGGTGGCGGGCGCCCGGCGGAGGAGGTGAACCATCGTGCGCTGCCCGTTCTGCCACAACGCCGACAGCCGGGTGATCGACTCGCGGGAGGCCGACGAGGGCGCCACGACGCGTCGTCGCCGCTCGTGCCCTGCGTGCGGCCGGCGGTTCACCACCGTCGAGGAGGCGGTGCTCGCCGTCGTCAAGCGCAACGGCGTCAGCGAACCGTTCAACCGCAGCAAGGTCGTCGCCGGCGTCCGCCGGGCCTGCCAGGGCCGGCCGGTCGACGAGGACCAGCTCAAGCTCCTCGCCCAGCAGGTGGAGGACGCCATCCGCGCCAGCGGCGCCGCGGAGGTGCCGAGCCACGAGGTCGGCCTGGCCATCCTCGGCCCGCTGCGCGAACTGGACGAGGTGGCCTACCTCCGGTTCGCCAGCGTCTACCGCTCCTTCACCTCGGTGGCCGACTTCGAGCGGGAGATCGCCGAGCTCCGGGCCCGGCAGTCCGGCGGCGCGCCGCCGGGGGAGGAGGGGCCGCCCGCACCCCGTCAGCCGGTGCCGTCCGGCACCCCCGCCGGCACCTGAGAACTGTCGGTGCCACCCGATAGACAGCAGTTCGAGCAGTTACCGATCGCGGCTCTTCCCCAGCCCCCGATCCGCCACCGCGCAGCACCACCGCGCAGCCCCGCGATGCACCACGCGACACACGACCAGGGAGAGCTCCACACCATGACCGAGACCGACGACCGCGTGGCCGGCGCCCGCACCCGCCGCAGCGCCAAGACGCCCAGCCGTGCCAAGGGCCTCAAGATCAAGCGCGTCTTCACCACCGCTGGTGTGCACCCGTACGACGAGGTGACCTGGGAGCGTCGCGACGTCGTCATGACCAACTGGCGGGACGGCTCGATCAACTTCGAGCAGCGCGGTGTCGAGTTCCCGTCCGAGTGGAGCATCAACGCCACCAACATCGTCACCACGAAGTACTTCCGCGGTGCCGTCGGCACCCCGCAGCGCGAGACGAGCCTGCGCCAGCTCATCGACCGGGTGGTGCTCACCTACACCGAGGCCGGCCGCGAGCACGGCTACTTCGCCTCCGAGGGCGACGCCGAGATCTTCGAGCACGAGCTGACCTGGATGCTGCTGCACCAGTACTTCAGCTTCAACTCGCCCGTCTGGTTCAACGTCGGCACCAGCGCGCCGCAGCAGGTCAGCGCCTGCTTCATCCTCGCCGTCGACGACGAGATGGACTCGATCCTCAACTGGTACCGCGAGGAGGGCCTGATCTTCAAGGGCGGCTCCGGCGCCGGCCTGAACCTCTCCCGCATCCGGTCCTCCAAGGAGCTGCTCTCCTCCGGCGGCACCGCCTCGGGCCCGGTGTCCTTCATGCGCGGCGCCGACGCCTCCGCGGGCACCATCAAGTCCGGTGGTGCCACCCGCCGCGCCGCGAAGATGGTCGTCCTCGACATCGACCACCCCGACATCGAGGAGTTCATCGAGACCAAGGCGCGCGAGGAGGACAAGATCCGCGCGCTGCGCGACGCCGGCTACGACATGGACCTCGGCGGCAAGGACATCACCAGCGTCCAGTACCAGAACGCCAACAACTCCGTGCGCGTCTCCGACGAGTTCATGCGCGCGGTCGAGGAGGGCGACGAGTTCGGTCTCCGGGCCCGCCTCGACGGCTCCGTCATCGAGACCGTCGACGCCAAGTCGCTGTTCCGCAAGGTCACCCAGGCCGCGTGGGAGTGCGCCGACCCCGGCATCCAGTACGACGACACGATCAACGACTGGCACACCAACCCCGAGACCGGCCGCATCAACGCGTCCAACCCGTGCTCGGAGTACATGAGCCTGGACAACAGCTCGTGCAACCTGGCGTCGCTGAACCTCATGAAGTTCCTCAAGGACGACGGCACGTTCGACGCCAAGAACTTCGTGAAGGCCGTCGAGCTGGTCATCACCGCGATGGACATCTCGATCTGCTTCGCCGACTTCCCGACCGACCCGATCGGTGAGACCACCCGGGCCTACCGCCAGCTGGGCATCGGCTACGCCAACCTGGGCGCCCTGCTCATGGCCACCGGCCACGCCTACGACTCGCGCGGTGGCCAGACGCTGGCCGCGGCCATCACCTCGCTGATGACCGGCACCGCCTACCGGCGCTCGGCCGAGCTCGCCGGCATCGTCGGGCCGTACGAGGGCTACGCCCGCAACGCGGACGCGCACGCCCGGGTGATGCGCAAGCACGCCGCCGCCAACGACGCCATCCGCCCGGTGGGTGCCGACGACGCCGACGTGCTGAAGGTCGCCACGCAGCAGTGGCAGGAGTGCCTGGAGATCGGCGCCGACAACGGCTGGCGCAACGCCCAGGCCTCGGTGCTGGCCCCCACCGGCACGATCGGCTTCATGATGGACTGCGACACGACCGGCATCGAGCCGGACTTCTCGCTGGTCAAGTTCAAGAAGCTGGTCGGCGGCGGCTCCATGCAGATCGTCAACCAGACGGTGCCGCGGGCGCTGCGCAGCCTGGGCTACCAGGAGGAGCAGATCGAGGCGATCGTCGAGTACATCGCCGAGCACGGCCACGTCGTCGACGCGCCGAGCCTGCGCCCCGAGCACTACGAGGTGTTCGACTGCGCGATGGGTGAGCGGGCCATCTCCCCGATGGGTCACGTCCGGATGATGGCCGCGGTGCAGCCCTTCATCTCCGGCGCCATCTCCAAGACGGTCAACATGCCCGAGACGGCGACCGTCGAGGACGTCGAGAACATCTACTTCCAGGGCTGGAAGATGGGCCTCAAGGCGCTGGCGATCTACCGCGACAACTGCAAGGTCGGCCAGCCGCTGTCCGACGCCAAGGCCAAGAAGGCGGAGAAGGCCGTCGAGGCCGAGGTCGCGCCGAGCCCGGTCTCGCACCCGGTGCGCAAGCGGCTGCCCAAGAAGCGGACGAGCGTCACCACCTCGTTCAGCGTGGCCGGCGCCGAGGGTTACATGACCGCCGGCATGTACGAGGACGGCAGCCTCGGCGAGGTCTTCCTGAAGCTCGGCAAGCAGGGGTCGACCCTGGCCGGTGTGATGGACGCCTTCTCCATCTCGCTGTCCATCGCGCTGCAGCACGGTGTGCCGCTGGAGACCTACATCCAGAAGTTCACCAACATGCGGTTCGAGCCGGCCGGCATGACCGACGACCCGGACATCCGGATCGCCCAGTCGGTGATGGACTACATCTTCCGCCGCCTGGCGCTGGACCACCTGCCGGTGGAGAAGCGGGCCACCCTGGGCATCTTCACCGCCGAGGAGCGGGCGGCCCAGGTCGCCGGCTACGGCACCTCGGCGTCGACGGCCACGGTCGTCGAGGAGGACGAGGTCGACCTGGAGCAGCTGCGCGGCTCCGCGCCGATCGAGACGGCTCCCGCCCAGGAGAAGGTCACGCCGGAGGGCCCGAAGTCGGTGAAGGAGGCCCACTCCTCGGCCGAGCTGCTCGAGCTGGTCACCGGCACCGCCACCGACGCGCCGCTGTGCATGACCTGCGGCACGAAGATGCGGCCGGCCGGCAGCTGCTACGTCTGCGAGGGCTGCGGCTCCACCAGCGGCTGCAGCTGATGGGAAACGTGAAGGTAAATGAGACCGAAATCGCGGCTCCATGAGACTCGAATAACGTATCGGTGAGACTCCGATGTGACTTGAGTGAGACTCGGATCGCGCAGTGAGACTCAGATCGACGTTCTGTGCGGTATCCACGGCATGGGCCGAGTTCTGTCACAGTACGAAACGATGCTTGGAAGGTGGTGAGAGTTCCGGTGACTAAGAATGATCGGCACGTGGTGCCGGGCAAGAATGGTGGCTGGGATGTGCGGGCGCCCGGGGCTTCTCGGGCGAGCGCGCACACGCGGACGCAGTCGGAGGCGACGGACCGGGCACGTGACATCGTCCGTAACGCCGGCGGTGGTGAGGTGCGCATCCATGGTCGGGACGGCAGGGTTCGGGACTCGGACACGGTCGCGCCAGGGAATGACCCGAATCCGCCGCGGGATCGGAAGTGATCTCGTGGACCAGTGGCTGTGGACCTGGAATGGTGCCTCGTTCGGATTCCGGGATGGGGACCAACTTTCTCGGCAGGACGGTTCGCATGTCGGCAAGTTCGACGGGTCGGAGGTCTTTGACGCGCGGAATGGTCGGTATCTCGGTGAGGTCATCGAGGATCGACTGATCCGGAAGGGCAACAAGGCGCACAAGGTGCGTACTCCGCCGAGTCCGCGGACTCGGAGTGCGCGAGTGCCACGTGTGCCGAGGGTTCCGCGGGTCATGCGGGTGGGCTACGAGGACTGGCCGCTGATCTGACGACGGGCCTTGGGGAGGGGCGGCGGTGCTGCGCCTCCCCAAGTGCTGCCGGGGACGAAATCAACGGTGGCGGTCGGGTTCGGCAAGGTAGAGGGGGAGTGGGGTGGCGGCGCGGCTGGCGGGGATCTCGGTGCGGGGCTTGCGCTGCCTGCATGGGCTGGAGTTGCCGTTCGATCCGTTGACGGCGCTGATCGGCGCGAACGGGGCGGGGAAGTCGAGCACGGTCCGGGCGTTGCAGTTCTTGTTCGGTCAGGTCGACCTGGATGACGACGATGTGACTGACGGGCTCGGTGAGCCTGAGTTGTCGGTGACCGCGACGATCACCGACCTGCCGCTGGAGTGGGCTGAGCGGCTTCGGCCATGGCTGAACGGCGTGGGTGACCTGGTGATCACGCGGTCGCGAGTGATCGGGGAGAACGGTCGTCCCGTGGTGGCCTGGTCGGGTGAGCGGGCGCAGGTGCCGGAGTTTGTCGAGGTACGGGCCGCGGTGTCTGCTGGTGCTCCGGCTGCCACGGTGAAGGAGCTGTACGCGAAGGCCCGCGCGACGCTCGATGACGGCCTGCCCGGGTGTTCGAGCAAGCAGGCGGCGGTGGACGCAATGGACGCGTATGAAGCGGCGCACCCAGAGGCGGCGACCCAGTCCGGCCCGGACGCGACTCTGCGGTTTGGCGGTGGCGGCGTATGGGATCTGGGTGGACTGTTGGAGCTGCTGGTGTTGCCGGCGATGAGGGACGCGGCCGACGACGCGTCCGACGGTAGGGGCAGCACCCTTGGGCGGCTCGTCGAGCTGACGGTCCGGTCCGGTCTGGACCTGGACGGTGAGCTGGCGGAGTTGTCGTCGAGGACAGCTCGCGAGTACGAGCAGATCCTCGCCGATGGCGCCGGGACTCGGCTGGATGACTTGTCAGCGAGCATCACCGAGCAGATTGCGGCGTTCGCACCGGGCACGCAGGTGACCTTGGCGTGGGAGCCGCGGCTGCCGTCGCTGGCGCCGCCGCCGGTCCGGGCCCGGATCATCGAGTCGGGCCATGAGGCCGACATCGGCCGGCAGGGACACGGGGTGCAACGCGCGTACGTGTTCTCGCTGCTGCGCGCGTTGCTGGATGCGCGCCGCGGTGATGCGCCGGGGCAGCCGGGGTTGCTGCTGGTGATCGAGGAGCCGGAGGTGTATCAGCATCCGGTGCGGGCGCGGTATGTCGCCCGGGTACTGGCGGACTTGGCCGGTGACACGGCCCGCTCGACGCAGGTGGTGTACACGACGCACAGCCCGTACTTCGTCAGTGTGGACGATGTCCCGGCGGTGCGGCTGCTGCGGTTGTGCCCCGTCGGCGCCCAGGCGGGGCCAGCGGCGTGCACGCGTGCCTACGCGGCCTCGCTCACCGCGATCGCTGAGCGTCTCGACGAGGTTCGCAACGGGGCGGGGAAGCCGTGGACTGCTGCGCGGGTTGCTGCGCAACTGCCGGCGCTGCTCGGGTCGGCGGTCTCGGAGGGGTTGTTCGCTGACGCGGTGGTCCTAGTCGAGGGGGATGAGGACGTCGGCTTGATCGACGGCGCCGCTCAGGCGGCCGGTACCGATCTGGCAGGTGCCGGGATCGCATTGGTCGCAGTCGACGGCAAGGCTAACCTGTTGCTCGCCGCCGAGATCATCCGGCAACTCGGGGTGCCGGTGTTCGTGTTGTTCGACACCGACGAGAAGCCGGCGGGGCAGCACAGCGATGCGGATGCGCTGCGGTTGAACGCGATGCTGTCCCGGTTGGCCGGCGGGCCGGGGGAGGAGCGCCCGGAGACCGAGGTCACGGAGCGGTGGGCGGCGGCCAAGCCGAGCCTGCGTGCGGTGTTGGACGACGAAGTAAACGTGGCGGTGGTGCGGTCGGCGTATGCGTCTACGGCTCGGTCGATGGGGCTGCCGGAGTCGACGATGAAGAACGGGTACCTGGTGCGGACGGTGGTGCGCGGCTTGCACCGGGACGGGCACCGGTCTGCGACGTTGGAGAAGATTGTCGCTGCGGTCGCCGCCTTGCCCGGCGGAACGGGCTAGCCGTCCGGCTCCAGTTCTGTCGGAGCCCGCCGATACACTTCAATGCGACGGACTGCGTATGCGGGAACCGTCACCCGGAGCCGGGACTGCGTAAGCGGGAACCGGCCCGGGTAGCCGGCCGGCTGGCCGGAAGTGGAGGCGCCCCCCGGCTGGGAGGGCGCCTCCGCCGCTGATAGGAGGAACACCCGGTGTACGTCCTGGCCTTGGACGAGTCGGGCACGCACAGCGGAGCACCCGTACTGCTGCTCGCCGGACTCGCCGTGCACGAGGCCGACGTCCGCCTCCTTGAACAGGCGCTGCACGGCGTGCTCACCCAGCACCTGACCCCGCTCGGGCTCGACGCCGACCAGTACGAACTGCACGCGAAAGAGCTCAAGACGCCCTCCCGGGGACGACCGGCTCGGCCGCCCTACCCGGCGACTCAACCGAGCGAATGGGTCGGCGTTCCCTCCGCGGTCCGTCTCGCCATCCTCTCCGACGTCCACACCGCGATCACCACGCTCGCTCCGACCGACCCGGCCTACCCGCCGCGCATCTTCGGCGCCGTCATCGACCGCAGCCATCCCCGGTACGGGCCGGTCAAGGCCGCCGACGCCTACGCCTACGAACACGTTCTGCACCGGTTCGACGAGATGCTCGGCCGCCTCAACGCCACCGCACCCTCCCACCAGCGCGGCGTGATCATTCACGATCGCCGGCAGCAGCACGAACGCCGCATCCAGGAGCAGACCCGGATCTGGCAGCGCAAGGGCGCTGGGCTGGACTCTCTGCTGCAGGTGCCGCTGTTCATCGATAGCCGAGCCAGCCGCCTGATCCAGGCCGCCGATCTTGTCGCGTACGCGCTGTGGCGGCATTACCAGCCGACCAGCGACCAGACGCACTCCACCGGACTGTGGCCGCTGGTCGACACCAACGACCGCGGCGAACTAAGCGGACTCATTCACATCACAGCCAAGTTCCGGCAATGCCCCTGCCCGCCGTGTGTGAGCCGCACCGCCATTTGATCGGCAATTGCCGTGTGGCCAGGCGGAGAGGTCGGTGGGTGCTCAAGCGCTCAACAGGCGACTTGTGGCCTCGGGGGGATCGCTTCGCCCCTGCTCCAGGCGTAGTCGGTGGTCAGACGCGCCGCGGTCAGGCGTCGAATGCGTAGGCGGCGTCGGGGGTGAGGCGGTGGCTGTTGCTGCCGCCGTTCAGTTCATGACAGACGATGCCCAGGTTCATGAGCCCGGCCAACGGCATCAGTTTGTCTTCTTGCAGGCGGGTGCTGTGCAGCCGGCCGGTCATGATGCCGTGAAGGATTTCTGCCTGGCGCAGGTCCATCCCGTCCGAGGCGATCCGATGGGAGGCGACGCGGTCGGCGTCCTCGTCGCCGCTGCTGTCGATAGGGCGCAAGGCGATCCCGCCGTTGAGTTCGTGAATGGTGATGCCGGCGGGTTGCAGCTGGGCGGTGAGGGCGTCTTGGGCGGCGCGAAGTCTGGCGCGGTCCCACTGGAAGACGGTGGCGATGGTGACCTTGCGCAGGAGCCGCGTGTCTTGCAGCAGCAGGCGGCCGAGGCGGCTGACGTCTGCGGCAAGGGTGTCGCTGGTGCCGGGTTCGTACGGGTTTTCGGGGTGCGGAGATGCATCGCCGTCGTGGCGGGGCAGCAGGTCGGTGACGGGGACGCCGAGGACGTCGGCGATACGTGTTAGTTGGTGCAGCGGAGTCTCGCCGGGGATGCGGTTGGTCGTTTCGATGGATCGGACGCTGGGGCCAGACAGCCCGGTTCGGCGGGCGAAGGCCCGCAGGGTGCCCTGGTCGCCGAGCATCTGCCGGCGGCGGCGGACGATGTGCCCGTTGATCGGTTCGGATTTCACGCCGCGGCTCCGTCGCGCAGTCGGTGCACGCTGAGGTCGAGGTCTGTCACGAACGGGTGCTTGCCGGTGGCGTCGCGCCAGCGGGGGATGGTCAAAGGGAGTCCCAGGTCGCGCCGTGCGGCGTGCAGGGCGGTGCGGATTGCCGGGGCTTCGCTGGTGAACAGCCGGGTCGTGGCGGCCGTGCGGCGCTTGGCCTCTTCAGCACACCGCTGAAAGCGGAGGGCGCGCAGGTGTAGCCGGCCCTCGTCGCACAGCGGCACGGGAGTGCCGGCGGCGGTCACCGCGCCGGTGTCGGTTACGTCGCTGACCTGCAGCGTGAGGAGCTGCTCGATGCTGAGCTGGGCGTCGGTGAGCACGACTGCCGCGGCCTTCCACGGGGCGTAGAGGCGGCGGACTAGCCGTAGTTCGTCGCCGGTCAGCCGACGATGGGTGGCGTCGGCGATGAAGTAGCCGAGGCTGCTCAGGTCGATCTTGAGCAGAATGCCGTTAACGAACGCCGCCGCTTGGCAGGCCCGAAGGATCGTCGCTGCGTGGGCCGGATTCACGACCGATGCCAGTTGGACGCGCAGGAAGTTGATGGTCTCGGCCTCGGTGAGGTCGCCGGTCAGGATGGCCCGAGCGCTGCGAAAGGCGAATACGTAGGCGTTGTCCACCTGCCGGAACTCCTCAGGGCTGAGGAGTCGCCGGCAGGTGGCCCGGAACAGCGGGAAGTCCACGTACGGAACCTCGGGAGGGAACGCAGAGGTGCCGCGCCGCTCGATGATCTCGGCCGGCGCCTGGAAGCGCTGCGGGTCCCAGTCGAGCAGGTCGCCTCCGGTCGCGGCGACCCAGTTGCGGGCGGTGCTGTTGCGGTCCAGCTCGCTGACCAGGTCCAGGTCGAGGTCGAGGTCGTCGGCCAGCTCCAGCAGATAGCCCAGCCCCTCGTCGCGGGTGCGGGCTCGTGCCCACTCGCAGTGCACGACCACGATCCGTTGGATGGTGTGGGCGCGCAGGTAGGCCTGAGTCACGGCGCGGTCGTCGGCGACGGACTGGGTGCGGGCGGCGGCGTAGTCCCGGTCCTTGCCCATCGCGGCCAGCAGGTCCCGGTAGACCCAGTTCCCGTACTTGCTGCCCGGCCGCATGCTGATCGCCAGCGTGCCGGCGTCCGGCGCGTTCAGGTCCAGCAGCTGGCTGGTGGGCATCTCAACCGGGTTGTGCGTGTGTGTGATGCGCATCAGGCCACGTCCTGGTCGGAGCTGTCCACGATGTCTCGACGGTCCACCCGTAGCAGCAGCTCGTCGGCGAGCGCGCCGTCGATCCTGGTGGCCTCGGGGTAGTCGGAGTCGAGCAGCAGGAGGATCTGCGACCAGTCGCGTAGCCGGCCGCGGCAGTGCCGCTGGTCGAGCCTGGCGAGGATGCCGGCCGCGGTGCGCTTGAGCCGCGGATCCAGGTCGTGCAGCACCGTCATCAGGTCGTCACCGGTCAGCCGTTGGAAGCGGGCGCGGACGAGGACGCGGTCGTCCAGGGCGGGTTGGGTGCGGATCGCGGTCTCCACCCCGTTGCCGACGAGCAGCAGTCCGAAGGACTCGCGCGTGACGTCGTGGATGTAGCGCAGCTCGCTGATGCCCTGCCCGCCGATCGTCTGCACCTCATCGACGATGAGCAGGCCGTTCCAGTCGCGCAGCAGATCGATCGCTGCGTCTTCCAGGGCGTCGCCGCTGGCGTCGAAGTCGTCGCCGCTGAGCGCGCGCACGATCTTGCGCAGGGCGGTCAGCTTCGCCGGTCGGGGTGGCATCGTCAGGTTGATGGTGGGGACTTCTTGCTGGGAGGCGACCCACTCGGCGGTGGTGGTCTTGCCCGTGCCGACCGGCCCGTCGAACAGCCCGATCGCCTGGTTGCGCAGGACGGTGTCGGCGGTGTCGACGCCTTCGATCAAGAACGGGGTGGTGACGACGGTTTCGGGCATGCCGGAGATGCGGCGGCGACTCATGGCGATCACTTCTCCTCGGGGTGGGGCGGCTTGGGCGTGGACAGGCCTCGGCGGGCGACTCGGTCGGCGGCGCGGCTGGCGCGGGCTTTCGTGCGCGCCGGGTGTTCCCCGCGCGGGGGTGCCGGCGGGAGGGGGGCCTTGCGGCGGTGGACGGGCGTTGCGCGGCTGCGCTCGGTGTTGATCACGGTGACCGACCCCGACCCCTGATCGGCGGGACCTGACTTCGCGGCGGTGACGGTGAGGTCGGGCTCCGGTTCAGGCTCACCGGCTCCGGGCGTGGTGGACTCGTCGACTGCTGAGCCCGACGCGATGTCACCCCACAGGTCGGAAGGTGGCTCCTGGGTTACCGCGGCGGGGTGGTCACGGTCGCTGGTGGAAGAGCCGTCTGGAGTCCAGTCGTCGGCCGGGTCGTTCACTGCGCTCCAGGTCGGTTCGCTGTCGGTGGAGACGGCTTGGCCGTGCAAGCGGCGGGAGGTGGCATCGGCGTCGATTCGCCGGGCCATCTCCTCCTGCTTGGCTCGGGTCTGCATCAGCTTCACCCGGTTGGCGGTGGTGATGCGGTCCTCGTGAATGGCGAAGGTGAAGTGGTTGAACTCGCGGGTCGGGCTGATCGCGATGAAGTCGGCGTTGCGTTCCAGATACCGGACGTAGACGTCTTCCCCGGCCCGGTGGTTGTCGTCGACGGGGGTGTAGTAGCTGTTCCGGAAGAAGACCCCCTTGGTGAGGATCTTGTGGCTGGCGCCTTCCTTCATCATGTTGGCGACCAGGGAGTCCTCGCCGATCTCCACCAGTTCGGTGTCGTCGCTGAGCCACTTGGTTACCGGGGCGCGGCCTTGCAGCACACCTTGAACGCGCCCGACGTTCCAGTGCACCCGGACCTCATCCAGATGGCGCGCCAGCTTCTCGATACCCCACAGGTCGCCGCGGTTGGGCGGCATGAACCGCGGAGTCCCCGAGCGGGTGAACCCGCCAAGGGTGACTCCGGGCACCCCGCGCAGGGCTTCCCGTTGGAGCAGGCCGACCTTGGTCTCGGTCTGGCCGTTCTGCCAGTGCGCGTGGTTGTCGATCGGCACCCCGACGATGCCGAGCCGGGCGATGCCCTTGGCGATGACCTCGCCCAGATGCTCCTTGGCGTTGTCGTACTGCACCTGCACCGGCAGGCCGCCGATGAAGGTGCCGTCGTAGACGCGGCCGACGGCGGCCTCGGTCAGCGCCGCGGCGACCGTCTCCGCCGTTGGCCGGCCGATGATCAACATGACCGAGAGCAGGGAGCGGCTGTAGAAGTCGGTCACGATCGTCATCCACGGCTTGATCGGGTCCTTGAACCGCGGGATCGTCACCCACACCGGCAACTCGGTGTGGTCGAAGCCCCAGGTGTGGTTGCGGTGCAGTGGCTTGCCGATCAGATACAGCCGGTTGCGGACCAGCGCCTCGTGGCCGTGCAACGCGGACTCGAACAGGCCGCGGTCGACCTCTTTGAGCCGCCGGCAGTAGGTCTGGTACGTGACGGGTACGTGGCCCGCGTCGTGCCGCTCCCGCCACGCCTCCTGCACAGTCAGGTGAGTGGCGACGGCGACGTAGTCCTCGGGGGTGGGCATCCAGCCGCGCTCGGCCGCCGGTTCGGGAAAACCGTCCTTGAGCCAGCGGCGCAGGGTCGAGTAGCCGATGTTGTAGAGGTCCGCGAGCTGGCGCAGCGAGTCGTTGGACCAAGAGCCGTCGCCCCGTCGCAACCGGCAGGCAGCCTCGTAGGCGGCGGCTCGCTCCGACCAGGAGGTCATGCCGCCGCCCCCAGTTCGGGCAGCACCGAGAGGTCTCCGCCAGCGCCGATCAGCGCCTCGTGCTGGTCGCGTAGCGCGACAGGGGACAGCGGCGTGGCCGCCAACGGCGCCACGGAACCGTCGGGTCGATGCAGCTGCGCGTTGGCCAGTGCGCTGACCGGCAGCAGGCGTACTCCGACGCACGGGGTGCCGTAGGCCGACGCGCCGCGCACGAATCGGTCGAGCTGGGCCAGCGTGGCTTCGTCGAGCACCAGCTGCGGGTTCCTCCACGCCTTGAGCTCATCGAAGAACACCCCGAGGGTGGGATGTTCATAGGTCAGGTCGACCCGGCCCCCACCCAGGGCCTGTTCGGCGCCGAGATAGGCGACGAAGGACGGCGGCGCTAGACGCTGCACGTAGTGGCTGGCCAGTGACGTGATCCGGGTGGCGGCGGCCTGCCGCCGTCCGCGCACCATCTCCGCCGCTACCAGGGCCACGGCCTGGTCGAAGAGGAGATCGACCAACGCCGAGGGCGTCAGGCTGCGGGCGGTGTCCAGGTTGTCGGCGAGCAGACGCTGAGCGAGTGATCCGACGATGCGATCGAAGTTCAGTGAGGCACTCTCCGGGACCTCGACGACGTCCAGTACCGAACGGCGCGTGCGGCGCAGATGCCCCGCGCTGACGTGCGGCGGGCGGGTGGGCGCGAACCTGCGAGGGCGCGGCGGGGTCGGCCCCGTCACCGGCCCCACCCTGAAGGCAAGCCGCCGGGGCTGGTGGCGTCCGGGCCCAGGGACGGCGACGGCTGTGGCCGGTTGGCTGGTGCGGGTCGCGCCGCGGTCTCACCGAAGATCACAAAGTAGAGACGGAAGCTGCTGGTCAGATACTGAGCACGGAGCGTGAACGGCTCACCCGCAGGGAGGACGCTGCTCTGCGGCTGAACGGCTGGCGATCCCGCGACCACGCCGTTCGGGTCCGTGCGGGACGTGACCCTCGCGGTGGTGCAGCCCGACCGGCGAGGGGCTGGGCGGCCGGAGCTATCGATGGCCCTCCACTCCCGTAGAGCTGCAGTTCGTTCCGCAGTCGGGCAGGCGGTGAGGTCGTGCTGTCGGGCGGGCTGATTGCCCGCTGGCAGCGCGGGGGCGACCGTCCGGGACGCGGGCAGCGTCTCGATTCGGAAAGCCACGGTGCCAGCAGTGACGCGGGGTTGCCAACTGGCCGGCTGGTCAGCAAAAATGGGCATGCAAGATCACTTCTCTGTGGGTTGACGACCGACGGAGTGGTCTGCACGGGGCGTCTGCGAGTCGCGATCGCAGGCGCCCCACGTCTTTCCGCCCCATAGCGGGGGCGAAGAGCCGGAGTAGCCGCTGGCTCTGGCGGCGGGCTGTGGCCGGTACTACGCGGCCGCGGTGCGGGTTGGTGGCGCGGCTCCTCCTCTGAGTCCTCGGCTGCGTGCTCGTCTACGCGAGTGAGTCCAGTCCTATCACAGGTCGGGACGGTTCAGCGCGCGTAGGCGATGGCGTTCAACGCGCTGGGGCACGAGGCGTTGGCGCCCACCGAGGGCCATCTGCTTGACACGATGTATGCGGAGTTGGTTACGCAGTCACCCGCCCGAGGCCAGGCCGGCTTCAGTTCATCGCGCGCAGCTCAACCGATTCAACGCGCGCCCAGGTGAGTTAGTATGGGCTCTTACCTGCATCTTGACCCGCTCAATGCTGGGAGAACCGGTGGCCCAAAGTCTGACAAGTGACGACTCCGTTCGGCGTGACTGGCCCCCTCTGGAAGCTCCTAAGGCTGCCTGCATGTACCCGTGGTGCACCCGGCGGCTGAAGTTCCGCAGCGAAGGGTCAGGCCGCCAGCCGCTGTTCTGTGGGCGAGCGCATCGAGACCTCTACGGGCGGGAACGTCGCTCGCTGGAGCGTCAGCTGGACGCCGCGCGAACGCGCGGAGAGCACGCCATGATCGGCCTGCTGGAGTGGAAGCTGTTGCGGTATCCAAACCTGCGCGCAGTCTCCGGCCCGGCCGCCGGCCGCGCCTCGACCGCCGGCTGAACGAGACAGGCGCCCTCAGGATGTCTTGTCCCACCGAGGACGATGACCCGGAAAGCCGCCGTGTCGGCCACGGGCATGCCTGAGTCGCCGCCGAGGCCTCAGACGCGTTGGCACGCCACGTGTTTACGCTCGCAGCCAGCTCGGTAATCTGCAGCCGCCACTGGAGAATTGGCTCCGTGGTAGTCGTAACGACGCGATTGGAGGTTGCACTTCGATGGCGATGCTGACCGCCTATGACCCGCTCGCCGCCACGTCCGCTGCCTTCCGGGCGCTGGACCAGCTCGCCGGCAGGACGGGCGCGACTGCCCACCCCCTTGCGGGCATGCCGATGGACGCCTACAAAGTCGGCGACAACTTCGTGGCGCACTTCGACCTGCCTGGCGTGGACCCGGGCTCGATCGACGTCTCCGTGGAGGGCACCCAGCTCACCATCACCGCGGAGCGCTCGGTACCGCAGCTGGAGAACGCGGAGTGGGCGATCGCCGAGAGGCCGTATGGCCGCTACTCCCGGCAGTTGGTGCTGGGCAAGAGCCTGGACACCGATCGGCTGGAGGCCAGCTACCACGACGGCGTGCTCACGGTGAGCATTCCGGTTGCGGAGAAGGCTCGGGCCCGCAAGATCACCGTTACTCGCGCCGATGCCCCGGCGAAGATGGAGCACAGGACCATCGAGGGGGAGGCGGCCGAGTCGACCGACAAGGCTGTCGAGGCCTGATCGCATGCCCGGTCGCAGGGGCCGAACTCACTGGGCTCGGCCCCTCCGCTGTTGGAAAGGAGGTGTGCAGGCCCATGGGTGAGGATCCGCTGCGTCGGCTCGACGATCCGCAGTACCCCTCGTTGACAATGAGTCAGGCCGCCGAGCTGCTGAGCGTGCAGCCAGCCTTTCTCCGTAGCCTCGACAGTTCCGGTGTGCTGCATCCGCAGCGCTCTCCCGGCGGCCATCGCCGGTACTCGCGAGAGCAACTGACCTTGGCCGCGCGCATTCGCGAGCTGATCGACGACGGGCATCCAGTCGCTTCTGCGGGAGCCATCGTCCAGCTTCAGGACCAGCTCGCTGATGCCCAGGCTGATCTCGCCGATGCCCGGGCCGATGGCGATCGGCTGCGGGCCAGTCTGAACCGGCCGCGCTCGGAGTTGTCGCCTCGTTCGCGGGGGACGGTTGGCTCCCCGGCCGGGCTCTTGCCCTCCGCGGGCGGGCTCGTCTAAGGCGAGTCTGCGGTTGCTCGGTCAGCGGCTCCAGCGAGTGCCGGCGGCGCACGCTCACCCCGGGCGAAGGTAGGGGGCCTCTCCATCCCGGTCCTGCTCTTCAGTCGACCGGCGCCGTCGCTGGACAAGGCAAGTGAGTTCGCCGTCGAACGCCATGCAACGGATCGGCTGATCAAAGGTGGGATCAATGGCCCATCGACAATCGACGGGCACTCATAGCGTCGCTGTCCTCGGACTGAACGCCACGCCGCTAGGCGAAGAAGGCGAGCCGGCTGATGGAGATCGCCCATGTTGCGCTTTCGCTACCGCCGGCCGCCGCAGGGTGTCGCCACAGGAGGCCCGGGGGAGGTCTCCACGGCCGTCTCTGCGTCGGGGACGTCAGATCCCTGCGGCTGGCCCATGCCCAGGTCCACTGGCAGAGTCGAGGACACCTACGCGTAGACGGCCCTCGGGTGGAGGTTGCCCTGTCCGTCTGAGCCGCTGACATTGGTTAGCGACCGCAGAGCATGGGCGCCATGTCGCCCCTCGCGCCCGTGAAAGGGGCGAGCCGCCCCGATCCCGTGGTGAGCGCAACCTGCGGTGACGCGCAACGCGACGGTGGGTCGCTCCGCCGGGCCCGCGCCTTCCTACAGGTACTGGCCGCCGCCGGGACGGATGTCTGGCTGCTGGGGATGTGGCATGGCGTTCAGCACCGCTCGCCGGCGCATTTCCTCCAGTTGTGCGCGGGCGGCCATCTGCTGGGCGAACAAGGCCGTCTGGATGCCGTGGAAGACTCCTTCCAGCCAGCCGACCAGTTGGGCTTGGGCGATGCGCAGCTCGGCGTCGGACGGCGTGGCGTCCTCTCTGAGCGGCAGGCTGATCCGCTCCAGCTCCTGCCGCAGCTCCGGCGAGAGGCCCGCCTCCAACTCGCGGATCGACCGGGAGTGAATGTCGCGGAGCCGATTGCGGCTGGCCTCGTCTAGCGGAGCAGTCCGGACCTCCTCCAGTAGTTGCTTGATCATGGTGCCGATCCGCATGATCTTGGCCGGCTCGGCCACCAGGTCGGCGACCTGGGCAAGGCCGTCATGATCGCCGTTGGCGCCGTTGGCCGCGGGCGATGATGGTGCATCGGCGGCATCTTCCGGTCGGCCGTCGGGCCCCACGACAAGGCCCTGCTGAGGACGCGTGCTTCCGTTGGCCGGAACAGTCATGCCTTCATCCCATCTCGTACTGGACGGTTACTGGCCGCGTTGGAGGCGACGTAGCCTCTTCCTTGAACTAGACCTATCAGTTCAGTCCGTTGTTCGCGCCTCTCCGACGACAGTCCCGCTGTGTTCGGGCGTGGCCGCGGTCCGCGTGGTCGGTGCGTCACGGGCCGAGCAGCGCCAGCGGCACGACAGCGATGCCGTCGGCGCGCCGGTAGGCGTCGGGGCCGGTGGTGATCACGGCAGCGTCGACCAAGTCCGGCCCGAGTTGCTCGGCGAGCCAGCGCAGGTGCCGGACGTCGCTGTCGGACACCGCATGCGTCAACTTCACCTCCAGGGCAAGGACACGACCGGTGGGCCCGGTGACGATGAAATCGATCTCCCGCTCACCGCCCTTGGTGCGCAGGTGGGCAACTCTGGCTTCTGCGGCTTGGGCGAATACCCGGACGTGCAGGGCGACCAGCGATTCGAACAGGGCGCCGAGGAAGGTGCCGTCCCGGGGGATGGGCTGGCTGGGATTGCGGCCATCAAGAAGATCGGCTGCCGACGAGCCGGTCAGTGCCACGGCCAGTCCCGGGTCGGCTAGGTGGTGCTTGGGGGCTTGCGTGAGCCGGTGCAGGTGGTTGCGGGTCGGAATCCACGCCGGTAGCGGATCGGAGATCCAGATGCGCTCCAGAGTGTCCTGGTAGGGGATGGTCGTCGTCTTGGCCGGCTTGTTCGCATGGCCAGCCGTCGCCGCATCGCGGATCGCCTCGTAGGAGGCGGTGGTCGCCGTCGCAGCGGCATAGGCGGCCAGCCAGCGACGCAGGAGGGCCGGGTTGCGCACCGCCAGGCCCGCCTCGGGGAAGTCGCGGTCAACGATGCGATCGACGTAGGAGCCGAGCAGGGCCCGCTGGACGCGGTCGCTGGAGGCGCGCATGCCGGGGAACCCGCCGGTGACGATCTCCCCGGTGTACTGCTCCAGCCCCATGCTGCTCGTCCCGGTGATCACAGCTGGTGCGCTGGTCGTGCTGGCAAGCAGGGCCGCTAGGGAGACCGTCGGGCTGGTTGCCCCTCGTTCAGGCAAGGTGAGCGGCCGCATCCGGATTCCGACGATCCGCCCTGCTCCTGAGTGCGTGGTCGGTGTTTGTGGTGAGGCGGACCCGGTGAGCAGGAACCGGCCGGCCGAGTTGTCGGCGTCGACGGCTCGGCGCACGACATCCCAGGAGGTGGGGTATCGCTGCCATTCGTCAACCAAGGTTGGCGGTGCGCCGGCCGTCAGCCGCGCGGGATCGGCGCGCACCAGCTCGGCGGTGGCCGGGTCGTCGAGGGCGAACACCGTCGCGGCTCGGCGGGAGGCAGTAGCGGTCTTGCCTACCCCTTTGGGGCCATCAAGGCTGACGGCTGCAACACCGGCTAGCAGCTGGTCGAGTTCATTGTCGACGACCCGGCGTCGGTACGGCGGCACCACTCCTCCTCCGGGGCTTGGCGTAGCGGCAGGTCATGGTCCTGTGCTACCGCGCGCCGGCCCGCTAAGCGACCGTTTGTCGCCTGCTTAGGCTACCGTCGGTCGGGCACTTAGGCTACCGTTCGTCGAACCGTCCCCTACACGCGAGTACGCCGAGCGTCCGGGTTGAGCGACGCGGCACCTACCGGGCGCGCTCATCGTTGTTCGACTGACTCCGAGTGCAATGCCGTTGTCACCTGATCACAGGGTCCGTGCGGTAGGTGCCGACGACCCTTGTGGGTGATCCGAGAGTCTTGTCGGGATGGGAGATTTCCGAGCGAGTCGCTGGAGGTCGGGATGCTGCAGATCAGCGTGAGCGTCTGGGTCCTCACCGTCGGGGTGATCGTGGCGCTGTTGGCGCTGGACCTGGCAATGGCCGCGGCGCGGCCGCACGCGGTCAGATTCCGCGAGGCGGTGGCGTGGTCTGTCTTCTACATTGCCGTGGCGGTGGTCTTCGGATTTGTCTTCACGGCGTGGGCGGGCGGGGAGTACGGAACGCAGTACTTCGCTGGCTACATCCTGGAGAAGAGCCTGTCGGTCGACAATCTGTTCGTCTTCGCCGTGATCATGACAGCGTTCGCAGTTCCCGAGCAGCATCAACACAAGGTGCTGACCTTCGGCATCATCGCTGCCCTGGTAATGCGGGCCGTCTTCATCGCCATCGGCGCGGCATTGCTGAGCCTGTTCTCCTTCATGTTCCTGTTGTTTGGGGTGCTGCTGCTGTGGACGGCCGTGCAGTTGTACCGACACCGCAACGAGGACCCTGAAGTGAAGGACAACGGCATCGTCCGGCTCGCCCGCCGCACGCTGCCCCTGACCGATGAGTACGTCGACGGCAGGCTGCTCGTCCGGATCGACGGGCGACGGGTGGCCACACCCCTGCTGCTGGTCCTGCTCGCCATCGGCGGAACGGATCTGCTGTTCGCCCTGGACTCCATTCCGGCGGTGTTCGGCGTGACGCGGGAGCCTTACCTCGTTTTTGCGGCCAACGCCTTCGCGCTGCTCGGTCTGCGGGCGCTGTACTTCCTGGTGAAGGGTCTACTCGACCGGCTCGTCTACCTGTCCACCGGGCTGGCGGTCATCCTCGCCTTCATCGGCGCCAAGCTGATCCTGCACTGGGGACACACCGTGGACGACCGCGTGCCCGAGGTCCCCACCTGGCATTCGCTGGTCGTCATCGTGGTCATCCTGCTTGTCGCCACCATCGCCAGCGTGCTCAAGGTCCGTCGGGACCCGGACGCGCGCGCCCACGCCGGCTCGCTGCACGAACGGTCAGGTGACCGGGAGTCCGCGCCCTCTCGTGCGGATGCCTGATGGAGAGACCGGTTGCGGCGCCGCCGATGTGGTGTTAGTGAGCCCCTCCGCCGGGCTATCTCTTCCACATCGACGCCTGTGGACAGTGGGTGTCCGGCAGGAGGCAGCCTCGGGCTGGCGGCAGCCGCCCAGTGGTCGGGGAATGTCGAAAGGGGGCGCACGAGTGACCGGCCGGCAGGAAGAAGTCGTCGACCGTGGCTCCGGGCTTAACCGGCGCGAGCAGCGCGAACAGGACGCAGGCAACGGCCTGCGATGGCGTCCGCCGTGGCGGGTGGAGGGAGCGCGCCCGGACACCGAGTCCGACCGGTGGACCGACAGCTGGCGTCGCCCCGGCGGCAGTCGATTCTGGCTCGTGCTCGCTGGACTCCTGGTGGTGAACTGGCTGCTGTCCGGTCTGCTGCTGGCCCCGCCACAACGGCTCGATGTGCCCTACACCGTCTTCCGTGAACAGGTGGAAGCCGGCAACGTCGCGGAGGTCACCACCGTCGGGGACACCATCGAGGGCCGCTTCGAGGAAGCGGTGACCTATCCGCCAGACAATCAGGAGTCGCGATCCGACGAGGGCGCCTTGCCGCAGTTGGGCGGGCAGCCGCGGAGCTCGACACTTTTCACCACCGAGCGACCGTCGTTCGCCGACGACGGACTGATGAGCCTGCTGCTGCGGGAGAACGTGACGGTCAACGCCGAGCCGCCGGACCGGGTCCCGGTCTGGCAGCAGCTGCTGTTCGGCTTCGGCCCCACCATCCTGCTCGTCGCCCTGTTCGTCTGGCTGGCCCGTCGCTCGGCCGCCGGCGCCGGACTTGGCGCCGGGATGGGACTGGGCAAGTCCAAAGCGCGCCGCTACAGCCCCGAGGCCGGACCACGGACCACCTTCGATGACGTCGCAGGTATCGACGACGTGGAGGAGGAGGTCCGGGAGATCGTCGACTTCCTGCGCAACCCCGACCGCTACCGCCGCCTGGGCGCCCGCGTGCCCAAGGGTGTGCTGCTGAGCGGGCCACCGGGTACGGGCAAGACGCTGCTTGCCCGCGCGGTCGCCGGCGAGGCCGGGGTGCCGTTCTTCTCCGTGTCCGCCGCCGAGTTCATCGAGATGATCGTCGGCGTCGGCGCCAGCCGGGTGCGCGACCTGTTCGAGCAGGCCAAGAAGAACGCCCCGGCGATCATCTTCATCGACGAGCTCGATGCGATCGGCCGGGCCCGCGGCAGCGGCGCGGCCGTGGGCGGGCACGACGAGCGCGAGCAGACCCTCAACCAGATCCTGACCGAGATGGACGGCTTCGACGGCAGCGAAGGCGTCGTGGTCATGGCGGCCACCAACCGCCCGGAGATCCTCGACCCCGCGCTGCTGCGGGCCGGCCGGTTCGACCGCCGGGTCATGGTCAACCCGCCCGACACCACCGGCCGGCAGCAGATCCTCACCGTGCACACCCGCGGTGTCCCACTCGGCGACGACGTCGACCTCACCGTGCTCGCCACCGCCACCCCTGGCATGGTCGGCGCCGACCTGCGCAACCTGGTCAACGAGGCCGCCCTGCTCGCCGCCCGGCGCGACCACGAGCGGGTGCAGATGGCCGACTTCACCGACGCCCTGGAGAAGATCGTCCTCGGCGCGGAGCGCAAGATCCTGCTCACCCCCGAGGAGCGGGAACGCACCGCCTATCACGAGTCCGGCCATGCGCTGCTCGGCATGCTGACCCCGGGCGCGGACCCGGTCCGCAAGATCTCGATCATCCCGCGCGGCATGGCGCTCGGCGTCACCCTGCAAAGCCCTGAGACCGACCGCTACGGATACAGCCGCCGCTACTTGCAGGGCCGCATCATCGGCGCGCTCGGCGGTCGAGCCGCCGAGGACCTCGCCTACGGCGACATCACCACCGGTGCGGAAAACGACCTAGAACAGGCCACCAAGATCGCCCGGCAGATGGTCGGCCGGTGGGGCATGTCCGACGCCGTCGGACCGGTCTCGGTGCTGCCCGATCCCCGCACCGAGCAGCCGCTAGCTATGGACGGCGCCGGACCGGCGCCGGCCACCCGTGAGCTGGTCGACGCCGAGGTGCGGCGCATCCTCGACGAGTGCTACGCCCAAGCCCGCGCCACCTTGGCCGAGCATCGGGACCGCCTCGACCGCCTCGCCCAGGCGCTGCTGGCCGCTGAGACCCTCGACGCCGCCCAGGCTTATGAGGCAGCGGGGCTGCCCCCACAGTCGCCCGCCGAGGTCACGATGTCAGCTGGCGTAGGGCGACCGGAGTCCGGTGCGCCTACTGAGTGGAGCGGCGAGCCGGAGAAGGCCGGTGCCCGGTAGCCACTCGCGCGTGACCGGCCCGTCTGACTGGGGCCGCAGCCCCCCACGGCTCGCTCGCAGGCGATCCGTCGGACGCGTCAGTAGGCGCTCCGGACAGAGTCAGTCGCAGCGACCGGATGTGAGCAGGCAGACACGGTCACAACGCCTCATCAAGTTGCAGGTTCAATCGTCTCGGATAGCACAACACCATGGCTCAGCGACCCGTCATCCTCATCGTGGGCGGCGGCTACGTCGGCCTCTACACCGCCCTGCGCCTGCAGAAGCGGCTCACCCGCAAGCAGGCCGACATCGTCGTGGTCGACCCGCAACCGCACATGACCTATCAACCCTTCCTGCCCGAGGCTGCGGCCGGCTCGGTCGAACCTCGACACGTCGTCGTCCCACTGCGGCGGGTGCTCCCACGCTGCCGGGTCATCACCGGCGCGGTGACCGGCCTCAATCATGCGCAACGCCGGGCACAGATCGCCCCGATGGAAGGCGACGCGTTCGAGCTCTCCTACGACATCCTCGTGATGGCCGCCGGCTCGGTCGCCCGCACCCTGCCCATTCCGGGCCTCGCCGAGCACGGCATCGGCTTCAAGACCATCGGTGAGGCCATCTACCTGCGCAACCACGTGCTGGCCCGGCTGGACGCCGCCAGCTCCACCGACGACCCCGCCGTCCGACAGCGGGCGCTGACCTTCACATTCATCGGCGGCGGCTACGCCGGCATCGAGGCCCTGGCCGAGACCGAGGACATGGCCCGGTACGCCATCGAGCACTACCACCCACGGCTCTCGTCGGCCGACATGCGCTGGGTGCTCGTCGAGGCCAGCGGGAGGATCCTGCCCGAGGTCGATGCGGATCTGGCCGCCTGGACGGTGCGCCAGCTCACCAAGCGGGGCATTGACGTGCGGTTGAACACCCGGCTGGAGTCGATCTCCGAGGACGGGGTGGTTCGGCTCTCCGACGGCGACCAGTTCGCCAGCGAGACGCTGGTCTGGACCGCCGGGACCAAGCCCAACCCGCTGGTGGCGCACACCGACCTGCCACTCGACGACCGTGGGCGGGTGCGATGCAAGCCCACCCTGCAGGTCCAGGACGTCGCAGACGCCTGGGCTGCCGGGGATCTCGCCGCCGTCCCCGACCTCACCAAGCCGGGCGCGACGACTGCACCCAACGCACAGCACGCCGTCCGGCAGGCCAAGCGACTGGCCGACAACATCGTCGCGACCCTCAACGGCTGCGAGCCGGTGGCATACCGGCATCGCTACGTCGGCTCGGTCGCCAGCTTGGGTCTGCACAAGGGCGTGGCGCAGGTCTACGGGCTCAAGCTGAGGGGTTGGCCGGCGTGGTTGATGCACCGCGCCTACCACGTCAGCCGCATGCCCACCCTCGATCGCAAGGTTCGGATCGTCGCCGACTGGGTGCTGTCCTCACTGTTCCGCCGTGAGGTCATCGCCCTCGGCCAGGTGCAGGACCCATGGCGAGACTTCGTCGCAGCTGCCGGCGGGGGAGACAGCCACCGGCGGCTGCCACGGGTCCCCGGGCCGCCAGCGACCGGGTCACGTCAGGGCGAGGCTGCTGCGAGCTGATCAGCCCGCTGGGCGAGACCCCGTTGCCGCCAGTGATTCGTGCTCGCCGCCGAGGCGTGACGAGCACGGCCGGCCCGGCTGCCTGTGCCGGCGCAGATCCAGCCCTACCGGGAATCTGTAGCGATGACTGCAGGTTTAGACGGGTGTCGGCGCGACTACTCCTTAGTCGCAGTCCCACACCTTCCGGTTCGAAAGGAGGCTCACTTCGATGACACTGCCTGTCCGTTCGCGGCCGCGCGCAGTCGCCGGCTGGGACCCCTTCCGCGAGCTGGACGAGCTCACCCAGCGCGTCAACTCCCTGTGGGAGGCCAACCTCGGGGGCGACCTGCAGGGCTGGGCGCCCCTGGCTGACGTGGAGGAGACCGAGGACGCCTACGTCGTCGAGATCGATCTGCCCGGCGTCAAGCGCGACGACATCGACATCCAGCTCACCGACCGGCAGCTGACCGTCTCCGGTGACATCAAGGAGAAGGAGCGCACCGGAATCCTGCGCCGACGCACCCGCCGGGTGGGGCAGTTCCAGTACGCGGTGACCCTGCCCGCCGATGTCGACGCGGACAAGGTCAGCGCTCACCTTGACGAGGGCGTGCTCACCGTGCGCGTGCCCAAGCCCGAGCAGGCCAAGCCCCGTCGGATCCAGATCAGCAGCTGACCGGGATGCGGCTTCACCGCATTCCCAGCCGCCCCTTGGGTGGTCGTCCACCCGGGCACCCGGTCTCCATTCCGGGTCGGCGCCCACGACGGCGCCGACCCGGGACGCCGGGCATCCCCGCCATTCACTGACCAAGAGAGTGCAATGCCATGACCTCAACTCCTGCGACGCCTGTGACGACCAGTCGGCTCCAGCAGCTGGAGGAGCGGTTCGCCGACATCGGTGACCAGCTCGACGACTCGCCGGTCACCGAGGCCCTCTCGGTCCTGCACGCGATCGTGCAGGAAGTAGCCCGTCAGACCTCACCCCCGGCAGGTGATCTCCCAGCCACCATCGGCACCACGCTCCAGGATGTGGCCGACCTGTACCTGACCGCCCCGCCGATGAGCGGAGAAGCCGAGTCGACCGGCCTTCCAGTGGGGACGGCCGCACCGGACTTCACCCTGCCCGATGCCAACGGTCAGCCGGTTAGCCTGTCGGACTTCCGCGGTCGCCCAGTTGTGCTGGTGTTCTACCCGCTGGACTGGAGCCCCGGATGCAGCCGCCAGCTGGAGCTCTACCAGCAGGAGCTGGCCGAGTTCGAGGCCCGCGGCGCAGCCGTAATCGGAGTCTCAGTTGACTCGATCTACAGCCACGGTGCCTGGGCCACCGTCCGCGGCATCACCTTCCCGCTGCTGGCTGACTTCCACCCCAAGGGAGAAGTTGCCCGCCGCTACGGGGTGTGGCGGAACTCCGACGGTTTCAGTGACCGCGCCCTGTACGTCATCGACGCCGACGGGGTTATCCGCTACGTCGACGTCTCGCCGCGGGTGGAGCACCTGCCCGACATCTACGACCTGTTCACCGCGCTCGACCAGCTGACTCACCAGCCGTCAGCAGCCTGAGAGCGGCTATCCCTCGCGCGCGCAGCAGCACGCCCGAAAAGAAAGGAGAAAACACCATGACGGTCCCCGTCATGACCGGCGTGCGCCCACCCGTCGCCGCCGCCCCGGTCACGGTGTACGGCAACCGGTGGTGCGGCATCACCCAGATGACACGCCGCATCCTGGACCGAGCCGGTGTGCCCTACCGGTACGTCGACCTCGACCTGCATCCGGAGATGAAGCGTCGGCTGCGCTGGATGGCCGGCGGCGACCTCCGCAACCCCGTCGTCAACGTCGCGGGGGAGTGGCTGGAGCAGCCGACCCCGCGGGAGCTGCAGTGGGTCCTCGCCCGGCACGGGCTCATCTGATCACCGCGGCAACCCCGCACAGCTGACCGGATTGCCGTTCGAGATCCCGGTGCCATGCGGCACGAAAGGAGCGTCATGCGCTACGACGAGTTCCTCGCCAAGGTCCGCGAACACGGCGAGTACGCCGACCAGGCCGAGGCCGAGCGCGCGGCACGTGCCGTGCTCGGCCTGCTCGGCCAGCGCCTGGTCGACGGCGAGCGCAAGGACCTGGCGGCCCAGCTGCCGGAAGAGCTGCAGAGCGCTGTGCTCACCGCCGGCCCGCAGGAGGCGTTCGGCGTGGAGGAGTTCCTGCGCCGGCTGGCCCGGCAACTGTCCGCGACCGAGCAGACCGCCCAGTGGGACGCCAGTGCCGTGCTCACCACCCTTGCCGAGGCCGTCAGCGGCGGAGAGCTCAACCAAATCTTGACCCAGCTCCCGGCCGGCTACGCACCGCTGTTCGGCAAGGCACACCTCGCCTGACCACCGGGCGGAGCCGGTCACCCCCCATCACCGTCCAACGACAACTCTGAAAGAAGGGAACCGCACATGGCGCTGATCAAGAGCCCCCTTCCCGAGAACGTCCAGAAGATCGCCGGTGACGCGCTGCAGGGCACCCTGGTCGACCTCGTCGACCTCAGCCTCATCGCCAAGCAGGTCCACTGGACGATCGTGGGACGCAATTTCCGCAGCATCCACCTGCAGCTCGACGACGTGGTGGAGACGGCTCGCCAGTACACCGACACCGCGGCCGAACGCGCCGCCGCGATCGGCGTGCTGCCCGACGGCCGCTTCGGTGCGCTGAAGGAGCAAAGCCGGGTGCCCCAGCCTCCGGTCGAGTGGATCTCCGCCGAGGACGCCATCAGCTTCTTCGTCGATGTCTTCGACCAGATGGTCGCCCGGATGCGGGAGCGCATCGACGCAACCGAGGACGACCAGGTGACCCAGGATCTGCTGATCGAGATCACCGCCGCCCTGGAGAAGCACTACTGGATGTGGCAGGCGGAGAACCAGTCCCGCTGAGCAGCCCACGCGACGCAGCCCACGCGACGGCAACGGCCGGCCCCCGCACGGGGGCCGGCCGATCGCTTTGTACTCGGCCGAGCAGGGCGAACGCTGGGGCGGCCGGCCCGTCGCGCAGCCCGATCTGGTCAGTCGTTCAGCAACTGCCCCAGGTCGGTGACCACTACATCCGCCCCGTGCGTACGCAGCTCCGCCGCCTGCCCGGTGCGGTCCACCCCCACGACGTAACCGAAGCCGCCCGCGCGGCCGGCGGCCACGCCGGCGAGCGCATCCTCGAACACCGCCGCCTGCGCCGGGGGCACACCGAGCGCCTGGGCTGCGGCCAGGAAACCGTCGGGTGCCGGCTTCCCCCGCAAGCCGTCGCGCGCGGCGACCACGCCGTCGATGCGCACATCGACCAGATACGCCAGGCCGCTTGCAGCAAGAACCTCGGCACCATGGACCGAGGCGGTCACCACGGCCGTCCTCAGGTCGGCTTCTCTGACGGCACGTAGGTAGCGGGCCGAGCCGGGAAAGACCCCAACCCCGCGGTCAGCCAACTGCTGGAGGAACAACTCGTCTTTGTACCGGGCCAAGCCGTGCACCGTCGCGGTACCCGGCGGATCATCGACGCTGCTCTCAGGCAGGCGGATGCCGCGGCTAGCGAGAAAGTCGCGAACTCCGTCGGCCCGTGGCTTGCCGTCGACGTACCGGTTGTAGTCATCCTGGGTGAAGGGGCGCTGCTCGGGGTGTCGGGCTTGCAGGAACTCGTTGAACACCTGTCGCCAGGCCGCCTGGTGCAGTGTCGCGGTCCGCGTCAGGACGCCGTCCATGTCGAACAGGCACGCGCGGATACCAGCAGGAAGACCGAACACACCGCGACGGTAGGCAGTCTTCGACCGGCGTGCGGTATCGGCGTTCCTGGCAGGAGCGATCAAGGCCCGGCGGTAGCACTGCCTTCCGCCGGGCGTGCCTGTTTTGATCCGGTTCGATCGATGTGTGAGACCTCAACTACCGCGGTATGGAGCGGGCGCCTCAGAAGGAAAGGAGGACGACGTGAGCGTTGCACGGTTAGGGGCACGTGCTCTCATCGGCGGCCTGTTCATCGGACATGGCACGCAGAAGCTGTTCGGCTGGTTCGACGGTCCAGGTCGGGCCGGAACTGAAGCTATGATGGAGTCGCTGGACATGCGCCCGGCCAAGGTGCATGCACTGCTCGCCGGGGTGACCGAGACCGTCGGTGGTGGTCTGTTGGCGGCCGGGCTGGGCACCCCGCTGGCGTCAGCGGCACTGACCGGGGTGATGACGACCGCGATCAAGAAGGTGCACCTGCCCAACGGCCCATGGGCGGCCAACGGCGGCTGGGAATACAACGCCGTGCTGATCGGCGCGCTCACCGCACTGGCTGAGACGGGGCCGGGCAAGCTGTCGCTGGATCACGTGCTCGGCATCGAACGCAGCGGAACGCGCTGGGCCCTGGCCGCACTGGGCACCGGGGTCGCCACCGCAATCGCCACCATGGCGTTGGGTCGCCGCGGCGCGCCGGCACTGCCAACCGCCACGCCGGGCGACCAGCCGCAGCCCGATACGAACACGGGCAGCGAGTCGGCCGCGGCAGCGCCAGCCGCCGAGTAGCCGTTCCGGTCACGGACTGAGCCAACCTCACGCAGGAGAGGGCGCGCGGCGGGCTCCCGCCCCCGCGGGCGGGGAGTCCGCCGCTGCGTCTAAACCGGATCTCTTCGACGCCGACCGGCACGGGGTGTGCGCGGCCGAGTCGAACCGGTCGTCCCCCAGGATGGGGTCGTGGAGATCTGGCCGGGGCAGCCGTATCCGCTGGGCGCCACCTATGACGGCAACGGCACCAACTTCTCACTGTTCTCCGAGGCGGCCGACCGCGTCGAACTATGCCTATTCGACGACGCCGGCACCGAGACGCGCATCGAGCTGACCGAGGTCGACGGGTTCATCTGGCACTGCTTCCTCCCCGCGGTCGGGCCCGGACAGCGCTACGCCTACCGCGTGCACGGCAGCCACGCTCCTGCGACCGGCCAGCGGTGCAACCCGGCCAAGCTCCTGCTCGACCCCTACGCCAAGGCCATCGACGGCCCGGTCGACTGGCATGAGTCGCTGTTCGACTACCGCTTCGGCGCCCCGGACGTCCGCAACGATGACGACTCCGCCGCGCACCAGACCCGCTGCGTGGTCGTCAATCCCTACTTCGACTGGGGCCACGACCACCCACTGCGGATCCCCTACAACGAAACGGTCATCTACGAAGCCCACGTGCGCGGGCTCACCATGCGCCATCCTGACCTGCCACCGCACCTGCGCGGCACCTACGCCGGGCTGGCGCATCCGGCCGTCGTGGAGCACCTGCAGCGGCTCGGTGTCACCGCCGTCGAGTTGATGCCGGTGCACCAGTTCCTCGACGACCACCACCTGGTGCAACGGGGGCTGTCTAACTACTGGGGCTACAACTCCATCGGGTTCTTCGCCCCGCACCACCGCTACGCCGCCCGGGGCAGCCGAGGGGAGCAGGTGCAGGAGTTCAAGGCGATGGTCCGCACCCTGCACGAGGCCGGCATCGAGGTGATCCTCGACGTGGTCTACAACCACACCGCCGAGGGCAACCACCTGGGCCCGACGTTGTCGTTCCGCGGCATCGACAACCGGGCCTACTACCGCCTTGCCGACGACCCGGCCTATTACGTCGACTACACCGGTACCGGCAACACCCTCAACGTCCGGCACCCGCACTCCCTACAGCTGATCATGGACTCGCTGCGGTACTGGGCGACCGAGATGCACGTCGACGGGTTCCGGTTCGACCTCGCCGCCAGCCTCGCCCGCGAGTTCCACGACGTCGACCGGCTGGCCGCCTTCTTCGACCTGGTCCAGCAAGACCCGATCGTCTCGCAGCTCAAGTTGATCGCCGAGCCCTGGGACGTCGGAGACGGCGGCTACCAGATCGGCAACTTCCCGCCGCTGTGGACCGAGTGGAACGGCCGCTACCGCGACGCTGTCCGCGACTACTGGCGCGGCACCCCCGGCACGGTCGGGGAGTTCGCCTCCCGGCTCACCGGCTCCAGCGACCTCTATGAGTCCAGCGGACGACGCCCTCACGCCTCTATCAACTTCGTCACCGCCCACGACGGGTTCACCCTGCACGACCTGGTGTCCTACGAGCGCAAGCACAACGAAGCCAACGGCGAGGACAACCGGGACGGCTCCGAGGACAACCGGTCCTGGAACTGTGGCGTAGAAGGCCCCACCGACGACACCGAGATCCAGGCACTGCGCGCGCGCCAGGCACGCAACCTGCTCACCACCCTGATGCTGTCCCAAGGAGTGCCCATGCTCCTGGCCGGTGACGAACTAGGCCACACTCAGGGCGGCAACAACAACGCCTACTGCCAGGACAACCCGACCTCCTGGATCGACTGGGACCGGGCCGATCAGTTCAGCGACCTGACCGAGTTCGTTGCCAAGCTGACTCGGCTGCGCCGCGAACACCCTGTCTTCCGTCGCCGCCGCTTCTTCGAGGGCCGCCCGGTGCGCGGAACCGACCTAGAAGACATCGCCTGGCTGACCCCCGAAGGCCAGCCGATGACCGACGCCGAATGGACAAGCGGACACGCCGGCGCGCTGACCGTCTTCCTCAACGGCGGCGGCATCCCCGAACCCGACCGCTACGGCCGCCCGATCCGCGACCACTCCTTCCTGCTGCTGGTGAATCCCACCGCCGATGAACGGACGTTCACGCTCCCCGACCGCGCCTACGGCCTCACGTGGGCACCGGAGCTGGTGACCGCCCCGCTCTGGGGGCTTGATCTCGAACGCGGCAACGGCAACGGCACGTGCTTCGACGCGGGGGAGACCCTGACGCTGAGTGGGCACTGCCTGTGTCTGCTCCGCGGAACGAAGCCCGCGGCCGGCTAACCCGGGCCACACTTACTACGCCGAGACACCCTGCATCCGCTGTCGGCCGACCAGCCGCTGGAACACGCTCAGTGCAACCGTGCGCCTCGCGCCGAGGCGATCAAAGTCCCGCCAATCTTCCGACGGCCGCAACCGCAGGGCTGAGGGCGCCCGCCACGCCAGCGCCCCCGATCCTCGCGCGGTGGCGCGGTGCTCACCCTGCTCCTGCTCACCCCACTTCGTCGGTTCGCTGCACATTCAGGTGCCCGGAGCGGTGCTGGCCAGCCCGCAAGGTCGCCATGAGGTTCGCCGCCAACTCGTCGTCACGCGGCGGCCCCTTGTACTCGATCATCAGCAGGCTGGCGTCGTCGCTGGTCCGTCCGTAGCGGGCGGCCGTGAGCGCGTGGGAGAGGCGGCGGACGGCTTCAGCCACCGGAAGCCGTTGAGAGGTGGTGCGCTCCAGGAGGTGGCGAAGTCGGGCATCGCCGAACTGTTCACCGCCCTCCAGTCGTTCCTCCACCACGCCGTCGGTGAAGATCAGCACCCGGTCGCCCGGCTCCAACTTCGCCGTCATCACGTGGGCGCTGGCCCCACCGAAGCCAATCGGGCGGGCGATCGTGCCGGTCAGCTCGCCGATCACGCGACCGTCGCGGATCCATAGCGGCGACGGATGCCCTGCGTTGATCCACGTCATCACGCCACGCTCGGTGTCCAGTTCACCGATCTGGGCGGTGACGAACCGGCCCGGAAAGACCTCGGCAACAGTGCGGTCCATCGCCGCATGCAACTGCGGGAGTCCCATTCCGCTCAAGCGTCCATGTCGGTAAGCCGCGAGGACGACGCTGGCCATCGTGGCGGCCTCCAGCCCGTGGCCCATGGCATCGAACATCCCGAAGTGCAGGATGTGGCCGTTGAGGGCGTAGTCGAAGGTGTCGCCGCCGACCTGATACGCCGGTTCCAGAATGCCAGCAAGTTCGACATCAGGATTCGTCATGGACAACGGCGGCAGAGTCCGGCGCAGCAGATGGGCAGACAGGCTCATCGGCTGCGCGGTGCGGAATCGAGCGAATGTGTCGCTGTAACCGGACTTGGTGACGACCAAGTCGGCGACCAGGCCGGCCAACCTTCTGGCCAGTCGTCGATCGGCATCGTTGACAGCCGGCAGACGTAATGCCAGAACGCCGATTCGATCAGAGCCGTCGAGCATGGGCAGGTACATCCGCACCGAACCGTCGGCAAGATCCTCCTCGACAGGAGTGTCGGTGGTGAAAGCGCGTCCGGCGAGGCTGCTGTCGATGAGCACCCGCTCTCCGACCAGGCCTGATCCCTCCAGGGGCTGCAGATGCACCTGGTCGTAGTCCTGCAGGTAGATGGCGATCTCGGTGCCGCCGATCGCCTGGATCTCCTGCGCGATCAAGGGGCCGACCAATCGCGGTGGGATGAGGTGCGCCCGGTCCAGCAGCGAGCCCAGCAGGGCCTCGCCCATGCTCTCCGCCGTCGGGCGCCCCGCCACGCCGCTGCTGAAGCCGACCGGTTTGGAGGCGTCCATCGTCGAATCAGCGGACATGGCACTCTCATGATCACCTTCGGCCAGCGGCAAACCCGCTTTCGGTGCAGCGCCGGTCGGCTGACCAGCAGGCGGTCAACAGGCGTCTTGTCTCCGCATCCTCGGAGCAGAAGCTGGCTGATCGGGACGGTCTTGGGCTTCCTCGTGTTGAACGCGCTGGTTGTCGCACTCGGCGCGGCATCAACGGCCCGCTACGAGGAGGAGCGTCGGAAGCAAGCGCGCCAGGACGGCACCGGGTGGTGAACAGCAGGTGATGGTCGGGGAGACCTGACCTACCGGCCGCGGGGACGATGCGTCCGGGTGACTGTCGCCGGTCAGCGCCGGCCAAGTCGCCGTGGCGACTTCCGGCTGCGCCGTGTCGGTCACCCCGTGTCCCGCCCCGGGTTCAGTGGAGGCTCGAAACTGACGCGGCGACGGTAGCCGCCGCGGGGTTGTGCCGGTAGAAGGTGTCCTCGTGCTCGGCCGGTGG
>NZ_SSXC01000170.1 GCF_021699055.1 Blastococcus sp. MG754426 | reverse complement strand
CGGTGACCTGCAGGTCGTCGAACCGGACGGCGACCGGGCTGCTCGAGCTGCCCGACAGGTAGGCCGCCAGGCCCACCGAGCCCGGCGCCTGCAGGGCCGCGGTGGCGTCGGCGCGCGCCAGCGTCGGCACGGTCGGCTCGGGGTCACCGGCCCGCCAGACCGTCAGCTCCAGGTCCGTCGTGCCGGTCCCGGTCACCCGCAGGTGCACCTGCAGCGGCAGGTCCGGGGTGTAGGTCAGCCCCGGCAGCGTGACGAAGCCCAGCGTGGTCTCCACGCCCCCGACCTCGCGCACCAGCGACACGCCCACCTCCCCCGTGGGCAGCACCCGGACCCGCGCCTTGTACTGCGCCGTCCCGACCCGGCGGCCGGTCACGTAGGCGTAGGCCCCGGTGCCGTTGGCCGGCGTCCGGGAGAACGACACCGTCGTCCGCAGGTCGACCTCGGTGGCCGCGACATCGGCCAGGTGGGAGCCGGCGTTGTTGCCCGGACCCACCGTCAGCACCGCAGCCCCGCCGGTGACCGCCTGCCGCGCGGCGCCCATCAGGACCGTCCACCCGCCACCGGCGTCCGCGGTCCCCAGCCCGCCGGTCACCGACCGCTGGAAGGCGTCGGCCGCCAGCACCTGCGGCTGCGCCGGCCCGTCCGGGGCGGCCACCGTCACCGTCCGCGTCGCGCTCGCCGTCGCGCCCTCCTCGTCGGTCACCGTCAGCGTCACGGTGTAGGAGCCCGCTTCGGCGTAGGTGTGCGTCGCGGTCGCCCCCGAACCCGGCGCCGTCCCGTCACCCCAGGTCCAGGCGTGCCCGGCGACGGCACCGTCGGAATCGGTCGAGCCGCTGCCGTCCACCGCCACCGACAGACCCGCCACCTGCGCGGTGAAGGACGCCGCCGG
>NZ_SSXC01000169.1 GCF_021699055.1 Blastococcus sp. MG754426 | reverse complement strand
GTGCTCGGCATCGCCGAGGCCGCCGGCGTCCGGATCACCCACGTCTTCGAGTCCCACATCCACAACGACTACGTGACCGGCGGGCTGGAACTGGCCCGCCAGGTCGGCGCCCGGTACCTGCTGAACGCCGACGACCCGGTCTCCTTCGAGCGCACCGGGGTCTCCGACGGCGACGTCGTCGAGGTCGGGGCCCGCATGCGCGTGCGGGTTCTGCTCACCCCCGGGCACACGCACACCCACCTGTCCTTCGCACTGGAGGCCGACGGCGAGTCCGTGGCGGTCTTCACCGGCGGCTCGCTGCTGTACGGCTCCACCGGCCGGCCCGACCTCCTCGGCCCCGACCACACCGACACCCTCGCCCACGCGCAGTGGCACTCCGCCCAGCGCCTGGCCGCCGAGCTCCCCGACGAGACCGCCGTCTACCCGACGCACGGCTTCGGCAGCTTCTGCTCGGCCACCCAGTCCGGCGGCACCGCCAGCACGATCGGGCAGGAGAAGCTGGCCAACCCCGCGCTCACGACGGACGAGGCCCGCTACGTCGACGACCTCCTCGCCGGGCTGGACGCGTACCCGGCCTACTACGCGCACATGGGCCCGGCCAACTCCGCCGGCCCCGGCGAGGCCGACCTCTCCCTGCCCACCGAGGCGGAACCGGCCGAGCTGCGCCGGCGCATCGAGGCCGGTGAGTGGGTCGTCGACCTGCGCAACCGCACGGCCTTCGCCGCCGGGCACGTCGGCGGCACGGTCAACTTCGGCCTGGACGGGCAGTTCGTCACCTATCTCGCCTGGCTGATGCCCTGGGGCACCCCGGTGACCCTGCTCGGCGAGACCGCCGAGGACGTGGCGGAGGCCCAGCGGGAGCTGGTCCGGGTCGGCATCGACCGGCCGGCCGCGATGGCCACCGGC
>NZ_SSXC01000168.1 GCF_021699055.1 Blastococcus sp. MG754426 | reverse complement strand
CTGCACTACCGCGAGGGCGGGATCAACGACGACTTCCCGTTCCTGCTCGGCCACGAGGCGGCCGGTGTGGTCTCCGCGGTCGGGGAGGGCGTGACCAACGTCGCCGTCGGCGACTACGTCGTGCTGAACTGGCGGGCGGTGTGCGGGGAGTGCCGGGCCTGCCGCAAGGGCCAGCTGCAGTACTGCTTCAACACCCACAACGCGGCGCAGAAGATGACGCTGGCCGACGGCACCGAGCTGTCCCCGGCCCTGGGCATCGGCGCCTTCGCCGAGAAGACGCTGGTCCACTCCGGCCAGTGCACCAAGGTCGACCCGGCAGCCCCGCCGACCGCCGCCGGGCTGCTGGGCTGCGGCGTCATGGCCGGCGTCGGCGCGGCGATCAACACCGGTGGCGTGCAGCGCGGGGAGACGGTGGCCGTGTTCGGCTGCGGTGGCGTCGGGGACGCCGCGGTGGCCGGGGCGAAGCTGGCCGGCGCGGCCACGATCATCGCCGTCGACATCGACGACCGGAAGCTGGAGTGGGCCCGGCAGTTCGGCGCCACCCACACGGTCAACTCGAAGGAGACCGACCCGGTCGAGGCGGTCCGCGCGCTCACCGGGGGGTTCGGTGTCGACGTCGCCATCGACGCCGTCGGCCACCCGAAGGTGTTCGAGCAGGCGTTCTACGCCCGGGACCTCGCCGGCCGCGTGGTGATGGTCGGCGTCCCGACGCCGGACATGGAGATCACGCTGCCGGCGATCGAGGTCTTCGGCCGGGGTGGGGCGGTGAAGTCCTCCTGGTACGGCGACTGCCTGCCCAGCCGCGACTTCCCGATGCTGGTCGACCTCTACCTGCAGGGCCGGTTCCCGCTGGAGGCGTTCGTCACCGAGACCATCGGGCTGGACGACGTCGAGGAGGCGTTCCACAAGATGCACGCCGGCGACGTGCTGCGCTCCGTGGTGGTGTTCGGCGAGTGAGCGCCCGCATC
>NZ_SSXC01000167.1 GCF_021699055.1 Blastococcus sp. MG754426 | reverse complement strand
CTAGGGCGTGTCTCCTAAGTTGAGCGTGGTGGGGCTGATTTGCTGCGGATATGTCTCGCGATCGAGTGCTGACCGACGCTCAGTGGGAGCGGATTGAGGCGTTGATGCCGTCCTCGGACGGCGTGAGATCGCGGCCCTTCCGCGATCACCGCCAGGTCGTGGAAGGGGTGATCTACCGGTTCCGGACTGGGGTCGCGTGGCGTGATCTGCCCGCCTCGTTCGGCCCGTGGCAGACCGTGTGGAAGCGGCACCACCGGTTCAGCACCGATGGCACGTGGGACAAGATCCACGCCCGGCTGCTCGCCGAAGCGCAGGCCGCGGGAGACATCGACTGGATGGTCAGCGTGGACTCCACCGTCAACCGGGCCCATCAGCACGCGACCAACGCCAGTCGGGTGGAGGAGCCCGCCGGCCGTCGTCCGGTGCGCCACACAGGGGGCTGAGCCGAGTTACAAGAACCCGTGGGAAGAACCGCCCGATCATGCGATCGGACGCTCCCGGGGCGGCCTGTCCACCAAGATTCACCAGCTCGTCGACGGCCGCGGTAGACCGCTGGTCATCGCGCTGACACCCGGGCAGGCCGGCGACTCCCCGATGCTGCAGCCGCTGCTGGCTCAACTCGCGGTGCGCCGACTGGGGCCAGGCCGACCACGCACCCGCCCCACAGCGCTGATCGGCGACAAGGCCTACTCCTCTCGCGCCACCAGGACCATGCTTCGCGAGCGCGGTATCACCGCGGTGATCCCGCAACCGTCTGACCAGGTCAGACATCGCGCTCGCCGCGGCTCGGCCGGTGGCCGACCACCGGCCTTCGACCCGATCACCTACAAGGGCCGCAACGTCATCGAGCGCTCGTTCAACGACCACAAGCAATGGCGTGGCATCGCCACCCGCTACGACAGGCTCGCCACCGTCTACCGAGGAGCCGTCGTCCTCCGGGCCATCACCATGTGGCTAACGACTTAGGAGACGCGCCCTAG
>NZ_SSXC01000166.1 GCF_021699055.1 Blastococcus sp. MG754426 | reverse complement strand
CAAGTGCGCCCGCGCAGGGTCGGCGCCGACCCTGCGCGGGCGCACTTGCGGCCGACTTGTCGCCGGGACGGCAAGCCGGCCGTCAGCGACCGGCAAGCGGGGGGCGCGAGCGTCGGCGCCGACCGGGTCGCCCGACCCGACGCACCCCGAGCCCGAGGACCGCCATGACCACCGCACCGCCCCTGACCGCTCCGACCTCCTCCCCCGCGCTCCGCGACCACCGCCCCTCCGACGCGCTGGAGGTGACGGCGCTGGTGGCCGGCGGCGTGCTCTTCGCCGTCGGCAACGCCCTCCACCCGCTGGAGCACGACGAGGCCGCGCCGGAGGCCTCGACCTGGGTGCTCTCGCACCTGACGTTCGCCGTCGGCGCCCTGCTCATCGCCGCCGGGCTCGGCGTGCTCGCCCGCCGCTTCCGCGGTTCCCGGACCGCGCTGGCCGGTCTCGGCACCACGTGGCTGGGGATGGTGCTCATGCCCGCGAGCTCGGTGGCGGAGGCGTACGTCCGCCCGCTGATGGGCCACGAGGGCTACCACGCCTTCGAGGAGGCGGCCGCCGGCTTCGCCGCGGTCGCCGGGATCGCCACGCTGCTCGGGCCGGTGCTGGTCGCCGCCGTCGCGCTGCGTCGCCGCCTGCTGCCGCCGCCGGTGAGCATCGCGCTCGTCGGGATGACCCTCGGTCTGCTCGTCTCCCCCGCCCTGCCGGCGGAGGGCTACGGCATCATCCCCGGCACGGTGCTGTTCGGGCTGGGCATGGCCGCCGCGGGGTGGCTGTCCCGCACCTCCTCCTGATGACCGGCCACCGGCGCCCGGGCCTCGTGCCCGGGCGCCGGTTCGTCGCCTGCCCCCGCCCCGCGGAACGATCCCGTCCGGGTCGGGACGTCCGTCCCTGGTCGACCGGGACGCCGCCGCCCTACCGTCGGTCCCAGCTCACTCACAGACACGGACGAGGTGCCATGACAGCGGTGCTCCCCCGCCCCGAGCCGCCGACCACCGATCCCTCTCCCGCCCTCGATCCGCGCAGCGCCACCA
>NZ_SSXC01000165.1 GCF_021699055.1 Blastococcus sp. MG754426 | reverse complement strand
CGCCCTGCACGGGCCGGTGCGTGACCGGTTCACCGCCGCCGGCGGGCCCGCCGGCGAGCTGGGCTACCCGACCACGGGGGTGCGGGCGCTGCCCGACGGAGGTGCGTTCGCGCACTTCGAGAACGGCTCGATCTACTGGTCGCCGGCCACCGGCGCCCGGGTGGTGACCGGTGCGGTGCGGCAGCGGTGGGCGGCCACGGGCTGGCAGAACGGGGTGCTGGGCTACCCGACCTCCGATGTCGTCGACCTGCCCGGTGGTGGCCGGGCGGCGTCGTTCCAGGGCGGGGCGATCTACTGGTCGGCCGCCACCGGGGCGCGGGTGCTCACCGGGGCGGTGGGGGAGCGGTTCACCGCCGCCGGCGGGCCCTCGGGGGTGCTGGGGCTGCCCACCACCGACGTGCTGGCGCTGCCCGGGGGCGGGCGGTTCGCCCACTTCGAGCACGGCTCGATCTACTGGACGCAGGCCACCGGCGCCCGGATCGTGACCGGGGCGGTGCGTGACCGGTGGGCCGGCGGCGGCTGGGAGACCGGCGCGCTGGGCTTCCCGACCACCGACGTGCTGCCGCTGCCCGGGGGCGGGGCGTTCGCCCACTTCCAGGGCGGCTCGATCTACTGGACGCAGGCCACCGGCGCCCGGATCGTCTCCGGCGCGGTGCGCGACCGGTGGGCCGCGTCCGGCTGGGAGAACGGGGCGCTGGGCTACCCGACCACCGACGTCACCGCGCTGGCCGGCGGCGGGCGGTTCGCCCACTTCCAGCACGGCTCGATCTACTGGACGCAGGCCACCGGCGCCCGGATCGTCTCCGGCGCGGTGCGCGACCGGTGGGCCGCGACCGGCTGGGAGACCGGGGTGCTGGGCTACCCGACCACCGACGTCACCACCTTGGCCGGAGGCGGGCGGTTCGCCCACTTCCAGGGCGGCTCGGTGTACTGGACCTCCACCACCGGCGCCCGGCTGGTGCGGGGAGCGATCCGCGACGCCTGGGCCGGGCAGGGCTGGGAGAACGGCCGGCTGGGCTACCCCACCAGCGA
>NZ_SSXC01000164.1 GCF_021699055.1 Blastococcus sp. MG754426 | reverse complement strand
TGTACTGACCGGGGAGGTTGGTCAAGCGGCTGATGGGTGGGTGGCCGCCGATGCCGGTGTGGGGCCGGTGGTGGTTGTAGGCGTGTAGCCAAGCAGGAAAGGCTGCGCGACGGTCGGCCTCGCTGGTGAACATCTCGACGAAGGCCCACTCGCTGGTCATGGTGCGGTTGAACCGTTCGACCTTGCCGTTGGTCTGCGGGCGGTAGGGCCTGGTCCGTTTCGGAGTGATGCCCAGTTCGGCGCAGGCGGTAGCCCAGTGGCGGCTGCGGTAGCAGCCGCCGTTGTCGGTCAGCACCCGGCGGGTGATCACGCCACGGTCGGCGAACCAGGCCACGGCCCGGCGCAGTACCGCGGTCGCGGTGATCCCGAGCTCGTCGTCGTGGATCTCGGCGTAGGCCAGCCGACTGTGATCATCGAGGATGACGTGGATGAATCCGTGGCCTATCAGCGGGTCGTGGTGGCGGCTGCGGGCACGACCACCATCGAGGTGCCGGTTCACGTTGCCTCGCTCGCGACCGAGGAAGCGCCAGCCACCGCCGGCGGGGATGTTGCCCAGCTTCTTCACATCGGCGTGCAGCAGGTCGCCGGGTGCGGCGTGCTCGTAGCGCACGACCTGGCGTTCGCGGCGCTCGAGTCGAGACAGCCGGCTGAGGCCGCAGCGGCGCAGCACCGCCCCGGCGGTCGAGGGCGCCACGCCGGTCTCTGCCGCGAGCCGGACCGCGCCCCACCGCTTGCGCAGCCGCAGCGACACGATCCGCTTCGTCCTCGCCGCATCGGTCTTGCCTGGGCTGGTGTGTGGTCGGCTGGAGCGATCGACCATGCCGGCCTTGCCCAGCAGCCGGTATCGCTCGGCCCACCGATCGGCGGTCTTCCACGCGACCCCGAAGAACTCCGCGGCGCGAACCTTGGGCCAGTCCTCCTCGACGACGAGCTTCGCCAGCCGCAGACGCTGGCGCGGGGTCAAGGCGGCATTAGCGTGGAGCACGAGGACCTCCGGTGCTTCGTGGAATGGGTGCCTTCAGCAGCTCCACTCCACGCCCGGAGGTCCTCCCCTCACAAGATCCCTCAGTCAGATCCCGGAGTCACAGCTCCTCGACCAACGTCTCCGGTCAGTACAGCT
>NZ_SSXC01000163.1 GCF_021699055.1 Blastococcus sp. MG754426 | reverse complement strand
GCCGGGGCCCGGCGCCGCCTCCGCGGCGGCGGCCTCCTCGGCCGCGTGCCGCTCGGCGGCGGCGCGCGAGGCGCGCTGCTCCTCGGCGTTCAGCCGCTCGTACTGCGCCTGGTAGGAGGCGATCTGCTCGTCGAGCCGCGCCCGCTGGGCCTCGACGCGATCGACGTGCGCCTGCGCCTCGGCGGCGGCCTCCTCGGCGGCCACCCGCGCCCGCTCGGCGTCCTCCCCGGCGCTCCGGGCCTCGCCGAGCACGCCGTTGTTGTGGGCCGCGATGGTGTCGAGCAGCCCCACCCGGTCCACCAGGTCGCCGGCCGACTCGCTGGTCAGCACGGCCTCGAGGGTGCCGAGCCCCTCGCCGGTGTACGCGCTGCGGGCCACGGTCCGGACCCGGTCCTGCGCCTCGGCCAGCGCCGCCTGCGCGGCGGACAGCTCCTCGGCGGCGGCGTCGGCGGCCGCCTGCGTCGCGGCGAGCTGCTCGCGGGTCTCGTTGAAGCGCTCGGTGAGCACCTCCAGGTCGTGCGCGCGGGCGGCGATCAGCTCCGCGGCCTCCTGGGAGGTGGCCGGCTCCGGATCGGCGGAGGCGGGGAGCGGGGTCAGGGCGACAGCGCCGGCGGCCACGAGGGCCAGCAGGGCCCGCCGTCCGGTGATCCGGCGGTGGGCAGGGCTGAGCGAACTCGCCATCTTCGGCGGGTGGTCCTTTCTTCCGTGGCCGCCTACCGGGTTAGCTGACGGGTTCGGGCGGGAAGGCGCCCGGCGGCCTGCGGCCCGTGCGGGCCGGTCGACCGCTTCACCCCGGGTGGTGCGTGTGGTTCCCCGGTCCGGTGCCGGACGGATCCGGCGGGTGGTTCGGCGGCGTCCGGGCGGTTGTCACCGGTTTCAGCGACGGACGGGTCCGTCCGGACGGGCTCACGGTAGGGGGCGGGACGGCGCTCCACCATGCCTGGGGACGACTTCGTCCTGGATCGTCGCCCTACGCCTCGCAGCCGCTCACGCCTCGTCACCGGCGCGCCGCGACACGCCCTCAGCCGGCTGACGTGAGGTCGACCACGGCCCCGACGACCCAGACGGCGGGGGGGCGGACGGCGTGCTCGGTGAGGGTGGCGGGCAGGTCGGCCAGGGTGGTGCGCAGGGTGCGCTGGGTGGGGGT
>NZ_SSXC01000162.1 GCF_021699055.1 Blastococcus sp. MG754426 | reverse complement strand
GTGGGGTGGGTGGGGCAGCCGGCGGCGGCGAGGCGGGCCAGTTCGGTGGGTCCGGTGACGGCCAGCAGCGCCCCGGCGGCGTCGGTGACCGCGATGTGCAGGCTGCCCGCCGGTGGGGCCTGGATGCCGCTGGCGTCCAGGTGGGTGAGCAGTTCGCGCAGGTGCGCGGCGGTGATCGGCTCCCCGTCGACCTCCCCCACCGGCTCGGGGACCCCGGGCGGGGTGCCGGGTGGGGTGCCGGGTGGGGTGAAGGCGGCGGGCGGCGGGTTGCCGGCGGCGAGGAAGCGGGCGGAGGTGAGCGCCGGCAGCGGGGCGACCACGGTCAGCTGGGCGGTCACCGGCGGGTGCTGCTGCCAGGGGCGCAGCAGCAGGTCGGCCAGGGCGCCGGCGCGCAGCATGCCGGCCGGCCGGCCGTCGCCGGCCTCCCGCGCCGCCCGGGCGTGCTGGTCGACCGCGTCCCGGCAGGCCCGCGCGTCGGGGTGCGGGAGCAGGGCGCGCAGCTCGCTCATCCCGTCCCCGACCGGGCGCACCGTCACATCGGCGGCCCGCTGCCGCACCCTCCGGCGCCGCTCGGCCGCGGCGGCGTCGCGGGCCAGCAGCTCGGCGCGCAGCGCCGCCCGCAGCCCGCCCACGCCCAGCCCGGCCGCGCCGGGCAGCACCGCGGCCTCGGCGGCGGCGATCACCGCCGGATCGGTGTCCGCGCCGAACGCCGCCACCTCCGCGGCCAGCGCCCGGGCCCGCGGCCAGTCCAGCAGGCCCAGCCGCAGCCGGGCGAAGGTGGCCGGCAGCCGGGTGGTGAGCACCTCGGCGTGCTCCAGCAGCGTCACCGCCGCCGCCCGGCTGCCGTTGTGCGCCATCGCCAGCTCATCGGCCACGAACTCACTGGCACCGGCCGGGCCACCGTCCCCGGCGCGTTCCCCGCCCGGTGGCGGATCGGCAGGCGCCGGGCGGGCCGCGGCGAGGTCCATCACCAGCTCCACCCGCAACGCGGCCAACCGCGCCTCGGCCGCGGTGATCTGCCCCAGCAGATCGACCGCCTCACCCGCCGACCGGCGGGCCGGCAGCCACGCCGACAACGGCTCGTCCCACCGCCGCGGATCGGGATCCTCGAGCTCCCAGGGCGACGGCAGCGGGTCCACCAGGGACACCCCCACCCCCACCTGGAAGCTCGCCACCGACGACATGACCGCAGGCTAGGCCGGGGGTACGACACTTCCCGCACGTCAGCGGCGGGTG
>NZ_SSXC01000161.1 GCF_021699055.1 Blastococcus sp. MG754426 | reverse complement strand
TGTCCCGCCCCGGGTTCAGTGGAGGCTCGAAACTGACGCGGCGACGGTAGCCGCCGCGGGGTTGTGCCGGTAGAAGGTGTCCTCGTGCTCGGCCGGTGGAACGAGACCGAGTTCGCCGTGCAGTCGTCGGTGGTTGAACCAGTCGATGTACTCGGCGACGGCGATCTCGAGGTCGTCGATGCTCTTCCACGGACCCTTGTTGCGGACGAGCTCGGCCTTGAACAGTGAGTTGAACGCCTCAGCCAGCGCATTGTCATAGCTGTCACCGGTGGAGCCCACCGAGGCCACGGCGCCGGCCTCGGCGAGGCGCTGGGTGTACCGCACCGCGACGTATTGCACGCCCTTGTCCGAGTGATGGATCAATCCGCCGACGTCGCGACCGGCGCGCCGGCGGGTCCAGATGCCCATCTCCAGCGCGTCCAGCGCCAGATCGGTCCGCAACGACTTCGACAGCTGCCAGCCCACTACCCGGCGGGAGAACACGTCGATGACGAAGGCGGCGTACACCCAGCCGGAGAAGGTGCGGCAGTAGGTGATGTCGGCGACCCACAGCTGGTCGGGCCCGGTCGCGGTGAACGCCCGGTCGACCAGGTCCGGGCGGGTGTCCGGCCCGGCGCCAGGCACCGTGGTCCGCGGCCCCTTAGCCCGGCTGATGCCGCGCAGACCGCGGCGGCGCATCAACCGCTCGACGGTGCACCGGGCCACCCGATGGCCCTGCCGGCGCAGCTCGGCGTGCACCTTCCGCGCTCCGTAGACGCCGAAGTTCTCCGCGTGCACACGCTCGATCACCGCGGTGGTCGCCGCGTCCGTCTGTGACCGGGCCGAGGGTGGCCGGCTCCGGTGCGCGTAGTAGGTGCTCGGGGCGATCTGCACGCCGGCGTCCTTCAACGCCGCGCAGACCGGCTCGACCCCGAAGCGCTCCTTGTGCTCGTCGATGAACTCGACAACTACTTCAGTCGGCGGTCGAGCTCCGCCTGCGCGAAAAACGCCGACGCGGTCTTCAGAATCTCGTTCGCCCGCCGCAGCTCGCGGTTCTCCCGTTCCAACTCGGCGATCCGCCGCGCGTCGTCGGTCGTGGTGCCCGGGCGCACCCCGCCGTCGATCTCGGCCTGAGTCACCCAGTTGCGCAACGTCTCGGGGTTGATGCCCAACTGCTTGGCGATCCGCGCCAGCGCGCCTGCGCGGGTGGCCGGGTCCTGCCGGGCCTCCACCGCCATCCGCGTCGCCCGCTCCCGCAGCTCGTCGGGGTACTTCCTCGGTGCCGCCATGACTCTCATCCTCACGTGGATTGAGAGCCTCCATCAGACCCGGGGCGGGACA
>NZ_SSXC01000017.1 GCF_021699055.1 Blastococcus sp. MG754426 | reverse complement strand
CCGGCGGCAGCGGGGCGGCGCAGACCGCGGTGAACACGGCCATGGCGCAGATCGGCGACCCCTACGTGTGGGCGGCCGCCGGGCCGGACGCCTTCGACTGCTCGGGCCTCATGCAGTACGCCTACGCGGCCGCCGGCATCAGCCTGCCGCACTCGAGCCGGATGCAGTCGACGATGGGCACCCCGGTGCCCCTCTCGGCGCTGCAGCCCGGCGACCTGCTCTTCTACTACTCGCCGGTCAGCCACGTGGGGATGTACATCGGCAACGGCCAGATGGTGCACGCCTCCACCTACGGCGTGCCGGTGAAGGTGTCGTCGATCAACTCCATGGGCGACGCCCCCTTCGCCCGCCGCATCGCCTGACAGCACTCCGGCGTGCGGGCGGCCCGGCCGCCCGCACGCCGGGACCTCGGCGGCGGCCGCGCGGGCCGGGCGTGGGACGATCGCCTCTCGTGCGGGTCGGGACGGGGGGCGGGCTGCCCCGCGAGGTCAGGGTCCTGGCGGTCATCGCCTTCGTCGTGGCCCTCGGCTTCGGCATCGTCGCGCCGGCGATCCCGCTGTTCGCCCGCTCCTTCGGGGTGGGGACCACCGCCGTCGGCCTGGCGGTGAGCGCCTTCGCGTTCTTCCGCTTCGTCTCCGCCTTCAGCGGCGGCACCCTGGTCGAGCGGTTCGGCGAGCGCCTGGTGCTCGCCTCCGGCCTGGTGATCGTCGCCGTCACCACGGGGCTCGCCGGGCTCGCCGGCTCGTTCCCCCTCTTCCTGGGGCTGCGCGCCGCGGGTGGCATCGGCAGCGCCATGTTCACCGTGGCCGCGCTGTCGCTGCTGCTGCGGGTGGCCCCGCCGTCGCACCGCGGCCGGGCCGCCGCCACCTGGCAGGGCGGCTTCATCCTCGGCGGCATCGCCGGCCCCGCCGCCGGCGGGCTGCTCGCGGAGCTCTCCCCGCGGCTGCCGTTCTTCCTCTACGCCGGCTTCCTGCTGGTCGCCGGCGCGGTCGGCATCGCGCTGCTGCGCACCGCCGAGCCCGACCCCGCGGCGCCCGCGGCGGCCGACGTCGCCGGGCCGGACCTCGACGCCGGCCCGGTCCGGCTGGGCAGCGCCCTGCGCTCCCGCGTCTACCTGGCCGCGCTGGTGGCCAACTTCGGCGTCGGCTGGGTGCTGTTCGGCGTCCGCAACTCGCTCGTGCCGCTCTACGTCACCGAGGAGCTGGGGCGCACGGTGGCCTGGGCCGGGGCCGGACTGCTGGCCGGCTCGCTGGCCCAGGCGCTGGGGCTGCTCCGCTCCGGCCGGCTCGTCGACGCGTGGGGACGGCGGCCCTCGCTCGTCCTCGGGGCGGCGCTGGCGACCGCGGCCATGGCGGTGCTGGTGCTGCCCCCGGCGACCTGGGCCTTCCTGGTCTCGATGGCGGTCTTCGGGTTGGGTGCCTCGCTGCTGGCCAGCGCACCGGCGGCGCTGGTCGGCGACCTCAGCGGCGGCCGGGGTGGCCGCGTCGTCGCCGTGTTCCAGATGTCGGCCGACCTCGGCGCCATCGCCGGCCCCCTGGTCGCGGGCTGGCTCACCGACGTGGCCGGCTTCCAGGTGGCGTTCGGCGTGAGCACCGCCGTCCTCGCCGCCGGCCTGGTCGGCGGCCTGGCGATCCCGCGGTCGGCGCCCGTCCCGGCCACGGCAGGAGCGCGCGCCGCCTGAGGTTCAGCGGCTCCGGTACAGCCGCGTGGTGATCGGCAGGAACACCAGCGCCAGGGCCGCGGCCACCGCCAGCGAGACGAGGATCGCCGGCACGTCGGGCTCCCCGGCCATGAGCGACCGCGACGCCGTCGCCAGGATCGAGATGGGGTTGACGTCGACGAACGCCTGCAGCGGCCCGGGCAGCGTGGCCGGGTCGACGAAGACGTTGGACAGGAACGTCAGCGGGAAGATGCCCATGAAACCCGCGTTCATGACCGCGTTGGGGCTGCGCAGGAGCAGGCCGAGCACCGAGAACGCCCACGACAGCCCGAACGAGAAGACCACCACGAGGGCGAGCGCGGCGACGGCACCGGACACCCCGGCGTCCGGCCGGTAGCCCAGCAGCACGCCGACGACGATGATCACCGTGCCGGCCACGACGTACCGGACGCTGTCGCCGAGCAGCGAGCCCAGCAGCGGTGCCGGGCGCCAGATCGGCAGCGAGCGGAACCGGTCGACGACGCCCTTGGTCAGGTCGGTGTTGAGCGCGACGCCGGAGTAGACGGTGGTGAACAGCACCGACATGACCAGCAGCCCGGGCAGCGTGTAGTCCAGGTACGCGCTGGTGGAGCCGGCGATGGCGCCGCCGAACAGGTAGGTGAACATCAGCAGGAACATCACCGGCGTGACGGTCACGTCGAGCAACTGCTCGGGCACGTGCTTGACCTTCAGCATGCCGCGCCAGCCGAAGGTCAGCGCCGCCTGCAGCGGCCCGGGTCGTGGCGGCCGCTCCGTGCCGGCGATCGCCCGGCGCACCGCCGCGGTGTCGGCGTCCGTGGTGAGGGTGGTCATGACGTCTGCTCCTCGAAGGTGGGGGCGGATCCGGGCGGCTCCTCGGCGCCGCGCCCGGTGAGCGCCAGGAACACCTCGTCCAGGCTGGGCTGGTCCAGCGAGAAGTGGGCGAGGCCGATGCCGGTCCGGGCCAGCTCGGCCACCGCGGCGGCGGCCCGGGCGGGGTCGGGGCAGGTGGCCGAGAGCACCGCCGGGTCCGGCTGCAGGGAGACCGGGCCGAGCGCGCGCTCCAGCACGCCGGCCGCGTCGGGCCGGCGGTCGGGGTCGAGCAGCCGCACGTGCAGCGCCCCCGTGCCCACCGACGCCTTGAGCTGCGCCGGCGTGCCCTCGGCGATCACCCGGCCGTGGTCGATGACCGCGATGCCGTCGGCGAGCTGGTCGGCCTCCTCCAGGTACTGCGTGCAGAGCAGGATCGTGGTGCCCCCGGCGACCAGCGCGCGGGCGATCTCCCAGACCTGGTTCCGCGAGCGCGGGTCGAGCCCGGTGGTCGGCTCGTCGAGGAACATCAGCCGCGGGGTGACGACGATGCTCGCCGCGATGTCCAGCCGGCGGCGCATGCCGCCCGAGTAGTGCTTGACCAGCCTGCCGGCGGCCGTGGCGATCCCGAACGCCTCCAGCAGCTCGTCGGCGCGGGCCCGCGCCCCCGCGCGGGAGAGCCCGAGGAGCCGGCCGAGCAGCACCAGGTTCTCGCGGCCGGTCAGCTCCTCGTCCACCGAGGCCAGCTGGCCGGTCAGGCTCACCTCCGCGCGCACGGCGTCGGCCTCGGTGACGACGTCGTGGCCGAGCACCCGCGCGCTCCCCGAGTCGGGCCTGATGAGCGTGGCGAGCATGCGGATGGTCGTGGTCTTTCCCGCCCCGTTGGGGCCGAGCACGCCGTAGACGGTGCCCGCCGGCACGGCGAGGTCCAGCCCGTCCACCGCGGTCGTCGCCCCGTAGGACTTGGTCAGCGCCGTGGCCTCGACGGCCAGGGGTGCGTGCAGCGGCATGGGTACCTCACCCGGGTTCGCGTCGTGCGGTCTCCTCGTGGTGGAGACCGACTCTGCCCGCCCGGCTCATCGGCGGCGAGCGAGTTTTCTGCCCCCGTCCGCAACGGGCGCGCCAGAAACCTCCGGGCGGGCCGTGTGGCGGCGAGCGCGCCGGGGAAGGGCAGAGCGGAGCGCTCCGGGGTCGTCGCGGACCGGTGCCGGTGAGCGCTCGCCGGGACGGACGCAACCGCCGCGAGGAGGCACGCACGGATGGACATCGCCGCGATGCGGGCCAGCTTCGCCAAGGCGGCGGCCACCGGCGACGAGGCCCCCCTGTACTTCTACTCGCACCTGTTCCTCAGCCACCCCGAGACCCGGGCGATGTTCCCCGTCTCGATGGCCCACCAGCGCGACCGGTTCTTCCACGCCCTCGGCGAGGTCGTGTCGCACGTCGACGACCTCGACGCGCTGGTGCCGATCCTCAAGCAGCTCGGCCACGACCACCGCAAGTTCGGCACCCTGCCCGCGCACTACCCGGCGGTCATGCCCAGCCTGCTCGCGACGCTGGAGCACTTCGACGACGAGTGGGACGAGCACCGCGCCCGCACCTGGACCGAGGCCTACGAGCTCGTCGCCTCGGTGATGATCCAGGGCGCCGAGGAGTCCGCCGACCAGCCCGCGACCTGGCGGGCCGAGGTGGTGGCGCACGAGCGGCGGGCGATCGACGTGGCCGTGCTGCAGCTACGGCCCGAGGTGCCGGTGAACTACCTGCCCGGGCAGTCGATGTCGCTGGAGATCGACCGCCGTCCGCGGCTGTGGCGCTACTACTCCCCCGCCAACGCGCCCCGCGACGACGGCACGCTGGAGCTGCACGTGAAGGCGCGCCCCGGCGGCCCGGTCAGCACCGCGCTCGTCCGTAGCACCGAGGTGGGCGACCTCGTGCGGCTGGGCCCGCCGCTGGGCGAGCTGACGCTGGCCGCCGACTCCGACCGCGACCTGCTGCTCGTCGCCGGCGGCATGGGCCTGGCGCCGCTCAAGGCGCTCGTCGACCAGGTGGCCCGGCAGGGTCCGGCCCGCCGGGTCGACCTCTTCGTGGGCGCCCGCGCCGAGGACCACCTCTACGACCGCGCGGCGATCGCGGAGCTGCAGGCCGCCCACCCGTGGCTGGACGTGACGTGCGCGGTGTCGGACGACGACCTGTCCCGGCTGGAGCACGGCGACGTCGGGGACGTCGTCCTCCGGCACGGGCCGTGGCTCAGCCGGGAGGTGTACGTCGCCGGCCCGGCCCCGATGGTGGAGGCGACCGTCGAGGGGCTCCTGGGGCACGGCGTGCCGCGGGAGCGGGTGCGCAGCGAGGTGTTCGCCCCCAGCCGACCGGGGCCCAGTGCCGAGGGGAAGGTGACCGAATGACCACCACCGAGACGTCCGGGAACGGAGGGGCCGCCCGGCGGCTGACGCCGGAGCAGATCCGCGGCGCCCGGTTCACCTCCGGTTCGATGCTGCACCCCGGCTACGACCAGGCCGAGGTCGACCGCTTCCGCGACATGGTGGCCGCGGAGGTGGGCAGCCTCGTGGGCGAGCGCGACGAGCTGCGGCACCGGGTCACCGAGCTGGAGCAGCGCCTGTCGGGCGCCACGGTGCCCGAGCCGCCCAGCGAGCAGGCGGTGAAGATCCTCGCCAGCGCCCAGCAGACCGCCGACGAGTACGTCGCCGAGGCCGAGGACTTCAGCCGGCAGATGACGGCCGAGGCCCGCGACCAGTACGAGGAGCAGCTGCGGCTGGCGCGCGAGAACGCCGGTGCGATCATGCAGGCGGCGCAGGAGGCCGCCGCGCGCCTCAGCGTGCCGACCGGCGGGGACGGCGACGCCGCCGGGCAGCGCACCGCCGCCGAGCTGGAGGAGCAGGTGGCGTTCCTGAAGGCGTTCGCCCAGGCGTGCCGGGCGCAGCTGCGCGCCTACCTGGAGGCCCTGCTCACCGACGTCGAGACCGAGTGGGGCCGGGTCGACCCGGCGCTGGCCCCCGAGGCGCTCGCCGCCGACCGGACCGGGCGGCGCCCCGGCGGTCCCGCCGCCCCGCAGACGGCGTTCCACGGCAACAGCGCCGCCGGTCCGGCGGAGGAGCCGGCGGACGACGCCGACCGGACCGAGCCCGCGGGCGCGCGCGCCACCGGCGGCTGAGCCCCGCTGCCGCGGGCCGCACCGGGCCGGGGCAGCGCGGTCCCGGGACGATCTTCCGGCGCGATAGGTTCTCCCCCGAACGCACCCCGCCGGGAGGCCCCGCGATGCCCGATGTGCTGCTCGTCCTGCTGGTCGTCGTCCTCGTGGTCCTCGCGGTGCTCGCCGTGGTCGTGCTCGTGCTGCGCCGGCGCAACCTGGCGCGCGCCGCGGCGCCGCGCGCCCGGGTCGACCCGCTGGCCGACGAGCCCGACGTCTACGACCCGCACGCCATCGGCGTCGGCGACGTGATCACCTACGCCGGCATCGACCACGTCGTCCGCGGCACGATCGTGCTGGAGGAGGGCGGGATGACCTGGCGCGAGCACCTGCTCGACGGGTCGACCGGCCGCCGCTGGCTCACCGTGGAGGACGACGAGGGCGACCTCGAGATGACGCTGTGGATGCGTCGCGAGGGCACGAACCTGACCCCCGACGGCGACGTGGTCCTGGACGACCGCGTGCACCGGCAGGTCGAGCGGGGCCGCGCCTCGTACACCGCCGAGGGCACGACCGGCACCCCGCCCAGCGGCACCGTGGACTACGCCGACTACGCGACGGCGGACCGGACCGGGCTGATCGCCTTCGAGCGCTGGGCGCCGACCCAGTCGTGGGAGGTCTCCACGGGCCGGGCCGTCAGCCGTGGCGAGCTGACCGTCTACCACCGGACGCCCGGGACATGAGCCTGCACCAGCTGGACATCGCCCCCCGCGACGTCTCCGCCGGTGCCCTGGGGCTGCTGCTCGACGGGCCGGCCCCCACCCCGCTGGCGCAGCTGCGGCTGCCCGGTGCGGCGGGCGCCTCGGTGGTCCTCGGCGTGCTGGGCGCCTCGCACGTGGTCGCCGCCGAGGTCCGCGGTCACCGGCTCACCGAGGAGGTGTCGTGCGACGCCGTCGCCGCGGGGGGCCGCCCGCTCCCGGCGGAGCAGCGCTCGGGCGGCTATGCGTTCACCGCGGCCACCACCACCGCGACGCGCGCGGAGCTCGACGCGACGGCGGCGCGGTTGCGTGCCCGGGCCGCCGGCGACCCGGCGTGGCTGTGCGGCGCCTTCCCCGGCGCGGCCGACGCGCTGACCGCCCTGACCGCGCAGCCGCTGGACGGCGGCTGGGCCTGGCAGACCTGGCACCTCTACCCGGCCGGCGACTCCGGCGAGCTGGTCACGACGCGCACGAGGTGGGTGCCGTGAGCCCGGCCCGCCGGCTGGCGGCGCTCCTGCTCGCCGCCGTCCTGCTCGCCGGGTGCGGCAGCGGCACGCGGGTGCGCGACTTCCTCGACGACACCTACGAGCGGACCAGCACCGTGGACGACACCTGGGTCTACGCCTCGCCCGACCCGGTGGGCACCACGACCGCGGCGATCGCCGACGCGGTGCGGCCCGCCGAGCGGCAGGCCGACGGCGGCAACGAGTACCTCCGCTACGACGACGACATCGTCGTGGTGAGCGCGGCCGCCGGCGGCAGCACCGTGCGGGTGGAGGACCTCGACGGCCGCTACCGCAGCGGCTTCTTCGCCTTCCTCGGCCCCGGCTTCCGCCCCGGCTCACCCGCCGGCACCGGTGGCGGCGGCGGCCCGGGCGACGGCAAGTGATCCGCTGCTCCCCCACCCCGACCTCAGGAGAGTTCCCGACGTGACCACGACCTGGCAGGCCCTCGAGTTCGGCACGGTCGAGGGCGGGGCGCTGCTCGACGGCGTCCTGGCGACGCTGCTCTGGTTCGGCATCGGCGTCGGCGTGCTCGCGCTCGGCTTCCTCGCGCTGGACCTGCTCACGCCCGGGAACCTGCGCACCCAGGTCTACACCGACCACAACCCGAACGCGGCGATCCTGCTGGGTGCCAACCACATCGCCCTGGCGATCATCGTCGTCACCGCGATCATGACCAGCGCCGACAGCCTCGGCCAGGGCCTCGTCGACGCCGCCGTCTACGGGCTGGTCGGGGTGGTGCTGCAGGCCGTCGCCCTGCGGTTGCTCGACGCGGTCATCCCGACCGACGTGCGCGCCCTGGTGAACGAGCCCCGGATGCGCGGCTCGGCCTGGGCCGTCGGCATCAGCCTGGTGGCCATCGGCGCGGTGAACGCCGCCGCGCTGTCGTGACGCCGTGACGACGTCGGCGGAGCGGGTGGCCGGCCCGGCGCGCACCCGGGGCGGTGGCGCCGTGCGCTCGCGGCCGCTGCTGCTGGCCGCCGTCGCCGTCTGCGCGGCCTGCGGGCTGGTCTACGAGCTGGTGCTGCTGACCCTGTCGGCCAGCCTCGTCGGCGGGGGCATCACCCAGACCTCGCTCATCGTCGCCGGCTTCGTCGCCGCGCTGGGCGCCGGCGCGCTGCTGGTCAAGCCGTTCCTGCCGCACGCCGCGACCACCTTCGTCGCGGTCGAGATCCTGCTCGGCGTCGCCGGGGGGCTCAGCGCCGTCACGCTGTACGTGTCGTTCTCCTTCTACGGCACGAGCACCGCCGTGCTGCTCGCCGCGACCGCCGTCCTGGGGATCCTGGTCGGCGCCGAGGTGCCGCTGCTGATGACGCTGCTGCAGACCGGGCGCGAGGGCATCGACGCCGAGGGCAGCGGCACGGTGCTCGCCGACCTCAACGCCGCGGACTACGCCGGTGCGCTGCTCGGCGGGCTGGCCTGGCCCTTCCTGCTGCTGCCGCTGACCGGCCAGGTGCGCGGCGCGGCGATCACCGGCCTGGTCAACCTGCTCGCCGCCGCGGTGGTGTGCGGCCTGCTGCTCCGGCGGCAGATGACGCGCCGGGCGCGGCGCGCGGCCACCGGTGCGCTGCTCGCCGCGGCCCTGCTGCTCGGCGCGCTCCTCCTGCAGGCCCGGGACATCGAGACGACCGCGCGGCAGCGGCTGTACGCCGACCCGGTCGTGCACGCCGAGCGCTCCGCGTACCAGGAGGTGGTGCTGACCGAGCGCTCCGGCGACCTCCGGCTCTACCTGGACGGCGACCTGCAGTTCTCCAGCCGCGACGAGCACCGGTACACCGAGTCGCTGGTGCACCCCGTGCTGGCCCGCGACCCCGCCCGGGTGCTGGTCCTGGGCGGCGGTGACGGGCTCGCCGCGCGGGAGGTGCTGCGCCACCCCTCGGTGCGCGAGGTGGTCCAGGTGGAGCTCGACCCCGAGGTCGTCCGCCTGGCCCGCACCCGGCTGGCCGCGCTCAACGCCGGCGCGCTCGACGACCCGCGCGTGCGGGTGGTCGTGGACGACGCGTTCCGCTGGCTGCGCTCCCCGGCCGCGACCGGCTTCGACGCCGTGGTCGTGGACATGCCCGACCCCGACACCCCGGTGCTCGGGCGGCTGTACTCCACCGAGTTCTACGGCCTGGTCTCGGCCGCCCTGGCGCCGGGCGGGCTGGTCACCGTGCAGGCCGGCAGCCCGTACTCGACGCCGGACGCGTACTGGCGGACCGTCTCCACCCTGGAGGCGGCCGGGCTGGCGGCGACGCCGTACCACGTGCACGTGCCGAGCTTCGGCGACTGGGGGTTCGCCCTGGCCGAGCAGGGGCAGCGGCCGCCGGACCTCGTCCTCTCCCCGGAGGCCCCGCCCACCCGGTTCCTCGACCCGGACGTGCTGGCGGCAGCCGGCGTCTTCCCGGGCGACCGGCCGCGGCAGCGGCTGGAGCCCTCCACCCTCGACCGGCCGCTGGTCGTCGGCGACATGCGCGGCGGCTACGTCGGCTGACGCCTGTAGCGTTGAGCGTGCTCGGACGCCGCCGGCCGGCCCGTTGGTAGCTCGCCCGCCCGGTGTCCCGGAGCACCCCCGGGCCGCCGTCTGAAGGACCTGCGCGCCCACGGACCCCGAGGAGAACCACCGTGAGTGCCGCCCCACCCGCCGCCGACGTCGACCGCACCGGCCGGGCAGCGGTCGCCGAGGCCGCGCGGCGGCGCACCTTCGCCGTGATCAGCCACCCCGACGCCGGCAAGTCCACACTCACCGAGGCCCTGGCCCTGCACGCCCGCGTCATCGGGCAGGCCGGCGCGGTGCACGGCAAGGCCGGCCGGCGGGGCACCGTGTCGGACTGGATGGACATGGAGCGCGCCCGCGGCATCTCCATCACCTCCGCGGCGCTGCAGTTCGAGTACCGGGACGCGGTGGTCAACCTGCTCGACACCCCCGGCCACGCCGACTTCTCCGAGGACACCTACCGGGTGCTCACCGCCGTCGACGCCGCCGTGATGCTGGTCGACGCCGCGAAGGGCCTGGAGACCCAGACGATGAAGCTGTTCGCCGTCTGCAAGCACCGAGGCATCCCGATCGTCACCGTGGTCAACAAGTGGGACCGGCCGGGCAAGGACGCCCTGGAGCTGATGGACGAGATCGCCGAGCGCACCGGCCTGACCCCCACCCCGCTGACCTGGCCGGTGGGCATCGCGGGCGACTTCCGCGGCGTCCTGGACCGCCGCGACGGCACCTTCCGCCGCTTCACCCGCACCGCCGGCGGCGCGACCATCGCCCCGGAGGAACAGCTGACGGCGGCCGAGGCCACCGCCCGGGAGGGCGAGGTCTGGGCACAGGCGGTCGAGGAGGCCGAGCTGCTCGAGGCCACCGGCGCCGAGCACGACCAGGAGTCCTTCCTCGGCGGGGTCACCACGCCGGTGCTGTTCGCCTCCGCCGTCTCCAACTTCGGCGTCGGGGCGCTGCTGGACACGCTGGTCGACCTCGCCCCCGCCCCCACGGGACGCCCGGACGCCGACGGCGCGGTGCGCGGCCTGGACCAGCCGTTCAGCGCCTTCGTGTTCAAGGTGCAGTCGGGGATGGACGCCGCTCACCGCGACCGGCTCGCCTACATCCGCATCTGCTCGGGGGTGTTCGAGCGGGGCATGGTGGTCACCCACGGCCGCACCGGCCGCCCGTTCGCCACGAAGTACGCCCAGCAGGTGTTCGGCCGCGAGCGGGAGAGCGTCGACGTCGCCTACCCCGGCGACGTCGTCGGCCTGGTCAACGCCTCGGCCCTCGGCGTCGGCGACACGCTGTTCACCGAGCGGCCGGTCGCCTTCCCGCCGCTGACCACGTTCGCGCCCGAGCACTTCGCCGTCGTCCGCAGCCGTGACACCGCCAAGCACAAGCAGTTCCGCAAGGGGATCGAGCAGCTGGACTCCGAGGGCGTGGTGCAGGTGCTCCGCTCCGAGCGCCGCGGCGACGGCTCCCCCGTGCTGGCCGTCGTGGGCCCCATGCAGTTCGAGGTGGCCACCCACCGCATGGAGCACGAGTTCAACGCCCCGGTCGCGCTGGACCGGCTGCCCTACAGCCTGGCGATGCGCACCGACGAGGAGTCGCTGCCGCTGATCGCCTCGTCCGGCGGGGTCGAGGTGGTGCAGCGACCCAGCGGGGAGCTGCTGGCGCTGTTCCCCGACAAGTGGGCCCTGCGCATCCTGCAGCAGCGGCACCCGCGCGCCACGCTGGAACCGCTGGTGGCCGCCCAGCTGGCCTGACGCGGCTCAGGGCCGGAGCGCCGCGTACACCTCCTCGGCGTGGTCGAAGACGAGGAAGTGCCCCTCCCCGGGCAGCCAGCGCGCCGAGCACCGGGGCAGCATCGCGCTCAGCACCTGCCCGAGCACGACGGGCACCTGCCAGTCCTGCGTGCCGTGCCAGACGTGCACCTGCTGGCCGATCTCCGCCAGCGGGAAGCCCCACGGCCGGAACAGCAGGGCGCGGTCCTCGGCGAGCACCCCGCTGCCGTTGCGCAGCCCCTCGGTGAAGGTGTCGGCCAGGACCCGCCGGACGGCGGGGCGCCCGATCACCCGGCGGTCGGCGGCGTTGAGGCGCAGCTGCAGGTAGCGCGGGATCATCGCCGGCCGCAGCCCGATCGGCGCGAACACCGGCCGCAGCACCGCCGCCAGCCGGCCCGGGCGGTGCACCGCGGCGCGGAGCTGCCCGGGGATCCAGCGGGGCCACGGCCACGGGACGTCCGGCGGGGGCGCGCCGCCGAGGATGCCCACGGTCGTCACCCGGTCGCCGAGGGCGTGCGCGCAGGCCAGCGCGTAGGCGGCACCCCCGGAGAGGCTCAGCGCCGCGCACCGCTCGACGCCGAGGTGGTCCAGCAGCTGGGCGACGTCGTCGGGCCAGTCCGCGACCCGGCGGCCGGGGTGCGGGTCCGAGCGCCCGAAGCCGGGGCGGTCGGGCACGATGAACCGCACCCCCCACCGCCGGTAGTCCGCCGGGTCCTCGACGTGCCGCTCCAACCGGGAGCTCGGCGAGCCGTGGCACCCCAGCACCGGCCACCCGTCGGGGTCGCCGTGCTCGGCCCAGGCGAGCGTCCGGCCGTCCCGGAGCCGGATGCTCGCCTGCCGTGCCTCTGCATCGGTGCGCATCTGCACCCCCTACCCCACGGGGCGGTGCGCACCCCCGCTCTCCGGGGACTGCGGGAACGGACCGCGGGTAGGGACCCCTGGTGCCGCGGTGGGCCGCGGCCGGACGGGAGGGCGCATGAGCGGCACCGGTACCGACCGCGTGGCCGTGGTGACCGGGGCCAGCAGCGGGCTGGGCCGGGCAGTGGCGCTCCGGCTGGCCGCCGACGGCCACCGCGTCGCCCTCCTCGCCCGGGGCGCCGAGGACCTCGGGGCCGTCGCCGCGGAGGTCGAGCGTGCCGGTGGTACGGCGCTGACCTGCGCGGTCGACCTCGCCGACGCGGCGGCGACCCGGGCCGCCGCCGAGGAGGTCCTGACCCGCTGGGGGCGGGCCGACGTCCTGGTCAACGCGGCGGCCACGGATGCGCCCGGGCCGGTCGCGTCGACCACGGTGGAGGACTGGGACCGGGTCCTCGCGGTGAACCTCCGGGCCCCGTTCCTGCTGAGCCGGGCGGTGTTCCCGGCGATGCGCCGGGCGGGGGGCGGCACGATCGTCACCGTGTCCTCGGTCGCCGGCCGCCGCGGCTGGGCCGACGCCGCGGCCTACTGCTCGTCGAAGTTCGCGCTCACCGGCTTCACCCAGGCGCTCGCCGCCGAGGGCCGCGCGCACGGCATCCGCGCCTGCGTCCTGTACCCGGGTGCGATGGCGACGTCGTGGGGGGTCTGGGATCCCTCGGCGCGCCGGCCGGCCGGCGTCGGGGACGCGCCCGACCCCCGCGACGCGCTCCCGCCCGAGCGCGTCGCGGAGCTGGTGGCGTGGCTGGTGCAGGCACCGGGTGAGCTGGTGCTCAACGAGGTGACCGTCACCCCGTTGCACGAGCAGGGCTGGCCCTGACCGCGACCGGACCGGTGCGCCGACCTGCAGGTACGCCGCCCGCCCCGAGGACCGGGACCGGTAGCGTGCCGGCATGGCGATCGATCCACGCGGTGCGGACCTGAAGCGCTACCTCCAGGAGGACCCCGGCGGCCCCGTCGTGATGCTCAACCTGCTCCGGTTCGCCGAGGGTGGTCGGGAGCTCTACGCGCAGTACGCCGACGCCCTGTCCACCACGTTCCTGCCCCGCTACGGCGGCGAGGTGCTCTACGCCGGCAGCGGCTCCACCCCGCTGGTGGCCGAGTCCGGGCAGGACTGGGACGCGGTGCTGCTGGTCCGCTACCCCTCGCGCGAGGCGTTCAGCCGCATGGTCGCCGACCCCGAGTACCAGCAGGTGACCGGCCTGCGCACCCGCGCCCTCACCGAGGCGGTGCTCCAGGCGACGACCGCCTGGTAGCCGCCCTCCCGGTCGCCCGGCAGGCCGGTCAGTGGCCGCGGAACGCCTCCTCGAGCCACCAGGACGGCCGCTCGCGGGTGACCTTGGCGTCGACCAGCAGCGGCGCGGTCCGGGGCCCGGCCAGCCAGGCGGCGACGCCGTCGAGGTCGTCGCGCCCCCGGACGGTGACCGCGTCGTACCCGTGCCCGCGCGCGACGGCGGCGAAGTCGGTCTCGGGGAACCGGACGGTGTCCAGCGGGTGGCCGTCCGGGCCGAAGTGGTGCACCTCGGCGCCGTAGCCGGCGTCGTCGTAGACCACCACGACCATCGGCAGGCCGAGCCGGACCACCGTCTCGAGCTCCGCGGCGCCCATGAGCGCCCCGCCGTCGCCGAGCGCGGCCACCGGCAGCCGGTCGGGGCGGGCCAGCGCCGCACCGATCGCCGTCGCCAGGCCCAGCCCGACCGACTGGAACGCCTGGGTGAAGCAGAACCCCTGCTCGTCGGGGACGTCGAGGAACATGCTCGGGTAGCCCATGAAGTTGCCCGAGTCGACGGCGACCACGCGCTCGGCGGGCAGCAGGTCGTCCAGGGCCGCGGTGAGCGCGCGCGGGTCGATCCGGTCGCCGTCCCCGTCGGGGAACGGCTCGTCCCGCCAGCGCCCGCGGGCGGCGATCGCCGCCCGCACCTCGGGCGTGCGGTAGCCGCCCGCGGCCTCGGCGCCCAGCACCGCGGTGACCGCCTCGGCGGTGGCGCCCACGTCGCCGACGACGCCGAACGCCACCTCGCGCTGGGCGCCGATCGCCGGCTCCTCGTCGTCGACCTGCACCACGACGGCGTCCGCGGCGATCAGCCGGCCGTGGCGCATCGTCCACATGTTGAGCTGGCAGCCCCAGCCCACGATCAGGTCGGCCCCCGAGACGAGCTCGGCGGCCAGCGGGGTGGCGAACCCGCCGGAGACGTCGAGGTCCCACTCGCTGCCGCGGAACAGCCCCTTGGCCACCGCCGAGGTGGCCAGCAGGGCGCCGCAGCGCTCGGCCAGCCCCTCCAGCGCGACGCGGGCCGCCCGCGCGCCGCGGCCGGCCACGAACACCGGCCGCCGGGCGCCCCGCAGCGCGCCGGCCAGGCGCGCGACCGCCGCCTCGTCGGGGTGGACCCGCGGGGCCGTGGGCACCGGCGGGGGCACGGCGTCCCCGGCCGGGAGGGCCTGCACGTCCAGCGGCAGGTTGAGCACGACCGTGCGACGCTCCAGCCGCGCGGTGTCGACGGCGGCCGCGGCCACCGCCACCGCGTCGTCCGCGGAGGTCGCGCGCAGGGAGATCGCGCCGACCGCCGCGGCCAGCGCCGGCTGGTCGACGAAGAAGTTCGACCGCGGCGACGTCGCCTCCGCCGTGAGCACCACCAGCGGGGTGCGGCTCTTGGCCGCCTCGGTGATGCCGGTGAGCGCGTTGGTCAGCCCGCAGCCCTGGTGCAGGCTGAGCACCGCCGGGCGGCCGGTGACCCGCGTGTGCGCGTCGGCCATCGTGGCCGCCCCGCCCTCGTGGCGGGCGGCGACGTACCGGGCGCCGGCGGCGACCATCGCGTTGGTCGCCACGAAGTTGCCCGAGCCGACGACGCCGAACACCGCCTCGACCCCGCGCGCGACGAGGTTCTCCCCGACCGCCTGCGCGACGGTGCGCCCGGTCGCGCCGCTCATCCCCGCTCGACCAGCGCCAGCACGCGGGACGGCGACCCGGAGCCCGAGACGATGGGCAGCGGGGCGGCCACCAGCAGCGCGCCGGTGGGCGGCAGGAGGGCGAGGTTCTGCAGCTGGGTCAGCCCGTACTTGCCGCTGCCCATCAGCGCCGCGTGGCAGGGGAACGGCGGGTCGAAGGAGTGGGCCGCGCCGGCGTCGGTGCCGACCGTCTCCACGCCGAGCCCCAGCACCGGCGACTCCTCGGCCAGCCAGCGCGCGCACTCGGCCGACAGACCCGGGGTGTGCGGGCCGGTCTCGTCGGCGTTGAGGAACTCCTGCTGGGAGGCCGAGCGGGCGTCCCAGCCGGTGCGGAACAGCAGCCAGCCACCCTCGGGCAGCGGCCCGTGCTCGGCCTCCCACGCGCGCACGTGCTCGACCTCGAGCAGGAAGTCGGGGTCGGCGGCGGCCTGCTCGGAGAAGTCGAGGACGACGGCCGGGGCGATCAGCCGCGCCGGCGGCACGGAGGCGACGTCGTCGCCGTCCCGGCCGGTGACCCAGTGGTTGGGTGCGTCGAAGTGCGTGCCCGTGTGCTCGCCGGTGCGGAAGTTGTTCCAGTACCAGGCCGGGCCGCGGTCGTCGTACCGGCTCAGCTCCTCCAGCTCGAAGCGCGCCGTCTGGGCGAACTGCTCGGGCAGCTGGATGACCGGCGTCTCCGCCGACAGGGGCGCGGTGAGGTCGACGACCTCGATGCGCGCGCTGACCAGCGCCTCGGCGAGGCTGGAGAGGATCGACATCGCACTTCCTCGGGGACCGGCGGGTGGGCCGACAGCCAATCACAGCCCCGGGCGGGAGGTGCTCAGCGCTCCTTCGGGATCATGATCCAGAGCGCGATGTAGGCGATCTCGCCCACGCCGAAGAGCCCGAACAGCACGAAGCCGATCCGCACCAGGCCCGTGGATACGCCGAAGCGCTGGGCGAGGCCGGCGCACACGCCGGCGATCATCTTGCGTCCTCGTGGTCTGACCAGCGGTGTCGTCATCCCCGCCCGCTACCCGAGGGGTTGGGCGGGGACACCTCGGTCAGGCCCGTTCCACGAGGCGTAGCACCGCCTCGGCGACGACGTCGGGCCGGTCCGCGGGCACGAAGTGGCTGGCGTCGTCGACCCAGGTGAGGCGGGCGCCCGGGAGGTCGTCGGCCAGCCGCTGCCCGTACCGGGGCTTCATCTGGTGGTCCTGCCGACCCCACACCACCTCGGCCGGCACCGCCAGCCGGGGCAGGAACGGCGCGACGGTCTGCGTGTACACCGAGTCCAGCGAGCGCAGGTGGCGGGCGAGCCGGCCGGGGCCGCCCGGGCGGGACCACGGCTCGACGAAGCGGTCGAGGAACGGCTCCGCCCGCTCCCGGTGGGCGAACAGGGTGCGCAGCGCCGGCCGCAGGACGTTCGCCAGCACCGGGGGTGGCAGGAGCGGCAGCGCCGGCCACGTGGCCTTGAGCGCCCGCACCACGGGCACCGGCCAGCCGTCGTAGCAGACCCCGTCCACGACGCCGAGCCCGGCGACGCGGCCGGTGCTGGTGGTGGCCAGGATCTGCGCCACGCCTCCGCCGAGGTCGTGGCCGACGACCACCGCCCGGTCCACCTCCAGCCCGTCCAGCAGCCGCAGCAGCAGCGCCGCCTGGGCGGCGAGGTCGACCGGGTGGTCGCCGGGGGCGTCGGAGTCGCCGTAGCCGAGCATGTCGACGGCCAGCACCCGCGCGTCACCGGCGACCGCCGGGACGACGTCGTGCCAGAGCAGGTGGTTGGTCGGGATGCCGTGCACCAGCAGCACGACCGGGCCGGTCCCACCGGCCTCCCAGACGTTCAGCCGACGATCGCCGACGTCGACCGTGCGGGTGGTGCCGACCGGGACATCCATGCCTCCTCCGGTGCCCGGCGCCCGCCCGCCCGATGCACGTCCTCCCCGCCTATCCCGGCGCCGGCGGGGTAGGGACGCCGACCATGGATGCGATCACCTTCGGGAAGGCCGGCCTCAAGGGCTGGCGCGCACGCGTGGCCGACGCCGTCGCCGGGCCGGTGTCCCAGCGCGCCCCGGTCACCGACGACCAGGTGCGGGCCGCCATCGGGGCCCTGTTCCTCGCCCTGTCGGCCATGTACGTGGCCAAGGCGGTGAAGGACCTCGCGGCCAGCCGCTGAGCCGGCCGCCCTCAGCCGGCCAGCACGGCCCACCCGTGCCCGGGGAGCCGCGCCCGGGCGCCGGGTGACCCGGGCGCGAGGACGTCGGCCCGGCCGGCCAGCACACCGACCGCTCCGGGAGCGGGGAGCTCCGACGGGCCGTCGGAGACCGACAGCGCCACCACGAGCCGCCCGGCACCCTCGCGGGCCTCGTAGACGACCTGCTCGTTGGCCAGGTGCAGCGTCGTCGTGCGGGCGGTGTGCAGCCAGCGGTGCCGGCGGCGCAGGCCGATGAGCTGCTGGTGCAGGTGGTACACGGGCAGGCCCAGCGGGGAGAGCTCCCCGGGAGCGGCCGGGAAGGCCGGGCGGACGGCGTCGTCCCCTCCGGCCCGGTCCTCCTTGACGCCGCGGAAGGCGTGCTCGTCACCGGCGTAGACGGACGGGGTGCCGCCGGTGGTCAGCAGGACCACCAGGGCGTGCGCGAGGTGCCGCTCGTCGCCCAGCCGGCTGGCGATGCGCGTCACGTCGTGGTTGCCGACGAAGGTGTAGGGCACGAACCGGCCCAGCACGTCGTCGTGCCGGGTCAGGGCCGCGTCGAGCTCGAAGAAGTTGCGGTCGTTGAGCGAGCTCCAGATGGCCTTCCACAGCTCGTACTGGGTGACCGCGTCCAGCCCCGACTCCGCGACGAAGCGCCGCTGGTCGCCGTGGATGACCTCGCCCGTCAGGTAGGCGCCGGGGTGGCGGGCGCGCACCCGCCCCGCCACCTGCGCCCAGAACGCGGTGGGCACGGCGTACGCGGCGTCCAGCCGCCACCCGTCGGCGCCCCGGTCGAGCCAGTGCACCATCACCCCGCTGACGTGGTCGACGACGTCCGGGGAGCGGTGGTCCAGGGCCACCAGGGCCGAGTGGCCCTCGAAGTCGTCGTAGGCGGGCTCCGTCCCGGGCCGCCACGCCTCGGTCCCGCCGGGCCAGCGCAGCCGGAACCAGCCCGCCGTGGCGGCGGCGGGGCCCTCCGCCAGCACCCGCTGGAACGCCGGGTGACCGCGACCCACGTGGTTGAAGACGCCGTCGAGCAGCAGGCGCAGGCCCCGGGCGCGGCACGCGGCGACCAGGGCGTCGAAGTCGGCGTCGTCGCCGAGCCGGGGATCGATGCGCAGGTGGTCGGTGGTGTCGTAGCCGTGCGTCTCCGACGCGAAGACCGGGCCGAGGGCGAGCCCCGAGGCGCCGAGCTCGACCGCGTGGTCCAGCCACGGCAGCAGCTGCCGCAGCCGGTGCCGGACCGGCTGCCCCGGGGCGGAGGCCGGCTCGGCGCCGACGAAACCCAACGGGTAGACGTGCCACCACAGGGCGTCGTGCACCCAGCCCGGCTCGCGGGTGCTCGGGGACTCCATGGCGACGATGCTCGCGCACGCGCCGACCGCACCCGCCGGCCGGGTCGCACCCCACGGGGGGAGCCCGACGACCAGGTCTTCCCACGGTGTGCCCATGTGGCTGTACAGTCCTCGGTGGTCGCTGTTGCGCCTCTGCTTTCGTTCTTGGACGTCCGCAGTCGTCTCTGCCTGACGTTCCCTCTCGGTCCTGCCGGTCGGTGCGGCGGCCCCGCACCCGGTACGTACCTGTGCGGTCACCTCCCAGCACGGAAGAAGAACGACATGGCTCAGGGCACTGTGAAGTGGTTCAACGCGGAGAAGGGCTTCGGGTTCATCGCCCAGGACGGCGGCGGCGCCGACGTCTTCTGCCACTACTCCGCCATCACCGGCTCCGGTTACAAGTCCCTCGACGAGGGGCAGCAGGTCGAGTTCGACGTCACGCAGGGCCAGAAGGGCCCGCAGGCGGAGAACGTCCGCGCGCTCTGATCGACGCGTGAGGAGGGGGCCACGGCGCGTTGCGCCGTGGCCCCTTCCGCGTTCCGGTCCGGCACTCCCGCCGCACCGGCCACCCGACCGAGGGGACCGCGCCATCGCCACGCACGCCGGACGCTGCGAGGAAGCCCACCTCGGTTGCCCCTGCCGGGGCGACGAGCGGATCCACGAGGAGCGGACCCGCGCCCTCGCCGAGGCGCGAGCCGAACCCGCCCAGACCGTCGAGTGCCCCGAGTGCGGCGGCCCGACGACCCCGCTGGCCATCGTCTCGTGGGGCAACTGCCGGGCCTGCCGCACGGCGCACTCCCGCTCCACCCACCCGCTGCGCTGGTGAGCTAGCGGTCGCGCACCCCGGCGCGGGCGGGCAGCGTCCACCAGCCGCCGAGCCACCGGTCCAGCTCGGGGTCGAACGGGTCCAGCCCGCCGCCGGGGTAGGGCGTGAGCTCGCCGAACCAGACCTCGCCGTCGACGTCGTAGAGGTCGACCCGGATGAAGTCGAAGGCCGCACCCAGCGCCTCGGCGGTGGCCAGCATGGCCGGCAGCGCGGCCGGGGGCGCCGTCACGGGACCGGTGACCACGTGCGGTTCGTGCGCCGTCACCGGCACCCAGTCGCGCGTGTAGAGCCGCCGGGAGTGGCTCCCGGTGAGCCGGCCGGTGTCGACCTGCACCAGCCGCACCCGGCCACCGAAGACCAGGAACTTGTGGTCGGCGAGCACCTCCCCCGGCCGGCCGAGGAACTCCTCGGCCAGCAGCAGCCGGCGGGCCCGGCTGTAGACCCACTCGCCGCGCTCGGGCCACAACGGCTCGTCCAGCCAGCCCTCGGTCAGCCGCCGCAGCGCCGGCACGTCCGGTCGCCCGGCGCCGCGGTGCACCCGCATCGTGCCGTGGTTCGGCTTGAGCACCCAGCGTTCGGGCAGCGCCGAGCCGGCGAGCTCACCGAGGTCGGTGCCCGCCCAGAACACCCGCGGGACCGCGAGCCCTGGGCAGGTGCGCGCGGCGTAGTCCTTCATCGCCAGCTTGTCGCCCAGCTGCCCGATGAGCGGTCGCCGGTCGTGCACGATCCGCCAGTTCAGCTTCTCGGTGAAGGTGCGGGGACGGCGCAGGGGCGGCCGCCGGCCGTGCGCCTCGGCGTAGAGGACAGCGCGCTTCGCCGCCAGCGGCAGCCGCCGCACCACGGCCCGGCGGAAGCGGTCCGGCACCACGCGCACGCCCTCCCCTGCTCGGGGCGGCCGCCGCGGCCGCGCTCCGCGGACAGTCTGCGCGGCGGACCGCGCCGTCCCCTCCTAGGGTGGCGCCGTGACGACGGACGGGGCCCCGCGCTGAGCACGACCGACGAGGGGGTCGGCCCCCGCGGGGTGGGTTTCGTCGCCAAGGACCCGTGGCACCCGGCCATCCGGCGCGAGCAGATGATCGCCCGCGAGCTGGTCCGGTTGGGACGGCCGGTCAGCTTCCTGCAGGCCCCGGCCGACTGGCGCCGCCTGCGCAGCGAACCGGTCAACTGGTGGGGCCACCTGACGCGGGCCCGGTTCGCGCCCGCGGCTCCGGGCGTCCGCGTCTCCGAGCGCTCCACGGTGCTGCCCGGCGCGCGCGGACGCCTGGCCGAACGGCTCGACGCCGCCCTCCTGGGCACCGTGCTGCGGCGCTCGGGCTGGGACGCCGACGTCACCGCCTTCATGCTGCCGTGGGAGTGGCGCGCCGCGGGCGCCGTCCGCGGGCGCGTGGTGTTCGACTGCACCGACGACTGGGCCCGGCTGCTCCCCCACGCCCGGCGGCTGCCCGACCAGCTCCGCCGGATCGCCGCGGAGGCCGACGAGGTCGTCGTCGTCAACCCGCTGCTGGGCGAGCTCTTCCCCGGCCGCCGGCCGGTGGTGGTGCCCAACGGCGCCGACGCCGGCCTGCTCGCCGCGCCCCGGGTGGCCGAACGCGCCGAGCGGCACGCCGTCTACGTCGGCAGCGTCGCCGAGCGGTTCGACGTCGACCTGCTGCACGGCCTGCTGCGCGCGCTGCCGGACTGGACGTTCGCCGTGCACGGGCAGCTGGTTTTCCCCGACCGGGCACGGGCCGCGGCGGAGCGCTTCCGCGCCCTGGTGGCGGGATCAGGCGGCCGGCTCCGCTACCACGGGCTGCTGCCGCGCGAGCGGCTGGCCGCCGTGCTCGACGCCGCGACGGTGGGGCTGCTCCCCGACGTCCCCGGCCGGGCGCTCGGCCAGTCGTCGATGAAGAGCTACGACTACGCGACGCGGGGGCTGCCGCTGGTCGCCACCGCCGGGCACCTGGAGCTCGCCGCGGAGCTCCCGCCGCACACCGCGCTCGTCTCCGGCCCCGACGAGATGGCCGCCGCCGTGCGCGCGGCCGCGGAGGAACCCGCCGCCCACGGGGCACGGCGCCGGGAGTGGGCCGCCGAGCGCACCTGGTCCCGGCGCACCGGTGAATGGCTGGACGCGGCGCTCGGCCGACCGGCGCCCGTCACCGGGTCGGCGGCCCCCGCCGCCTAGCTAGACCAGGGTGCGGACCACCCGGGCCGGGTTCCCGACGGCGACCACCCCCGGCGGGAGGTCCGCGGTGACGACCGCGCCGGCGCCCACCACCGTGTCGGCGCCCACGGTGACACCGGGCAGCACGACGACCCCGCCGCCGAGCCAGGCGTTGTCGTCGATGGTCACCGGCGCCGCGTGCTGCCAGCCGGCCCGCCGCTCGGCGGGGTCGAGCGGGTGGACCGCGGTGAGCAGCTGGACGTAGGGGCCGAGCTGGACGTGGTCCCCGAGCGTGATGGGGCCGACGTCGAGGAAGACCGCGCCCCAGTTGACGAAGCAGTGGGCCCCGACGCGGATGCGGTAGCCGTAGTCGCAGCGGAAGTCCGACCGGATCGTCGTCCCGCCGCCGACCGCGCCGAGGAGCTCGGCGAGCAGCGCGTGCCGGCGGTGCGGGTCGGCCTCGGCGTTGTAGCGGGACACCAGCGCGGCGGCCCGCCGGGAGTCCGCGGCGAGGTCCGGGTCGTCGGGACGGTACGGCAGCCCGGCCAGCATCCGGTCCCTCATCTCACCCACGCGGGCACGGTAGCCAGAGCCGGCGGCCCCGTGCGGGGAGGACCGGGGCGTCGCGATCAGGGAGGATGGCCGGGACCGGAACCGGAGGACGGCGAGCGGAGAGGAGCAGGGTCATCGGCGAGCTGCCCGAGCCGGACTACCGCCGCGTGTTCGACGCCGCCCCCACGCCGTTCCTGCTGCTCACGCCGGACCTCGTCATCGTGCACGCCAACCAGGCACGGCTGGACGCGACGGCCACCACGCTCGAGGGGACGGTCGGCCGGCACCTCTTCGACGTCTTCCCGCTGAACCCCGAGCACCCGGAGGGCGACGGGCCGGGCAACCTGCGCGCGTCGCTGGAGCGGGCCCGCGACACCCGGCGGCCGCACACGATGGCGATCCAGCAGTACGACATCCGCCTGCCCGACGGCAGCTACGAGGAGCGGTTCTGGAGCCCGCGGAACGTGCCGGTCCTCGACGACGACGGCGAGGTGGTGCTCCTGCTGCACCGGGCCGACGACGTCACCGACTACATCCGCGCACGCGCCGGCGTGGAGGCCGCCCGGGCGGAGGGCCGGCTCGACGACCGGGCCACGCGGATCGCCTCGGACCTGCTGGCCCGCACCCGGGAGCTGGAGCAGAGCAACGCCGAGCTCAGGGCGCTCCGCGAGCGCGAGCGGCGGACCGCACGCTCCCTGGCCGGCCTGGCCCGCACCGTCTCCGCTCTCGCGGCCGCGGAGACCCGGGCCGAGCTGCTGCACCTGCTGGCCGACCGCGGCGGCCCGGGCGTGTCGGCCGATTTCCTGGCCGTCGCGCAGCACCGGCCCGGGTCGACGGAGCTCGCGGTGGTGGACGCCCCCGCCGGATCCGGGCCGGCCCCCCGGCGGTTGCCCGCCGACTCGCCCTCCGCGCCGGCCGTCGCGGCCGCCGGCCGCACCGTGCTGGTGCCCGACGCCCGTTGCTCCACCGAGCCGCCGCCGGCCCCGGGCCTGCGCGCCTGGGCGGCCCTGCCCCTGCGCGCCGGCGACCGGGTGCTCGGGTCGCTGACCGTCGGCTGGTGCCTCCCGCAGCCGCTGGAGGACGACGACGTCCGGGTGCTGCAGGCCTTCGCCGCCCAGTGCGGTCAGGCCCTCGACCGGGTCGCCCGGCTGGAGCAGGAGCGCCGGCAGGCGCAGGCCACCCGGAGCCTCGCCGAGGCGCTGCAGCGCTCGATGCTCACGGACCCGCCACGGCCCGAGGGGCTGGGCATCTCCGTGCGCTACCGGCCGGCCGCGCAGGAGACCCGGGTGGGCGGCGACTGGTACGACGCCTTCGACGCACCCGACGGCGTCACCACCCTGGTCGTCGGCGACGTCACCGGCCACGACCGCACGGCGGCCGCGCTCATGGGGCAGCTGCGGAACGTCCTGCGCGGCATCGCGCACGCCCTCGGCCCCGATCCCGCGCAGGTGCTCGTGGCGCTCGACCGCGCCATGGCCGGGTTCGGGATCACCACGCTCGCCTCGGCGCTGCTGGCCCGCATCGAGCCGGCCGGGCACGGGGAGGGCCGGGTGCTGCGGTGGTCCAACGCCGGGCACCCGCCGCCGCTGCTCGTCGAGCCCGACGGCGCCGTGGAGCTGCTCGAGCGGCGGCCGGACCTGCTGCTGGGCGTGACCCCGGACGCGCCCAGGTCGGCGCACGAGCGCCCGCTGACCCCGGGCGCGACCCTGGTCCTCTACACCGACGGCCTGGTGGAGCGCCGCGGCTCGACGCTCGACGACGGGCTGCACCGGCTGGCCGCGGCGGCGGGCGACCTGCCGGGCCTGCCGGTCGACGCGGTCGCCGAGACCCTGCTGGAGCGGGTGGCGCCGGACTTCTCCGACGACGTCGCACTGGTGGTCTGCCGCGTCCTGCCCCGCTCCGGGGAGCCCGTCAGAGGCTGACCGCGACGGTGGCCGCGAGCTCCCGGCAGGCCTCGAGTTCCGCAGCACCGGGCGCCCCGGTCAGGCTGAGCGGCGCCGCCACCTGCTTCCAGCGCAGGGCCCCGGTGATGCGCTCGATGCTGCGCAGCGCGCCGGCCGTGTCGTCGTTGCCGTGCACGTACACCCCGAACGGCAGGCCGGCGGTCGCCTCCAGGCAGGGGTAGTAGACCGTGTCGAAGAAGTGCTTGAGCGCCCCGGACATGTAGCCGATGTTGGCCGGGGTCCCCAGGACGACACCGTCGGCGGCCAGCAGGTCCGCGGCCCCCGCGGACAGCGCGGGGCGCAGGACCGGCTCGACGTCGTCGACGAGGCCGACGCCATCCCGCACCGCCTCCAGCACGGCCTGCAGGGCCGGCGAGGGCGTGTGGTGGACGACGAGCAGGCGGGGCACCCCGGCATTCTCGTCCCCGGGCCCCCCACCGCGCCTCCGGAGCACCCGGGTGTGAGGACCCCTCGGTCACCCCGGGCCTGGTGCCGCGCCGGGCCATCCGGCCCTGGGACGTCGTCGGCTGGTCCGGCCGGTCAGCCGGCGGCGTCACCGCTCCCCGGGCGCAGCTGCCCGTAGATGCGGGCCAGGTCCGGGAGCTGGACGTGCGCGTTGAGCCCGCTGGGGTTCGGGACCACCCAGGTGACCGCGCCACCCACCCGCTCGGGCTGGCGCCCGGCGACCGCCTTCGGCCGCGCGAACCCCTGCCGCCAGGCGGTGATGCCGAGCACCGCGAGCACCCGGGGCCGCACGCTCGCGACGAGCCGCTCCAGCGCCTCCGCGCCGGCCCGCAGCTCCTCGGGCGCGAGCTCCGCCGCCGTGCGGGTGGGCCGGTCGACCACGTTGGTCACCCCGAGCCCGTACCGCAGCAGCTCAAGGTCCTCCTCCGGGCGCAGCAGCCGCGGGGTGAACCCGGCGAGGTGGATCGCCGGCCAGAAGCGGTTGCCGGGGCGCGCGAAGTGGTGGCCGGTCTCCGCCGACAGCAGCGAGGGGTTGATGCCGCAGAACAGGACGTCCAGGCCGGGCCCGACGACGTCGGGCACCGGCTTCGCGGACGGCGGGGTCATCGGTAGGTGAGCAGGTGCCGCCGGTCGCCGGTGACGTGCGCGTGGTCGTTGAAGGCCAGCAGCGACAGCCCGGAGGCGCCCGCCAGCACGGAGGTCACCCCGACGTTCACCGCGGCCCGGTTCAGCGCCACGACGCCGTCGGCCCCGGCGCCGAGCAGCCCGGCCACCACCGCGGCGATCACCCCGCCGGAGCTGACGACGACGGCGTCCCGGCCGCGCTCGAGGCCGGCGGCGAGGTCGGCGACGGCCGCGGCCGCCCCCGCCGAGAAGGTCGGCCAGCCGTCGGCGTCGCCGGCCGCGATCCACGAGCGGAGCGCGCCGTCGAGGAGCCGCTGCACCTGCCGGGAGCCGGAGCCCCCCACGGGCTCGCCGTCGTCGGCGGGGTAGCGCTTCAGCAGGTCGAGGTGGTCGTACTCGTCCAGCCGGGGGTCGGGCTCCCCGGCCGGCGGGTAGCCGGCCGCCTCCGCGAGCAGCGCCGCGGTGTCGCGCTGCCGGCGCAGCGTGCCGGAGACCACCAGGGGGTCACGCAGCCCGCGGCGCCGCAGCTCCTCACCCGCGCAGCGGGACTGCTCGCGGCCCAGCTCGCTCAGGACGTCGTAGTCGTCGGCACCGAAGGAGGCCTGACCGTGCCGGACGAGGCAGATCAGCGGCATCCGGCCAGCCGTTCCGCGCGCTGCAGCAGGACGGCGGCGGCGATGCCGAAGTGGGCGAACCGCGGGTTGGTGGTGTGCCCGGAGCGGTACCGCGCCCAGATCTGCTGGATGATCACCGCCAGCCGGAACAGCCCGAACACCTCGTAGAAGGTCCAGTTGCCGGTGCTCAGCCCCGTCCGCTCCAGGTAGCGCGCCACGACCTGCTCGCGGGTGGGCATCCCGGGCAGCGTGCTCGGCTGGGTGGAGACCAGCCCGAACTCCTCGTCGTCGTCGGCGGTCACCCAGTAGGCCAGCGACGCGCCCAGGTCCATCAGCGGGTCGCCGACCGTGGCCATCTCCCAGTCCAGGACGCCGGTGATCCGGGGGGTGCCGGACAGGTCGAGGACCAGGTTGTCGAGCTTCCAGTCGCCGTGCAGCAGGCTCGCCCGCACGTCCTCGGGCTGATGGGCGGCCAGCCAGGCCATCAGCTCCTCGGCGGGCGGGACGTCGTCGGTGCGCGCGTCGCGGAAGCGCCGGGACCAGCCCTCCACCTGCCGGCGGACGTACCCGGGACCCTTCCCGAGGTCGGCCAGCCCGGCGGCGTCGACGTCGATCGCGTGGAGGTCGGCGAGGGTGTCGTAGGCGGTCTCGCCGAGCGCCCGCGCCTGCTCCGGGGAGAGCTGCACGCCCTCGGGCAGCTTCCGGCCGAGCACGGTGCCGACCAGCTGCTCCATGACGTAGAAGTCGCTGCCGATGACCGCGTGGTCCTCGCAGAAGCCGTGGATCTCCGCGACCACGTCGAGGTGCGGCCGCAACCGCTGCTGCACCCGCACCTCCCGTCCCATGTCGTGCGCCGAGGCCGCCTTGTGCCCGTGCGGGGGCCGGCGGAGCACCAGCCGGGGGTCGCCGTAGTCGAGGAGGTAGGTGAGGTTGCTGGCCCCGCCGGAGAGCTGCCGCACCCGGGGCGCGGGCCGACCCTCCAGCGCCGGGACGCGCGGCGCCAGCCACGCGTGCACGGCCTCGACGTCGAAGGTGTCTTCGGGGCGGACCTCACGCAGCCGGTTCGCGTTCTCGCTCATCGGCCCCATCCCACCACGGGGCGCCCCGGCACCCGTCGCCGACCGGAGGAGCGGCGGGTGGGCGCGCCGCCGGCCGGGTGGGCAGGGGGACGGTGGCACGACACCCCGTGTTCCAGGGCTGCGCCGTCTCGCTTCACCCGCTAGGGTGAATCCCGAGGTCGAAGCTCCGGCCCACGCACGCCGCAAGGCGCGCTCCCGTGCTACCCGGAGCTGCCTCCGGGGCACATGCCAGGGGGTACCTGCCATGTCACCGCACCCAGACCTTCCCGAGGTCCCGCTCGACCTCGCGCCGGTCCCCTTCCGCCTGGACGTCGACCTGGTGGGCGCCACGGTGGCGGTCGCCGGGGAACTGGACCGCGAGCACGTCCACCTGCTGCTCGACGGGCTCGCCGCGCTCGCGGACGGCGTGCACCGGCCCTGGTCGGTCGACGCCGCCGAGGTCGTCTTCTGCGACGCGGCGGGGTTGCGCGCCCTGGTGACCGCGCACCACCTGGCGCGACGGCACGGGTGCACCCTGGTGGTGGAGCGCCCGAGCCCCTGCCTGCACCGGCTGATCCTGCTCGTCGGGCTGGACCAGATGCTCCACCTGCGCCCGGCCGGGCCCGCGCCGGGACCGGCCGCCGCCGGACGCCGCCCGCTCCCCCACACCGGCCCGCTCCGGGTGGGGCACCCGGTCCGCGCCGTGCCCGCGGAGGTGTGAGACCCGGTCTACTGGACCGGCGCCCCCGGCGGCGGCAGGCGGTGCACCCGCTGCTCGTCGACCGAGGCCACGCCGGTGACCGCGCTCAGCGCGCCGAGGGTGCCCGCGGGCACCGAGCCGGTGATGATGCCGAGCCCGTCGAGGACCTGCTCCACCTGCATCCCGCGGGCGCGCAGCCCCTGCACCACGCCGTCGAGCGCACTCAGGTGCCGGTCGTCCACGGTCACGCTGACCCGGGTCATGCCCCCGACGATACGAGGAACCGGCGGAACCGGGAACGCCTCACCGCGGCGCCAGCACCAGCCCGCTGCCGGCGTCGACCGACGGCTGGAGCAGCCGCTCGCCCTCCTGGACCAGCGTGGCCCACAGCTCCAGCCCCCGCCGCCCGGTGGCCTCGGCCCACAGCGCGGCGACCCCGGCGACGTGCGGCGTCGCCATGCTGGTGCCGCTGATGGTGTTGTACCGGGCGGGCATCGGCCACGCCGAGCAGACGTCCGCCCCCGGGGCGGCGACGTCGACCTGCCCGCCGCGGCCGGGCAGGCTGCGGGCGGAGAACCACGCCGGGGCGAGCGCCTGGTCCAGTGCCCCGACCGCCAGGATCTCCGGGCTGTTGGCGGGGGCGCCGACGAAGCCCCACGAGCCCGCCCGCCGGTCGGCGTTGTTGCCGGCCGCGGCCACGACCAGCGATCCCTGGGCGAGCGCCCGGCGACCGGCCGCCGAGTACGGCGGGTGGGCCTCCGGCACGTCCGCGCCCAGCGACATGGAGATCACCGGGCACCGGTTGGTCACCGCCCAGTTCATCCCGGCGAGGATGCCGGCGTCGGTGCCGCTGCCGTCGTCGCCGAGCACCTTCCCCGCGAAGATCTCCGCCTCGTGGGCGACGCCGTACCGCGGCCCCGACGGCGGGGTGCGGGGGCCGCAGGCGGTGCCGATGCAGTGGGTGCCGTGGCCGTGCCCGTCCTGCGGTCCCTCGCCGGCCACGAAGGACCGCGCCGTGACCGCCCGCCCGGCGAAGTCGGGGTGGGCGAGGTCGAACCCCGTGTCCAGCACGGCGACCCGGATGCCGCGCCCGGACCGGGAGGAGGTGTCGGCGCCGACGGCCCGCACCCCCCACGTCGCCTGCCGGGTGTCCTCGAGGCGCGCCGGCCCGGGGGGCTCCTCGCCCGGGGCGGCCAGGAGGCGGCCGGTGAGGTCCGCGACGCCGTCGCGGTACCCGCGGGCGTAGCTCGCGGCGCCCTCGTCCAGCACGTGGTGAACCAGCTCCGGGGAGACCGAGAGCACCGGCCGGCCCCCGTCCCCGGCCGCCAGCACGCCGACCTGGGCCGGCTCCGCGGCCACGACGGCGATGCCGAGCGCGGCGAAGACGATCGCGGCGGACTCCCGCAGGACCTCCGGGGGGACGAGCCCGTCGGCGAAGTCCCTCGAGTCGGCCACGTCCCGCAGCCCCGCTCGCGCCCAGTCCACCGCACCGTCGTCGTCGGCGAGGACGAGCACCTGGCGGCCCGTGGTGCGGGTCAGCGGGCCGACCGCCCCGTGGCGCACGCTCCCCGGCTCACCGGCTGCCTGCGGATCGATCACAGCTCCCCCTCCGCCTCGTGGCGGACCGCCGCGGCGGCCCTCCCCCGCCGGCCGCCGGGAGCGGCCGGTGACGACAGGCTTCCGGAGAGTGGGCGCCGCCGCCAGCCGACGGCCCCGCCGGAGGGGTTCAGCCGGCGATCACCGCCGGGTCCATCCACATGACCTCCCAGACGTTGCCGTCCGGGTCGGCGAAGCTCGCCCCGTACATGGCGCCGTGGTCCTGCGCGGGGAGCCAGGGCTTCCCGCCGGCGGCGATCGCGGTGGACACCATCCGGTCGACCTCCTCGCGGCTGTCCGCCGACAGGCAGGCCAGCACCGTGGTCGCCTGCGCCGGGTCGCCGACCTCGCCCGCGACGAAGTCGGCGAACCGGTCGCGGGTCAGCAGCATGACGGCGATGTTCTCCTCGATCTGGTAGGAGACCGTCCGGTCGTCGGAGAACTGGTCGTTGCGCCGGAAGCCCAGCGCCCCGTAGAAGGCGTCGGCGCGGTCGCGGTCGGCCACCGGCAGGTTCAGGAAGATCATGCGCACGGGGAGCTCCTCGGCTCGGGGTGGCCCGGCGCCGTCCGCCGGGCTCGCGGGTAGGACGAGCGCGCCGGCGGGAACTCATCGGCCTCGACAGCTCAGGCCCGTTCCGCGCCCGCTCCCGCGGCCCGGGCGCGGACCTCCCGCGGCCCGCCCACCTCGTGGCCGTCGTCGCACACCAGGGCCACCCGCACCGCGGCGCCGCAGTCGCGGTGCTCGAGCACGAGCGGCGGCGGGCCGTCGGCGAGCCAGCGGTCGCCCCAGGCCATGAGGGCGACGAGCGTCGGGTAGAGGTCGCGCCCCTTCTCGGTGAGCCGGTACTCGTGGCGCTGCCGCTCCCCCTCCGCGCGGTAGGGCTCCCGGCTGAGCACCCCCTCGCGGACCAGCGTGGCCAGCCGGTCGGTGAGCACCGCCTTCGGGGCGCCGAGCGCCTGCTGCAGGTCGGCGAACCGCCGGACGCCGAGGAACGCCTCGCGGAGGACGAGCAGGCTCCACTTCTCCCCGACCACGGCGAGCGTGCCGGCGACGGAGCAGCGGGACCGGTCGAACGTGGCGTCGCTCACGGGTGTGAGGATAACCATGCTGGGTTCGCTTGCCGAACCTCGCTCGGTGGAGCAGAGTTCATGCTGCGAACCCAGGAGGCGGACGGTCTCCGGCCGGCCCGCCCGGCCCCCTGCAGCGCTCGCACCACCACCGCTGCTCCGGAAGGACACGTCATGACCCGCCTCCGCACCGTCCTCGCCCGCCGGCACGCCGTCCGCGCGCACCTGCGCGAGGAGCGCGCCCTCGCCCGGGCGCTGGCGACCGCGCCGACCCTCGAGTCCGCGCACGAGATCGCGGCGCTCGGCGCCCGCCGCTGACCGGACCGGCGCCCCTGCCGTCGCGGGGGCGCCACCGGTCCCCGGCTCAGGGACGCACCTCCACCGTGGCGGCGTCCAGGTAGGCATCCCCGTCCCACTCCGCGTAGGGCTCGTCCGGGAGGTCCGTGCCGAGCTCCCGCTCCAGCGCGGCCAGGTCGAACTCCTCGGTGGGCTCCGCGCCGAGGGCGACGACCTGCCCCGGCCGGAGGTCGGGCATCTCGCGCTCCGTGACGACGAGGATCGGCTCGACGTCCTCGCCGGTGAGCGTGAAGGCGACGGGCGAGACGATCCGGCCCACCTCCCCGACCAGGCTGACCTCCAGACCGGCGTAGGCGTCCAGGTCCTCGCGGAACTCCGCGGTGTAGGCACCGGTGTACGGATCGGCGAGGTCCTCGGGCGGCCGGACGTCGACGTCCACCGCGCCGGCGGCGGGCTCGTCGTCCTCACCGCAGCCCGCGAGCGCGGCGCCGGGGAGCAGCGCGGCCAGCAGGACGACGGGGACCCGTCGGCGGAGGGGCCGCCCCGATCGCGTCACCGCGCTCACCCCTCCGCCGGGGCCGGTGCGGGGGTGACGGGGCTGGTCCGGCTCGTCGGCATGTCGGTGTCCTCTCGGCGGCTCGGAGGTCGCGGCGGTGGTCCGTCCACCGGGGTGCTGCCCAGGCGCGCCCCGGCACATCTGCACGCCGGCGGGTTCGTCACCGCATCGCAAAGGACGACGGCGCCGGCACTGCGGCGCGTCACGCGATCGGCCGCGCTCCGGGCGCCGGACGACCCGGGCCGGCGGCGGTGGGCACCCGCCCTGTGACGACGCCGTGGCGAACCGGTCGCGCGCCGCATGCCCCCGGCAGCCCGGGGCATGACGGGTGCCGCAGCCGCGGCGGGCGGGGTGGCTCCCGCATCCCCCCGCCCGCTGCGCCACGCCCGCCGACGGGAGGACGCCCACCATGACCTGGCTCACGCGCACCGCTGCCGCTCTCGGTGTGCTCGTCGTGCTGCTGATCGTGTACGGCGTCCTGGTGGAGCCACGCCTGATCCTCGACCGCGAGCGCCTGGAGGTGCCGCTCCCGCAGCTGGCCGGCTCGGCCGGGGGCACCGAGGTCGGGATGGTCTCCGACTTCCAGGTCGGGATGTGGTGGTCCAACGAGGGCATGGTGTCCCGGGCCGTGGAAGAGCTGGTCGAGGCCGCGCCCGACATCGCCCTCCTCGGCGGTGACTACGTCTACAGCGAGGATCCCGGCATCCCCGAGCAGGTGGCGACGGTCATGGACCTCCTCCAGCCCCTGCTCGACTCGGGCATCCCCACCTACGCCGTGCTCGGCAACCACGACTACGGGGCCGGGGCGGCCGAGGAGCTGGCCACGGCGTTCGAGGAGGCCGGGATCACCGTGCTGCGCAACGAGGCCGCCGCGGTGCCCGGAACCGGGGCCGGCGCCGAGGCGCTGCACGTGGTGGGCATCGGGGCGGCATGGCCGGGCGAGGTGGACGTGGACGCCGCCCTCGCCGAGGTGCCGGAGGAGGCCCCGCGCGTCGTGCTCATGCACAACCCCACGGTCTTCCCCGAACTCCCGGCGGGCACGGCGCCGATCACGCTCGCCGGGCACACCCACTGCGGCCAGGTGGCCCTCCCCGGCACCCCGCGCTGGTCCTACCTCGGCCTCACCGCGGAGGAGGCGATCGTCGCCGACGGCTGGGCACCGGAGACCTACGGCGCCGAGAGCAACCGCATGTTCGTCTCCTGCGGGCTGGGTTTCAGCACGGTGCCGATCCGGATCAACGCCCCGCCGCAGCTGGTCCTCGTCGAGCTCCGCGCGGACGGGTGAGCCGGGCGCCCGGCACGCCGCCGCGGCGCTGACCCCGCCGGGGGTCCGGTGAGTAGTTCCCGGCGGGCTGGGCAGACTGACCGGCATGTCTCGGTCCGTGCTGATCATCGAGGACGACCCTCGGATCCGGCGCATGCTGCAGCTGACCCTGCAGCGGGAGGGGTTGCAGGTCACCGAGGCGGCCACCGGCGAGGAGGGCCTGGCCGCCCTCGCCGAGACGTCGTTCGACGTGGTCCTGCTCGACCTGATGCTGCCCGGGAAGGACGGCTTCGAGGTCTGCCGGGAGATCCGGCGCGCGTCGAACGTCCCCGTCATCATGCTCACCGCCCGGTCGGACAGCCACGACGTGGTGGCCGGTCTCGAGGCCGGGGCCGACGACTACGTCTCCAAGCCCTTCGTCGTCAAGGAGCTCTCCGCCCGCATCCGGGCGCTGGCCCGCCGGACCCGTGCACCCGAGCCGCGCGTGCACCTCACCGTCGGCGACCTGGAGGTCTCGCCCACCGAGGGCACCGTCACGCGCGACGGCGAGATGCTGAACCTGACGCGCACCGAGTTCCGGCTGCTCTGCGAGCTCGCCACCGACCCCGGCCGGGTGCTCAGCCGCGAGGAGCTGCTCGAGCGGGTGTGGGGCTACGACTACTTCGGCGACTCCCGGCTCGTCGACGTCCACATCCGCCGGCTGCGGAAGAAGATCGAGCCCGACCCGTCGAACCCGACCCTGGTGACGACCGTCCGGGGCATGGGTTACCGGGTTCCTGGGTGACCGCGCCGGCCGGCGGGGCCGCCGCCCCCGCCGCGGGCTCCCCGCCGGTTCGGCGCCCGCCCTACCGGCTGGCCACCCTGCGGGCGCGGGCCACCGCGGCGTTCGCCGCCGTCACCCTGCTGCTGTCGACGGTGCTGGCGGTCGCCGTGTGGGTGGCGGTCTCGCAGTTCCTCCTCGTCCAGCGCGAGCGGGTGACCCTGGTGCAGACCTCCGACAACGCCGCCCAGGTGCAGCGCTCGCTGGCGACCGAGGGCCTCGACGTCGCCCAGGTCCTCGCCCAGCTGCCACGGGAGACGGGGTCGACGTCGCTGCTCGTCGACGACGGCGCCTGGACCACCACGTCGCTGCTGGTCGGCCGCGACGACCTGCCCGAGGAGCTGCGCGAGCAGGCCGTGGCCGGCACGCCGGTCCGGCAGCGGATCGAGCTCGACGGCGAGACGGTGATGGCCGTCGCCGTGCCGCTGGCCGAGCTGGGCTCGGCCTACATCGAGGTGTTCCCGCTGGGCGAGCTCGACCGGACCTACCGCGTGCTCGCCACGGTGCTCGCGGTCGCGGTGCTCGGCTCGGTGCCGCTGGCGGTGGTGGTCGGCTGGTGGCTCACCGGCCCCACCCTGCGCCCGCTCGACCGGATCTCCGCCGCGGCGGCCGCCGTGGCCGGCGGCGCGCTGGACACCCGCATCGACCCGCGTGGGGACCCGTCGCTCGCCCCCATCGCGGCGTCGTTCAACCAGACGGCCGAGGCGCTCGAGCAGCGGGTGCGCAGCGACGCCCGCTTCGCCGCCGACGTCAGCCACGAGCTGCGCAGCCCGCTGACCACGATGATGGGCGCGCTGGACCTGGTCGAGGCCACCGCCGACCCGGGCGACGCCGAGCAGGCAGAGGCGCTGGGGCTCCTCCGCTCCGAGGTGGAGCGGTTCGAGCGCCTGGTCGCCGACCTGCTGGAGATCTCCCGGGCCGACGCCGGCAGCGCCGACGTCGCCCTGGAACCCGTGCAGCTGTCCGCGTTCACCCGGGAGGTCGCCGCCCGGCACCGGCTGGACGGCGCCACCGCGGCCCTGCTGACCGTGCACCCCGACGCGGAGGGGGTGCCGGTGTGCGCCGACAAGCGCCGCCTGGAGCGGGTGCTCGGCAACCTCCTGGACAACGCCGACAAGCACGGCGGCGGCGTCACCGGGATCGCGGTGACGCGCGCCGGCGACCGCGCACTGGTGACCGTCGACGACGCCGGCCCGGGGGTGGCCGCGGCCGAGCGCGACCGGGTCTTCGAGCGGTTCGCCCGGGGCGCGGGGAGCGTCCGCACCAGCACCGAGGGTTCCGGGCTGGGCCTGGCCCTCGTCGCCCGGCACGTCCGGCTGATGGGCGGCACGGTGCACGTCGAGGACGGCCCGGACGGCGGCGCCCGGTTCGTCGTCTCCCTGCCCGTGGAGGCCGGGCCGTGAGGGCGCTGGCCGTCGCACTGTGCGTCCTCGCGGTGCTCACCGGGTGCGGCGTGGACCCGCAGCCGCAGCCGGAGCGCATCGCCGTGCCCACCGCCCCGCCGGGCACCGCCACGCCGCAGGCCGACGACGCCGGGCCCGAGGTCGTCGTCTACTTCGTGCGCGGGGCCGACCTGGCGCCGGCCCCCCGGGCGACGCGGGCCGCCACCCCGGAGAACGCCGTCACCCTGCTCGCGACCGGCCCCACGCGGGCGGAGGTGATCGGCGGCCTGCGCACCGCCGTGGCCCCGCAGTCGATCGTCGCGGACGAGGGCCTGCCCGGCGGCATCACCGCGGTGAACGTCACCGAGGAGTTCGCCGGCATCACCGGCGGCAACCAGCTGCTCGCCGTCGCCCAGGTCGTCTGGACGCTGACCGAGCTGCCCGGCACCGCCCGGGTGCGCTTCCTGCTCGACGGGAGGCCGCTGGAGGTGCCCACCGACGTCGGGCTCTCCGACGGGCCCGTCGGCCGTGACCAGTTCCAGTCGGTGGCGCCGCCCGGCACCACCCCGACCCCGGGCCCCGGCCCGTCGAGCGAGGACTGAGCCCGTGCACGAGATCCACCCCGTCCGCCGCCTGTGGCGGTCGATGCGCAGCGCCCTGTGGCCGATCCCGCTGCTGACGCTCGTGCTCGCCGTCGCGCTCGGTATCGGGATGCCGGTCGTGGACCGGCTCCTCGGCACCGGTGGCCCGGGATCGCCGTTGGGCTTCGTGTTCGGGGGCGGCCCGGCCGCGGCCCGCGACCTGCTGTCGGCGATCGCGGGCTCGCTGATCTCCGTGACCGGCGTCATCTTCTCGCTCACGGTCGTCGCGCTGCAGCTGGGCAGCAGCCAGTACTCCCCCCGGCTGCTGCAGACCTTCGCCACCGACCGCGTGGTCCAGTACACGCTGGCGCAGCTCACCGGCACCTTCGTCTACGCGCTCACGGTGCTGCGGACGGTGCGGACCGCGGAGGCTGCGGCGGGCGACGACTCCTTCGTGCCGCGGGTCTCGATCACGCTGGCGTTCCTGTTCGCCCTCGGCAGCGTCGTGGCCCTCGTGGTCTTCCTCGGCCACCTGGCCCGCTCGCTGCGGGTGGAGACGATGCTGCGCGACGTCCACGCCGAGGCGACCCTGGCCGTCCGGGACGAGGAGGAGCCGGAGGACACCCCCGTCCGGCCGGAGGGCCGGGCCACCCAGCTCGAGGCGACCCGCAGCGGCTTCGTCGTCCGCGTCGACGCCCAGCGCCTGGTGCGAGCGGCCCGCGACGCGGGTGTGGTCCTCGCCCTCTCCCCCCGCACGGGCGACGCCGTCGTCGCCGGCACGCCGCTGGCCGAGGCCTGGCGGCGCGAGGGCGGCGTCGACGGCGACCCCGGGGCGCTCCGCGACGCGGTGAACGAGGGCGTCACGCTCTCCTACGAGCGCAGCCCCGAGCAGGACCCGGCCTACAGCCTCCGCAAGATCGTCGACATCGCCGGCCGGGCGCTGTCGCCGGGGATCAACGACCCGACGACCGCCGTCCACGCGCTCTCGCACGTGTCGGCGCTGCTCGGTGACCTCCTCCCCCGCCGCAGCAGCCTGCGCGCCTGGCGGGACGAGGACGGCGTGGTGCGGCTGCTCGTGCCGCGGTGGACCGCCGAGGAGCTGCTCTCCCTGGGCCTGGAGGAGCCGCTGCAGTACGCCTCGGGGCAGCCGGCGGTGCTGCGCCGGATCGCCGGGCTGCTCCACGAGCTGGCGTGGCGGGTGCGCGGCGAGGGCTTCGACTCCTCGCTGCGCGCCCTGCTCGACCGGACCGTGGACCAGGCGCTGGAGAGCACGTCGATCGGCAGCCGCGAGACCGACGCCTGGCGTGCGGCGGTCGAGGAGGCCCTGGCCGGCCGGTGGTCGCCCGCCCGGCGGCTCAGCCCCCGATCGCCGGCCGGGGAGGCCGGCTGACCGCCGCTGGACGCCGGAAGGTCCTCACAGCTGCGGGCGGACCCCGGCCTCCTCGATCAGCCGCTGCGGGGCGAGCGGCCCCTCCCCGGACATCGCGGCGCGGCCGGGGCCGTGGCGGCCCAGCGGGAGGACGGTCTTCTCCTGCGCCCCCTCCAGCTCCAGGGCCAGCGCCGCGTAGGCGGCGAGGACCGCCAGGGCGAGCCCGACCCAGCCCGCGACCGTCTCCCAGGCGTCGGACCCGCTGACCTCGTGGATGCCGGTCACGACGAAGCGGGTGCCGGCCAGCGCCATCACCGCGGCCGGCACGATCTTGCTGCCCGCGGCCGCGGCGGCGGGCACCAGCATGGCCAGCCCCGCCACCGCCAGCAGCACGCCCAGGCCGTCACTGGTCGAGCCCGGCGGGGTGGTCAGCGTGGTGACGCCGGCGATCGCCCAGGTGCCGCTGAGCAACCCCATGCCGGTGGCCGCCACCGGGTCCCTGGTGAGGAAGCCGAGGACCGAGGCCAGCAGCTGCAGCGGCACGGTGGCGACGAGCGCGGTGTAGCCCGCCACCCGCCCCTCGTCCGGTGGGATCCAGCCCAGCTGCACCGCGCTGAACATCGTCGTGGCCAGCGCCAGGGCCAGGAAACCGAGCGGGAGGGGGGTGGCCAGCGGGCGCAGCACGATCCGCGTGCCGGCCGGGGACGTCGCGCCGTCGGTGCTCAACTGACCAGCACCTGGGTCGCGGACTCCTTGAGCTTGGCGTTGGCCCAGCGGACCTGGCGCAGGGTGTCGGGGTGGCAGCGCTCGGCGAGCTCGAGCAGCTCCTTCTTCCGCGCCCCCTGCGCCCCCTGGGCGAGCAGCTCCCAGTCCAGGGAGGTGCCCGAGGCCTCGCGGTAGATGTGCCGCAGGTCGGCCAGCAGCAGCATCCCGGGGGTGCTGCTGCGCCCCAGCAGGTCCGATGCCTTCTGCCGCGCCTTCTCCAGCACGGTCGGGTCGCCCTTCGGCTCCGGGTCCAGGTCGAGCCCGAAGTCACCGCCGATCCGGGCCAGCGCCCGGACGTGGTCCTGCGACCAGCGGGCGATGTCGCGGGCCACGTGGAAGACCTCGTGGTCGGCCTTGTGCCGGTCCGACATCGCCAGCAGCGCGCCGGCGAGGTGGTTCTCCGAGCGGTGCAGCTCCTCGATCGCCAGGTGCAGTTTCACCGGTCGCCTCCGGCCACGGTCGCCAGCTCCTCGGTGCACAGGGCGGCGTCGCCGCCGGTGGTGGGTGGGACGCCGTCGGTCACCGGCCGCGAGCCGGTGGTGGTCGGCGCCGGGGACGGACCGTCGGCCTTCTCCAGGCGCTTCACGGCCGCGGCCGCGGTCTTGAAGATCGGCTGCTTGGAGCACGGATCCCAGTCGGTGATGGTCAGCTCGTTCGCCGCGCGGCCACGCTTCCCGTCCGGCTCGTGGCCGCCGGGTGCGTCCCAGTAGCCGTAGTGGAACGGCAGGAAGACCACCCCGGGGCGGATCCCGCTGATCCGCAGCTTCGCCTCGACACTCCCGCGGGGGGTGCTGATCTCGAGCACGTCGCCCTCGGTGAGGCCGCGGTCGGCCGCGTCGCTCGCCGCCATCTCGGCCCACACCTCCGGCGCCGCCCCCTGCAGCTGCGGCGCCCGCCCGGTCTTGGTCCGGGTGTGGAAGTGGTAGAGGGTGCGCCCGGTCATCAGCTGGAAGGGGTGGTCCTCGCTGATCACCTCGTGCGGCGGCACGTACTCGGCGGCCTTCAGGACCGCCTTGCCCGACGGGTTCATCGCCTTGTACTCGACCGGGGACAGCGGCGCCCCGGTGACGAGGTCGCGGCCGTAGCTCTCGCAGTAGCTCGGATCGGACCAGAACTGCCCGTCGACGTAGATGCGCTCCGTCCCGTCCGGGTGCTCGTCGTTGCACGGCCACTGGATGCCGCTGCCCCCGCGGAGCTTGTCGTAGGAGAGACCGGTGTAGTCGCAGGGCCGGCCGCGGGTGCACTCCTTCCACCCCTCGAACGCCTCCTCGGGCGTCGACCACTTGACCAGCGGTGCGCCGTCCTTGTCCTTCAGGCCCAGGCGGTGGGCGAAGTCGAGGAAGATGTCGAGATCGGGCCTGGCGTGCCCCGGCGGCTCGACCGCCTTCTCCGACAGGTGCACCGTCCGGTCGACGTTGGTGAAGGTGCCGGTCTTCTCGCCCCAGGTGGCGGCGGGCAGCACGACGTCGGCGAGCTGGGCGGTCTCGGACAGGAAGATGTCCTGCACCACGAGGAAGAGCCGCTCCTGGGCGAGGACCTCGCGGATCCGGCCGAGCTCGGGGAGGGAGACGGCGGGGTTGGTCGCCTGCACCCACATGAACCGGATGGAGCCCTCCTCGGCGTACCGGAACATCTGCATGGCGTGCGTCGGCGGCGAGTAGTGCGGGATGTCCATCGGGTCGACGTTCCACACCCGGGCGAGGTCGGCGATGTGCTCGTCGTTGGACCAGTTGCGGAAGGCCGGCAGGTCGCCGTCGGCGCCGCACTCGCGGGTGTTCTGCGCGGTGGGCTGGCCGTTCATCTGCAGGATCCCGCAGCCGGGCTTGCCGAGCATGCCGCGGACGATGTGGATGTTGTTGACCTGCACGGCCGCCGCCGTCGCCTGGTTGGCCTGGTAGAAGCCCTGCAGCACCGAGGACACGAGCCGCTCGGCGGTGCCGATGACGCGGGCGGCCTCCCGGATCCGCTCGACCGGGACGTCGCAGACCTCGGCGGCGAGCTCGGGCGGGTAGTCCCGGACCCGCTCGGCCAGCTCCTCGAAACCGACCGCGTGCTGCTCCACGTAGCCGGCGTCGACCCAGCCGTTGCCGATGATCTCGTGCAGCAGCGCGTTGGCCAGCATGACGTTCGTGCCCGGTCGCGGGGCGAGGTGCACGGTGGCGTGCCGGGCCACGGGGGTCTCCCGCGGGTCGATGCAGACGACCTTCGGCGGGTTGGGGCCGGCCAACCGGTCCAGGATGCGGGTCCAGAGCACCGTCTGGGTCTCGGCCATGTTGTGGCCGTACAGCGCGATGACGTCGGCATGGTCGATGTCGGTGTAGGAGCCCGGCTGCCCGTCGCAGGCGAAGGACTCCTTGAGCGCTGCCGCGGCCGTCGCGGTGCACAGCCGGGTGTTGCCGTCGACGTGGTTGGTGCCGATACCACCGTGGGCGATGAGCCCCAGGGTGTAGTACTCCTCCAGGAACAGCTGCCCGGTGGTGTAGAAGCTGATCGCGCTGGGCCCCTGCTCGGCCAGCAGCTCCCTGCACCGGCCGGCGACCGCGTCCATCGCGGTGTCCCAGTCGGTCTCGACCAGCTCGCCGTCGCGCCGGATGAGCGGTTCGGTGAGCCGGTCGGGCGAGTTGTTGGCCTGCCAGCCGAAGAGGTCCTTGGGCCCCAGCCGGCCGTGGTTCACCCGGTCGACGGCGCGGCCGCGGACGCCGACGATCCGGTCGTCCTTCACGGCGATGTCCAGGCCGTCCCCGTTGGAGTGCAGGATCGTCGCCGACTGCACCCAGCGGTCGACGTCGGCCTCGGTGAGCCCGTCGGCGAGGTGGCTGTCCACCCGGGTGGGCCACTGCTCGCCGGGCCCGTACGGGGTGCGGGTGCCCCACGGCTCGGCGATCCGGTCGATGCGCGTCACGTGCGTCCTCCGGGAGGTCGGGGTCGTGCTGGGATGCCGCGCGGGCGGGCCCTGCCGGTGGCGACGTGGCGGCCACGTCCCGCGGCGGAGGCGCCGGCGGCTGCTCACCGGCGTGGTCGCGGCCACCCCTTCCCCGGACCGACCTCGCGAAACCGTGCGCGCCGACCGGTGCGCCTGGTGACACGGTCTCGTCATGCACCGCCCCGCGTCCCGGGTCAGGAGCCGCCGTCGGCGCGGCCGGCGGTCACCTCCCGGAACACCACCCGGCCCGGGGTCGCGGTTAGCCCGTGGACCACCGTGCTGGCGGCGACCACCAGCGAGCCCGCCACGAGGACGACCGGGTCGACCTGCAGGCGCTCGGACTCCAGCGTGAGGTAGAACAGCGCCGAGATCCCGATCGGTCCGAACCAGCCCAGGTGGACGGCGTCCGGCCGCCCCAGGCCCAGCGGGCGGCGGAGCAGGTAGACGACCGGGGGCCGGCGCAGGAGGAGCACCGCGACGGCGAAGGCGACGCCGCTCCACCCCAGTGCCCGCCACTCCGCCCACGGCAGCAGCGCGCCGAAGGCGAGGAACAGCGGCAGGACGACGAACCGGTTCACCGCCTCGTCGATGCGCACGTCCGCCGTCCGCTCCCGCCCGGTGCTGACCGCGTTGAAGGCCAGCCCGCAGACGAACACGGCGAGGATCCCGTCGACGTGGGCCAGGCCGGCCAGGCCCAGCACGGCGAAGGCCAGGACCACGGTGAACACCAGCTCGGGGCCGGGGTCGGCGGACCCGTGGTCGGCCCCGGCGCGCAGGGCGCGGCCGCCCAGCCAGCCGAGCAGGACCCCGATCAGCACCGCACCGACCACCTGCCAGAGCGACTCGAGCAGCGCCTCGCCCACGGTCAGCGGGCCGGCGACCGCCACGGCGACCAGCACGAGCGGGAGGGCCAGGCCGTCGTTGGCCCCGGACTCCAGGGAGAGGAGCTGGCGGTCCCGGCCGGGGATGTCCTGCTCGGCGGGCTCACCGGTGGCGACGTTCGAGGCGAGGACCGGGTCGGTGGGCGCCAGCGCCGCACCCAGCAGCGCCGCCACGCCGAGACCGGCACCCAGCACCGCCGCGGCCAGACCCGTGCTGACCAGCGCCATCACCGGCATGACGACCACCAGGAGCAGGGCGACCGGCCGCAGGCGGGAGCGGGCGACGTGGAAGGGGTAGCGCAGTGCGATCGACATCACCGACACGGCCAGCAGCAGCCGCGCGGCGGTGTGCAACCAGGCGTGGTCGGCGAGCAGGTCGGGCAGGCGCACCAGGTCCAGGACGGCCGGTCCGAGCAGCACGCCCAGCCCGAGGGCGATCAGCGGTTCGCTGACCGGCAGCCGGCGGATGGCCGTCGACCAGGCCGCGGCGACGAGCGCGAGGGCGCCCGCCGCCGCCAGCAGCACGTCGACGGTCATCGCGCGCCGCCGTCCAGGGCACCGGTCGGCGCCATCCCGGTCAGCCCAGGCTGCTGATCAGGTCCCGGCAGGCGGCCTCGCAGCGCCGGCAGGCCTCGGCGCAGACCCGGCAGTGCTCGTGCATCCCGGCGTGCTCGCCGCACTCGTCACCGCACGCCTTGCACGCCGTGGCGCAGGCCTCCAGGACGGCGCGGGTGAGGTTGGCGTCGTAGCCGGTGTGCCGGGACAGGACCCGGCCGGTGGTGTCGCAGATGTCCGCGCAGTCGGTGTTCGTGCGGATGCACTTCGTCAGCTCCGCGACGGTGTCCTCGCTGAGGCAGGCGTCGGCGCACGCGGTGCAGGCCTGCGCGCACTCGAAGCAGGCCTCGATGCACTCCAGGAGCTTCTGCCGGTCCACCCCGCCGAGGTCCTTCGGGTAGGTGTCGAGCATCTGGGCGGCGACGGTCACGTCGATCCCCTCTCCGGTGGTCGGCCCGGGTGCGGACGCACCCGGGAGCTCTCGCCGGACCGGCCCCTACCCCCGCCGTCCACCGTCGTACGCGGCGGCCGCATGACGATCCCGTGACGCGCGGTCGGTCAGCCCCGTTCGGCCGGCTCGGCCGCGGCCTCGGGCGCCGACGGCCCGGCCTCGTCCCGCAGGAACAGGTACCAGTAGGAGGTGGCCACGAAGACGACGGCGCCGACCAGGTTCCCGGCCCCGGCCAGCAGCCAGTTGAGCAGGGTGTCGTCCCAGCCGATGTCGGGGACCCCGGCGAAGATCGCGGCCGGCAGGAAGAACATGTTGGCGACGACGTGGTCGAAGCCCATCGCCACGAAGGCCATGATCGGGAAGAAGATCGCCAGGATCTTGCCCGACACCGACGTCGCCGCCAGCGACATCCACACCGCCAGGCAGACCAGCCAGTTGCAGCCGACCGCCCGCAGGAAGGTCTGCCACGGCGACTCCCCCAGCGCCTTCCCCTCGGCGATGGAGGCCAGCCGCTCGTAGGTGAGCGCCGCGCTGCCCGCCGCGTCCGCGTCGCCGATCACCCCGGTCTGGACGGCGAGGAAGTAGGCCACGAACAGCGCCCCCACCAGGTTGCCCAGCAGGACGAGGGTGAGGTTGCGGGCGACGTCGCCCAGGCCGAGCCTGCCGTGCATGGCGCCCAGCGGGACCAGCAGCATGTTGCCGGTGGCGAGGTCCGAGCCGGCGATGAGCACCAGCACGAGGCCGAGCGTGAACGTCGCCCCGGTGAAGAGCGTCGGCAGCGTCCCCCACGTCTCCGGGTCCAGCCCCGAGGAGACGGTGATCGCCACGAGGCCGCCGAAGGCGATGTAGGCCCCGGCCAGGAAGGCGCTGACCAGCACCCGGTCCCAGCTGCGGTCGACCTTCTTGGCGCCCATCGCGGTGGCCGCCTGGGCCATCTCCTTCGGTTGCCGCGCCGTCATCGCCGCCCCCTCCGGTCGGTGCTCCCTGGGCGCAGCCTCCCGCCGCGCCGCGGTCGCGGCAAACCGAGCCGGGTCCGCCCGGAAGTGCGGACCGCGATCGGATCGAGGACGACCGAGTACCGGCAGCCGGACCGGGTAGTGCCGGAGCGGCGCATGACCCCCGGGGAAGCCAATCCCGGCCGGGGTCGGTGCCCGTTCCCGGCGGCACCGCCGCCGTCCCCCAGCGGAAGGACCAGTCCATGAAGGCCGTCGTCTACCGGGGCCCGAAGCAGGTCACCGTCGAAGAGGTCCCCGACCCGACGATCCAGTCCCCGACCGACGCGATCATCCGCATCACCACCACGAACATCTGCGGGTCCGACCTGCACATGTACGAGGGCCGCACGCCCGTCGAGGAGGGCAAGGTCCTCGGTCACGAGAACATGGGCGTCGTCGAGGCCGTCGGCGAGGGGGTCGACCGCGTCCAGGTCGGCGACCGCGTGTCGGTGCCCTTCAACATCGCCTGCGGCACGTGCCGGACCTGCACCCAGGGGTGGACGTCGTTCTGCCTGCGCGCGAACCCGACCGAAGGAGTGGACGGCGCCGCCTACGGCTACGCGAACATGGGGCCCTACGACGGCGGCCAGGCCGAGTACCTGCGGGTGCCCTGGGCCGACTTCAACCTGCTCCACCTGCCCGCCGGCGAGGAGCACGAGAACGACTTCACGATGCTCTCGGACATCTTCCCGACCGGCTGGCACGGCGTGGAGCTCTCCGGCTTCCAGCCCGGCGACCGGGTCGCGGTCTTCGGCGGTGGGCCCGTCGGCCTCATGGCCGCGCACAGCGCCATGATCCGCGGCGCCTCGCAGGTCTTCGTCGTCGACAAGGAGACCGACCGGCTCGCGCTGGCCGAGAGGTTCGGGGCCACGCCGGTCGACTTCAGCGCGCACGACCCGGTCGAGCAGCTGATGGACGCCACCGGCGGGCGCGGCGTCGACCGGGGCGTGGAGGCCGTCGGCTACCAGGCGCACGACCCCTCCGGCGAGGAGCACCCCGAGCTGGTGCTGGACAACCTGGCCCAGGTGGTGCGCTCGGCCGGCGGGATCGGCGTCGTCGGCGTCTACATGCCGGCCGACCCGGGGGCGAACGGCGAGCTGGCCCAGCAGGGGCGGATCCCGTGGCAGTTCGGGACCTTCTTCACCAAGGGGCAGTCGATGGGCACCGGGCAGGCGCCGGTCAAGCGGTACAACCGCCAGCTGCGCGATCTGATCGTGGCCGGCCGGGCCACGCCCGGCCTCATCACCTCCCACGAGCTCGGCCTGGACCGGGCCGTGGAGGGCTACCAGCACTTCGACCAGCGGGACGACGGCTGGACCAAGGTCCTGCTGCGGCCCGGCCGGAACGCCTGAGAGGAGAACGGACGTGAAGGCTGTCGTGTGGCACGGCGTCGGGGACATCCGGTTGGACGACGTCCCCGACCCGACCGTCCAGGACCCGACCGACGCGATCGTGGAGATCACCGCGAGCGGCATCTGCGGCACCGACCTGCACTTCGTGCGCGGCACCATGTCGGGCATGGTCGAGGGCACCATCCTCGGCCACGAGGCGGTGGGCGTGGTGCGCGAGACCGGCCCGGGCGTGCGCAACCTGCGCGCCGGGGACCGGGTCGTCATCCCGTCCACCGTCGGCTGCGGCGTCTGCTCCTACTGCCGCGCCGGCTACTACGCGCAGTGCGACAACGCGAACCCGAACGGCCCGTCGGCCGGCACCTGCTTCTTCGGCGGACCGCAGACCACCGGCCCGGTCGACGGGCTGCAGGCCCAGTACGCCCGCATCCCGTTCGCCCACGTGGGCCCGGTCTGGCTGCCGCCGGAGGTGACCGACGACCAGGCGATCCTGCTGTCGGACATCTACCCGACGGCCTGGTTCGGCGCGCGGCTGGCCGAGGTGGGGCCCGGCGACACCGTGCTGGTGCTCGGCGCCGGTCCGGTCGGCCAGTTCGCGGTCACGAGCGCCTTCCAGCAGGGTGCCGGGCGGGTGCTCGTCGTCGACGGCATCGCCAGCCGGCTCGACCAGGCGCGCGGACGGGGCGCGGAGGCGATCGACTTCAACGCCGAGGACCCGGTCGCCGTCGTCCAGGAGCTCACCGGCGGGATCGGCGTCGACCGCGTCATCGACGCCGTCGGCGTGGACGCGCAGCGGCCGAAGTCCGGCCCGGCAGCGGAGACGGCCGAGCAGCAGGCGGGGAGCTTCGACCAGGAGCGCGCGCAGGTGGCGCCCGAGCAGAACCCGCAGGGGGCGAACTGGGTCGCCGGGGACGCCCCGAGCCAGGCGGCGCAGTGGGCGGTGCAGGCCGTGGCCAAGGCCGGGACGATCGGGATCATCGGCGTCTACCCGCCGGAGATGACCAGCTATCCGATCGGTGCGGCGATGAACAAGAACCTGACGGTGAAGATGGGCAACTGCAACCACCGCCGGTACATCCCGCACCTGCTCGACCTGGTCCGCACCGGCGCGATCGACCCCTCGACCGTGCTCACCCAGGTCGAGGACATGCCCTCGGTGCTCGACGCCTACGAGACCTTCGACCGGCGCGAGAGCGGCTGGACCAAGGCGGTCGTCGCCCCCTGACGGCCCCGTCGCGCCGCCGGGGACCGCGTACCCGGCGGCGCGGCGGGCAGGGCCCGAGCTCAGCGATCGGCGCGGCGGACCCCGTCGAGGCCCGAGCCGTCGCCCATCTGCCCGGCCGAGATCACGCTGAGCGAGCCGTCGGACTCCAGCACGATCGCGCCGATCGACGAGACGTCCCCCGAGCCGGTCGCGCGCACGGCCTGCCGGATCTCCTCCATGCTGACCCGCTGCTCCCGCAGCGCCTCCGCGACCGGCTCCCCGTCGCGGAGCAGCAGCGTCGGCTCGGCCGTCACCACCCCGCGGAACGCGGGCCACCGGACGGTGACCCACGCGATGACGAACTGGAGCGCCGCGAGGAGGGCGAGCGCGACGACGCCCTCCACCCAGCTCACGTCGGCGCTGAGCAGGATCGTCGCCAGCGTCGAACCGAGCGCCACCGTGACGACCAGGTCGAAGGCGTTGAGCTTCGCGAGCGTCCGCTTGCCGGAGAAGCGGAGGACGACGACGAGCGCGACGTACGCGCTCGCCCCCACCGCCAGGACACGGCCGAGATCGGACCAGGAGTCGAACCACATGCGTGGCCCCTACCCCGGTCCGGTCCCGCCCGTACCGTCAGCCGGGCCGCCGCCCCGGCATCGTCACCGGACCGTGCGGCCGGACGGCGCGACGCCCACGGGAGGCCGGGCGGCCCCGAAGGCCCGCACGAAGTGCTGCGCCGCCTCCTGCTGCGCCTGCTCGGCCTTGTCGAGGACCGCGGCGGCGCCGAAGAACTCGTGCATGACGCCGGGGTAGTAGCGGTGCGTCGTGGGCACGCCGGCCGCCTGGAGGTTCTCCGCGAACCGCTGCCCCTGGCTGCGCAGGACGTCGCGCTCGCCGGTGACCACCAGCGTCGGCGGCATGACCGCCAGCTGCTCGCGGCCCCAGCCCAGGAGGTCGACCCGCGGATCCGCCGCTGCATCCGGCTTCCCCTCGAAGGCGTGCATGGCCATCCAGGAGAGGAGTGCACGGTTGAGGGGGCGGCCGTCGGCGGCGTCCGCCATCGACTCGCCGACCTGCTCGCCCGTGGTGAGCGGGTAGACGCAGACGGCGGCCGCGGGCACCGGTTCGCCGGCCTGCGCGAGCTGGAGCACCGTCGCCGCGGCCATGGTCCCCCCGACCGACTCGCCGCCGATGCCGATGCGCGCCGGGTCACCACCCAGCTCGGCGGCGTGCTGCACGACCCAGCGGTAGGCGGTCAGGACGTCGTCGTGCGCGGCCGGGAAGACCGCCTCGGGGGCGCGGCGGTAGTCGGGGCTGACGACCATGGCGCGGGCCTTGTCGGTGAGCCCGCGGCAGGAGGCGTCGTAGGTGTCGATGTCGAACAGCACCCAGCCGCCGCCGTGGATCCAGAAGACCACCGGGAGCGGTTCGGGGCCCGCGTCGGCGGGCTGGTAGACGCGCATGCGCATCTGACCGCCGGCGGCGTCGGGGATCACGATGTCCTCGACCGAGCCGACCGGCTCCGGCCCCTCGATGCCCCTGTCGGCCATGACCTTCTTCACCGCGTCGTCGGGGCCGGGCTGCTTGCGTGCCTGGTCGGGCTCGAGGATCTCGACGGGCAGCGGGCCGAGCGAGGAGTGGGCGTCGACGATCGCCTGCGCCTGCGGGTCGAGCAGCCCGGAGGCGTCGGTGGCCATCTCCTTCTGCTTGCCGGAGAGCAGGTCGCGGACGTGGTCCAGCGGCTTGGCCAGCATGCCCGCGATCCGCTCCGCGATGCCCTCGTCCGGGGCGTGCGGGTGCGGCCGGGTCGGCGCCTGCCGCTTGGCGGCCAGGAACTCCCTGCCCAGCTGCGCCATGCGGTCGGGGCCGGCCTTGCGGCGGAACTCCGGCAGCTCGTCGGTCTCCTCGTCGTCCACGTGGTGCCGGACGACGCCGATGAGCTTGGCGAGCGCCTCCTCGAACTCCTGCTCGCCCGGCTCGGTGCGGCCGAGCACGACGAGCAGCTCCTTGATCTCCTGGTGCTCGTGCTCGGCGTCGTCGTGCTCGTCGGTCATCCCGATCTCGGTCCAGATCGGGTAGAGCACCGTCTCCTCGGCGAACGCGTGCAGCGCCAGCTCGAAGGCGACCTGGTCCACCAGCACGCGGCGGTTGCCGCGGCCGGCCTCCAGGTGCTGGAACTGCCGCTCGACGATCGCGTGGTCGTCGGCGATCAGGTGGTCGATGTCGCCGGGCAGGGTCGGGTAGTCCAGGGCCACGGGTGGCCTCCTCGTCTCTCCGTCGTGCGCAACCGGTCGGGGCGGCTCCTACCCACGACCCGGTCGGGCACGCACGGCGGACGCGGTCCCCGCCGGGCGGGCACCGCGCGGCGGCGCGGCCGACCGCACCGCCGCGCGGGCGTTCAGGCGCGCCGCTGGAGCACGAAGTCGTAGCGCGACTCCAGCCACGGCACGTCGATCGAACCGCCGTCGGGCGTGGCCCCCGGCTCCCGCTCCTCGAAGGCGGTCACCAGCTCCTGCTTCGTCCCGAAGACGACGTCGCTGTCCAGGTACTGCGCGCCCTCCTGGAACAGGTGGGTGATCAGCGGCTCGAAGCCGGGCACGTTGATCAGGAAGTGGATGTGCGCCGGCCGGAAGTGGCTGATCTCCGTGCGCGCCACCAGGTCGCCGACCGGTCCGTCCATCGGGATCGAGTAGCCCAGCGGGGCGATCGTGCGCAGGCAGTACCGGCCGTCGTCGTCGGTCGTGTACTTGGCCCGCAGCCGCGCCTCGTCCACCTCGGCGAGCTGGGACTCGTAGAGGCCCTCGGAGTCCGACTGCCAGACGTCGAGCACGGCGCCGGCCACCGGGGCGCCGTCGAGGTCGGTGACCCGGCCGTGCAGGTACAGCGGGGTGCCGGGCAGCCCGTCGGACATGTCGTCGCCGTACCCGAGCTCCGGGGACCCCTCGATGTGGAAGGGGCCCAGCACCGTGGCCGGGGTCGCCTCCGGGTCGAGCCGGTGGTTCATCTGGACGACGAGCATCGACAGGCCCACCACGTCGGAGGCGAGGATGAACTCCTCGCGCTTCTCGGTGCTGATCTTCCCGGTGGCGGTCAGCCACTGGACGGCGGCCATCCACTCGTCCTCGGTCAGCCGCACCTCGCGGGCGAAGTCGTGCAGGTGCCGCACGAGCGCGGTCATGACCTCCGCCAGCCGCGGGTCGCGGGCGGTGGCCCAGCGCTCCACCGCGAGGTCGGTGATGTTCTCCTCGGTCACCAGGTCCACGACGGTCCTCCTGCCGTCCGGCGCGGCCGCTGCCGGCCGCGCACCTCCTCCCCTCGCGGTTCCCGCGCGGGGCCTGCTCGTTCAGGGCGTCAGGACCAGCCGGACGCCGGGGTCACCGGTGGCCTGCCGCCGCCAGGCGCCGGCGACGTCGGCCAGCGGCACCCGCTCGTGGGCGACCGCCAGCCGGCCGGCCGCCGCCTCGCGGGCGATCGAGCCGACGGCCTCGGCCCGCTGCGCGGGAGTCAGCGCGTTGTTCGTGTACCCGAGCACCGCCGCCGCCTTGCCGCGCAGCACCGCGGAGGAGAACTCCGCGGTGTCCCCGGAGGCGCCGCCCAGGTTGACCAGCCGCCCGCCGGCGGAGAGCGCCCGCGCCGCGGCCGTCGCGGCCGCGCCGAAGACGGGGTCGACGACGAGGTCCAGCCGGCCGCCGGCCGCCTCGGCGAACCGCTCCGCGAGCGTCTCGACGTCGGCGTCCAGGGCCACGACCGCGTCGGCGCCCGCCGCCAGCGCCCGCTCCCGGGCCGCGGCCGAGCGGGCCGCTGCCACGACGCGGCCGGCGCCCAGCAGCCGCGCCGCGCCCACCGCCGACTGCCCGACCGCGCCGCCGGCGCCGAGCACGAGCACGTGCTCGCCGCGCTGCAGACCACCGCGCCAGGTCAGCGACATCCACGCGGCGACGGCGGAGAGCCCGAGCGCGGCCAGCGCGGCGTCGTCGACGTCGGCGGCCACGGGGACGGCGTCCTCGGCCGGCACCGCGCACCGCTCCGCGAGGCTGCCGTCGCCGGGGGCCATGCCGGCGGTGGTGCTGAACCAGACCCGCGTGCCCGGCGCGTGGCCGGGCCCGCTCTCGACCACGCCCACGCCCTGCACCCCGGGCACGTAGGGCACCGCGGGGCGCCCGAAGTAGGAGGTGCCCGAGGCGCACAGGAGGTCGAGCGGCACGAGGGGCGCCGCGGTCACCCGCACGACGGTGCGGTCGCTGGCGGGCCCGGGGTCGGGGTGCTCGCGCAGCTCCGGGGTCTCCCCCGGCGTGTGCAGGACGGCGGCGCGCACGGCCGGCCCCTCAGCCCTGGGACCCGGCGCCGGGCAGCGGCGCGGGGACGAACGGATCGGGCTCGACCGGCTGGTTGTTGAGGTCGACCGAGAGGAAGACGTCGTTGGCCACCGGGTGCCGCAGCTCCTCGGCCAGCTGGCCGATCAGCCCGGCGGTGCGGGCCAGCAGGGCGAAGCCGCGCAGCAGCTCCATCGGCAGCCCGAGGTCGGCCAGGGCCGCGCCGCACACACCGGCGCCGTTGAGCGGGAGCCGCTTGCCCAGCACCTGCTCGTGGGTGCGGCCGATGGCGGCGAACAGCTGCAGGTGGGGGCCCACCAGGCCTTCCTGGGCGGCGATCTCGAACAGCCGCGGGGTGCGCGGGTCGCCCTGCTTGTGCACGTGGTGGCCGAGCCCCGGGACGAACCGACCGGCCGCCCGCTGCGCCGTCACCGTCTCCAGGGCGAGCGCGTCCCAGCCGGCGTCGTCGGTGGGGAGGCCGCCCTCCACCCGGGTGAGCACGTCGTGCAGGAAGCGGCCGCAGTCCTCCGTGACGCCGAGGAAGCGGGACCCGCCGCCGAGCAGACCGGCCGCCAGGGCGCCCTGGATCGAGTCCGGCGCCGAGAGGTAGGTGAGCCGGGTGACGATCGCGGTGGGGGTGAACCCGTGGTCGGCGAGCGCGGCCAGGACCGCCTCGAACACGCGGGTCTCCCCTGCCGTGGGCCGCCGCTGGGTGGCCAGCCAGAAGGCCAGCTCCCCGAAGCCCACGGTGCCCATCACGTCGCGGGCGAGGTCCGTGCCCAGCAGGGTGATCGACTCCAGGCTGGAGGCGCCGAGCGCCGTCGGGTACCGGGGAGGCTGCGGGTTCTCGGCGGTCACCGGGTGCCCTCCTCGGGTGCGCCGAGCCAGCGGCGGATCTCCGCGCCGTGCTCGTCCAGGCCCGGCGGTGGCAGCCGGTAGGCCGGCGGCGTCTCGGAGAAGGTGATCGGGTTCCGCACGGTCGGCACCGCGGCGGCGCCCTCCCCCACCTCCACGACGGGGTCCAGGCCGACCTCCTGGGCGAAGGCGACGCCCTGGTCGATCGTGTTGATCGGCCCGCACGGCACGCCGGCGCCGATGATGTCGCGGAACCACTCCTGCTTGCTGCGGGTGCGCAGCCGCTCGACCAGCAGCGGGCGCAGCTCGTCGCGGTTGGCGGTGCGGTCCTCGTTGCGGCTGAACCGCGGGTCGTCGGCGAGCTCGGGCACGCCGAGCACCTCCACGAGCTTGCGGAACTGGCCGTTGTTCCCGGCGGTGACGATCAGGTCGCCGTCGGCGCAGGGCAGCGGCTCGTAGGGGAAGAGGCTGGGGTGGCTGTTGCCCATGCGGAAGGGCACCACGCCGCCGGCGACGTAGGCGCTGGTCTGGTTGACCAGCCCCGAGAGCGCCGAGGAGAGCAGGTTGACCTCGATGTGCTGCCCCCGCCCGGTGGCGTGCCGGTGGTTCAGCGCCGAGAGCACGCCGATGGTGGCGTGCAGGCCGGCCATGACGTCGAAGAGCGCGACCCCGCCGCGGTAGGGCGAGCCGTCGGGGTCGCCGGTGAGGCTCATGAACCCCGAGATCGCCTGCACGATGAGGTCGTAGCCCGGGAGCGACGCCCCCTCGGGCGCGCTGCCGAAGCCGCTGATCGAGGCGTAGACGACGCCGGGGTTGGTGCGCGCGACGGCGTCGTAGTCCAGGCCGAAGCGGGCCAGGCCGCCGGGCTTGAAGTTCTCGACCAGCACGTCCGCGCGGCGGGCCAGCTCCTGCGCGGCCGACCGGTCGGCGGGGTCCTTCAGGTCGAGGGCGACCGAGCGCTTGTTCCGGTTGGCGCCCATGTAGTACGTCGAGACGCCGTCGCGCACCGGCGGCTGCCAGGTGCGGGTGTCGTCCCCGTTCGGGCCCTCCACCTTGACCACCTCGGCGCCGAGGTCGGCGAGCAGCATCGTCGAGTAGGGCCCGGCCAGGATGCGGGAGAAGTCCGCCACCAGCAGGCCGGAGAGCGGGCCGGCCACCGCTCCCCCGGAGTCCTCGGCGTCAGCGCTCATCCGGGATGCACACTCCTCGTCGTCGACACGAGCGGACAGTCGTCCGCTCATCGGCGTCCGCAGTCTCCGACGCGCACGCGAGGCTGTCAACCGCTGGCCGATGGCGCGGGACTTGCGCGACGCCCCCCGTTGACAGCCGCCCGCACAGGCGTCATCGTGACCCAGATCGCAGTGGGTGTCCGTCAAGCGGACACCGGTCCGGCGATGTGACGACGACGTCCAGGAGGAGACGATGACCCACCCCGAGCCCGCTCCGGCGGCCGGCCGGCCGGTGGTCCTGCGCGGCGGGACCGTGCTGACCATGGACGAGACCTGCACCGTCCTGCCCGACGCGGACGTGCTGGTCGTGGACGACCGCATCGCCGCGGTGGGTCCGGCGCTGGAGGTGCCCGAGGGCACGCAGGAGATCGACGCCCGGGGCGGCATCGTGATGCCCGGGATGATCGACACCCACCGCCACATGTGGCAGACGGCGATGCGCGGATACGGCGCCGACTGGACGCTGACCCAGTACTTCGTCTGGTACTACCTCGAGCACGGGAAGAAGTTCCGCCCCGAGGACGTCGCGGCCGGCAACCGGCTCTCGGCCCTGGAGGCGCTCGAGGCCGGCGTCACCACGACCGTCGACTGGTCGCACGGGCTCCAGTCGGTCGACCACGCCGAGGCCGCCGTCGAGGCGCTGCGCTCGGTGCCGGGCCGGTTCGTCCTGGCCTACGGCAACATCCAGGCCGCGCCGTGGGAGTGGACCGCCGATGCGGGCGTGCGCGCCTTCCTCGAGCGGCACCGCGACGCCGCCGACGACAAGCTCGGCCTGCAGCTGGCCTTCGACGTCACGGGCGACCCCTCCTTCCCGGAGAAGGCGGCCTTCGAGGTGGCCCGCGACCTGGGCCTGCCGGTCACCACGCACGCCGGCGTGTGGGGCGCCACGAACGACGACGGCATCCGCCTCATGCACGAGCACGGCTTCATGACCCCCGAGACGGTCTACGTCCACGCCGCCACCCTCACCCCCGACTCCTACCACCGCATCGCCGCCACCGGCGGGTCGATCTCGGTGTCCACGGAGTCCGAGCAGAGCGCCGGGCAGGGCTACCCGCCCACCTGGCAGGTGCGCTCGCACGGCATCCCGGTCTCGCTGTCGATGGACACCAGCGTGTGGTGGAGCGGCGACCTGTTCTCCGCGATGCGCACCACGCTGGGCGCCGACCGCTCCCGCGAGCACTTCGAGGCGCACCTGAAGGGCGAGACGGTCACCCACCTCCAGCTGCGCGCCCAGGACGTCGTCCAGTGGGCCACCCGCGGCGGGGCGCTGGCGCTCGGCCGCGACGACCTGGGCACCCTGCAGCCGGGGAAGAAGGCCGACGTCGTCCTGATCAAGAACGACGCCTCGCCGGTCTCCTTCCCGCTGCTGAACCCCTTCGGCCACGTCGCCTTCCAGGCGCAGCGCGGCGACGTGCACACGGTGCTGGTCGACGGCCGGGTCGTGAAGCACGCCCACCGCCTGGTCGACGTCGACCTGGCCGCCGTCCGCCGCGAGGTGGACGCGACCGTGGAGCACCTCCGCGGCGCGATGGGCGAGGAGGCGTGGGCCGGCGGCATGTACCCCGACCTGCCCGACACCGAGGTGCTGGACAACCCCTACCAGTACACCGACTACAAGTCGCACGGCACGCACGCCGCCCGGGAGCAGGTGTTCGAGGAGCACCTGGCCACCGAGCGGGCCGGCGAGCAGTCGACCCGGCACCAGTAGGCCCGCCGGGCGGTCCCGCACACTTCCGGCGGGGGTGTGCGGGACCGCCGCGCCACCGCGGCACCGACGAGAGGACGACGGACATGGCAGGTCGCGGCAGCGGGCCCGACTTCGTCGAGGCGCTGGCACGGGGCCTCGACGTCCTCGCCTGCTTCGACCGCGACCACCCGGTGATGACGCTGTCGGAGGTGGCGGCCGCCGCGGGGCTGGCGCGCCCCACCGCCCGGCGGCTGCTGCTCACCCTCGAGGAGCTGGGCTTCGTGCGGTCGTCGGCCGGCGCGTTCGCGCTCACCCCGAAGGTGCTCACCCTCGGCATGGCCTACGTGGGCGCCCTCGGGCTCTGGGACATCGCCCGCCCGCACCTGGAGGCGCTCGTCGGGCGCACCGGCGAGTCGTCCTCGATGGCCCAGCTCGACGGCTCCGACATCGTGTACGTCGCCCGGGTCGCGGTGCCCAAGCTGATCGCGCTCCGGGTCGACATCGGCACCCGCTTCCCGGCGGCCCAGACCTCGCAGGGGAAGGTCCTCCTCGCCGCGCTCCCGCCGGACGAGCTGGCCGGGGTGCTCGCCCAGCCCAGCCGCGCCGGGCTGCCGCCGGTGATCGGCCGCTCCCCCGAGCAGCTGCGGACCGAGCTCACCGAGGTGCGCGCCCGCGGGTGGGCGCTCGCCGACGAGGAGCTGGCCCCGGGCGTGCGCTCGGTGGCGGTGCCGGTCCGGGACGGCGACGGCGTCGTCCGCGCCGCCATGAACGTCACCGTGCACGCCGCGGAGACCTCCACCGAGCGGCTGGTCGGCGAGCACCTGCCCCACCTGCTGCGCACCGCCGGCGACATCAGCGCGGAGTGGGCGCTGTGGCAGTCCCGCCCGCACGTGGAGCTCGCCCCCGGGCGGACCACCGGCGCCACCGCCTGAGCCCGGGTTCCCTGATCACGGCGCGTCCTCCCGCGGCGTGGGAGGTGAGGGAGGACGCTCCCCGCTGGGGGAGGAAGCCGCCGACCCGGTGAGGTCGCGACGGGGAGGGCGTGTGCCAGGGTGCCTGTCGTGACCGCCGTCCTCTCCGTCCAGTCCCACGTCACCTACGGCCACGTCGGGAACAGCTCCGCCGTCTTCCCGCTGCAGCGCCTCGGCATCGAGGTCTGGCCGGTGCACACCGTCCAGTTCTCCAACCACACCGGCTACGGCCGGTGGACCGGCCGGGTGTACGACGGCCAGTCGATCGAGGAGATCGTGCAGGGCGTCGCCGACCGCGGTGTGCTGGGCAGCTGCGATGCCGTGCTGTCGGGATACCTCGGGTCGGCCGACATCGGGCACGCCGTCGTCGGCACGGTGGCGCGGGTGCGCGCGGCCAACCCGGCCGCCGTCTACTGCTGCGACCCGGTCATCGGCGACGTCGGCCGGGGCGTGTTCGTGCGCCCCGGCATCGAGGAGTTCATGCGCGAGGTCGCCGTCCCGGCCGCCGACCTGGTGACGCCCAACCACTACGAGCTGGACCTGCTCTCGGGCACCACCACCCGCTCGCTCGGCTCGGTCGAGGACGCCGTCGCGGCGGTCCAGGCGCTGGGTCCGCGGGTCGTCCTCACCACGTCCCTGGTCGCCGAGGACACCCCCGACGACGCCGTGGACCTGCTCGCCTCCGAGGGCGGGCGGCACTGGCGGGTGCGCACCCCGCGGCTGGGCGTGTCGGTCAACGGGGCCGGCGACGCGATCGCCGCGCTCTTCCTCGCGCACTGGCTGGAGACCCGCTCGGCGGCCGAGGCGCTCGGTCGCGCCGCGGCGTCGGTGTTCGGCCTGCTCCAGCGCACCGAGGACGCCGGCTCCCGCGAGATCCTGCTGGTCGCCGCGCAGGACGAGTTCGTCTCCCCGACCCGGACCTTCCCGATCGAGGAGGTCTGAGCCACCCCCGGCTCAGGTCTTGCTCTTGCCCTGCGCGCTGGAGTGCTCGTGCCGGTCGTCGCCGTGGGTGTGGGTCTCGATCTGCTTGGAGGCCCCGGTCGTGACGCCGGCGGCGCTCGGGGCGACGCCCTGCTTCTTGGCCTCGCGCACGGCTGACCGCTGCGCGTCCTGGTCGTCGTTCTTCGCCATGCCGCCGTCGGTACCCCGGGTCCGGCGGCGGCACGCGCGGTTGGCAGACCGGAGCATCGCCCCTGCTGCCGGGCATCCGGCGACCTGGTCCCCCGCCGGGGGGCATCGCCCGGCCGGCCGCGGCCGCCGCTAGCGCTCCAGCGCGGCCTCGATCCGGGTGATCGTCGCCTCTTCCACCGGCAGGTGCGCCAGCACCGACGGCACCTCCTCGGGCTCCAGCCCGGTGTCGCCGAAGGCGGCCAGCAGCAGGTCGGCCTCCTCCGGTGGCACCGGCACCGTGCAGCCGGAGCCGTCCAGGGCGGCGCGGGCCAGGAACAGCGCGCCGGCCAGCGTCTCGTCGGGCACCGGCGCCGGCTCCGGGACGACGGCGGCGCGGGTGGCCGCCTCGGCAGCGCGCACCAGCGAGAGCGGCAGCCCCTCGGCCTCCACCTCGATCAGCGGCACGTCGCGCAGCGCGGCCAGCACCAGGTGCTCGGCGTCGATGCGCAGCGGGGCCGCCCAGCCAGCGGCGCGCACCACGCCCTCCACGTCGTCGGGGTCCTCGCCCAGGTCGTCGGCGAGCTCCGCCCACGCGCCCCGGCGCGTCTCGCGGGCACGCTCCCCCGCCAGCCGGCAGGTCTCGACGACGAACGGCACCAGCACCTCGTCGTCGAACCGCTCGGCGACCAGCCGGCCGTCGGCGCCGATCATGTCCAGCGCGTCCTGGAAGCTGCCCGGCGCGGCATCACCGAGGTCGACGCGTCCGTCCTCCTCGCTGGCCAGCCGCTGGCCGGTGGCGGCCCGCTCCCCCACGGTCAGCCCGCTGGGCACCACCCGGCCGGCGCGCCGCCGGTGGTGCGGGCGGTCCGAGAGCCCCACGGCCCACGCGCAGGTCTCGGCGATCAGCGCGGCACCGCGCTCGCGCAGCACCTCCCGGGTCAGCAGCCCCATCCAGTCGACGTCGAACACGCCCCCCACTGTCCCAGCGCGGCGCCCGCCGGGTCAGCCCGCCGGCTCGGTGAGCGGCAGCAGCACCCGGAACCGGGTGTCCCCGGGCGACGACGTCACCCGCAGGTCGCCCCGGTGCCGCTCGACGACGACGCGCCACGACACGTCCAGGCCGAGCCCGGTGCCCTGGCCGACCGGCTTGGTCGTGAAGAACGGCTCGAACACCCGCGACCGCAGCTCGGGCGGGATGCCGGGGCCCGTGTCGGCGATCTCGACCAGCGCGCGCTCGCCCTCGCGCGCCGTCCGGACGGTCAGCGTGCCCTCCCCGGCCATCGCGTCGAGGGCGTTGACGACCAGGTTGGTCCAGACCTGGTTGAGCTCGCCGGCGTAGGCGGGCACCTCGGGCAGACCCCGGTCGTAGTCCTTCACCACGGTGACACCCGGCGGGATCTTGCCGCCGAGCATCACCAGCGTGGCGTCCAGCCCGGCGTGCAGGTCGGTCGGCCGGTGGGGCGTGCGGTCCATCTGCGAGTACTGCTTGGCGGCGTCGACCAGCGCGGAGATGCGGCTGGTGCTGTCCGCGATCTCCAGGAGCAGCGCCTCGGTCTCCACCGTGTACGCCAGCCAGCGCAGGGCCGGCTCCAGGAAGGACGGCGCGACGGCCTCCGCGACGCGGTCGAGGTCCTCCGGCGTCATCCCCTCCGCGACGAAGACGCCGGCCAGCTCCCACGGCCGGCTCACCTCGCGCTCCTCGAGCCACTCGCCGAGGCGCTCCTCGAGGTCGGCGCGCGCCAGCGTCGAGAGCTCGCGCGCGCCGCCGACCCGCACCACGAACTCCTCCTGCAACGCGGTCAGCGCCCGCAGCACCGCGCCGTCGATCCTGCCCTCGGAGAGCAGCGCCAGCTTCTGCCGCATCCCGGCGAACCGGTCGCGCAGGGCGTCGCTCGCCCGGGCCGCGGCCGCCGCCGGGTTGTTCAGCTCGTGGGTGAGCCCGGCGGTCAGCTTGCCCAGCGCCAGCAGCCGTTCGCGCTGCCCGACCAGCTCGGCGGAGTTCCGCTGCCCCACGAAGATGCCCTCCAGCAGGTGCACCGCCATCGGGTACCAGCGGCGGAACACCTCGGCGAACGGACCGGCCGGCAGCGCCAGGAACCGCGTGTCGGTGACCGCGCGGACGGTCGCGGGGTACCGCTGCTCCAGCCGGTCGCCGAAGTAGAACTGGACGGCGCCCGAGTAGACCCCGCGGTGCGAGGTCCGGACCGTCTCCACCTCGCTGCCGCCGACCAGGCGCACCATCGTCATCGTCCCCTCGAGCAGGACGAAGAAGCACTCCGCCGGCTCCCCCTCGACCGAGACGTCGGTGCCGGCCGCGCGCTCCACGACGTCGCCGTTCGCGGCCACCCACGCCAGCTGCTCGTCGTCGAGGTCCTCGAAGAGGAACAGCTCGCGCAGCTCCCCGGGCGCCAGCCGGCGCCCGGTCGCGGTCACCGCTCCCCCAGGTAGCGGTGCACGAGGGTGACCGCCATCGCGCCCTCCCCGACCGCGGAGGCCACCCGCTTCACCGACTCCGCCCGCACGTCACCCGCGACGAAGACCCCCGGCAGGCTGGACTCGAGCAGCCACGGGTCCCGGTCGAGGGTCCAGCCGTGTGGGCGGCGCCCGTCGTCGAGCAGCCCCGGCCCGGTGGGGATGAAGCCCCGCTCGTCGCGGACGACGACCCCGTCCAGCCAGTGGGTGCGCGGTTCCCCGCCGATGAAGACGAACAGGTGGCCGGCGTCGTGGGTGGTCCGCTCCCCGGTCCGCGCGTCCTGCAACGTGACCTGCTCGAGGTGGCCGTCGCCGTGCACCTCGGCGACCGTCGTGCAGGTGTGCACGCGCACGTTGCCGATCGCGGCGAGCTGCTCGACCAGGTAGTGCGACATCGACGCCTCCAGCGCCGGCCCCCGGACCAGCAGGTGCACCGAGCTCGCGTACCGCGCGAAGAAGACGGCCGCCTGGCCCGCCGAGTTCGCGCCCCCGACGATGAACACCTCGGTCCCGGCGCAGGCCGCCGCCTCGGTCATGGCGGAGCCGTAGTAGACGCCCCGGCCGGTGAGGGCGTCGACGCCCGGGACCCCCAGGCTCCGGTAGGAGACGCCGGTGGCCAGGACGACGGCGTGGGCGGCGACGGAGCTGCCGTCGTCGAACCGCACGACGCGCTTGGGCCCGTGCGCCTCCAGCGCCACGCAGTCGCGGGTGAGCAGCAGCTCCGCGCCGAACTTGCGCGCCTGGCGCCGGGCCCGGTCGGCCAGCTGGCTGCCCGAGACGCCGTTCGGGAAGCCGAGGTAGTTCTCGATCCGGCTGCTCTGCCCGGCCTGGCCCCCGGTCGCCTCCCGCTCGACGAGCACCGTCCGCAGCCCCTCGGAGGCCCCGTAGACGGCGGCGCCGAGCCCGGCCGGCCCGCCGCCCACGACGACCAGGTCGTAGAAGTCGGCCTCGGGTGCGGTGCTCAGCCCGACGACGGCGGCGAGCTCGGTCTCGGTCGGCGCCTTCAGCACGACGCCGTCGGGCGTCACGATCACGGGGACGTCGTCCGGACCGGCGACGGCGGCCTCGAGCAGGCGCTGACCCTCGGGCTCCTCGGCGCTGTACCAGCGGTAGGGGACGGCGTTGCGGGCGAGCAGGTCCCGCGCGCGGAACGACGGTGCCGACCACCGGTGGCCCACCAGCCGCACGCCGTCGGCGACCACGTCCGGGCCGGCCCGCCAGGCCTGGACCATCTGGTCGACGACCGGGTAGAGCTTCTCCTCGGGCGGGTCCCACGGCTTGAGCAGGTAGGCGTCCACGTCGACCAGGTTGATCGCCTGGATGGCGGCGTCGGTGTCGGCGTAGGCGGTCAGCAGCGCGCGGCGGGCCCGCGGGAACAGGTCCATGGCCTGCTCGAGGAACTCGATGCCGTTCATCCCTGGCATCCGGTAATCGGCCAGGAGCACCGCGACGGCGTCGCCGCGCAGCTTGAGCTCGCGCAGCACCTCCACCGCCTCCTGCCCCGACGACGCGCGCAGCACGCGGAACTGCTCGCCGTACTGCCGCCGGAGATCGCGCGCGACGGCCCGGGAGACCCCGGGGTCGTCGTCGACGCTGAGGAGGACCGGCTTGCCCATGGCGACTCCCGTCGGCGACCGCCCGCGACCGCGCCGGGCGCCGGCCCGCGCACGCCCGGGGGCGGCCCGTCGTCCTGCTCCCGCACTGCGGTCAGGACGCTAGCCCGCCGGGGCCCCACGGCACAGCCCCGTCGCGTCTCTTGGCGCGCCGGGGCGGCATCCGTAGCGTTGCCGGCGTCCCGGGATCAGCCCGTCCGTCGCGGAGGCCGGCCATGACAGCACCTGCCATCGACCCCGAGGTCCCGCCCAGCGGCACCGGCTGCGTCGAGTGCGAGGCGGACGGGGGCTGGTGGTTCCACCTCCGCCGCTGCGCCCGGTGCGGGCACATCGGCTGCTGCGACTCCTCGCCGA
>NZ_SSXC01000160.1 GCF_021699055.1 Blastococcus sp. MG754426 | reverse complement strand
GCCGGACGCTCCTATGACGCGTCAAGGGCTGAGGGTGGGGTTTCGAGGCGTCGGTAGAGCTCGCGGGCGATGTAGCGCTTGAGGCAGCGTTTGATCTCGCGGTCGGTCTTGCCTTCGGCGCGGCGGCGGTCGGCGTAGGTGCGGGTGCGTTCGTCGTGGTGCATCCGGGTGAGGGTCACGGTGTGCAGGGCTCGGTTGAGTTGGCGGTCGCCGGAGCGGTTGAGCCGGTGGCGCACGGTCTTGCCCGAGGACGCTGGGATGGGTGCGGTGCCGGCGAGCATGGCGAAGGCCGCGTCGTCGCGGCAGCGCCCAGGGTGTGACCAGGCGGTGAGCACCGTGGCGGCCACGATGGGACCGACTCCGGTCAGCTCGAGCAGGTCCGGCCGCCAGGAGCGCACGGTGGTGCGGATGGCCTTCTCGTGGTCGAGTGCCTCGGCCTCCAGGAAGCGGATGCGCCGGGCCAGTTGGCGCAGCACGGTCAGCGCGGTGATGGCCTCGATGTCCCCGCTGCTGGCCGCCGGGCGGAGCGCTGCGGCGGTGGTGATCACGGCGCGGGTGGTCTGGCCACGGAACCGGCTGCGGACCGGCTCCGGGCTGGTGATGACCATGGCCAGCAGTTGCCGCGTGGTGGCACCGGCGGCCTCCACGGCGGCGCGGCGGGCGGTCAGGCGCATCTGCAGCGCGGCTCGTTCGGCGCCGGTCTTGGGCTGGGCCAGCTGGGTGCGGGCCAGCGCGTCGCGGGCGGCGCGTTCGGCGTCGATCGGATCGGACTTGGCCCCGGCCCGCCGGAGGGGCCGCTTGGGTCGGTCCAGCTCCACGACCAGCTCGCCGGTGGCGGCGAGGTGGCGGGCCAGGCCGGCGCCGTAGCCGCCGGTGCCCTCCATCGCCCAGGCCCGCAGCCCGGAGTGGGCCTCGGCCACAGCGATGAGCTCGGCGTAGCCGTCGGGGTCGGCGGGAACCGTGGCTCGGGCCAGCACTGCGCCGGTGCGGGCATCGAGCACCGCGGCGGTGTGGGTCTGGCTGTGGGTGTCGACGCCGATGACGACCTCGACCAGTTCTGCCAGCATGGACATGCGTTCTTCTCCTTGACCGGGGGGACGCTGCAGGTCCCGGTCCGGTGCGGAGATGGCAGGACTGTGATGAGACACGCCAGCGCCAACTGGCGGTCAAGCTCCTGATCAGGCCAACGTCTCCGGCCGGGCCGGTGCCGGCAGCAGCGAGCGGACAAGTCCGGCCAAAGGCACGAAGCCAGTCAGACGACGGGTCACGCTCACCGCTGCCGGCCGTCAGCCCATCACTGAAGGACCGACCCGGCCAGCCTCACAGTCAG
>NZ_SSXC01000159.1 GCF_021699055.1 Blastococcus sp. MG754426 | reverse complement strand
TGCGCTGACTGTGAGGCTGGCCGGGTCGGTTCGTCGGTGATGGGCTGACTGCTGGCGGCAGCGGGCGTGACCCTTGCTCTGACTGGCCTCGTGCCTTTGCCGGGACTTGTCCACCTGCTGCTGCCGGCACCGGCCCGGCCGGAGACGTTGGCCTGATCAGGAGCTTGACCGCCAGTTGCCGCTGACGTGTCTCATCACAGTCCTGCCCTCTCCGCACCGGACCGGGACCTGCTGCGTCCCATCTGGTGAGGAGTGAACGCATGTCCATGCTGGCAGAGCTGGTCGAGGTCGTCATCGGCGTCGACACCCACAGCCAGACCCACACCGCCGCGGTCGTCGATGCCCGGACCGGTGCGGTGCTGGCCCGAGCGACGGTCACCGCCGACCCGGACGGCTACGCCACACTGGTCGCCCTAGCCGAGCAGCACTCCGGGCTGCGGGCGTGGGCGATGGAGGGCACCGGCGGCTACGGCGCCGGCCTGGCCCGCCACCTCGCCGACGCCGAGGAACTGGTCGTCGAACTCGACCGGCCCAAGCGCCCCGCTCGGCGGGCCGGAGCCAAGTCCGACCCGATCGACGCCGAACGCGCCGCCCGTGACGCGCTGGCCCGCACCCGGCTGGCCCAGCCCAAGACCGGCCCGGAGCGGGCCGCGCTGCAGATGCTGCTCACCGCCCGGCGGGCCGCGGTGGAGGCCGCCACCGCAGCCCAGCGGCAACTGCTGGCCATGGTCATCACCAGCCCGGAGTCCGTGCGCGGCCGGTTCCGCGGGCAGACCACCCGCGCCATGATCACCACCGCCGCCAGGCTGCGGCCGGGCGCCAGCAAGGCCGATGTCGAGGCCATCACCGCGCTGACCGTGCTGCACGACCTGGCCCGCCGCATCCGCTTCCTGGAGGCCGAGGCGCTCGCCCACGAGAAGGCCATCCGCGTGATCGTGCGGTCCTGGCGGCCGGACCTGCTCGAGCTCACCGGCGTCGGCCCGATCGTGGCCGCCACCGTGCTCACCGCCTGGTCTCACCCGGGCCGCTGCCGCAGCGACGCCGCCTTCGCCATGCTCGCCGGCGCCGCCCCGATCCCGGCCTCCTCGGGCAAGACCGTGCGCCACCGGCTCAACCGCTCCGGTGATCGCCAGCTCAACCGCGCGCTGCACACCGTCGTCCTCAGCCGCCTGCAACGCGATGGACGCACCCGCGCCTACGCCGACCGCCGTCGCACCGAGGGCAAAACCGACCGGGAGATCAAGCGCTGCCTCAAGCGCTACATCGCCCGCGAGCTCTACCGACGCCTCGAATCACCACCCGCAGCGGCTTGACCCGGCATAGGAGCGTCC
>NZ_SSXC01000158.1 GCF_021699055.1 Blastococcus sp. MG754426 | reverse complement strand
TGCCCGTCCACTCCCCCCGCGTCGTCGTGGTGCCCGAGCGGGTCCGCGAGCCGCTGGGCGGCCTGCGCGGCATCGGCCGCCGGGTGGCGCTCTGGGGTGCCGGTGACGAGGGCCGGCACCTCGCCTGGCGCACTCCCCCGCCGCCCGCCCCGGTGCCCGGCCGCCGCCGCGCCGCGGTGCGCGCGTTCACCCGCCGGATGGCGCTGTGGGGGGCCGGCGAGCAGGGCCGGCACCTCAGCTGGGGCCGGCCGGCCCCGCGGGCGCTGCGCGACCTCGACCCCCCGGTGGTGCTGCGCGAGCTGCCCAGCACCCCCTCGATCCAGCCCGTGGCGTCTTCCCCCGCCGCGGCGCTCCTTCCCGCGGGACCGGCGTCGGCGCCGGGGTCGCGAACCGGTACGGCCGCACCTGACGCGACCGCCCGTCCCTCCGCCCACCCGGGTCCCACGGACCCCGCGGCACCGAGCCGGCCACGCGCCGGCTGGTCCCCGCCGCGGGACTGGCCGTCCCCGGGTCGGTACGGGGCGCGGTCCACGCCGCCGTCTCTCCCGGTCCGCACCCCCGCACCGGCGCACCGGGCCCCGCGGGTGCCGGTGCCGAGGTCCCGACAGGGATCCGGCGGAGCCGGGGCGCGGGGTGATCCGCCCCCCGTCCGCGGCTCCCCGCGACGAACCGGGCCCGCGGGCGGCACCGAACCGGCGCCGTCCACCACGCGGGCACCCTCGTCGCACCCCCGCCCGGCGCCGACGGCGCCAGGCTGATCCTGCAGCGCGACCACGGCACCCAGCCGCGGCACGCCGTCCACCGCTCACCCGTCGAGCGCGCCGGAACCGGCCACCCCCTTCCCCGGGTGGCCGTGGACCGTCGACCCGGCTCCGCGAGCGCGTCCTCCCCGGCCGACCTCGGCCGCACCTGGCCCACCCCCGACGGTGCCCCCTCCGGGCACCCGCAGAGCTCGTCGTCCCACCGATCCGGCCTCGACCCCCCGCCGGCTGCTGCTCCCGCACGCAGCGCGCGGACCCTCCAGGGAGGCACGGATCGCGGGTGGCGGGCGACCGCGGGTCCTGCGAGCCGTCCGGCGCGGTGGACGACAGGCCCCTGCCGGTACCCCGGCGGCGCGACCCCCTCCGCGACCGCCCGGGTCTCTGACCGGCCGGCGCCTGGCCGGCTGCGGCGGAGCGGGCCACCGGCCGCCCGGCCGGCAGGGATGCCGACGTCGCCCGGCGCCGGGTCCTGGTCCCCGGCCGGCGCTCCGGGACACGCGACGGACGGCGCCGCGGTGCCCGTGGCACGTGCCGTGGACGGCGACCCCCGTCCGCTCTCCCCGCCGAACGG
>NZ_SSXC01000157.1 GCF_021699055.1 Blastococcus sp. MG754426 | reverse complement strand
ACCTTCACCACGTTGCCGATCTCCGCCGAGGACTCCCCCAGCTTCGCCACCGTCGCCGTCGTCGTCTCCGCCGCCGTCACCGCACGCGCCGCCACCTCGGAGGCCTCCGCCGCGTTGCTGGCGATCTCCCGGATCGAGGCACCCATCTGCTCGGCACCCGCCGCCACCGTCTGCACGCTGCGCGACACCTCCTCCGCCGCACCCGACACCACACCCGACTGCGCACTGGTCTCCTCCGCACCCGCCGAGATCTGCGCCGAGGACGCCGACAGCTCCTCGGAGGAGGCCGCCACCGCATCCGCCGACGAGGCCACCGTCCCCAGCACCGTCCGCAGTTCGGCCACCGCTGCATCGATAGCCAGGGCCGCACGGCCGACCTCGTCGGAACGCTGGACACCGGTGGTCCGAGTCAGATCGCCGGCTGCGAGCGCCGTTGCGACCTCCACCACGGAGTTGAGCGGACGCACGATTCGGCGGGAGACGCCGAGTGCCAGGCCCAGCGCGGCGAGCAGACCGAGCGCGATCGCCGTGGCCATCACCCACTGCGCGCGGCTCTCCGCGGCCTGCGCCGCGACCGTGGCGCTCTCCACGCGGTCCTCGAGCGATTGCCGCAACTCGCCGGTGAGCGTGAAGACCTCGAAGTAGACGTCCCACCCGGGACCAAGGATCAGTGCGTCACCGGCCTCGAGGGCGTCCGGAGTGTTCATGGCGTAGGTCTCGACCACCTGGTCGTCGACCTCGAAGTAGGCCTCCCACTGCTGCTCGATGGTGGCGAAGGTCGTCCGCTCCGTCTCGGTGAGCACCTCCGTCGGCATCGCGGCCAGGTGACCGCGCAGCCGCTCGGCACTGTCGAGGAAGCCGGCGCGATTGGCGTTGTCGTCGGCGACTGCCGCCATGCCACCGAGGCGGCGGGTGTCCCAGGCGTAGGAGGCCTGCCAGCCGGTGACGTCGGAGTTCGAGGTCTCGACATCCTGGATCGTGCTGAGCGCCCCGTTGAGCGCGTTGACCTCCTCCAGCGTGTCCCCGGCGAACAGCAGCTGGGCCATACCCAGCGCACCGACCGCGCCCGCCGCGAGCATGCCGGCGGCGCCGACGGTCAGGATGGCCCCGCGAACGCCATATCGTGCCCGCGGTGCTGTCCGGTTCGTGCTCATGTCGTCCTCACAATGATGCTCAGTTCGCTATTCGGGGGTCGGTGATCGACGGTGTCATCGCCGGAGAATTGCTGGCGGCCTGGTTCCTGACTTTCCTTCAGGGCGCGGCGAAAGAGGTCGGTGACGGGTTCTGCTTCGTCGACATGGCACGTCGACAAAGCCATCCGGTGAATGTGCGGGGCGGGTGGCGACCGCAGCGGTCCCACCCGCCCCGACCGGCGGTCCGCTCAGTAGGTGAACTGCCCGACGGTGGTGCGCAGGTCGGCGGCCATCCGGGACAGCTCGTCGACCGCCGTGCGGGTCTGGGTCAGCGC
>NZ_SSXC01000156.1 GCF_021699055.1 Blastococcus sp. MG754426 | reverse complement strand
AGCTGATAGCCGTTGACCCGCCCTCTGCGGAAGCGTCTCCCTGACGTTGCTGCGGAGGGCGGGAGGCTGTCGTGGGACTGCTGCATGAGGCGTTGCCGGCGTCGACGCTGGTGATCGCGATCGATCCGGGCAAGGTCAGCAACCGGGTCTGGCTGAGCTCCAGTGCGGCCGGAATGGTCGTCGAGCCGCTGTCTCTGCCAGTGCTGCGTCCCGGTCTGGAGACATTGCAGCGGCTGGTGCTCGAGCATGCGGATGGCTGCGACCCGGTGTTCGCCATAGAGGCGACCGGCGGGCTGCATCAGGTGTGGGTCCGCGAGCTGGACCAGCGGTTTCCCGGTTCGGTGCGGCTGTTCGCGCCGTCGGAGACCACCGCCGCCCGCGCGCAGCTTGGCTCGCGCCGGTTCAAGACCGATGACCGGGACTGCGCCGCGCTGACCTATCTGGCCCGCCAGGGGCAGGGCCGGCTGGTCACCGACCGGCTCGAGGACGCGCTGGCCGCCGCGGTCCGGCACCGCCGGGGCCTGGTCGCCGAACGCAAGGTCGCCCAGCAGCGGCTGCACGACCAGCTCAACGCGCTGTGCCCGGGCCTGTCCGCGCCGGCCGGGCACGGCCGGGCGCTGAAGCTGGAAGGCGTCATCGGGCAAGCGGTGCTGGACTGCGCGGTCGCCTTCGCCGGGCGGCCGCCCTCGGTCCGGTCGCTGCGGTCCCGCGCCCGCGGCCGGGTCCTCGACGCCGAGGCGCAGTTCTGGGTCCACCGGTGGCGGACCTGCCTGCCCCCGCCGGCCGACGCGCCGGCCCGCGCTGCCCGGCTGGGCCGCGGCCTGCTCCGCTGGCGGGCATTGACCGCCGACATCACCGCTGTCGACGACGACCTCACCGGCCTGCTGGCCGGCACCGACGGACAGGTCTTGACCACCCTTCCCGGCGTGGCCACCAGCCGGGCAGCCGCGTTCGCCGCCTTCAGCCTGCCCATCGCCCGCTTCCCCAGCGCAGAGCACCTCTACTCGGCCACCGGCCTGGCCCCGGCCAGCTACCAGTCGGCCACCCTGAACCGGCGCGGTCGCATCTCCCGCCAGGGGCTGCCCGAACACCGTGACGCCCTGATGAACCTGGCCTGGGGTCTCTCTCAGCACTGCGGCGTGTTCATCCAGCGCCACGACGAGCTGCGCGCCCGAGGCATGCGCCCCATCCCGGCCCGGGTCGCCCTCGCCCGCCACGCCTGCCGGCTGGCCTACACGCTGCTGAAGACCCAACACCCCTTCGACGAACAGCGCTACCGTCGAGCCCGGCACCAGAGCGAGCGGTGACGGCTGCGACAGCTATGCCGCACGACGGCGCAACCTAGCTTGCCGCCCGCTCGCCCTGGGGCCGCCTACGGCGCACACGAAAGCCAGCCGCTCGACGGCGTCTGATCAGCCTGCCGAACCTGGCCCCACCGCCGGACCCGACCACCGCGCTGCACCCCACGGCCGGACGCTGAAGCACCCGGCCCGATGCCCCCTGCCCGCTACAGCTCTTGACTGGCGAGGCGAAAGCTAG
>NZ_SSXC01000155.1 GCF_021699055.1 Blastococcus sp. MG754426 | reverse complement strand
CGCCCTGACCGGCGCCGGGGCCGGGGCGGGCCGCTCGTCCCGGCTGGCCCGCTCGGGAACGACCCCGCCGCCGGTCAGGGCGAGCACCTGGCCGACGCGCAGGACGTTCGCGTCCGGACCGATGACGCCGAGGTTGAGGGCGTGCAGGTCCTGCCAGGTGGTGCCGTGCCGGGCGGCGATCTTGCCCAGCGTGTCGCCGGCGACCACCGTGTAGGAGGCTGCGGCGGGCGCGGGCGCCGCCGGCGCCGGTGCCGCACCGGAGCCGCCGATGGTGAGCACCTGCCCGACACGGAGCAGGTTGGGGTCGGCGCCGATGGTGTCGCGGTTGACGTCGTAGATGCTCTGCCACGTGGTGCCGTGGCCGGCCGCGAGCTTGCTGAGGGTGTCGCCGGGGTTGACCGCGTGCTCGCCGGTGTGCGCGGCCGCGGGGCTGATGGCCCCCATGGTGAGGGCCGATGCGGCGGCGAGGACGACGGCCGGGTAGGCCACGGCGGTCGTGGTGCGGTTGCGGGAGGGGCGCCGGTGACGCCCCACGGTGCGGGTGCTCTTGGGCATGGAGTGGTGAGCCTCTCGCCGCCTGCGGAGTTAGCTGTCGGGTTCGGGCGAGAGCTGCCCGGCCGCGCGAGGCGCGGCTTCACCCCGAGATCCCGGAGGACCACGAACGGTGGGTCCCCCGCCCTGCCCGTCGTGTTCGCTGCCGGGCGGCCGTGGGCAGGTTCGGCGGGCGGCCATCCGGGTCCGCCGGTCAGCGGACGATCGAAACGGTAGGCAGGGCCGTCGGCGAGCCAGAGGCTCGGATCGGGCCTTTTCGCGGACCCTCCGCGCAAAGGCACTCGGTGTCACCAGCCGTGCGCGCAGCGCCTCCGCTTCACCCGTTCGGGTGATGCCCCCGGACGCCGGCGCGCGAGGGCGACGGACGAGTCGGCCTGTACGCCGGGTTCTGTCCACGGGTGCCTCACGGCCTCCCGATGGGCGGTCATCCATCTAGGCCTGCCGTTGCCGGCAGGCTCCAGCGGTCTACCCGCAGGCTCGGGCGGGCCGCCCTCGAACGCCTGCGCGGAGCGGCGGCGGACCGCCGCTCCTTCTTGACCTAGCTCCGGGTGGGGTTTACCGAGCCACGCCGGTCACCCGGCGTGCTGGTGGTCTCTTACACCACCGTTTCACCCTTACCGGCGCGAACGCCGGCGGTCTGTTTTCTGTGGCACTGTCCCGCGGGTCACCCCGGGTCGCCGTTAACGACCACCCTGCCCTGTGGAGCCCGGACGTTCCTCGGCGACGGAGTCTCCCCCGCCGACGCGACCGCCCGGCCGACTCGTCCGTCGTGCCAGGAAGTGTAGGCGTCCGGCACATGGACCCCCTCGCCCTCGGGTACCGGACGTCGATCAATGCACCACACCCGAGGGAGGAGGACGACGTGGGACTGATCTCGGGACTCGTGAAGGCCAACCTGCTCAAGCGGTTGTTCAGCCGGTTCAGCCGGCGCGCGCGCTGACGCCCTGCGCCCCGCCCTGCAGCACCGTGGGCGCCCCCGGGGCGACCTGACCATCGCCGGCGTTCTGCCCTCGCCGGCTCCGCAACTGGTCTGCGTCTGAACTCGTCGCCTCGATCCGACGTAACACCCGCCGCTGACGTGCGGGAAGTGTCGTACCCCCGGCCTAGCCTGCGGTCATGTCGTCGGTGGCGAGCTTCCAGGTGGGGGTGGGGGTGTCCCTGGT
>NZ_SSXC01000154.1 GCF_021699055.1 Blastococcus sp. MG754426 | reverse complement strand
GAAGTGCTGGAAGCACCCACCATCACGCAACCCGCACGTCGTGTCCCCCACCGGGTAACCCAGCGCACCCCGCTCCCACCCCGCCGCGGCCCACCGGTCCCGTACCGGGCCGGAGACGATGCGGGCACCGGTGGCCGGCGACCAGTAGATGGCGCCCGCGGCGTACTCCTGGAAGCAGCCTCCGGCGGGCAGCCCGCAGACGACGTTGCTGCGGATGGCGCCCAGCGGGCCGTCCGACCCGCGGGTCTGCGCGTAGCGGCCGGTCACCTCCGCGGCACCGGGGACCTGCGTGGAGCCGAACCAGTCGGTGTAGTAGATCCAGAAGTTCCGGTTGCCGTAGGCCGAGCACCCGTCCCCGGTGCCCTTGCCGGCGGCGAGCGCGGCGGCGTTGGGCTGGTAGGGCGTGTAGTTGTACAGCCCGGCCGTCGCCGTGTTCTCGATGAAGACCTGCGTGGAGCCGCAGCCGGCGTCCGGGTGGAAGCGCACGGTGTTGGTCCGGCCGGCCACGTGGTTGAAGCTGTCCGGGTTGTTGGCGTAGTACCGGTAGCGGGCGGCCGCGCTGTACACCTGGTTGAACAGGTGGGCGTAGGCCGGGTTGCAGGGCGCGGTGTCGGGGCAGGCGTACCCCATCGCGCGCTCGTACCGCCGCGCGGTGAGGTTGTCGCCGCTCAGCGTGACGAGCCCCTGCTCCTTCTGCAGGATCACCAGGAGCACCCGCTGGCTGATGCCGCAGGCGGCACCGACCTTGGCGATGATCGTGGCGGCCGTCTCCGCCGGGGCGCCGACGTAGGTCCCCGGGCAGTTGGCGTCCGCGGGACGGGTGTAGGTGTCCTGCCGGGCGTCCTGCAGGCACGGCGTGCCGTCGGACGCGGCCACGCAGCGCGGGTTCCTGCTCTCGAGGAAGAACTGCACGTCCGCGGCCGACATGGCGCGGCCGTCGTAGAAGAGCTGGTCGCTGATGATGTTGCCCGGCCGGAACTGGCCGGTGTCCGCGGCCTCCTGCAGGGCGGGGGTGGCCGGCTGGTCCGGCGACGGCGCGACGAGGATGCCGGCCCCGCACAGCACGCCGAGGAGCAGCAGCCCGACCCGGCGCACGGCGGTCACGCCGGGACCTCGACATCCACGGCCTCGGAGACGACGTCCGCCGTCGCCGAGGAGTAGGCCAGCCGCAGGCTCCACGTCCCCGCGGCCAGCCGCTCCTCCGGTACCGAGAACCCGCCGCACACCGTGGTGGTGGCGTCCGCCATCCCGGGCACGGTGACCGCGACCTCGTCCCCGTCGCGGGTGAGGCGCAGGGTGCAGGTGCCGCCGTCCTCGATGACCGGGGTGACGTAGCCCGCCGCCTCGACCGATGCGGTGGCCTCCTCCCACATCGCGAAGGACAGGACGGCCTCCGGGGCCTCCGGGCGGGGCGCGTCGGTGACCGCCACCCGGTCGTCGGGCAGGAAGGTGGCGGGCGGCACCGCTGCGGCCTCGTCGGCGGGCGCCTCTGCGGTGCAGGCCCCGACCCCGAGCGCCAGGACGGCGCCCAGCGCCGCGGTGCCGAGAACCCGCCGCGAGGACGCGGCGCCGTGCGGCGGACGGTCAGAGCCGATCACCGGTAGGTCACCGAGGTCCGGCCGTCGACCGAGGTGACGGTGCCGCCCTGGAAGGTCTGCCGGGTGCCGCCGGTCACCGGTTGGGGATCGCTGGTGGGGTAGCCCAGCCGGCCGTTCTCCCAGCCCTGCCCGGCCCAGGCGTCGCGGATCGCTCCCCGCACCAGCCGGGCGCCGGTGGTGGAGGTC
>NZ_SSXC01000152.1 GCF_021699055.1 Blastococcus sp. MG754426 | reverse complement strand
CCCCGCCGGCCGCGTTTCGACCGGCCGCCGCCGGAGCGGGACGACTGGTACGCCGGGCCGCGCTCCGGGGGGAACGGGCCCCGCGGGGGCGGGTAGGACGGTGGCGGGTACGACGGTGGCGGGTACGCGCCCCCGGGCGGGGCCGACGGCCACCGGCCCTGCGGCGCCTGCCCCGGCCAGGTGCGCGGCGGTGGTGGACCCCCGGCGGGCGGCGGCCCGGCGTACCAGTCGTCCCGCTCCGGCGGCGGCCGGTCGAAACGCGGCCGGCGGGGCGGCTCCTGCTGCGGCAGCGGCTCGGTGGGCCGACGGCGGAGCCAGCGGGTGGAGCGCGGGTCGGGCGGGACGGAGGCCACGAGGCGGTGCTCCTCAGGTCGGCGTCGAGAGTCGATGGTACGGCGGCCGGCCGGGCGAACCGCCTAGCCGACGCCCACCGGCTCCCGCTCGGCCGGGGCGGGCGGGCCGTCGACGGGGACCGGCGGGAACAGCTCCCACACCAGGAACGCCGCCGCGCCGAGCACCAGCAGCGACACCCAGGGGTCGCCCGCGACCACGTCCACCAGCGGCTGCAGCACCGACTCGCCGCCGGTCAGCGCCGCGGCTCCCGAGGCGCCGGCCACGACCAGGCCGGCGCCCGCCGCGGCGACCCGCACGGCCGCGTGCACCCGCGAGCGGCTCACCAGCACGACCAGCGGCAGCCCGACCGCCGCGGCCACCAGCAGGGCGAGCGCCGTCCCGGGGAGCTGAGCGGGTGCGAGCGGTGCGCCGTGCACCAGCCCGGCCACGCCCGCGAGCCACGTCGGAGCACGCGGACCCAGCGGCCGCACCGCGTGCACCGCCACCACCGCGACCGACGCGGCGACCAGCACCTCCACCGGCGGGCCCGGGAAGGGCAGGACCGACCCGAGCGCCGCCCCACCGAGGACGACGGCGGTCAGCAGCCCGGCGCGGGCCAGCGTCCCGCGCGACGACCGCTGCCCCCGCCACCGGCGGCCGGCGGCGACCAGCGGCGCGGTGAGCAGCAGCAGCGCCAGGAGCACCAGGTGCTCAGCGGTCAGCACGGCGCACCCGCCCCGCGGGCGACCGCAGCTCCGGATCGGTTCGCGGGCTCACCCGGCCGACGATGGCGGCCCCGCGTGGGACCGGCCTGGGCGGAGCCTGTGCATCCGGTGTGAACGCCGGCTCAGAGCCCCGGCGGCACGCCCCGCAACCGGACGACGGCGGCGCGGAAGTCGCGCCGGCCGACCGCGCGCCAGGCGGTGCGCACGGCGGGGGAGAGGGCGGCGAGCACGCGGGCGCGGTCGATGGCCGAGGCGTCCTCGAGCACCAGGCCCAGCACCAGCATCTGCTCGCGCCCGGGGAGCGCCGCCCCCGACGCCCGGACGACGGCGGCCCACTCGGCGGCCGGCAGGTGGACGGCGAGCAGCGGCACCAGGTCGGCCTCGTCCGCCGCGGCCGAGGCGACGACGGCGTCCGCGACGATCCCGCACGCACCCGCGAACGCGTCACGGGCGGCCGGTGACCCGGTGGCGGCCCACTCCCGGGCCGCGATCGAGAGGTCGCGGAGCAGGGAGTCCAGCGGCGCGGTCCGGGCCGCCCACGCGGCGACGTGCCACCGGGCGCCGTCCACCTCCGCGGCCGGCAGCGAACGGAGCAGCGCGGGCCACAGCCGCTCCCGCTCGACGGCGTGGTGCCCGAGCAGCACCCGCGAGACCAGGTCGGCGTGCCGGGTGAGCTCGGCGGTGCGGGCGGCGTCGCCGGCGGACGCCCAGGAGGAGAGCTCGGCCAGCAGCCGCAGCTCCCGGTGCACGGCCCGGTGCAGCACCCGCTCGTAGGCGGTGGCGGCGTTGCCCGGGGCGGGGGAGGTGACGCTGCGCCGGAGCGGGACGGGGG
>NZ_SSXC01000151.1 GCF_021699055.1 Blastococcus sp. MG754426 | reverse complement strand
GGACCCGACCACCGCGCTGCACCCCACGGCCGGACGCTGAAGCACCCGGCCCGATGCCCCCTGCCCGCTACAGCTCTTGACTGGCGAGGCGAAAGCTAGCCGGCGAGCGTCGACGGCGCGCGCTCGACCGCTTCGGCGACCGGCGGCTGGAGGGTCGCGACGACGTCGTCGGCGCTGGCGCCGGTCGCGTCCATCGACTTCTTCACGGTGGCGCCGTAGACGTCGACGTACTCCTGGCCGGAGAGGGTCATGATCTCGTACATGATCTCGTCGGTGATCGAGCGCTCCACGAAGCGGTCACCGGCCAGGCCCTCGTAGCGGCTGAAGTCCAGCGGCTCGCCGACGCGGACGCACACCTTCATCAGGCTGCGCCCGAAGGGCAGGCGGCGGGAGGTGTAGACCATGGCGACCGGGATCACCGGGACGCCGGTCTCCAGCGCCATCCGGGCGACGCCGATCTTGCCGCGGAACAACCGGCCGTCCGGGGAGCGGGTGCCCTCCGGGTAGATCCCGAGGAGCTGGCCGTCCCGCAGGATGCGGATCCCGGTCCGGATCGCGTCCTCGGCCGCCGAGGCGCTGGAGCGGTCGATCGGCACCTGCCCGGCCCCGGCGAAGAACGCCCGCTGGAGGAAGCCCTTGACGCCCGTCCCGGTGAAGTACTCCGCCTTGGCCAGGAAGGTCACCCGGCGCTTGAGCTGGAGCGGCATGAAGATCCAGTCGGCCGCCGACAGGTGGTTGCTCGCCAGGATGGCCGCGCCCGACGCGGGCACGTTCTCGATGCCCTCGACCTTCGGGCGGAAGACCAGCCGCGCCACCGGGCCGATGGCGACGAACTTGAGGAACCAGTAGAACAACACGCCTCCCTCGGGGACTGCCAGACTAGGGAGCCTGGGGCACCCCTCACAATCCGGGGCCCCGCCGTGAGCCAGCCGACACCGGTGCGACGCCGGAGGCCCAGGAGGAGCCCGTGCCCGGACCGACCCCCGTCCCCGAGGTGATGCCCGGCGCCGAACCCTTCGAGTTCCCCGGGGGCGAGGGGCCCGAGGGGCGCACCGGGGTGCTCCTGGTGCACGGGTTCACCGGGACGCCGATGAGCATGCGGCCCTGGGGCGAGCACCTCGCGGCCGAGGGGTTCGCCGTCCGGTGCCCGCTGCTGCCCGGCCACGGCACCCGCTGGCAGGACTGCAACGCCAGCACCCACGACCAGTGGACGACGGCGGTCGGGCAGGCCTTCGACGAGCTGGCGGCCCGCTGCGACCGGGTCTTCGTCGCCGGCCTCTCGATGGGCGGGACGCTGGCGACGCGGCTGGCCGAGGTGCGCCCCGACGACGTCGCCGGGCTGCTGCTGGTGAACCCGGCCCTGCTCACCCAGCGGCTGGACGCCAAGCTGCTCCCGCTGCTGGCCCGGGTCACCGCGAGCTGGGCGCCGATCGCCAGCGACATCAAGAAGCCCGGCGTCACCGAGCTGGCCTACCCGCGGCTGCCGCTCCGGGCCATGCTCCAGCTGCGCGGCCTCTGGGCCGCGACCCGCGCCGACCTGGGCCGGGTCACGGCGCCGGTCATCGTCTTCCGCAGCACCGAGGACCACGTCGTGGAACCGGTGAACAGCACCGTCCTGCTCGCCGGCGTGGCGAGCCCCGACACCACCGAGGTCGCCCTGGAGGACAGCTACCACGTGGCCACCCTGGACAACGACGCCCCGCTGATCTTCCGCCGCTCGGCGGAGTGGATCCGCGCCCGCGTGCCCGCCGGCGAGCCCGGCGCCCCCTCGGGCGGGCGCCGGTGACCGACCGCCGCGGCCGCGGCCGCCGTGACAACGGCCTGGACGCCGTGCTCTGGAGCCCCGTCCGCGACGTCGACCCGCGGGTGGGCGAGCACCTCCTCGACGTGCTCGAGGCCGCGGGCATCGCCGCCTACCTGGAGCCGGCCGC